>JBDSAA010000127.1:0-22616 GCA_039922375.1 Ferruginibacter sp.
TATTTGCAAAGTATTTCCCGGTGATAGCGGTAGCAGAAATTAAGGCTGTACTGAAAACAAGCGGTGAAAATTATAAGCATAAGATGACCGATATAGAAAAGTCGGATGCGGATAAATTTTACCTGGACGAAGTGGAACATGTGCATTAACCTCTTCTCCAAATGAAGGGGAACCAGGAGCATACCAACAGGAAGAGTATTTAAATTTTAATACGCCAAAAACACTTAAGGGTTTTTAAGGCAAAAGATAAATTTTATGGCTGGAGGAATTAAAAAATTTGTAGTAGGCAGTTTTGATGATGAAGCAGTGTTGTTTCCTGCGGTGAAGAACGTTCGTCGTGCCGGGTATAAGATCCATGATGTTTATACTCCATTCCCTATACACGGCCTGGACCATGCTATGGGAATAAGAGAAACGAGTTTGCACACTGCCGGCTTTATATATGGCATTATTGGAACCACTACTGCGCTTACCTGTATCAGCTGGGTATTTACCAAGGACTGGCCGCTTAATATTGGAGGAAAGCCTCATTTTGCGTTGCCTGCATGGATACCTATTACATTTGAATTAACGGTTTTATTTGCTGCGGTAGGTATGGTACTTACATTTTGTTATTTATGCCAGTTATCGCCATTTGTAAAAAAACATCATTTTCATCCAAGGGCTACTGATGACCTTTTTGTGATGGCTATCGAGTGCACAGACAAAACGAATGATTCAGAAGTAGAAGCATTTTTACAAAGGGCCGGAGCAAAAGAGGTGAATATTCAAATGGCGGAAACCGGTTGGTGGATCGGCAGGTATGACAGGGTGCAAAAATTATATGGAGACAACGAAAAAGGTTATTGATCAAACATGGGCTGAAGATTTAAATACCACATTAACCAGGAAAAGATTTTTGGGAAAAACACATAGAATGAAAAAGAATACGATTATAGCCGTTTTAATACTTTCCATTGCAGGCCTTACTGTAATGACAGGTTGTGAAAATAAACGAAGCCCGGGAAAGATATATATGCCAGATATGACTTATAGCCGTGCGGTAGAAACGTATGCCCCCCTGGATTCTGCATTTTTTACAACTGATAAAAAAAACCCGGGTGACGAAATTTATTATAACAGGAAACCGGTGGAAGGTACTATTAGAAGAAATGATTTGTTTCCCTACACTTTGCCGAACGACTCCGCAGGATATACAATGAGTGCACAGGTTAAAAACCCTTTGCCACCGTTGGCCGGCATAGACAGCCTGGAAGCTGCAAGGCTATTTAATATTAATTGTGCTATTTGTCACGGTCCAGGTGCCGCAGGGGATGGCCCATTGAGCACTTCAGGAAAAATAGGCGCCATTGCAAATCTTACCTTACCTAACTATGTGGCTATGGCTGACGGTACAATGTTTCATACTATTAATTATGGAAAAAATAATATGGGAAGTTATGCTGCTCAGTTGAACAGGAGGCAACGCTGGCAGATGGTTCAATATATCAGGACATTGCAGCCCAAAGCCACCGGTGCAGCACCGGCAGGCACCACTGCTGCTGTTGCAGCTGCCGATACCGCTTCGGCCAAAAAATAAATAAAAGCATTCACTATAAATAAAAGTTTAGATGTCTAAATCATTCGAGTTGCCGGGAAATTATAATAAATGGACAATGGGCCTGATTGGTGCCGGCTTAATTGCTTTACTATATGGATTTATTGCCTTTCATCCTTTTGAACATGCAGGGCATGGGGAAAATGTAAACAGCACCAGGTTTTGGGCAGTCTTATTACAAAACAGCGTATTCTTTTTATTGTTGGTGAATACAAGTATGTTTTTTATTGGCGTTACCACTTTAGCAATGGGCGGCTGGCAAGTAGCCCTCAAAAGAGTACCGGAAGCGATATCAAGCGTGGTGCCTGTTCTGGGTATTATCACTTTTGTAATTCTAATGTCGATCGTGTGGGGCGGAAGAACAGATATTTTTCATTGGCTGGATAAAGAAGCGGTGGCGAATGATGCAATTTTAAATGGCAAAAAGGGATTTTTGAATCCTGTATTCTTTACTGTATGGAGTGCCATTACAATTTTTTTATGGTGGTTTATCGGGAAAAAAATGCGTTCGTTCAGTATCGAAAGTGATAAGAGAGGCCCGATGGATTATGAAACAGGCAAAAGCTGGATCAATAAAAATATTTTATGGGCATCTTTTTTTATCGTCTTTTTTGGCTTAACGGTAGGGTCTACTATCCCATGGCTTTGGATAATGAGCATTGATGCACATTGGTACAGCACGATGTTTAGCTGGTATACGTTTGCAAGTTCATTTGTGGCAGGCATGTCTCTGATAGCATTGTATATTGTGTTCCTGAAAAACCGGGGACAATTAGAATTCGTTACTGACGAGCATCTGCATGATATTGGCAAATTTATGTTCGCCTTTTCTATCTTCTGGACCTACCTGTGGTTTTCACAGTACATGCTAATTTGGTATGCAAATATTCCAGAGGAAACAGGGTATTTCAAAATACGTGTACAAGGGCCATTTCGCGGCATATTCTTTTTGAACCTGGTATTAAATTTTATATGTCCTTTCCTGATATTTATGAAAAAAAGCCCTAAACGAAACTGGACGCTGGTAACATTTATGGCTGTGTTGATCATATTTGGACATTGGATAGACTTCTGGCAAATGGTAATGCCCGGCACGTTAGGGAAACATGCTGAATTAATGCCTTTTGAATTTGGCATTGCGGCCTTATTTATAGGTATTATTATGTGGAGAGTGGGTGTGTTTTTGAGCAGTTACCCATTAACAGCAAAAAATCATCCTTTTTTGAAGGAAAGTATAATACATCACACTTAAATGGGTGGCCTTTAGATGGATTCAATGAGGTGTTTTGAAGAAGAGTACCATTTGATAAGGATAACAAGGTGCAGCATTAAACAATATAACAGAATAACAATTACGGAAAATAATTTTGCAACATGACACAGATTTTGTTGATAGCGATAGTAGTAATGATTTTCATAGTCATCTTCCAAATTTCAAAAGCCAGTGAATATGTAAGTGTATTGAAAGGGGAAGAAAAAGCACGTAAACAAAATAACAAGATCAATGCTTTTTTGCTGATTGCTTTTTTGATCTTAGGTATAATAGGTTGCTGGTGGTGCAATAATTTATATTATGGCAAAACATTATTTCCACAAGGCGCTGCCTCTGAATTGGGTGAAAAGATAGATTTAATGCTTTATATCACTATCGGGGTAACTGGTGTTGTGTTTTTTATCACTCAAATCCTTTTGTTTTATTTTTCCTTCAAATACCAGGAAAAGGATGGCCGCAAAGCCTATTATTTCCCACACAACACCAAGTTGGAATTACTTTGGACTACCGTGCCTGCAATCTTCTTAACTGTATTGGTTGTATTCGGGTTAAAATATTGGTTCAAAATGACCGGCGAAGCACCAAAAAATTCGGTAGTGGTGGAGGTTACCGGCCACCAGTTTGGCTGGGAATTCCGCTACCCGGGTTCCGACAAAATACTTGGAAAGAAAAATTATAAATTAACGAAGGGTGCCAATTCACTTGGGGTAGATTTTAACGATCCTGCAAGCCTGGATGATATGCACGTATCAGCAACGGTACATCTTCCCGTGGGACGACCCGTTAAGTTTATAATTAATGCACAGGACGTAATTCATGATGTGGGTTTATCACACTTTAGATTAAAAATGGATGCAGTTCCGGGAATCCCTACCACTATGTGGTTTACACCGCTCTATACTACTGAAGAAATGAAAGTAAGATCTGGCAACCCGAATTTCGTGTACGAGATAAGTTGCGATCAAATGTGCGGCAAGGGCCATTTTTCTATGAGAGGCGTAATAATTGTAGAAACTGAAGAGGAGTACAGAAAGTACCTCGCAACACTTGAACCGCAATACTGGACTGTTTATCCGGATAAAAAACCAAAGCCGGCAAACGCAGCACCTGCTGCGGCACCCGCACCAGATAGTACAAAAGGCAAAGCTCCACTTGCGGCTATAATGTCGTCAGGTAATTAAAATAGTTATTGAAAAACAGTTAGAAAATGAGTAACGAAGTCACCATACACGAAGCAGATGTTCACGGAGCCCATGCAGCACATCATGAACATCACCATCACGAGACATTTATCAGTAAATATGTGTTCAGCCAGGATCATAAAATGATTGCCAAGCAATTTTTGATAACAGGGATGACCTGGGCAATTATCGGAGGGTTATTTTCAGTGCTGTTTCGCCTGCAATTAGGATACCCTAATTCTACTTTTCCGTGGTTGGAGGATATACTGGGGCATTGGGCAAAAGGCGGAAAAATAGACCCTGAATTTTACTATGCGCTTGTTACCATGCATGGCACAATCCTCGTGTTTTTCGTATTAACCGCTGGATTAAGCGGAACCTTTGCAAATTTCCTTATTCCATTGCAAATCGGCGCAAGGGACATGGCGTCGCCCATGTTGAATATGTTGAGCTATTGGTTCTTCTTCCTTGCCTCCATCATTATGTTTTCTTCTCTTTTTGTACAAACAGGCCCCGCAAGTGGTGGTTGGACAATATATCCTCCTTTAAGTGCTTTAGGTGATGCGTCCAGTGGTGCCAAAATCGGTATGGATCTTTGGTTAGTGAGTATGGCAATGTTTATAGTAAGCTCATTATTGGGGGGGTTAAACTATATTTCTACTATTCTTAACATGCGTACAAAGGGCATGAGCATGACCAGGATGCCACTTACAATCTGGGCTTTATTCTTTACGGCGGTTTTGGGAGTACTCTCTTTCCCTGTATTATTGTCTGGTGCAATTTTATTGTTATTTGATAGAAATCTTGGAACAAGCTTCTTTCTAAGCGATATCGTTGTGAATGGTAAAATTTTACCAAACGAAGGCGGAAGCGCCATCCTGTTCCAACATTTATTTTGGTTCCTGGGCCACCCAGAAGTTTACATCATATTGTTACCCGCAATGGGAATGTCATCTGAAATTATTTCAGTAAACAGCCGAAAGCCCATCTTCGGTTATATGGCAATGGTAGGTTCATTATTTGCGATTGCAATTCTTGCGTTCCTTGTTTGGGCACATCATATGTTTGTTACGGGGCTTAATCCATTCTTAGGTGCATTCTTTGTGTTGCTCACTTTGTTAATTGCTGTTCCTTCCGCTATCAAGGTATTTAACTGGCTTACTACTTTATGGCGTGCCAATATCAGGTTCACACCTGCAATGTTGTTTTCCATAGGATTTGTAAGTTTCTTTATCAGTGGAGGCTTAACAGGTATTTTTCTTGGAAATTCAGCGTTGGATATTCACTTGCATGACACCTATTTTGTAGTGGCGCATTTTCATATTGTTATGGGAGTAGCTTCTTTCATGGGTATGTTTGCCGGTGTATATCACTGGTTCCCTAAAATGTATGGACGCTTTTTAAACAATACATTGGCTTATATCCATTTCTGGGTAACTATCATTGGCGCTTATTTAATCTTTTGGCCAATGCATTACGAAGGTTTGGCCGGGATGCCCCGCCGCTATTATGATTTCTCCATGTGGGAGTCATTTAAAATGTTTGGAGGCTTGAATGAGTTTATCAGTCTTGTTGCTATGATAGTATTTGCAGTGCAATTATTATTTGTATTCAACTTTTTCTACAGCATTTTTAAAGGTAGAAAAGTTACAAGCCCAAATCCATGGGGCGCAAATACATTGGAGTGGACTACACCCCTTCGCCCTGGCCATGGCAATTGGGTAGGTGAAATTCCAGAAGTGCATCGTGGTGCGTATGATTATGGTAAAGATGGAAGAGAATTCATTCCGCAAACTGAGCCGGTGGGAGAACACGAAAGCCACCATTAAAGGCAATGCGAAAATTTGACAATTGGAAAATGTGAAATTGAAACAATGTGATAATGTACTAATTAACGATCCCGTTTAATAGGTGGTTATTGCACATTGCTTATTTTGATTTGTGAGGAAGATAATTTATAAAGATTTTTGAAAAGGATGTTGCAGGAAAAAAATACTATTAGTAATTCAACTTCGTTTGTGTTGGCTTCAGTAGTGAAGGATTATTTTCAACTGATCAAATTTACGCTGAGCTTTTTGGTAGTCTTCAGTACAGTGATAAGTTATCTTATTGCAACTGATTACCGCAACCCTTTGGATGTATTATTGTTGTTTTTGGCTGGTATGCTGATCACGGGTTCGGCAAATACAATTAACCAGGTTGCAGAGAAGGATACGGATGCTTTAATGAAAAGAACGGCTGGCAGGCCGGTGGCAAGTGGCAGAATGACTGTGGCCCATGCAACTACCTTTGCGGTCATTACGGGTATTGCAGGTTTGTTGATCATGTTGCTAAAATTCAATTGGCAAAGTTCTTTGATTGGTTTGGTAAGCTTATTTATTTATGGGTTTATTTATACGCCATTAAAAAAAGTAAATTCTGTGGCGGTGTTAGTTGGCGGATTGCCAGGTGCATTGCCTTGTTTGATTGGCTGGGCGGCGGCGTATTATGATAGCCCTATTGAATGGAAAGGGGGATGGGTGCTATTTGCTATACAGTTCATTTGGCAGTTCCCACATTTTTGGGCAATTGCCTGGGTGGCACACCAGGATTACAGTAAGGCAGGTTTTAAATTATTGCCCAGTGACAAAGGACCCACGAAGTTTACGGCTGTTCAAACCATCATGTATAGCACTTTAATGTTACCTATTGGCGTGTTGCCTTATTATTTTAATATCAGTGGAATCGTAAGCTTGTGGATTTTGATGGCTTGTAATATCGCCATGATTGCTTTAAGTATTCGGTTATATATCAAGATGGATGTGGCAAGTGCAAGAAGAGTAATGTTCAGTTCTTACTTTTACCTGGCGATCGTTTTTATTGCTTTATTGGCCGATAAGGTGCATGTGCCAATTGCTGATTAATAGAACGAAGGTTTTGAAACAATATTTAGCTGGTTGGTTAGGGACATAAAAATATCGACTGGCAGGATTGAAGAAAATATTTTTAATAATTTAAAATACGCCCCTTACATACAGGGCCGGGGATTATGAGTACAGTGGTGATGGAACAAAGGAAAAGGATACATCCGCATAAGTTCACCCTCTGGGTGGGCGTTGCAAGTATTGTAATGATGTTTGCCGGATTAACCAGTGCATATATTGTTAAGCGCAACCAGGCTAACTGGGTAACGTTTGATCTGCCTTCTATGTTTTGGTATTCTACCGCTATCATTATTATTAGCAGCCTTACTTTGCACATGTCCAATATTGCTTTTAGGCAGAGGGACATGGCTAAATACCGTGGACTGGTAGTAGCCACTTTATTGCTGGGAATTGTATTTGTCATCATGCAGGTGATCGGATTTAATCAATTGTGGCAAAGAGGAATAACCCTAACAAAGAATGTTTCATTTTCATTTTTGTATGTGATTGTTGGATTGCATGCAGTTCATGTAGTAGGAGGGGTGGTAGCATTGGTTGTATTGTTCATGAAGGCATTTAGTAGTAAAACAAGAAATTATAATATCGTGCCACTGGAGGTAATCAGTACTTATTGGCATTTTGTTGATGCTTTGTGGATCTATCTATTGTTTTTTTTATTGCTGATACGATAATAGGAGAATTGGCGACAGGAAGTTTTTAATAACTTATATATTTGCCTGAAAGTTTCTGGGCAAGTTTAATTGAGTATAATTTTTTTAAAATAAAGTTTTATTAATGTCAACAGCAGCAGTACAGCAGGGAACAAAGTGGTGGAGTGGGGGAAGAAGCCCATTCAATGCCAGCTATGGGAAAGTGATGATGTGGTATTTTTTAATGAGTGATGCCTTTACATTTGGGGCCTTTCTTATTAGTTACGGTACAATTCGATTTAGTGTGAACGAGTGGGCCGATCCCAATAAGGTGTTTAATTCCTTTCCTTTTGCCGGTCATGCCAATCTCCCTTTAGCTTTTGTGAGTTTAATGACGTTTATTTTGATTGCCAGTTCCGTTACCATGGTGTTGGCGGTGCATGAAGGGCATAATATGAACAGAAGAGGTGTTGAGAAATATATGTTTTGGACAATTGTAGGCGGGTTAGCTTTTTTGAGTTGCCAGGCTTGGGAATGGACACATTTATTAACCGGCGAACATGTAGCCATGTTAAGTGATGGTACTCTTTCTGTTTTGCCAACGACAGTAAAATCTAACCCATGGGGTACTCCCCTGCCACATGAAGCGATTGCTGCTGCTTTGCAAAACACACCGCATGAGCAACTGGCATCTATTGCTGCAACCCTGCATCATGGAGGAGAGGCGCACAATGTAGCGGCCATGTCTAATCCTGAGCTAATAAAGTTTATAGAGTCTTCAGGTTTACATGCAAATAATACAGGCCCTATTGCATTTGGTGGGTACTTCTTTGGTATCACAGGCTTTCACGGCTTCCACGTATTTTCCGGGGTGGTTATTAATATTGTGATGTTGGCAAAAACAAGGCTCGGTCATTTTGACCAGCGTGGACATTATGAAATGATAGAAAAAGCAGGTTTATATTGGCATTTTGTGGACCTGGTTTGGGTATTTGTATTCTTATGTTTTTATCTAATATAAGGTTGAAGGTTGATTGTTGAAGGTTGATGGTTTGCGGAGAAGATCAGGGTATATTGACCATTCATCATTCACGATTCACCATTGACCATTCACGACTAAATGATTTAATTAATAAACGAATTATGGCTGCACACGCTTCCTCACCAGAAATTACCTTTCATGCCGAACATGCCGGTACTACAAAAAGAATATGGAGAACATTCTGGGTTTTATCTGCATTAACTATTCTTGAACTTGCCATTGGATTGGTGATATACAATATGCACAAAGGCGACAGCCCTAACCATACGTTGGTATTGGCATTTAAAGGAATGGTTTGCATATTGACGCTGGCAAAAGCATATTACATCGTTTCTGTTTTTATGCACCTGGGTGATGAAATAAGAAACCTGATAATGACAATTGTAGTTCCTTTGTGCTTATTTATCTGGTTCATCGCTGCTTTTCTATGGGACGGGAACAGTTGGAAAACTTTGCGCAACCGCTACAATGGCACAACTCCTATTGAAAAAGTTACACCTGCGGCAAAAGAGAAAGGTGCGAAAGACTAGGTATAAAGGACAATTTAAAATAGATCATAATTACAACAGGGTCTTTTCGGTCGACTACAATTTCTTAGAATATAATTTAAAAAAGCCATCGTCCACATTAGAGGAACGATGGTTTTTTGTTTGGTAAAATTGAACTAAATAAGAATGAACAAAAATGCAATACTGGGATTACTGCTGGCCTTTGCGCTGCCATTAACCGGTTATTATATTGTGAAATACTACAGTGACCAAACGGTTCATATGCCACGGCGATATTTTTATGATAGCGTGGCTGTGACAAAGAAAAATGGCAGGGAAACCACTGATACCATTTGGCACCAGGTAAAAAACATGACCTTCACAAATCAGTTAGGTAAAATTGTTACACTGGATTCTTTAAAAGGGAAAATATTAGTGATTGATTTCTTTTTTTCAAGATGCCCATCAATTTGTCCAGCCATGGCAAAGAGCATGAGGCGGCTGCAAAAATCGTTTGTAAATAGTAATGATAGCATCGTTCAGTTTATATCCATCAGTATTGATCCCGACCACGACTCAGTGCTTCAGTTAAGAAAATTTGCAGACCGTTATACGGCCAATCATGACAGTTGGTGGTTTGTTTCCGGTGATAAAAAGGAAGTGTATGATTTTGCATTAAACGAATTGAAGGCAAGCATTGCAGATACCAATGTAGACACAGCTTTTATCCATACCGAGAATTTCTTTTTGCTGGATAGGGACAGGATTGTAAGGGGTTGGTACAACGGTTTTGATACCGTTAAACAGGCTAAATTAGTAGGTGATATTCCATTGCTAATGCTGGAAAAGAAGAAGAAAAAAAGCTTTAAGGAATTCCTCGGCGAATTATTTGGGCGTAGCTAACCCACTCGAAAAAAATAGTTGGACAAAAGAAAAAATTATGCTGCAACCCACGTTGGTCAAAAATGACAGGAAGGCAAAAAAATTAATATGGCTTGTTTCAATAGTAGTGTTTGCGGCAATAGTTTTTTTATCTAAGTATAAGCTAGATGCGGACACCGGATTTAATCCCCACCTGTTTGCCAAGATCAATGCCGTACTTAACTCAATGGTAGCTCTTTTATTAATAGCAGGGCTCGTTTCGGTAAAGCAAAAAAAATATGCGTTGCATAAAACCGTTATGTTAGCTGCTATTATGCTGTCTGTTTTTTTCTTGATTTCCTATATCGGTCATCATTTACTGGCGGGCGACACAAAGTACGGCGATACAGATGGTGATGGGGTGTTAAGTGAGGTAGAAAAATTGCAGGCCGGCGGCTTAAGAACGCTTTATTATATCATCCTGATCACCCATATTCCACTGGCTGCTATCATCCTTCCTTTTATCTTGTTTACAGCTTACAGGGCTCTGATTGGTGAATATGAACAACACAAAAAATTGGTAAGGGTAACATGGCCCGTGTGGTTTTATGTAGCTGTTAGTGGTGTGATTGTTTACTTAATGATTAGTCCCTATTATTCGTAGGAGACAGGAACAGTGCTCGCCATTCAACAGCGGAGAATTGTTTATACCTTTTCAATAATAATACGCGAACTGCTGAGGTAAGTAATAATTACTTTGATTGCATCTCCCACTTTTACATCATTTTCTGAAGCGATACTTTCCTTTGTTGAAGCAGGAATCTTTGCCTGGATCTTATTGCCCAATAGATTGACAAAAATACCGTGAGGTGTAATTTTAAAAACAGTAGCATCCACAGGCGTTTTGTTTTTAAAGTATTGCATAGCAGAAACATATTCATGAAGGAAGATACTTTTGTATGGCACCGCGATCGCTTTGTCAGGCTTGTCAGTATTTTCCAGTTTAAAGAAAAAAGGTTCATTTAAATTACTATCCTGGGGCGTTCTTTCCCAAGGTGATAATTTAAGCGGAAAAAAAATATAACTACCCGTTTCTTTTACAAAATACTCTTCCCCCACTTTTTTTAGATAACCCACAAACCGGTTTTCCACAGCGGATTTGTTGATAAGATTGTCGAGGGCGTTATTAAATTTGAATTCGATACAATCAGCGATCATTTTATCACCTCTTGCCGAAAGATTAATGATAAAGCTAACTTCATCACCCACATGAAACTGGTGTATCCTTTTAATGATCTTTTCCGTCTTTAATTTTAGTTGCTCCTTTTCGCTGATATTCCCGCTAATTGTCTTTTTCTTTCCGTTAACCGTATATTCAATCGTTGCATAGTCTTTATCGTGATTGATAAAAGTTATTTTGCCCATTATTGTTTCTGCAGCCATGATATTTTATTATTGAAAAAATGCCTGGTGTAAAAGTAAGCCCAAAAAAGGCAATTAAATTATTGGGGTACCAGTATGGATGGATTAATTCGAACTATGAATGAGTTGCAGGAAATTAAAACGTTGCCTTTATATGTCCATTAGTATTTTACATTGCTAGTTCCTTTACAGGATCCCAAAACAAGTTTTTAAAATCCACTATTTTATCCTCTTTCACTAATATCTTTTCCTTTTTCAATAACTCTTCCATTAAAGTAGGCGTTTTGAAGTGTGCTTTTCCGGACAACATTCCGTTCCTGTTTACCACACGTTGAGCGGGAACTTTTGGTTTAGCGTTGTGCGCCGCGTTCATTGCCCAGCCCACCATACGAGCCGAAAGCCGGGTACCCAAATAACTGGCGATTGCTCCATAAGAAGTCACCCTTCCTTTAGGTATCTGTCTTACCACATCATACACATCTTCGAAGAACGAATATTCTTTAATTGAAGATGATTTATTCTTAGTAACTGTACTTTCCTTTTGCATAAACTTTTACCTCGCTGTATGCTCTTTTAATAATTCATTTCGTTTTGCTTCAGGCACATTTGAATATTCATACGGACAATGTTTGCATCCATTGCCACAGCAATTGCCTTTTTTTAAATGATACTTTTCGGTAAACACAATATAACCGGCTTCGTTATAATAAAAATCCTCTCCTTCTACAAGCGTTTTCATACACTATATTTTGAATGCTGTGATCAGGATGATTTAACCATTTCTGTTTCTTTTAAAATGGTTTGCAAGTCTTCATCTATATCCACTATGGTGCCAGGCAATTGAAATTTAAGATAATAAATTTTATTAGAACCAGCAATGTCCAATGCTTCGTAGTGTGTTTTTATTTTGAGCAATTCACTGGTATTCGCAGCATTTACGTCGTTACAATCTTCCACCGGTATTAGCTTATAAAGATCGATTACTCTTTTAGTAAATTCATACAGATCAGGTGAATCTGTTTTTAAATGCAGGTACCCGCCAGGCTTTAATATTTGCTGGTAGAGTCTTAAAAACCTTGGATGGGTGAGCCGTTTTTTCGCCCTGGAAGTTCTAAGCTGCGGGTCTGGAAAAGTGATCCATATTTCCTCTGCTTCGCCGGGTATAAAATAATCTGTTAACTGGGTAATTTGCGTCCGAAGAAAAGCCGCATTCCCAAGTTTTGCTTCCAGGCATTTTTTTGCACCTATATAAATGCGGTGGCCTTTAACATCAACGCCAATAAAATTTTTTTCAGGAAATAGTTTTGCTAACCCCACGGTATATTCTCCCCTGCCGCAAGCCAGTTCCAAAATGACAGGATTGTTGTTCTTAAAAAAGGAACTCCATTGACCCTTCATTTCTCCCGGGTATTCCAATACATTGGAAAATGTTTTTATTTCTGCAAAACGTTGTAATTTTTTTTGAGCCATCGGGTGGCAAATATAAATTATTTAGAAAAAGAGAGAATGAATGTTTTTATAACAGTGGAGGTTATTTCTTTACAGGAATTCCTTTTAGATGATTTTTTATCCACCCATGAGCCTGGATATCCTTAGCCTTAAATTTAAGTGTAGACAAACGCAAATTGTAGATGGTGCAGATTAGAAGCAGTGTATAAAAAACCATGCTGTTAAATAATTCGACTCGCTAGTGGTTCTCATTTTTATCACTCTTTGCAAAATAGTTGTCCAGCGACAAGGATCCTCCACCCTCAACAAGAAAAAATAATAAAAGCACCAAAACGATGATTGAAAAAAGCAGGTCAGACTCACCTGTAAAAAGTCCTTTTTTTACGTTTACAAAAAAAACGGCGCCGATAAGAACAGGAATTTGCAATAAAGCGGCAAAACGGGTAAACAAACCAGCGATGATCATACTGCCGCCTAACAAATGCACCCAGGGAATAGCAGTAGGTAACCATGATATGTTCTCAAAAAAAGAGGAGGTTGAAATGTATTGCTCGAGTAATGAAGTATTTCTAATAAAGCTAAAGCCTTTCACAAAAAGGGCCAGACCCAATACCACCCTGATAACTACAAGCCATTTGGGATTGTGTTTACTGCTCCACTCATTTATTTGACCTAGAAAGCTCATAATAATGAAATAGATATATTAACTTAAAAGAACCAGCGTAAAAATACATTTTATTTGTCATCGTGTCAAGTAGGCTATTAATAAGAAATCGTTTTTTTTCAATAAATATTTGAAGAATTGGCAAGTAGAAAAATAGCTGGAATCAGCCAGTGGAAGCCCGGTAGTTCCAAGCCTTTTTTGAGCAAATTTTTCTCCCTTAACAGAAGAGATATTCTATCGAATTGTTGTTATGGCCGGGACTTTAAAAAAATACTCAATGATATAAATAACGGACAGTAAGCAACCCTTAACTTTCTTTTGACGTATCCATCAATAAAACTAGCCTCCTTTGTTATCTGCCGATGAACTTACCTTATTGATCAAGGGCTGCACGCTCAATGATAGAGATAGTCAAAAGAAAATATATAATTCTTTTTATGGGTATGCTTTATCCATTTGTGACCGGTATACGAATAGCCAGGAGGATTCGCTGGAGATATTAAATGATGGTTATCTTAAAATTTTCAAAGAGATTAATCGTTATCAGCCCAGCTATGCAGATGTAACTGCTTCATTTAAAGGGTGGGTAAGAAAAATTATGGTATATACCGCTATTGATCATTTCAGAAAGCAGCGGAAACATGATATTGTAGGTGAGTTGGATGCAGCTATTATACATCTTCCCTCTGGTATAACTGATGCCTGTGATAAGATTTCTTATGATGAGATCATACGTTTTATTCAGCGGCTATCACCTGCTTACCGCACAGTACTTAATCTTTTTATTGTAGAAGGATTTAGTCATGAGGATATAGCGGCACAGCTTGGAATATCAATTGGGACTTCCAAGTCAAACCTTGCCAAGGCAAGAAAACAGTTACAGAAAATTTTATACCAGCAAAATAGAATTCAGCATAACGACTTAATTATAAGAAATGCAGGATGAGGAAAGGGATCATATGGACGAATTAATAAAGGCAGCTTCTGAAAGTTACCATCCTGTGTATGATGACAAGGCATGGGAAAAAATGGAAGCATTGCTTGATAAACACCTGCCACAAAAAAAAGGCAGGAAGAGGCCTGTCCTGATATTTATATTATTGTTGATTGGTGCAACTGGTCTCTTTGCCCTCCTTTATCCATGGAATGAAAAAGAAAATGTAGCTGCCATTAAACAAGAGAATAAATCGGCGGATACAGGATCTAAAAATTTGAATATAAAGGATGCCGCTGGTGATGCAAATGCGGGAGCTGGAATCAGTGATAATTCAACCGAATCATTGCAAGGAATCAGAAAAAAGGGCACGTTGAACAATCTTACAAAATCATTTTCTGCAAGGTACAAGGCAAATAAAAAAATCCATATTGCCACGAAAAGTTCAGGCGGGACTATGGATGAATTTAGAGGCAATAAGAAGAATGAATTAATTGAAAATAATTATACAATGGAAGACCGGGATGAGGTAGATCCGGGTAACAAAAAAATTGATCAATTGTCTTCTTCCAGTGATCCGGCAAGTGATAAATTAATTACAATAATAGAGCAACCTTCAAAAACTGATAGTCTAAAAATAAATTCTATAGCGGTTGAGCCGAAAGAAGTATCCACGGCACCCTTATCAAAACCCGCTACTTCCAAATTAAAAAAAGACGCAAGAGGGTTTAAAAATAATTTTGCAGTTACACTTTCTGCTGGCCCTGACCTTAGCTTCGTAAGTTTGGAGAATCCGGGCAGAATGAAGATGAGTTATGGTGTAGGATTAGGTTATACAATTGCCAGAAAAATCAATTTGAGAAGTGGGTTTTATGTTGTAAAAAAGATATACACTGCGCAATCAGGTGATTACCATCCACCTTCTTATTACTGGACAAATACTGCTGATCTCCAAAAAGTAGATGCAGATTGCAATGTGTTTGAAATTCCTCTTTCGGCCAGTTATAATTTCGGCCAGTCAAAAAAACATAACTGGCTTGTTGGGTTGGGCTTTTCTTCTTTCCTCATGAAGAGGGAGACCTACCATTATTATTATAAAAATATGCAGGGCCAATCCATGTATAAGCAGTGGACATTGCGCAATAAAAACAATCATTATTTTTCTGTACTGACAATATCAGGGGGTTATCAATACCAGCTAAATCGCCGCTTTTCATTTATAGCGGAACCTTATTTTAAAGTACCACTCCAGGGCATTGGTTTTGGGAAAATAAAATTAAACAGTGGCGGATTAGTGATCACAGCAAGTATAAAGCCATTCGCAAAGCGAAACTGAAATTTACAATCGATCATTTAATTTTTTAATGGCTTCCTCCGCATTTACGTCCAGGAATGCATCATTTTTTCCATCTTTAGACCACAGCACAACATTGGGAAGGCCGTTAGGCATAATGTACCTGATATGGTAGACACTGTCTTTAGACGGATCAATAAATACATCAGTTCCATCGTCTAATATAAATGTGATCTCACGGGATTTAGGCATAAAATATTTGTTAGTAATGAGAGAGCGTACTGGTAACGGATTATGGCGTAATGGTCAGCGTTGATGAGTAAAGGCCTTATCCCCCAAGGGATGATTAGCTTTATATTTTGATCGTTATGCTTACTTTTTGATTAACAATTTGTTTATGGCCCGGACTAATTTTTTGAGTGTCGGTGTCCAGGTCCAACTTAGATATAATCAAGCCTGTTTCATCCTGAAACTTTTTTAAAATCTGCAAGATGTTTTTTTCAAGCAGGATCTTCTTTTCCCTTACTTCTTCGATTTGCATTGTTCAATTTGTTTTAATGATTTAATATGTGCTCTTTTTTTGACGAGGTAATTAAATTTAATATTTTTTCCAAGGTTTAGGTAACAAATTGTTGTTTAATATAAATAACTGTGTAACCAATGGTTAAATTAGATTGAAATAACCGGCATCACACAGGAATAAAATAGATAGAACCTGGTCTCTGAGAAAGATTATTAGGGGAAAAGTCTACAAACAAAAAACCCTTACAAGTGAATACCTGCAAGGGTTAATTTTTAAAAGCTGTAGGGGGAGGGGTCGAACCTCCACGGAGCAGTTAGTTGTAGCACAAAGTTGAGTGGTCGACCCTGGTCGGGTTAGTATTGCTACTAACTCGGCTCTATGCTATATTTATCCTGTTACCTCCACCCCCGAGACAAGAGGGCATGTCTGCCAAAAGTTTCATCACCCCACAGTGTATATGCTCGTAAAGAACTAGTATAATGCAAATCTATAAAAAATGCCAATACATTGAAAATATTTTATAAAATATTTTATAAATATAGATAAACTTCAAATATTAGTCTATATATTTGATATCTATCAAAATTATTTTCCTAATATGGCAACTAAATTAAATCTTGACAAATTAGATCTGCAAATCATTCATGAAATGATGGAAACTGCTGAAATTTCTTACGCAGAACTTGGTAAGAAGTTGTTTGTCAGTGGCGGCACTATTCATGTACGCATTAAAAAGCTACAGGAGTTCAATATTGTTAAAGGTACTAGATTGAATGTAGACTTAAAGCAATTGGGTTACGATATCACCGCTTTTGTGGGAATTTATTTAGAAAAAAGCTCCTTGTATGATTCAGTTGCTAAAGATTTGATGGCAATACCGGAAATTATCCGTTTAAATTATATTACCGGCAACTATAGTATGTTTATCGAAATTGTATGCAAAGACATTTCGCAACTTCGGTTTGTATTACATGATGAATTGCAAAAAATAAAGGGGATTGAACGCACTGAAACCTTCATTTCACTGGAAGAAGGATTTACCAGGAATGTGCAGGTGGCACCGGTAAATTAATGCTTCTACTGCGTGTCGGGGGTCGAAATAATTAATTATTTATGGTGCGCTTCTTACATCCACCGCATCCCTTAATCCATTTCCCAGCATATTAAATGCCAGCACCAGTACCATAATGGCAAATCCGGGAATCATTGCCAGCATTGGATTGTGGGTAATGATGAAGTTGTAATTTTCTTTTATCATCAATCCCCAGCTTGGCTGCGGCGGTTGTACCCCAATACCTAAGAAACTTAAGCCCGCCTCAATAATAATAGCGGTAGCAAAATTGCTGGCTGCAATCACTAACACCGGTCCCAAAATGTTTGGCAATATATGACGCAGAATTATCCTGCTGTCACTCATCCCGAGTGCTTTGGCGGCCTGCACATATTCCAACTCTTTTAAAGCCATTACCTGCCCCCGTATCAACCGGGCTACACTTACCCACATCGTTAATCCTACGGCAATAAAAATTTGCCAAAAGCCTTTGCCAAGTGCCATGGTAATTGCAAAGACTAATAATAAGGTAGGAATACTCCAGGTAACATTTATTAACCACACAATAATGTCATCGGTACGGCCACGGTAATAACCAGCCAATGCGCCCAAAATAATGCCCAGTGTTAATGAGATAATTACTGCAATCAAGCCTACGGCGAGGCTTACACGTGTACCTATAATCAATCGGCTCAAAATATCCCGTCCGAATTTATCGGTACCAAAAAGATATTTTTTTGTAATGATATTTTGTGAAAGAAGGTTTCCGGGCTGATGGTTGGTTAGTTGCTGAATGGAGAAATTTTGAATTACAGAAGTATCTTCATCCACATATTTACTCACCTGCAAAGTATCCTGTTTAATGGTATATCTGCTAATCGGCAGGTAACGAAAATCTTCCGGCTTGCCATTCATTAATCTTGACAATAAGCCAACAGTTACATTTTTTTTATCCGGAATTTTTAAAAAGAGTTGTGAATAGCCGGGCTTTTTTGCCTGGATCTCTACCGTTTGTAAATCAGCATTGGGGGAACCGTCGGCTGCAACCAGGTAGCCAAAAATAGTGAGAAACACGGAAGCCGCAATAATGGTTAATCCAAATAAGGCACCCTTATTTTTTTTAAGGCGCTTCCATGTTTGTTGAGAATAGGAGTAAGACTGTTGTGGCATACTTCAGTTAGAATGGTTTAGAATATTTTTTAGATGCCTCAATTCCTCTTCACTGCTGTTAAAGGCCCAGCACTTTACTGGTTCGCTTTCTGGTCATTTTGCAAAGTTCCGCGTTCTTTGCGAGTGACGTGCCATACGTAGGAATCATTTCCTTTAATTTATATTGCCATTCAGCCGAGTGGATTTTAGCGGGAAAACATTTTTGCAATATATCCAGCATGATGGAAACCGCGGTAGATGCACCGGGCGAAGCACCCAGCAAAGCTGCTAAAGAGCCATCTGCAGCAGAAACCATTTCTGTACCAAACTCCAATACGCCACCTTCTTCCTCATCTTTTTTTATAACCTGCACCCGTTGGCCGGCGATAGCCAATTCCCAATCGTCTATTTGCGCAGTAGGCACATATTCTTTCAATGCTTCAAGCCTGTCTTCCGGGCTCTGACGTACTTGTTGAATTAAATATTTTGTCAACGGTATATTTTTTAATCCAACGGATAGCATTGGGATAATATTATCCAGCTTGATTGATTTGGGCAGGTCCATTAGAGAACCATGTTTTAAAAACCTTGTACTAAAGCCGGCATAAGGCCCAAACAACAAAGCTTTTTTTCCATCGATCATTCTTGTATCAAGGTGCGGTACACTCATTGGCGGAGCGCCCACTGCTGCTTTGCCATATACTTTTGCATCGTGTTTTGCAATAAGGGATTCATTGGTGCATTTAAGCCATTGGCCGCTGATTGGAAATCCGCCATAACCTGCCGCTTCAGGGATATCTGATTTCTCCAGCAATGATAGCGTACCCCCACCAGCACCAATAAAAACAAACTTTGTTTGAAACTTGCTTTTGTCATCCGAATTTAGATATTTCACACTTATTTCCCACTGGCCGGTTGATAATCTTTCTATATTCCTGATTTCAGTTCCAAGATATAGGTTGACGTTGTCCTGCGCCTGCAAGTGTGTTATCATGGCTTTCGTTAAAGCGCCGAAGTTTACATCAGTGCCTATATCCATTCTGGTTGCAGCTAATTTTTCGTTAATCGTTCTACCCTCCATTATCAGCGGCATCCATTGCTTTAACAGGCTGATATCTTCGGTGTATTGCATCCCCTCAAACAAAGGATTGGTGATTAATGCTTCATAACGTTTTTTTAGAAAATCTACATTGTCTTCCCCCCAAACAAAGCTTAAGTGAGGAATATCGCTGATATAAGACTGTGCCGTGGAAATATAGTTGTGTTCAACCAGGTATGCCCAAAATTGTTTTGACACTTCAAATGACGAAGCAATTTTAGTCGCTTTACTGATGTCAACCGATCCATCCTCTTGCTGAGGAGTATAATTTAATTCGCAAAAGGCGGAGTGGCCTGTTCCTGCATTATTCCATGCGTCGGAGCTTTCGGCGGCTACTGCGTCCAGTCGCTCAAAAATGGCAATGCTTAAGGTTGGCTCCAGTTCTTTTAAAAGCATACCCAAGGTGGCGCTCATTATTCCGGCGCCTATTAAAATAATATCAGGTTGGTGATTGTTTGCATTATTTGTATCCATCATTTTGATATCAGTTTACTTTTCTTTCTTTCCAATGATAGGTGCCAAATTTTCCCAACCAGCCCGCAATAATGGTATACAAAACATGTAATGGCTGCGCCAATGGAAAATGCCAAAGAATAGTAAGCTTGTTAAAGAAACGGGCCACCGGAAATAAAAAATACATCTCAGTGATGGTTTTCGCCACTAATGTTATTATAAAAACATAAGCAAATGTACCAGTAAAAATAGCAGCCAATATAGCTAACAAAAAAATCCATACATTAAAAAAGTAAACTAACAGCAGCACGGCAAAAATTCTTTTATCATCGTACTTATCTGCCTTACTGGCCCAGCGTATCCGCTGGTTAAAAAATTCAGCCGTAGTGTGGACAGGCTGGGTTTGCACGATCACTTCATTTGTTTTTAAATAGGCAATGCCGTCCGGATACAGGTTGAAAATTTTATGAAGCAGCAGCATGTCATCACCACTTGCAATATTATCTATGCCTTTAAAGCCACCTACTTTGTTAAAAGCGGCTTTTGTATATGCCAGGTTGGCTCCATTGCACATGCTATGAAATTTTTTATGTACAGATGCTCCGGTAATGCCTTGCAGCGTCATAAAATCAAGGGCCTGGAAAATCTCGATGAATTTATTACTGCAATTGATAGACACGGGCATCACGATAAATGCCGGATTTTTTTCTTCATAGAAGGCTGCAATGGTTTGCAGCCAGTTGCGTGGTAAAATGCAATCCGCGTCTGTAGTGATTATCAGGTCGCCGGCTGATTGCCCGATAGCTATTTCAATGGCTTTCTTTTTATAGGAATTGATCTCATTTGCGGCAACAAAATCTTTTAAGGAAATCAGGTGTACGTTTTGATGTTTATATTTTTTTATTACCTCTGCCGTGTTATCAGTGGAATGGTCATCAATTACCAGTACTTCAAATAAATGGGGCGGGTAGGATTGTTGAACAATTGAATTAAGGCAGTCTGCAATATTATATTCTTCATTACGGGCAGGAATGATGATCGATATTTTAGTATCCGGATGGTGATTTGTATTGGCTGTAAATGTTGGGATGCTTATCCAGCTTTGGCGGTAATAAATAATTAATCCTCCATAAGTAGCAAATAATAAAAGAGAAACGATTATGATAAGGAGCTCCATAAAGATATATGGTACAAGTGAGTGACACAACGATGTCGCTAAAAGTACAATTGTTGGTAAAATAATTTTGTTTCCATAACAGCACGGAATTTTACGATGGGCAAAAATAATTTTTTAAAATTCAAACGAATCATTATCTTTATATAGTTGCCTAAACAACTATATGCCAAACAACCAATTTAAAAAAGGGGAATTATACAGTTTCATTACTGGAAAGGCAAGTACCGCTATTGCACGAAGACTGCAAAAGAACTTCAAGCAGGCCAATGTGGATATCACCATTGAACAATGGAGCGTTTTGTATCATTTGTGGAAACAGGATGGGCTGAGCCAGCAACAATTGTGTGATGCAACCTTCAGGGACAAGCCAAGTATTACCCGGTTGGTAGATAACCTTGAACGATTGCAATTGGTGAAAAGGGTGGCTAAAAAAGATGACCGCAGGATCAACATGATTTACCTCACCAAAGAGGCAATGGACCTGCAGGAACAAACGATGGAACTTGCGAATCAAACATTAAATGAAGCTTTGGAAGGATTGCCTGCCACTCACATTGAGATAGCGAAGGAAGTTTTGCAAATGGTATATGATAACCTGGCTACCCCTTCTAGCGTGCCGGAAGCACGATAGTCCAATGTGAGGCTGTTACAATCGGTATTGGCAATCTTAAATACTACAACTATTATTAACTTTTAAACAATAATCTCTTTCCAACGTTCCGCTGTATCGGTGGATAGAAGAGGCCTTAAAATTATGAGCACATCCACATCAACCACGGCATCCGTCAAAGGCGGTGAATGGTTAATCAAAGAAAGTATTGCATTTGAAAGCTTTACGCCGGAAGACTTTAATGAGGAGCAACGAATGGTGAAGGAAATGTGTTTGCAATTTCTTCAGGCCGAGGTTCATCCCGTTGCCGACCGTATTGATAAACTGGAACCAGGGCTTATGCCATCGCTGATGGTAAAAGCAGGTGAGCAGGGCTTGCTTGGAGCCTCGATTCCGGAAGAGTACGGTGGGCTTGGAAAAGATTTTGTTACGTCTACCCTTGTAAATGAGGGGTTGGGCGGCGGTTATTCTTTTAGTGTGGCCATTGCAGCGCATACCGGTATTGGCACATTACCCATTTTATATTTTGGTACGGACGAACAAAAGCAAAAGTACATACCCAAACTGGCGAGCGGCGAGTGGAAAGGTGCTTATGGCCTTACGGAGCCTAACAGTGGCAGTGATGCGTTGGGAGCAAAAACAACTGCTGTACTTTCCGCTGATGGTACTCATTATATTCTGAATGGCCAAAAGTGCTGGATCACCAATGGCGGCTTTGCAGATGTGTACACCGTATTCGCAAAAGTGGACGGCGACAAGTTTTCTACGTTTATTATCGAAAGAGGTTTTGAAGGAT
>JBDSAA010000128.1:0-35486 GCA_039922375.1 Ferruginibacter sp.
GCTATGTACCCGATCTGGTGAAGGAAGACTTTAATTTATTGGTTGAAAGATCACTTCAAAACGCCTCAATAAATAAAGAGGAAATAACTCATTGGTGTATTCATCCGGGAGGAAAAAAAATATTGGAAGCCATTCAGAAAAGCACCGGATTAACCAAAAGCCACCTGCAAAATTCATACGATATTTTAAACGATTATGGCAATATGAGTTCACCTACAGTTTTATTTGTTTTAGAAAAGATATTAAGAGAATTAGAAACCAACGAATCCGGACGGAAGGCAACAATACTTAGCGCTGCATTTGGGCCTGGCCTTACAATGGAAACATTTATTGCTACATATGATTAACTTAAAGCTACGATCATATAAAAAGGAGTTATTGGATATGGAGGATATTGCTTTTGCTGATATCCGCCAAAACATGAAGGAATTAAATATCATCAATACATTGCTGGGTGGCCACAAAATCAGTATAGGTGGGATCAGGGAGATACTAGGAAAATTGCAGGCGGATCAAGTCATCACAGTTTGTGAAATTGGCTGTGGTGGTGGTGATAATTTAAAAGCTATTGAAAAATGGTGTTGCAGCAATTCAATTAAAGTAAAGCTGATTGGAATTGATATCAAAACTGAATGCATTGGGTTTGCCCAACAACAATATCCCACATTGAACGCATCCTGGATTGTTGCTGATTATAAAGAAGTAAACTTTAAAAATGATAAACCCGATATTATTTTTTCTTCACTTTTCTGCCATCATTTTATAGAAGAAGACATTGTAGACATGTTACAATGGATGAAAGCAAATGCCACCAGGGGCTTTTTTATAAATGACTTACACCGTCATCCACTGGCATTTTATTCCATAAAATTAATTACAGGACTTTTGTCAAAGTCTTACCTCGTTAAAAACGATGCTCCCCTTTCTGTAGCGAGGGGATTCAAAAAAAGGGAATGGCAAAAATTAATTTCAAGCGCCGTCATTGCAGGCTGTGCAATTAAATGGAAATGGGCATTCAGGCACTTAATAACTTACAAGGTTAGTGCACAAAATGCCCCTTCATCTTCCGAAACGGTTTCACAATTTAAAACCGACTTTGATGTATCCGTTATTGGTGGTGGCCTGGCAGGTTTGGCCCTGTCAATACAATTGAAAAATAAGGGGTATAAAGTGCTCCTTTTCGAAAAAGAGCAGTACCCTTTTCACAAGGTTTGCGGAGAATACATCAGCCTTGAAAGCTGGGACTTTTTAAAAAGCCTCGGCTTGCCATTGGATAGTATGGATCTACCCGTGATAAAAAAACTCCTCGTAAGCTCGCCGGATGGAAATTACCTGCAACACAGCCTTCCACTTGGCGGCTTTGGCATCAGTCGTTATACTTTAGATAATGAGTTAAAAAAAATTGCCCTTGCAAAGGGCGTTGCATTGCATGAGCATTGTAAGGTGGAGGATGTATTGTTTAAAGGCGATCATTTTGAATTACATACATCCTCGGGAATATTCACCAGTCGTGTATGTTGTGGAAGCTTTGGTAAAAGAAGCAACATTGATATAAAATTGAAAAGGGATTTTATTAATCAAAAAAATAATAAACTTAATAACTACATTGGCGTAAAGTATCATATAAAGACAAATGGTTCCGCTGATACAATTGCGTTGCACAATTTTAAAGATGGCTATTGTGGAATATCAAAAATAGAAGATGGTAAATTTTGCCTTTGTTATCTTACCAATGCAGCCAATCTAAAGCTCAATAACAATTCCATTGCTGCAATGGAAAAGAATGTATTATATAAAAACAGGCACCTTAAAAACATTTTTGAGAACAGCGAAATGCTCTATAATTCACCTGTTACTATTTCACAAATATCTTTTGCAAAAAAGACCCAGGTGGAAAATCACATCTTACTGCTCGGAGACGCCGCCGGAATGATCACACCACTTTGCGGCAACGGAATGAGCATGGCATTGCACAGCAGTAAAATAGCCCATAGCTGCATAGATGATTTTTTCCAACAACGAATATCCCGCCATGGGATGGAAAATAATTATGCACAACAATGGAACAAGACTTTCGCAAAGCGCCTCGTTACAGGAAGGTTGATACAAAGCATGTTTGGTAAAGAATGGACAACCAATAAATTTATAAGTATTATGAAACAATTTCCCGGGCTTACGAGCTCACTGATACGTAAAACGCATGGCACCCCATTTTAATCCTTGCAGAAAAGTTTATTAACAGCAAACCAGCCCTAGCCCATTTCTGCATCTACCCTTTTCATTTCGGTAATATGCTCAAGGGCTGCCTTTAAAAACTTTCTTCCCTTTTTATAGGTCCAGGGTTCCACTCCCTGTTGCCTGTTGTATTTAGAAATTTGATGGAGGGCTTTCCAGTGCTTCAACACTTCTTTGTAAGCCCCGATTAATGTATAGCCTGTGTCATAAAAATGATTGGGCTCGGCACCGCAACCATTGTATTCAAGTATAGTAAAGTTTTTGCCAAGTTTGAGGTCCGCTACGCTGTTGCACATAATATCGTACCGGCCATAAAAAAAATCATTTATTTTTAAACTGATCTCGTCAAATACCCTCACCAATGAATCATTTATTTCATCTTTTAGATCAATAAACCGGGCGCCGCGGTTATGGTTAGCCGCATAACTCAGCATATACTTTTCGCCATTGGGCAATACTTCATTCCAGTTTTGCTGGTGCTTATTAAAAAGCTCATCCGTTCGTGTACCTGCTTTTGGATGCTGGTCAATGAGTTCCGCTAAAGTATGTGTACCATTGCCGGTTATCTGCAATGGAATTTTATGTAAAAAGCCGGTAACCACCCCTTTGGATTCTTTTGGATGCCGGATATAAAAAACGCTCACCTCCATGGGGTAATGCACCATCTCCTGTACAATGTATTGCCAAGGCATTAGGGTATGGTAGTGTTGCAAGGCAGCTTCATGATCTATCTTTCTCAATAAAATTCCCTGTCCGCCTATTTCAGGTTTTACAATAAAAGGGTATTTAATTTTATTAAGTATTAATTTTTCTTTGATCAACGATAAATCTTCTGTTGGTAATACATAGAATGTAGCGGGATAAAGATCAGTTGGCAAAAGATCATACATTTCTTTTTTGGGTTCACCTTCCATGCCGCCAAAAGTTAGCTTGGGGTTACTCGATGTAAAAAACCACACATTTCCCGATTTTATGGTATACCACAACCAAAAAACGGACAATGGGGTGTAAAGCAATTTGAATGGCCAGGCTTCCCAATTCCTGATCTTATTAATGATTCCTTTTCCTATATTCATGGAATGCAAATTTACCATCTTAATGACAACAAAAGGGTTGAGGCTAAAGTATTTTAACATGGACAAAGTCAAAGACTAAATTACATTGTCCATTGTTATTCCATCGGAACAAAATTTTCAATTTACATAAAAAAGGCTACCGTCTTAAAGCACACATTTAATTACATTTGCTTTACTGAAAAAAGAAAAATATGCATGTACCAACAATGGCAGAAATGATTTCAAATGGACAAAAGCCCGATATTTTATTTTGGGTGGGATGTGCAGGAAGTTATGACCAGCGGGCCCAAAAAATTACAAAAGCTTTTGCAACTATTTTGAATGTAGTGGGAATAAGCTATGCTATTTTAGGTAAAGAGGAATTGTGTACCGGTGACCCTGCAAGGAGAGCCGGCCATGAATTTATGTTTCAGATGATGGCCTACCAAAATATACAGGTGCTGAATGGGTATGAAATAAAAAAAATTGTTACCGCCTGCCCTCATTGTTTTAATACACTAAAGAATGAATATCCTGAATTAGGCGGAAATTATGAAGTGATACACCATGCCACTTTGTTGCAACAACTGATTGATGAAGGAAAAATAAAAATGAAGGAAGATGGCATTTTTAAAGGAAAAAAAATCACGTATCACGACAGTTGTTATTTAGGAAGAGCCAATAATATTTATGAAGCTCCCCGTAAGGTGCTGGAAGCGTTGGACATTGAACTGGTAGAAATGAAACGTTGTAAATCCAATGGCTTATGTTGCGGGGCAGGTGGTGCTCAAATGTTCAAAGAAGAGGAAAAAGGAGATATTCGGGTTAACTTTGCAAGAAGCGATGAAGCCTTGGCAACTGGAGCGGGGATCATTGCTGCCGCTTGCCCTTTTTGCAATACGATGATGACGGATGGAGTCAAAAACAGCAATAAAGAAGAGGAAGTAAAGGTCCTGGATATCGCTGAATTAATAGCCGCATCTATTTAAACTATTTTATTATGAACTTACAATATCAACAACAAATACCGGCTGATTTTAATGATTCATCCAGGGTATGGATTTACCAAAGCAGCCGTCTCTTTTTTATTAGTGAGGCTTTGCAGATCGAGGAAATGCTGGAACAATTTGTAAAAGAATGGAAGAGCCACGGTGAAGAAGTGAAAGGTTATGCGAATGTATTTTTTGGGCAGTTTATTATATTCATGGCAGATGAAACTGCCACGGGGGTGAGTGGTTGCAGTACTGATAGTTCGGTCAGAATAATAAAAGAAATTGAGCAAAAAATGAATGTGCAGCTTTTTGACAGGCAATCACTTGCATTCGTGGTAAAAGATAAAGTTCAACTGTTGCCTTTTCCGCAATTGAATTATGCAATACAAAATGATTTTGTAAATGGAGATACCCTGTACTTTAATAATACTGTGCTCACAAAAAAAGAATTACTTGAAAATTGGATCATTCCGATAAAGGAAAGTTGGCTGGCAAAACGCATCAACTTTTCACAGACAGTAAAGTAAAATTTATTTCTCTGATGGATTTCTTTTCAGATACGTTAGCTTATCAATGGTAGCTTCCAGGCGGGCTATCTTGGTCTCTTCTCTCTTGGCACCTGTTATCCAGGTGATGTATTCTTTTTTATTTGTAAAAGAAAGTGTTTCAAAAAATGCTTTTGCAGGTTTGTTCTTAGTTAATAATAATTCCAATTCCAAAGGAGTGGTAATAGTCCTGCTTTCCATATCTATTCCCGCAATGTCGGCGGCAATGCTGGGTTTTCTTGATCTGTCTGCTTTCTTAAAACGCATTGCACTCCAAATGCTGTCCACCGTAATTAAGCGAACACTTTCAAAACCATACTGGGAAATACATTCCCAATGGCAGTCCCTTGTTAGATCACTTACAATCTTAGACGAAACTTTTGGATAAGCTATCCATAATTTTGCATCCTCATGCAGTGCAGGTACTACATCGTTTAAAATATCTTTTAGTTGTTTGTGGCTGATAGCAAATACAAGTGCAAAATCTATTTTACGGGCTTTAAGAAGTGGAGTGACGTTTTTGGCGAAGGATAATTTAACAAATTGTTTTTCAACTGTCGAAGGTAAACCTTGGATCAATAAGTTTCTTTCATCTTTTAACTGCAATTTTTCTAGTAATGACTGCGATGGTGCTAACACTTCCATGTAAAAAAATTTAAGATTATTAAATGAACAAAATGATTAATTTATTATGGCCAAAGGCACATAAACCCCTCATAATTCTAGTTAAAAAAATTGGTAAACAAAGAAAGGAAAGAATTGAGGTGCAAATTTAGGCTAAATTGCCCAAATAAAAAAACTCCACTTTCGGTGGAGTTTTTAACTTCAAAATCTCTTTTTTAATTTTTTACAGGCTTGTAATATTTTAGCGCTTCGTCCATATAACCTTGTAGGCGTGCAATACGATTTTCATCTGCAGGGTGAGTGGCTAAAAATTCCGGAGGTTTATTTCCGCCTCCAGCCTGGGACATCCTTTGCCAGAAAGGTATCGCCTCTCTAGGGTTATAACCCGACATTGCTGCGAAGATCAACCCAAAATGATCAGCCTCGTATTCCTGCTTGCGGGAATTTGGTAATGTAAAACCTAGCTGGCTGCCTGGCCCAAATACAGTATTGAAAATGCCGTTCACCTTACTATTTCCCGAGGTTAAAACATCACCAACAGCGCCCAATCCCTGTGTTACCATGCCCTGGCTCATTCTTTCGTTTCCGTGATTGGCTACGGCATGGGTAATTTCGTGGCCTAATACAATGGCCAGTGCTGCTTCATTTTGCGCAATGGGCAACAATCCTGTGTAAACAACCACTTTACCCCCCGGCATACACCAGGCATTGACGTCCTTATTGTCTACCAAATTAAATTCCCATTTATACCCGTTTAAAATATCGCCTTTTCCCTGTTTTGTATAGTACTGAGTAATTGCATTAGCAATTCGGCTACCGACACGACGTACCATCTCGGCATCCTTACTAGATGTCGTACTTACTACTTTGCTTTGGGATAAAAAAGTTCTATATTCAGTCACTGCCATTTCCTGCAGCTGGCTCTCGGGTAACAAACTAAGTTGCTTACGTCCTGTTACCGCATTAGTAGAACATGCTATAAACATTACCGGCAATGCAAATAGTAAAAAAAATGTCTTCTTCATAATTGTGTTATTTTACTTACACTTAAACAATTGGCGTACCAAGTTTAGATGAAGCCTTTGTTAAAAACAATGTGTGATAGTAAAATAAAGTGTGAGGAATTATTTGCGGCGAAGTTTGCGTCGGTCTCTACCCTTAAAGATGGGTACCCTGCTTTCGCTGCCGCGTAAAATTTTAACGATATTTTTTTGATGGGTCAGTATAATTAGTGCTGCAACTAAGATGGCGAAAATCCTATAAAGTATTACATCATCATTCCAAATCCAAAGTACGCAAATGGGTAAGGCTATACCAGCTAAAATTGAGCTTAAAGAAACATAGCGGGTTAGGTATAAAACCAACAGGAACACACCCACGCAACTAGCGGCAATCACCGGCTGCACAGTTAATATCATTCCGAATAATGTAGCAACGCCCTTGCCTCCTCTAAAATTAGCAAAAATGGGAAATATATGCCCCAGTACCGAAGCCAGGCCAAGCCCTACCATTAAATTAGTACGGGCCCATTCGTCATGAAAATATTGGGGTAAAAAATTAAACAGGGCTACCGCTGCCATTCCTTTCAAAATATCAAAAATCATTACTACCGTTCCATACTTTGATCCCAATACCCGAAAAGTATTGGTTGCCCCCATGTTGCCACTGCCATAGTCACGGATGTCTATATTAAAAAAACTCTTGCTTATTATTAATGCTGTGGGAATAGATCCAATAAAATAGGCTAATACTATTAATAGTAGTTCGTTCATTATTGTTTCTTTAGTGAGTTGAGTTGAGAATACAAATATACCGATTATTCACCTCTGGTAACGTTTAATTAACCTACTATATTTCATCTTCTATGGCTTTTTTGCCTCAATCATAATCCAGTCGCCTCTTTGCATTGTGGATAAATAGTGTAACCCTGACTGTTCTATTGCCGTCGTCAACACAGTTTCATTTTCCTTTAAAAAACCACTCAGTATTATGATAGCCCCTGTTGATGAGGCGGATACAATTGAAGATAAATTAGCTGTAATCACATTCAAATTGATATTGGCCAATATAATATCGAATACTTCATTTACCGGCACGGTATCCAGTTGCTCTACTTCGATATATGTGCAATTATTTTGCTCAATATTTTCTTTTGCATTAGTAATACTCCATTCATCATAGTCTATTGCCAATACTTTTTTTGCGCCCAGTTTGCCGGCTAAAATTGCCAATACCCCGGTACCTGTTCCAAAATCCAACACCGACTTTCCAGTAAATTCAATATGCTGCATCTGCGTGACCATTAGGTACGTGGTAGCATGGTGCCCGGTTCCAAAACTCATTTTTGGGGTAATTATTATCTCGTGCATTACACTGGTAACAGGTTGGTGAAAGCCCGCTCTTATCGCAACGAAATCATTCACCAGCACAGGATTGATGTCCGCCTCCCATTTTTTATTCCAGTTGATATTTTCAATTACAATTTTTGTATAACTAAGTGTTTCAAACATGTCAATTACACTCGTAAATTCATTGTTGTCGAAACGGTGTTCCGCAATAAAAGCATTCAGGCTATCTTCTTCTTCTTCAAATCCGTCAAAGCCTTGTTCAGATAACAAAGCCACTAATTTTTGTAGTTGTTCCTGGCTTTCAATATCAAAATCGAATTCTAAATAGTTCATAACATTTTGTATTTAATTTCAACCTTTACAGGCTGCTTTGAAAAATCCAATGCAACATAGCCCGTGAAATCTTTATATTTTACCATTTGTGAGAAGTGGTAAAAATATAAGAGAAATTTAAAAAGCTGCGTTTGAATTTTATTGTAAACATTTTTCAACGTGAAATGAAAAATATTACCGATAAAAAAACTCCGAAGAATGTCTCCGGAGTATAATAATTTGAAAGTTATTTACGGCCTTGGCTGAGTTTCAGGTTTTGGCATTAACGCCTTACGGCTTAATTTGAACTTGCCTGTACGCTGATCAATTTCCAGCAATTTAACTTTTACCCTATCTCCTTCTTTAAAGATTCCTTCCATAGTTTCCAGGCGCTTCCAGCTTATTTCACTGATGTGTAATAAACCCTCTTTTTTAGGTAAAAATTCTACGAATGCACCAAATTCTTTAATGCTCTTGATGGTGCCTTCATAAGTGTCACCAACAACCGGAACCGCTATCAGGCCTTTGATCCAGTTAACTGCTCTATCCAGGCTTTCTTTGGATGCTGAGAAAACACTTACTTCACCTACATTGTTAACTTCTTCGATATTAACAGTAGCACCAGTTTCTCTTTGTATTTCCTGTATTACTTTACCACCGGGCCCTATTACAGCGCCAATATATTCTTTATCAATAGTTAATTTAACCATTCTTGGAGCATGTGGTTTCACATCATCCCTATGTGCCGGCATACATTCATACATAGCATCCAGGATATGCAAACGTCCTTTGCGAGCCTGTTCTAAAGCCTGGCGCATTATGTCCATGCTAAGGCCATCCACTTTAATATCCATCTGTACACCGCAGATCCCGTCACGTGTTCCTGTTACTTTAAAATCCATATCACCTAAGTGATCCTCATCTCCCAAAATATCAGTCAACACCGCAAACTGGTCATCTTTTTTTATAAGCCCCATCGCTACTCCACTCACATGCTTTTTAACCGGAACACCTGCATCCATCAGTGCAAGAGAACCTGCGCAAACAGTAGCCATTGAAGACGAACCATTGCTTTCCAAAATGTCACTTACTACTCTTACTGTATAAGGATATTCAGAGCCGGGCATCATTTTCTTCAACGATCGCATTGCAAGGTTGCCATGGCCTACTTCCCTGCGACCTACACCTCTCATCATCTTCACTTCGCCTGTTGAAAAGGGTGGGAAATTATAATGTAAAATGAATTTTGTATAATCAGATTTATGAGCACTTTCGACCAATAACTCATCCAAAGGAGTACCGAAAGTAACGGTGGTAAGCGATTGAGTTTCTCCCCTGGTAAATAAAGAAGAGCCATGCGGAGTGGGTAAGATATTGGTTTCCATTGTGAGTTGACGAACATCTTCCGTTCCTCTTCCATCCAGGCGCTTTCTATCATTAAGGATCATATCCCTTACAACATTGTATTGCAATTCGCCTACATAATGTCCGATCAGGCCCTTGTCTTCGGCGGGTAATTCTTCACCTAAAAACTCTTTTATTTCTTTGTGCAATGCAACAAATGCATCGCTTCTATCGTGCTTTGCTGATGCCGCCGAAGCTATTGCATACAGCTTATCTTTTCCAAAAGCAATAATTTTTTCATTCAAATCTTCATTGCGGTAAGGTTTAGTATAGTCTCTTTTCGTATTACTTCCCGCCTGTTCCCTGAGACTCTGTTGTGCTTTTATTTGAATTTTAATTGCTTCGTGTCCGATTTCTATCGCTTTTACCAGGTCCTCTTCCTGGCACTCTTTCGCCTCACCCTCTACCATCATGATATTATTTTCAGTAGCGGCTATTATAAATTCAAGGTCACATTCCGCTAGTTCTGTCCGGCTGGGATTAACTATGAACTGGCCATTTTTTCTGCCTATGCGTACTTCAGAAATGATTTCCTGAATGGGAATATCTGAAACTGCTAATGCTGCTGATGCTGCCAGGCAAGCTAAAGCATCTGGTAGCACTTCTGCATCACTTGATACCAAACTGATCAATACCTGTACATCACATAAATAGTCTTCTGGAAATAAAGGGCGAAGTGCCCGGTCTATTAAACGGCTTGTTAATATTTCATAATCATTCAGGCGTGCTTCTCTCTTAAAAAATGAACCTGGTACCCTGCCCGCTGAAGAAAATTTTTCCTGGTAATCTACCGACAGTGGAAAAAAGCTTTGTCCTTCCCTTGGTTCTTTATTAGCAACAACCGTAGCTAATAAAATACAATTTCCCTGGCGCACTGTAACGGCCCCATCAGCCTGGCGAGCCATCTTCCCTGTTTCGATTGTAACCATACGGCCACCACCTATATCAAAGGTTTCTGATTTAATATTAAAACTCATATTTATTATTTATTATTTGTAACGGGCGCTTATTCACCCAATGTAATTTGTTTAAACAAAAAAGAATTCCCAACTGCAAAAAGATAGTTGGGAATTAAAATTATTTAAACATGTAGTTAGCTATTTACGCAGTCCTAATTTCTCAATTAAAGCTCTGTAGCCTGTTAGATTATGTTTGCTAAGGTAGGTGAGCAAGCGCTTTCTTTGCCCAACCATCATCATTAAACCTCGTTGTGAGGAGAAGTCATGCTTGTTAAGTTTAAGATGATTAGAGATATGGTTGATACGTTCTGTTAATAACGCAACCTGGCCCTCAATAGAACCTGTATTGGAGGCTTTCCCACCAAAGTCTGCGAAAATTTTCGCTTTTTTTTCAATTGTTAAATACGGCATTTCTTTTTTTTTTAATAACGTCTTTGTTAATTTTCTTTTTTTATAGCCCGCAAAAATAGGAAAAAATATCCAATTGACAGGAAGCAATGTTAAATATTGCAATAAAAAAGCCTCCATATGGAGGCTTCCGCTCTGGCCTGAATAATTATTTCATATACTTGAGGTTAACCCCATATAAGATCACAAAAATGATCCCTATAAATCCGACTATTACCGAAGATATAATAGACATGATATTATTGCTTCCGTAAATCAAAAAAGGACTTATAATACCTACCAGCGTACCAACTACATATAAATAAAATCCGGTTTTTTTAAGGTTCCACATCATCCGGGCGCCAGCCAGGCACAAGGCGGCGGCTAATATAGCTGCCAAAGCCGCGTTTTTCAGATTTTCAACCGTAAAAGCACTGGTCATAGAATTTACCACTTTTTCAGCCATTTTAGTACCGGCATCATCCTTACCACCCTTTTGAAGGTCAGCAGAAGCCTTTTCCTTGGTTAACACCATTGTTTGTGCTTGTTTTTCAGCAGTAAAATACTGTATTGCACCACCGATCAGGCCCCAGCCACTTCCGATAAAAGTAAGGATACATAAAACGGTAATAAAGACTGGCCGCCCCGCAGGACGTTCATAATCTTGTAATGCTTCTGTCATTATTGGTGATTTTTTTGATATAGAATTTAATCTAAGCAGCGGGTTAAGCTTCCTCCATATATTTAAGGTTCATACCGTATAAAATAACGAATATAAAACCTATCAGCGCAGCTACAATAGAAATACCCATCGATCCAAAATTGTCGCCAAAAAGAAGAAAGTGAGTAATCAGGTTAAAGAAAGTACCCAACGTAAATGAATAGAATCCCGTACGCTTTAATTTGAAAATAAGTATGGTGCCTACGAGACAAAGGATATAAGACGCTATACACCCAATGGAAAATTTCTTGTAATTCTCCACATTCAAATTCCCAATACTTACAAGCTCATCTGAGGGAGCAATATTATCATGGGTAAATAAATTTTTAAGCTGTGTTTTTGACCTTCCGGAAGTTATTTTTTGAACTTCTGCTGGTGCATTGACATAGCCCCTGCTATTTACAATGATCCCTGCAATACTTCCAACAAAGGTTATCGCACATAAAATAGTTAAGAATAAAGGGCGAACGGAATATTGAGGCGTTGAATTGATCGTTTCTTCTGGCATAATTAGTAGGTTGGTTCCCTAAGAATAGGATTTTTTTTTGAAATTATAGTAATTGTTTAATGTTTTTTTTCAACTTCCTTTTTTATCATTCATATTTGCTTTCACAAATGAAAAATAATTTTGCTATTGTTGGCTGTGGAAGAATCAGCCAACGCCACGCAGCACAAATTTCCCGGATAGGTAACGTAAAAGCTGTTTGTGATATTATCCCGGAGAGAGCAAATGATTTAGCGGATCAATATAGTGCAATTTCCTATTACTCATTGGATAAACTTCTATTGTCTGAAAGATCGCTTGATGTTATCAGTATATGCACCCCCAATGGCTTACATGCTGAACACTCAATTAAAGCTTTGGATGCCGGCATAAACGTACTCTGCGAAAAGCCTTTATGCATTAATGTTGCAGACGGAAATAATATGCTTGCAGCCGCCGCACGCTACGAAAAAAAACTATTTGTGGTAAAACAGAACCGCTACAACCCGCCGGTTGTTTTTTTGAAAGAGCTGATCAGCAACAATGCTCTAGGCAAAATTTTTAGCTTTCAAATCAATTGCTTTTGGAGCCGGCCCCCCGCCTATTATACTGACTGGAAGGGAACAAAGCTGCTGGACGGCGGAACATTATTTACACAGTTCAGTCATTTTATTGATCTCCTGTATTGGTTGTTGGGCGATGTGTCCAATGTAAAAGCAATGGCTCGAAACTTTGCTCATCCTTCCATTGAATTTGAAGATACCGGGGCTATATTGTTTGAAATGCAAACCGGTGCCATTGGCTCGCTGAATTATACTGTTAATAGCTTTGATAAAAATATGGAAGGCTCCATTACTATTTTTGCAGAGAAAGGATCAATAAAAATTGGAGGCCAATATTTAAATGAATTGGAATATTTTAACGTGAAGGGAATGGATGCACCTGTATTGTCTAAAGGTAATCCGGCAAATGGATATGGCTTTTACCAGGGTAGCATGAGTAACCATGATAAAGTCTATGACAATCTGGTGAAGGCATTGCACGATCCGACTCATCTTTTCGCCAGTGCCGCAGATGGGCTTAAAACGGTAGAGATCATTGAACGTATATACGCATCGTTCTTATAGCATAATTTCAATAGGCTTCAATTTATTTAAACGGTTTGATTGTTAATGAGCGGTACAAATTCTAATGTAAACATTGTAACAAAACCTGTGGCCAGAAAATCAGCAAAACTTTACTTTACTGTTACAACCGACCTTACTTACGATCAGCGGATGATTCGCATTTGTACTTCACTTGCGCAAGAAGGTTTTGATGTGGTATTGGTTGGAACCAGGTTAAGGGCTTCTCTCCCACTCACCTCACAACCTTTTCATCAACACAGGCTCCCTTGTTTTTTTGAAAAAGGTAAGTTGTTTTATGCCGAGTACAATACCAGGTTGTTTTTTTATTTACTTTTTAAAAAGATGACCTGTATTTGTGCGATAGACCTTGATACGATCCTTCCCTGTTATTTTACTTCAGTTATAAAAGGCGTGGAGCGGGTGTATGATGCGCATGAATTATTTTGTGAAATGAAGGAAATTGTTACCCGGCCTTTCATATATAAAATGTGGAAAAAGATTGAAAAGTTTACTGTACCCAAATTCAAGTTTGGCTATACCGTAAATCAGCCAATAGCAGAGGAATTTAGGCAGATGTATAATGTCAACTATAAAGTGATTCGGAATATTGCCGTATTGCGAACGGAAGAACCTGTACACATAGACGAAAAATTTATTTTATATCAGGGTGCGGTTAATGAAGGCCGGAGTTTTGAAACCCTTATCCCTGCAATGAAAGAAGTGAATGCAATACTGGTGATCTGCGGTGATGGAAATTTTATGCACCAGGTAATGCAGTTGGTGAAAGAAAATATGCTGGAAGACAAGGTGATTTTCAAGGGGAAAGTGCCGCCAGATGAACTTAGGAAAATAACGAGCCAGGCTTATTTGGGTATCACACTTTTTGAAAACAAAGGACTTAGCAATTATTACTCGTTAGCCAATCGCTTTTTTGACTATATCCATGCCGGAGTTCCGCAGCTTTGTGTAGACTATCCTGTTTACCGGCAAATAAACGACGAATTACGGGTTGCAGTGCTTATAAAAAATATTAGCGTTGAGAATTTGGCGGTTGAATTGAACAATTTACTCCAAAATGAGGTTTTGTATAGTAGCCTTAGGAATAATTGTATGCAGGCCAAACATAAATACAATTGGCAGGAGGAAGAAAAAGTGCTGATTTCTTTTTATGAAAATTTATTCCTTGCATAAGAATTTACTATGGGAAACAGTCACATTTCATAGGCTGCTCATCATTAGTTTTTAATAATGGCAGAAAGACATTTACATATTATTACACATGATGTGCCATGGCCTGCAGACTATGGCGGAGCAATAGATCTTTTTTATAAGATAAAAACATTGCACCAGGCAGGCATCAAAATTCATTTACATTGTTTTGTTTATAATCGGCGGCCACAGGACGAACTGAGTAAATATTGCGAAACAATTCAATATTATAAACGAAGTAATAATATCAGCAGCTTTTCTTTTCGTTTACCCTATATCGTTAATTCGAGGAAGTGTGAAGAGTTGATTCGCAATTTAGAAAAAGACACTCATCCAATTCTTATAGAAGCTATCCATTGCAGTTATTACCTGTTTACCGGCAAATTAGCCAACAGGACTGTATTACTGCGACTGCACAATGTGGAGTTTGAATACTATCATCACCTGGCCATGCATGAAAAAAACCCATTAAAAAAATTTTATTACTTACATGAAAGCAAACTGCTAAAAAAATATGAAAAACTGCTGGCGTGTAAAACAAATATTGCAGCAGTGAGCGAACAGGATGTGGAATTATATCAGCGCATTTTTAATGCAAACAACATTGTCCATTTGCCGGCTTTTTCACCACACACCACTGCTGCGGGTTTAGAAGGCAAAGGATGTTTTTGCCTTTACCATGGAAATTTATCAATCAATGAAAACGAAGAAGCAGCCATCTGGCTTTTACAAAATGTTTTCAATGATCTTGAAATCCCATTTGTAATTGCAGGCAAAAACCCTACACAAAGGCTTTCCTTTTTAGTTCACCAACACACCCAGACTTGCCTGGTAGCTAACCCAGGCGAAAAAGAATTGCAGGATATGATCTCGAAGGCGCAGATAAATATTTTGCCTTCTTTAAATAATACGGGTGTTAAACTCAAATTGCTGAATGCCTTATTCAACGGCCGCCATTGCCTTGTTAATAAAGCCGGCGTGCAAGGATCAGGGTTAGAAAATATTTGCCAGATTGCCGAAGATGCAGATGACTTTAAAACAGCCATCAGTTACTTATATGATATACCTTTTACTTTGGAAGAAAATAACCAGCGCCAGCAGGTATTACATCAATTATACTGTAACGAAAAGAACCTAAAAAAAATAGTAGATTTTTTCTGGACAGAGAAGTAGTTAATCTGCAACTGACAATGACAAATGGACAACAGGCCAATTGCGCAATCATTTCCCGCATTATCATTCAGTCCTCGCCACTTAATCAACTATACTTGCATTGTCAAAAACTTTTCCTCTTTCGGTTTTGATCGTTCTTGCCGGAAATTTATTAATTACCATGTAATCATGTGTTGCCATGATGATGGCTGTTCCATAGTCTTTGGAAATATGAAAAAGCAACTGCATGATTTCATCACTCGTCTGCGGGTCCAGGTTTCCCGTAGGCTCATCGGCCAGGATAAGCCGCGGTGAATTCAATAAAGCCCTGGCTATATCTATCCTCTGCTGTTCGCCACCACTCAGTTCAAAAGGCATTTTAAACCCCTTCGTTTTTAAGCCCACTTTATCCAATACATCCGAAATTTTTTCATTCATCAATTTTTCATCTTTCCACCCAGTAGCTTTCAAAACAAATTTCAAATTGTCATTTACATTTCTATCTGTCAGCAATTGAAAATCCTGGAAAACCACACCGAGGCTCCGGCGCAAAAAAGGCAATTTCTTCCAATCCAATTCTTTTAGGTTATACCCCACGACAGTGCCCTCACCTTCCGTGAAACTTAAATCGCCATACAATGTTTTTAATAAACTGCTTTTACCCGTTCCCGTTTTTCCAACGAGGTAAACAAATTCGCCCTTATCTACTGATATATTTACGTCACTTAAAATAAGATTGCTTCCCTGGTAAATATTTGCATTTTTTAATTCAATAATTGTCTCAGACATAGAACTTTTTTTGTTTTTAATTATGGTTTACAGTTGCATGCATTATTTGATGCTATTCACTCACAGGTTATTGCTGTTAACCCGGCAAATATAATCATCTTACCTTATTCAATTACCCGGTTAGCTAATAGCTGATCTTCAAAAAAAGATGCTTAACAAAGGTGCAAATTTAACCCAATGCATCCCATCATTGGAAATTAATTTGCCCACCCGGGTGTTAAATTTAGCTAATAACTAAAAAAATAGTTGTTAAACTAAAAACTTAGGCATAAGTTTGTTTCAGCAATAAAAAAACTACCATGAAAGTATTGACGAAAGCAGAAGAACAAATTATGCAAGTGATCTGGAAATTAGATAAGGCATTCCTAAAAGAGATCATTGATGAACTTCCAAATCCTAAACCGCATAACAACACCGTTGCAACGATCATAAAAATATTAACTGAAAAAGAATTTGTAGGGTTGAAAGTATTTGGGCGCATGCACCAGTATTATCCGCTTGTAAGCAAAGAAGCTTACAGCAAAACCACTATGAAGAGTTTTGTTAAAGGATATTTTGAAGGCAACTTTAGCAATGCTGTTTCTTTTATGGTGAAAGAAAATAATTTAACCGTAGAGGACCTTGAGTTGCTGTTGAAACAACTAAAGAAGAAGTAGCTTATTAATGTGCTAATTAATAAAGTACAACTTTTGATAGAGCATTATTTAAGCATTTATTAAACTGCTCACATGCAACCTTTACACCCATAATTAAAATTATATAACTCATCCTCATGCTTCCATTCGCACTCTACTTACTTAAAGTGACAATCTGTTCGGGCATCTTGTTTGGCTACTATTGGTTCATGCTACGCAACAAAATATTTAACCAGTATAACCGATTTTATTTGCTTGCTGTAGTAGTATTATCGATCGCTCTACCCCTGATAGAGATCAATATCTGGCATTATGCAGATCAGCCTTCCCAGAGCATTAAACTTTTGCAGGTAGTTAACAGCAGTGAGTATCTGGACGAAATAGTGGTAATGGCAAAACAAACTGATTTTACTGCAGAACAAGTGATGTTTGTTTTCTATTCAATTACATCATTGGTTTTCCTTGGTCTTTTTTTACAAGCACTTATAAAGATCCGCAGGCTGTTTGTAAGGCATCGGCATAGCCTGGTTGACAATATTTATTTTGTCAATACTACCGCCAAAGGCACACCATTTTCATTCTTAAAATATATTTTCTGGAACGATCATATTGATCCCGAAAGCCCCACGGGCCACCAGATATTTAAACACGAATTGGCACATGTGCAGCAAAAACATACTTACGACAAACTGTTTTTAAATACAGTACTTATCTTCTTATGGTGCAATCCTTTCTTTTGGCTCATGCGCAAGGAATTAAATATGATACATGAATTTATGGCTGATAAAATTGCAGTGGAGGATAGTGACACAGAAGCCTTTGCAGCAATGATACTTCAGGCCAGTTACCCGCAGCACCGCTTTAATTTATCAAATCCATTTTTTTATTCACCCATTAAACGCAGACTTATGATGTTAACAAAAAACAGGAATACCAAAGTTGGCTATATTGGCCGGCTCATGGTTTTACCATTGATGGTCCTGGTCTTCGCAGCTTTTACCTTTAAGGCTAAAACTTTCCAGCAAGCCAATCAAATTTACCATGGAAAAACAATCACAGTAGTAATTGATGCAGGACACGGCGGCAGTGATGCAGGAGGCCAAAGCATGCAAGGTAAAATTCTTGAAAAGGACCTTAATCTTGCACTGACAAAAACGATCCAAGCGCTCAACAACAATGACAAGATCAAGATCGTTCTTACAAGGGAAACAGATATTACTCAAACAGTAATTGAAAAAGCAAATTTCACAAAGGAAGCCAATGCAGATTTATTTATTTCTATCCACATGGAAAGCTATCCCTCCACCACGGATAAACCGAGAAGAGGACTGAACGTTTACGTTGGAAAAAACAATGCTGCCAGCATAACCAATAGTCAATTATTCGCTTCTGTATTGATCAATGAATTTAGCAACAAATATGAACTGCCCGTTAATCCACAGCCACTGCAAAGGTTATCTACCATTAGGGTTTTGCAAGATGCATTATGCCCGGCCGTATTGATCGAACCGGGTAACATCAACGACAATAAAGACCTGGACTATCTACAAAGCGATGCCGGCAAGAAAAGCATTGCGGCTAAGATCCTTTCCGCAGTGGAACATTGGGCCGTTGCCCGGGAGAAAGAGGAAGCCCGGCAGACGGATGTGCCAGTGCCAACAACGGATGCGGCTGTGGCTACCAAAAAAAGAGATACCATGCCTACTATTACTTTAAAAAACCATGAAAGGGCGCTTATCATAGTAGATGGAAAAACAATTAGCAACAATGAATTAAAAAATATAAAAGCTGAAACAATTGAAAGCGTGAGAGTGGTAAAAGATAAAGTTGGGATTGAAAAATATGGCGAAAAAGGGAAGAACGGAGTTGTGATCATAACGAGTAAAACGGCTACCACTGCCAGTATTGACGGCAGTGTGCTTATCAGGCAAATGGATTCCGCAGCAAAGAACGGCGATCAGGTTTCAGTGGTTAATATCAGGATTAACGGCAAGAAAGATTCCACCATAAAAGCTTTGTATGTTGTAGATGGCAATATTAAAACCAACTCATTCGACATTCAGACAATCGCTCCTGCCGATATACAAAGTATCACCGTGTTAAAAGGTGCAGCGGCAGAACAGCAGTATGGCGAAGCAGGAGTAAATGGCGTTATTGAGATAACTACTAAAATTAATAAAGCGCTGCCGAAGGTGTCTGTTACACCAATTCCAGAAAGCAACAAGATAGAAGTTGTAAAATATGGGATTAAATAAGAAGATTCAGAATTAATCATCAAAGAATAAGTGCTAAAGCAATCGGTAGGCGATAAGTTTACACCTTTGTACAAAGGTGTAAACTTATACCAACCCTCAATAAATTATTTCCTCATCTTTTAATTTGATAACCAATACTTTTTCACCGCTGGCCTCTACCCTTCCGATTTGCCGGGCATCAATGTTAAAAGACTGTGCAGCTGAAATCATCGTTGCTGCATCTGCTGCATCGCAATAAATTTCCAGCCTGCAGCCCATATTAAATACTTCATACATTTCCCGGTTATTGCTGCCACTGCTTTCCTTAATTATTTTAAATATCTCAGGTGCTTCAAATAAATTGTCCTTGATGATCCTGAAATTTCCCGGCAGGTATTTCATGCATTTCGTTTGTCCGCCACCGCTACAATGTATCAGGCCGTGTATTTTATCAAAATGATCGTGCAGCAATTGCTTTAACACCGGCGCATACGTTCGTGTTGGTGAAAGGATTAGTTTGCCGATTGTGGTGGTGAATGGTGAATGGTCAATGGTGAAAGTCACTGTGTCACTTAATTTATTTTTGCCGATGTAAACCACCTCTTCATCCAGGCTGGTGTTGTAACTTTCTTTAAAATTTTCTGCATAAAATTTATTCAACACATCGTGCCTGGCACTGGTAAGCCCGTTGCTGCCGATACCGCTGTTATATTCTTTTTCATAAGTTGACTGACCATAACTTGCAAGTCCTACAATCACATCCCCTGCTTTTATCTTATCATTGCTGATGATCTTATCTTTTGGCCAGCGGCAGGTCATTGTGCCGTTTACTGCGGCTGTACGAACCACATCCCCTACATCGGCTGTTTCGCCACCGAGGTAATGAATATGGATACCATGCGTTTTCAACTCATCAAATAACTCCTGTGATCCATTGATGATCTGCGACAATACTTCGCCGGGGATCAGGGTCTTGTTTCGATCGATCGTAGAATTGAAAACTATATTATCATGTATTCCCACACAAAGCAGGTCATCGAGGTTCATCACAATTGCATCCTGCGCAATACCTTTCCATACAGAAATATCGCCGGTCTCTTTCCAGTACAAATAAGCGAGAATACTTTTGGTCCCTGCTCCATCAGCATGCATTACGCTTACGAAATTTTCATCACCACCAAGGTAATCAGGGTAAATTTTACAAAAGGCATTGGGAAACAAACCCTGGTCCAAATGCTTTGTAGCGGCATGCACTTCTTCTTTTTGGGCAGAAACTCCTCTTTTACTGTAAAGACTCATGGTATCAATTGAGGTGCAAAACTATATTTATACCACGGATTTAAAAAAAACGAATTACACTAGGGTTATGTTATGTGTAAAGTGACGGTTTGATTCGTGAATGGTGAATTGTCAATCGTGAATTATTGACCATTCACCATTGACAATTCACGTTTAACATAACACTAATTAAGAAATAAAAATGGATGATTTCAATTAGGGCTTTCGTGAGAAGCAGCTTCCTCCTTGGTGCATTCAAATTGTGGGTTAAATAAAACTAATGAATAACAAGAAACACTTTGTTGCAAAGGGTTCTAAAGCCCTCTCATTGGGAGAGGGTTTGGGTGAGGCAAACAAATGCAGCAATTTTAAATACACCCATCCTCTTTTATAATTTCTGATAAAATAATTTTCAGGTAGTTTTGCTGCTATTTTATATGACTGTTCATACCAACATACAACAACTGCCGGTTTTTAACAACGCCCTGATCACCATCGGGACTTTTGATGGCGTTCATATCGGCCACCAGCAGATCATTCAATTAATGAAATCCGAAGCAGCCAAAGCTGCCGGCGAAACAGTTATCATTACCTTTCACCCTCATCCAAGGAAGATCATCGGCGCACATCCCGGACCGGTCTACCTGCTAAATACGATGGAGGAAAAGGTTAGCTTGTTGGAAAAATATGGCATTGACCACCTGGTGGTAGTGCCGTTTACAGAAGCTTTTGCCAACCAGCCGGCTGAAGCATATATTGCTGATTTTTTGGTTAACACCTTTCATCCACATACGATCATTATTGGACATGACCATCGCTTTGGAAAAGGCCGTAGCGGCGACTTTCAATTATTGGAAGACAACGCCGCGGAACATGGATACGAAGTGAAGGAGATTCCCGGCTACATGCTAAAAGATATGACCATTAGCTCTACCAAAATACGGGAAGCATTGCTGGAAGGTGATATTGAAACAGCCGGGCATTTTTTGGGATATGAATATTTTTTTAGTGGTAAAGTAGTGGAAGGAAATAAGCTTGGCAGAACCCTTGGTTACCCTACCGCCAATTTATTAATCGAAGATGAAAACAAGTTGGTGCCGGGCAATGGTGTATATGCGGTTTTAATTAACAATGAGGATTTAAAGATCTACAATGCGGAAGGCATGATGAACATCGGGTTTCGGCCTACTGTAGATGGAACGAGGCGGGTAATAGAAGTAAATATTTTTGACTTTGATAAAGATATCTATGGTGAAAACCTTACCATTACTTTGAAAAAACACCTGCGCAGTGAAGTGAAATTTAATGGGCTGGATGAATTGAAGACGCAATTGGCAAAGGATAAACAGGCAGCACGGGCTGCACTTTAAGCCGCTTGTACAGTATCCGGAAATTAAATAGGATAGTGGTTATTGATGCTCAAAGGTATACAGTACAAGTGTGCGACGCAACAATGCTTAATACCAGACAAGAGCCCGGTAAATAATTTTTATTAAAAATTGTTCTTGTCAATCCATTCTGAAAACCTTTTTAAAGAATACAGAAACCTACCCCATCATCTTTACCACCATTTCCTTCATCAACGAGGCGTCCGAAGTGCCAGTGCTGTTGACTCCCACGCTTTTTAAATTGTATTCGTGTAATAAAAGCAAGGAGCGTTCTACTCCTTCATAGTTATATTTTTTGGCAGCAGCCAACGCATCTTTTGCAGCGAAGGCGTTATTATAAAACAAATGTTTAATGGCAGCTTCGCTCTTGTCTGCCATACCAAAAATGGAGTACAATTTACTAAAATAACCATACAGCGCAGGCAGCACCATTTGTATTGGCGCCGCTTTGGGATTGCCTTCAAAATACTGGATTATCCGGATTGCTTTCGCAAGGTCCTTCTTGCTAAGTGCATCCTGCAATTCAAATACATTGTATTCTTTGCTTACACCAACAAACTTCTCAATATCATCTTCGTTTATACTTTTACGCTGGCCAAGGTTGAGCGTCAGTTTTTCAAGCTCGTTCACAATCCGGTTGAGGTCGTTGCCAAGATGCTCCGTTAGTAAGCCAATGGCCCTCGGTGTCATCGTAAAGTCCTGGGATTTTAGATAATCGGTAACCCACTCTACCAATTTATATTCGCGAACTTTTTCTGAAGTAAATACTTCGCCTGTCTTATTGATTGTTTTATACAGCTTCGTTCTTTTATCAAGTGTTTTTTCTTTGAAGCTCACTACAAAAATGGTGGACCCCAACGGACGCTCAATGTAATTTTCTATCTTCTCCAGGTCTTTCATTTGCTGAGCCTCTTTCAATAATACCACCTGCTTTTCGGCAAACATCGGGTAGCGCATACACGCATTTACCACATCGCTCCACTGGGCATCCTTGCCATAAAAAACCGACAGGTTAAAGCCTGCTTCACTTTCCGGCAATATTTTATGCTCAGCAAAATTCATCACCAGGTCTATATAATAATCCTCTTCTCCTTCCAGCCAATAGATGGGTTTAAAAACCTTGTTTTTCCAATCAGTAATAATTTTTTGTGCTGACATATAGCTGTAAAAATACAAATCTAATAAACGAATAATTAAGGCAGTATGCCGATGTTGATTTTTTGTGAAGAACAATGCGGTAAACAAATTGCCGTTATTTACGATGCTGCCATTCCCTGAATTTTTCTATTGCTGCGTGTTGAGTGCAAGGTTCATCGTTGCGTATCTGGGCAAGCCCCTCTGCTATTTCAAGCCATGTCTCCTCAGTAAACGGATCGTCTTCCATCCATAAATATTTATATTCCAATGCTGCTGCGTATAATTTTTGCAAAGCCTCCAAATCATCTAACTGATCAATTATCTGATGGAGCTTTAATTTGATCATTTCTTTACTCATAAAAACATTTAGATAAAATCATGTTTAACTAAAAAAGATACCCGGTGATGAGGTATCTTTTGTTATAATAATCAATTCGCAGAACGTACAATCCAGCATCATCGCCCTCTGAAAACCAAATTGAGCAGCGCCAATAAAATTGCCGCCCCAATAGCTGCCGTTAAGATGTAATTCAGGTAACCAGTTCCCATATGGATCCCTAGCTTTCCAAAAAGCCAATAGCCAATAAAACCGCCCAGGATGCCAACGATGATATTGCCGATCAGGCCAACACCACTGCCTTTAAATATAATTCCGCCCAACCAGCCGGCAATGGCACCCAGGATCAAAATAATAATGATTGATTCGTTGTTCATAAAAATCGTTTAAGGTTAAAAGATATGGGAAGATAGGATTTATTGTTATAAACACTCTGATTATGTAAATGCAAAAGAGATAAAAAAAATCGAAGGGGATTTCCATCGCTGCTATTAATTAATAGTTAAGAAAATTCAAATGTAGTACCCAAATGAAGCAGCCTGGTCGTACACAAAACCCGGCAATTGCCGGGTTTTAAAACATATATTTCATATTCGTGTAATTCGCCTAATTCGTGTAATCAATTCAACGACCGGAAATCCACCGGCACCAGCTTACTAACACCTGGCTCCTGCATCGTTACGCCATAAATAACATCCACGGCACTCATTGTTTGCTTATTGTGCGTTACAATAATAAACTGGCTGTTCTCGCTAAACTGTTTGATCATCTTTGTAAACTTGCCCACATTTGCATCATCCAATGGTGCATCTACCTCATCCAATATACAGAATGGCGCAGGCTTAATTAAATAGATTGCAAATAATAATGCTGTTGCTGTCAACGTTTTTTCACCACCACTTAACTGACCTATGGAAGAAGGACGTTTCCCCTTCGGCTTGGCGACAATATCAATACCTGTGTCCGCCAGGTTGGTTGGATCTACCAACACCATATCCGCCGTATCGTCTTCGGTAAACAACGCCTGGAACACTTTTTGAAAATTCTCCCGCACTTTATTAAACGTATCGAGGAACTGCTGGTTGGCGGTGGCTTCCACTTCCTGGATCGTTTGCATCAGGCTGTCCTTTGCCGTTACCAGGTCGTTCTTTTGTTCCATGATGAACTCATAGCGCTTTTTCATTTCTGTATAAGCTTCTATCGCCGTCGGATTTATCTCGCCAATATTTTCCAGCCGTTTGCGCATCCGGTCGTTTTTTTCCTGCAGTTCCTCCAAAGGCACATCGCCTGTACGGGCCTCATCAATAATGGTATCAAGGTCTATCCTGAACTCCACTTGCAACCTTTCCTTCATCCCTGCCAGTTGCAGTTTAAGCTCCGTTAGCTTATCCTTTATATCGCTCAATAGATGATCTATTGTTTCTTTTGATTTTTGCTTGTGGCGAAGCTCACTCTCCTTTGCAGCCAATGCATTTCTTAAGTTGTAATAGGCCTGGTCCGCCTCGTTTAATTTCTTTTCCTCCACATCTTTATCCTGTAGCATTGCAACTACCAGTACTTCCAATTCAGACAAGGTCGTGGCAGTATCTGTAATACTATTAGCGGCTTCCGTTAGTTGCACTGTACTGCTTTCTACCTGCACTTTTAAATCATTCAACTGCCGGCTCTTGAACTCATACTCCTGCTTAAGGCTTACCACTTTACTTTGCTGCCTTGTAAACTGCAGGTTGCCATCATTGTAAGTAGCTGTGGCAAAATTATATTCCTGTTCTGCTGATGCGTAATCCTGTTCTACACCTTGCATCTTGTCATTCAACTCATCGAGCTGTGTGTTCAGTTTCTCCAGTTCGTCCCTCGTAGTAGAAATAGCATCCTGGTTGGTTTCCAATTGTTCCTGCAGGTCTTCTATTCTGTTGGTGCTGGTTTCTTCCAGGTGATGCAGGTTTTCAATTTTATTTTGCAGGCTAAACACATGGTTGGTCAGGTTGTTGATATCCTGCTGTGTTTGCTTGATGGCATTTTCTTTCAACTGCTCATTGAATGCGATCACTTCGTTGTGACGCTCCTGGATAGTTGCTTTCAATTCGTTCACCACAATTTCCTGAACCTTGATATCCTCTACCAGCTTCTCTAAATTCTTTGCACGGCCAATTTTCTTTCCTTCAAACAAGCCAACACTGCCGCCTGTGATCGAATATTTTCCTTTTACATATTTACCCGTTTTTTCCAATACCACTGCCCCGTTGCTGTTAGCCAATGCATCTTCGTTTTCTGCAATAAAAACGTTGCCCAATAAGTGTTTGGCAAGATTGCTATAGGTGCCATCCACTTCCACCACGCTCAATGCTGGTATCGTTCCTTCCGGCTGATGGCTTTCTTCAAATCCGGTAAATTTATCCTGCAAAAAGAAGTTGGCTTTTCCTTTTTTATTATCGCCCAACAAATGGATAGCCTGTAAACCTTCTTCCAGGTTATTAACCACGTAATAGTTCAGGTAAGGTTCCAGCACGTTCTCTACAGCCGCACGATACTCAGGTTGCACATAGATAATATCACTTAACAAAGGCGCTTCATGGTTCCAGTTGGGATTTTTGTGTAAAAATTTTACACTCTCCGGGTAGCCCTCCATGCTATCTACCAGGCTTTTCAGCAAGGCATATTCGTTTTTCTTGCTATCCAGTTTCCGGTTCTCTTCCGCCAGTTCGGCTCTCAGCGATTCCAGCTTGCTTTGCGTTTGAAATATCTGTTCTTTTGTAAATTCGTGGTGATCCTGTAGTTGTTGCAGATCGGCTTTCTTTTGCTCCAACTCATCTGCCTTCACTTTTCTTTCGGCTTCTAACTGTTGCAACTGGCTTTGGCGCTGCATTTTCTCGTCCTGGATTTGTACAATGGTGCGCTGCAAATTCTGAATACTGGTATCGGCTACGGCTACTTTCTTTTCTGCCTCAAACTGGTTCCTTTGGATGGCCTGGTTTTCCCTGCGTAATGCATCAATGCTGCTGCGTTTTTCATCAAATACCCTGCGCTTATCTTCTACTGCATCTTTTAATTGTTCCAGCCGCCCTTCCAGTTCTTCTAACTTTATTTCATCTTCATTTATTTGCAGACTGGTAAATTGTATGCTTTCATCAAGGCCTTTCAGTTGTCCGCCTGCTTTTTGTAAAAAATCGTTCAGGCTTGCTTCTCTTTCTTTTAAATATTGCAGGCGTTGGGCCGCTAAACTTTTATCGCTCTCCTTGCTTCTAACCGCACCCAACATATCATTGAAAGCGTGCTGCATATTCTGCAGGTTTTTTTCCTGCGTAATAAAGCCGAGTTTTTCCTGTTCCAGGGCCGCTTCTTCCAGTGCAATGGCAGCTTCCAGTTCAATGCGTTTGTCTACTTCAGCCTGCTGCTGGTGGTTCAGGTCGCGGTAGGTAATATTAAACCCTTCCAGCGCCGCCTTTGCCAATTCGATACTTACTTCCTTGTATTCTTTCTTTATCTCAAAATATTTCTCTGCTTTTTTGGCCTGGCTTTCCAGGCTTTTTAGCTGGTTGTTGATCTCAAACAACAGATCTTCAATACGTGCAAGGTCTTGCTCGGTAAGGTCCAGCTTTAGTTTGGCCTCTTTTTTACGGGTTTTATAAATAGTTATCCCCGCTGCCTGTTCCAGCATTTTGCGGCGGCTATTCTCTTTGTCCTTGATAATATCATCCACCATGCCCAGTTCAATAATGGCATAGCTGTCGGTACTCACCCCTGTATCCATAAACAGGTTATGAATATCTTTCAGGCGGCAAGCCACGTCATTGAGCCGGTATTCGCTCTCACCATTTTTGTAATATTTACGGGTAACGGTTACCATGTTAAACTCGGTGGGCAACAGGTTCTTCGTATTCTCAAATGTAAGGCTCACCTCCGCCAGGCCGCTTGCAGAGCGGCTTTTACTACCGTTAAAAACCAGGCTTTCCAGGTTTTCACTACGGAGATTGCTGATTTTATGTTCGCCAATTACCCAGCGGATGCTATCAATAATATTGCTTTTGCCACAGCCATTAGGGCCTATTACGCCGGTAATCCCCTCATCAAAATGAAGTACGGTTTTATCGGCAAAACTTTTAAATCCTTTAATTTCAAGACTCTTTAAACGCACGGTTCTATAGTTTAGTAGGACGGCAAATATAGATGAATGGATTAAGAAGTGAATCTGAATGTATGCACAGTTATTCACTGTTTATTAAGAGGTTTTACACAGTGGTATTTTTATTTTTTTTCATGTGAAATGCACGGAACGTTGTATGATTGAAAAAATGCATTTTGTCCGGGCCAGGCAGCAGCTATGTGGTACATTGTTGCGTCGCACTCTTGTACTTTTTCAGCGATGTGGAGCTTTATTGACGTAGAAGGTAACGCCGGGGATAAAAAATTCAACCCATTGCTTCCGTGGTCGGTGCCCTTCGCTACTACTAGAACCTTAATTACGTGTGTGGTGTGATGTGAAGTTGTTATCCGTAACCACGATTAAGAACGATAACACATAGGGCTGATGCCCTGCGCCTGACGGGAACCCCTTTACTGCTTTCAGAAGTGTATGCTAAAGGCTGTGTTCGGTGAGGGACACCGACCACGGGAGCAACAACTGCATAAAATAAAAAGGCTACCGGATTCTTAATTTCCTGTGTTCACATTAGCTATAAAAAGCCTTTCGTAATGAAGGTTCAACGATTTCAATCCAGATTCAACACTTTCGTCACTTGGAGCCGGTACATTCTGCCGATGGGCAATTCCTGTTTTGTTATTTCAATCAGTTCACTGGTATACGATTCAATTTTATTTACTGCAACAATATAAGATCGGTGAATGTGTATGAAAGCCGCTGTTAGCAGTGCTTCCTCAAGGGAGGCAATGGATTGTTTGGTGATGATATTTTTTGTTTTGGTTACTACTTTTACATAATCTTTCAGGCTTTCTACGCCATTGTTGGTATGCAGCACAGCTTGTGTTTGGTGTATCAACAATTGGTAATTCGGGCTCATATCAGCCCATCATACCAACAACGGCGTAAGCATAAATTTCTAACTTTTGAACAAATAATCAGCCTCCTTTGCCAGACGCAGGTTTTCCATTTCTCCTACCATCGGCAATACTTGTGTCGTAAGGCGAAATTTATGGATACTTCACCATTCAGCATCTTACTGAAAAACAACTCATGAGAATTTTACTTTTTCGATGGTCCTTTACACCCTTGTTGCATGCAGACAACCACCCCAAAAAGCAAAACCCATTAATGACAATTTTAAATTTGACATCAGTACAGTAACCACCGCTGACAACTGACATTTCGCCGGGCCTGCGATGCAAACGAACGACCATTGAGAACTATTGAGTAATAAATTATTAAAAATGCCCAGACTGATTATTTTAGTATCGCTTTTTTTCTTTGCATACAATAATAGCAAGGACCAGGATAACAGCCATGTACAACAGGTAAACATTGCAGTGGCTGCGAAAAAAGACAGTATTATCACATTACAAATGCATGTAAAGAAAGGAGAGAGATTTTCCTTTGGATTCGTTGATGATGTTTTCAATTTTACTATGATTGAAACACCGGAAAAACCAGATACTACCATTTACGAAAGAAAGATTGTTTCGCATAAGCCGATGTTCCTGAAGGATATTGACTACAGGCATCAAAATTTCTTTTACCTGATTCCGGGCGAAACCTATAAGATCACCTATGATTCGGGATTCCCAAACTTTGAGGTGGAAAATAACCCCAAAAGAACTTATGAGGTAAACGCACTTAAAGAACTCAGGAAGCATAATAAAGAACTCAAAAAATTCAACGAGTACGATTCGGAAGAGAACTATGCCATACCAAATTTTAAGAATCTTGATTTGAAACTCCGGGATTCTCTATTAAAAAAAAATTATGAACAAAATATTAGCTTTCTGAATAGTTATGCTTCAAAAAATGATTTTGGCAATTCGCAAAAACAAATTCTGACCAGGTTTTTGTTCTATAAATACGTTGCTGCACGGCTAAATTTTAATATGAAAGATCCTAAAAAAGTAAGTAACTACCTGGCAGAAAATCAGGAGCTTTATAGTGATGTGCAAAAGGAGATGAATTGCGATACCTGTTTCAATTATCCGGAATATTATTGCCTGGCATGGCTTTTTGCAAAAGCTTTTGTTGCAGACCCAACTAAAAAAGGGGTTGAACTGGTTTATGAAGAATATGCTAATTTCTTTGAAGGCAAAACAAAAGACTATCTACTTTATAATCTTATAAAATTTGGCGGGATGTTCAATAATACAAAGCCGAGTCCAATGCTGGCAAACCGATTTTTAAGTGATGCAAAAGACCCCACACTTAAAAGCTATATTAAAGAAATATATGACTTTTTAGAAATAAAAAAATCAGCTAATGGTATCCTTGCTAATTCTTCTGGTATTGATATTACCTGGAATAAGGTGCTGCAAAAGTATAAAGGCAAAGTGGTTTATGTAGATTTTTGGGCAAGTTGGTGTGTCCCTTGCAGGGCAGAGATGCCTGCTTCGCAAGCCCTTCAAAAGCAATTTGCCGGCAAGGAGGTTGTTTTTATATATGTATCGCTTGACGAAAACAGTGCTGACTGGAAAAAGGGATCTAAATCGGAAGGAATAGATAAAGCCGAAAGTTATATTATCATTCGGCCTGAAAAATCTGACTTAATAAAACAACACAAAATCAGCAGCATTCCAAGATATTTTTTAATTGATAAATCCGGAAAAATTGTAAATGCAAATGCTCCAAGGCCAAGCGACAATAATATTGTTAAAGAAATAAAGCTGTTATTATAACTGTAAATTCCGGCTAAACTACCCCCTCTACACCATTGTTGGTATGCAGCATAGCTTGTGTTTGGCGTACCAACAATTGAAAATTAAAATCTCAGTTGTTGGTAAGCTGGGCCCATATCTGCGCCTCATACCACAACGGCATAAAATAAAAAGGTTACCGGATTCTTAGTTTCCTGTGTTCAGCTTAGGTTATGAAAAGGCCTTTTTTATAATGATGGTTCAATTGCTTTTTTAATCCAGTTTCAACACTTTCGCCACTTGGAGCCGGTACATTCTGCCGATGGGCAATTCCTGTTTTGTTATTTCAATCAGTTCACTGGTATACGATTCAATTTTATTTACTGCAACAATATAAGATCGGTGAATGCGCATGAAAGCCGCTGTTGGCAGTGCTTCCTCAAGGGAAGCAATGGATCGTTTGGTGATGATATTTTTTGTTTTGGTTACTACTTTCACATAATCTTTCAGGCTTTCTACGTACAATATATCATCCAGCAATATTTTTAAATTCTTACGATCTACTCTGAAACTGATAAAGCTTTCCTGATGATTATTCTTCTCAATATAATCAGTATGTTGGTTCATCACCGGCAGGTTGATGTCCATTACTTTATTAACTGCTTTCAAAAATCGATCAAATGAAATAGGTTTCAACAGGTAATCAATAGCGTCCAGCTCAAAACCTTCCACAGCAAATTTTCTATAGGCTGTTGTAAAAATAACCTTCGGCGGATTCTTTAATGTCCGCATAAAATCAGTTCCTAAAATTTGGGGCATTTGTATATCTAAAAACAAAAGATCGATTATTTGTGTCTGCAATACTGATAGTGCTTCCACCGCATTATTGCAGGTGGTTATCAATTGTAAAGAAGGAACTGCATCAATATACTTTTTAATAATACCCAGCGCAGGTGGTTCATCATCTACAGCAAGGCATGTTATTTTTTTTGGAGCAGTCATCGCTAATTTTTTTGTACTACAGTAAATGGATCATTGTTAGCCGCACCTGCTGTACTTCCATGCAATGTTTCAAGCGGTATTTGCATTGATACAATAAAAACTTCTGCCGTGGATTTGATATCCAGTTTGTATTGGGTTGGATAAAGCAGCTCCAGCCGTTGTTTTACATTGTTCAATCCAATACCGCTTTTTATTGATTTGTTCACATTTGCAGATGGTTTACTGTTGCTTAATTCAAATAATAAAAAATTCTCTTTCACACTCACCTGCAATTTGATCCAGGGATGCTCCAGTACCTGGCTGGCACCATGCTTAAAACTATTTTCAATAAATGGTATTAGCAGCAGTGGTGTTATCATTTTATCATCCACCTGCCCGTTTATATCCACCTCCATTTTCAGGCGATTTCCATAGCGAACCTTTTCCAGTTCCATATAGTCTTTTATCATGTCTGTTTCTTTGCTAAGCGGCACCAACGCGACTTCACAATCATTGATCATGTAATGAAGTGTGCCGGAAAGTTTTTTTACAAGTACCGTTGACCTGGGTGATTTATCCAGCGTAAAAGAATAAATATTATTTAAGGTGTTGAATAAAAAATGCGGATGAATCTGTGCCTTGAGCAGCTGTAATTCAGCACTTACGTTTTCACGGATCAGTCGTTCATTTTCCATTTGCTTGTTATACCAGTTCTTCAGCATCTTTATTGCCAGCGCCAGCCCTGTACTTATGGGGAAATAAGTAACAAGACTGATGAACGTAAACCAGTAGACAATTTCAGGAGGCCTGAATTTAAGACCGACAAAGGCATGGATCGCCCTAAATAAAAAGGTATTTTCTGAATAATAAATAAAATAAACAACTACACTTAAAATAAACAAGCCCAGGGTAAATGCAATATATTTTTTCCGGTTAAGAAAAACCGGCAGCAGGTAATACAGTACGCCATAGCAAAATAGCATTTGGGTAATTACATGTAAAAAAACTTCTGCTGATTGCAGTAACATCCATTTGGCAAAACCTATTGTCTCTAAAAAGTCATGGAAATAAGTGAGCAGGGAAAAGATATACAACGCAACCCAAAACACAATATGCCGGTATAGGCGTTGAGGGAATGAAGTTGTGAATATAAAATCCAGCATACTCATGTTGTGACGGTAATTTTTTCAGTGATTATATCCTGTGTTTCAATACTGCTCCTTAATATCATGGTTAAAGAAATAATCAGCCTTGTTTCCTCCGCAAATATTTTAAATTCATGCCTGCCGGGATAAAGTGCAGTCAGTCTTTTTTGTACCTGCAACAACCGTTCATTGCTGTGAAACAGCTCCTTTTTTATTGGGGGGTCTGACTGTAGAATCAGCGTAAAATAAAAATCATTTTCCTGCATACGGAGATACAGGTCCATAACAAGGCGCTGCCCATTACTGATTATATCCTGTTCAAATACACACTCCAAAATGGGCAATAGCAATAATGGTGCAATCAGTTTTTCTTTAGGGTTGATGGTTTTGTGCACAGTTAATTGCAAGGCTTCACCATAACATAATTTCTCAAGCCCCACATACTCTTCCGTCATGCTCAATTCCTTTTCAAATGGCACAGCATCTTCACCACTTTCATATAACAAATAACTCAGCAGGTCAGATAATTTCAGCAACATGCCAGGTGATTTTTCAAAGCCGTCCAGCGTATCATTATAAATGGCATTCAGCGAATGAAATATAAACCGGGGATGAATTTGTGTCTTTAATAGCTGTATTTCCTTTTTTATTTTTTGTTCCAGCAGCAGTTCATTTTCTTTTTGCTTCAGATACCAACTTTTAGCCATTTTAATTCCTATAGCAAATGTGCTTACTGTTAACGGATATACCAATCCATTAGAAACGGTAAAATCCATTTGCCTTACAATGCTTTGTCTTTCTAAAGGCAGGTCCCATGCAAGCCGGATATTAAACTGGTTACTCAATAAATAGGAACATAACAGCAACACCACAGAGATGACGAAAACAATAATAAACAACTGTACATACTTACCTTTTAAAATAAACCTTGGCAGTAAAAAATACATAGCAAAGTAGGCATAGAAAACTGACACCGGTAAAAACAACAGCATGTTTTGAAGCCTGATAATATAAGTACGTGAGTCGAAGAGATATTTTAGATCGTACAAGTAGTAGCGAAAGAGCATCACGTGCAAAAAAAACAAGATCCAAAAAGTAAGGTGTCTTGCAATCCTGCATTTTTGCTGCCTGGAAAATATGAAGTCCTGGTTTGTCAAAATAAAATATTCTCCTTTAAAGATATACGCCGGCTTACAACAATCATAGCTTTTCCCCGTATTTTATCTTAATGAAACTGTTCGCCGACGAATGTCATTCATCGATAATAAGGTGGTAGCCAGTTGCTTTTTTGAATTGTATCCGCAGTACTTATCCTTTCAGCGAAATAAAAAAAAGCAACGGATAATTCACTTTAGGTTAGCGTATTACTCAATCTTAAATTTTTGTTTATGAAAAAGAAAATTTATTACGCATTACTTTTAGTCGCAACCGTTTCGCTTTTCAACTTTTCCTGCAAAAAAGAAAAAGATCAGGAACCTGTGTACGAGCATGGTCACTTAAACCAGGTGAAAAATTTTTCATCTGGTGTGGTAATTAATTGGCTTGATATGCAACTGGAAATGCTAAGGGTTCCGCTGCCGGCAGGCGTGGGTTCGCAAGCTGCGGAACGGGCATTGGCATACAATGGCATCGCCTTGTACGAAGCCGTAGTAAACGGAATGCCTGCCTATCAATCGCTTGGCGGCCAACTAACTGATTTTCCTAACATGCCCTCCATACAACCAGGTAAGGCTTATCATTGGGCGGCCTGTGCCAACGCAGCTTTGGCATACATAAACCGAAAACTTTTCCCGGCAGCATCTGCCCAAAACAAAACAAAAATGGATCAGTTGGAAGATTCATTAAAAAATGTTTTTGCAACAGAAGTGGATGCAAACACCTTACAGCGTTCGATTGATTATGGAAGAGCCGTGGCCACAAAAGTTGCTGACTGGGCAGCGACAGACGGTTCGGCAAACGTTAATCCGGCGTATAATCCACCAGTAGGTTTTGGCTTATGGGTACCGACAGCACCAACTCCGCCTGTGAATCCTTATGCAAGCCAAAGGCGTTTACTGGTTCCCGGTGTTAAACAAGGAGCAACTATTGAACCTCCACCTGCCTATTCAGAAGAGGTGAACTCTGCATTTTATAAAATGGCGAAAGATGTGTATGATAAATCACTGGTGCTAACTCCTGAACAAATAGCCGCAGCTATTTATAACCGGGATGCGCCGGGATATCCGGGAGGAGGTCATTTTGTTGCCCTTTTATCACAAATATTTACGCAGGCAAATGTAAGCCTGGATGTAGCAGCATTGGCTTATGTAAAAACCGGCATTTCGTCTAACGATGCAATTTGTATTTGCTTTGCCAAAAAATATGAATTGAAGGTAGTACGGCCAATAACCTACATTATAAATGTGATGAAATTTCCCTCCTGGAATCCCCAGATACCCACTCCCAATCATCCTGAATTTCCTTCGGCACATGCTGTAAACAGTTCTGCCATTTCAGCTGCGCTGACAAACGTATTGGGAAACAATTTTCATTTTACATTGAACACTTATCAGTATTTGGGCTTGCCGACAAGAAGCTATCCTTCCTTTGATGCCATGAGTGAAGACATGTCCAACAGCAGGGTTTGGGGAGGAATACACTACCAGGCTTCCTGCGATAAAGGAAGAGTACTGGGTGCAAAGGTTGGTCAAAATGTTTTAAGCCTGCTGAAGTTCAAGAAAGGCTAAATCTTTTTTTAAAAACGAAAGTTATTTACCCTTACTCCAAATATAAAAAGGCTGCTTTATATTAAAGCGGCCTTTTAGTTTTTACAGCAGTTCCAGGTGTTTTTGTTTAGAAAGAAAACTAAATGTTGGAGGAAACCTGGAGGGTGGAATGCATTGCATTAGGCCTTGCAGTAGAAATCCTTTTTTGCTTCCGTGGCCGGTGTCACCGAACACTACTACTGGAGCCTTAATTACGTGGGTGATGCGAAGGTGGTCCCAGTAACCGCGATTAAGAACGATAAAACATAGCGCTGATGCCCTGCGCCTGAAGGGAACCACTTTACTGCTTTCAGAAGTGTATGCTAAAGGCTGGGTTCGGTGAGGGACACCGACCACGGGAGCAGCGGCTAACAGCCCTGAAGGCGGTTGTAATTTTTTAAGAAAAAATTGAATAAAAGATAAACTGAATAAATAAATAATGAGATTGAAGTGCTCATTTATTACCTTGGCTAAA
>JBDSAA010000129.1:0-25576 GCA_039922375.1 Ferruginibacter sp.
GCTACTGTAAACTTGCCATTCTTCATTTTGGCAGAATCTAACACCAGCGGATCTTTCTGACTAAAATATAATTCTTCCAGGTAGACATCCTGGTCCGGCATATTTTTTATTTCACCGGCAACGGTAAATTTTCCTTTTTGGGTTTCATTGTTGCACGATAACAAAAGGATAGCGCTTAACGCTATTGTGAAAAATTTTATCATTTTTAAATCCTTAATTTAGTTTTTCAGATAATAGTTTATTTACAACGGTCATGTCTGCTTTGCCTTTGCTTAATTTTTTTACTTCACCTGCAAACAAACCAATTAATCCCTTTTTGCCCATTTTGTATTCTTTTACTTTATCAGGCATTTTAGCTATTACGTCATCTACCCATGCTGCCACAGAGCCACTATCGCTTTCCTGGATCAGGTTTAGTTCCAATGCTATTTGAAGCGGATCTTTGTGAGGGTTAACCAATAAAGCCATTAAGATTTTAGTAGAAGCAATACTAAAATTTACTTTGCCATCGTCAACCAATTGAATGAGTGCGGCAATTTTTGCAGCCGGCAAAGGGAATGCTTCCAGTTCGATACCATGATCATTTAAATATGATTTGATGGGCCCCATCAACCAGTTGACTGCAGCTTTGTAATTGTTGGTGTGTTTAATTAATTCTTCAAAATAATTTACCAAAGCTTTATCACTACAAATTACCTGTGCATCATAGTCAGCTAATTGAAAAACTTCCTTGTATTTTTTTTCAAGCTCCTCAGGCAGGGCTGGAATTGACTCCTTTATTTCTCTAAGAAACTCATCTGTAATATTGAACGGGGTAAGATCAGGATCCGGGAAATACCTGTAATCGTCGGCTTCTTCTTTAGTGCGCAAAGAAAAAGTAATGTTATTGTCGGCATCAAAGCTCCTGGTTTCCTGGATAACGGCTGCCCCGCTTTCCACGATATCAATCAGCCTGTTTACCTCCATGTCGATCGCCCTTTTTACATTACGGATACTATTGAGGTTCTTTACTTCTACCCTTGTACCCAATTTTTTTTCGCCCTTTATCCGGATCGAAATGTTGGCATCACAGCGCATACTTCCTTCTTCCATATTTCCATCGCAGATGTCAAGCCAGCGTACGAGCCTCCTCAATTCCGTGATATACGCAAAAGCTTCATCACTGCTGTGCAAGTCTGGCTCGCTCACTATCTCCAGCAAAGGAACGCCTGCACGGTTTAGATCTATGGCAGTGTAATTTTCATCAACATCATGCAGGCTTTTACCAGCGTCTTCTTCAATGTGAATACGGTTGAGCAAAATACTTCTTTCGGTGCTATCCACTTTTATTTTTACAAAACCATTTTTACAAATGGGAGTGGTGTGTTGGCTTACCTGGTAGCCTTTGGGTAAATCAGGATAGAAATAATTTTTCCGGGCAAAATAATTTTGCTGTTCTATCTCGCAGTTTAATGCCAGGCCAAGTTTGATAGCAAACTCTATTGCCTTCCTGTTCATCTTTGGCAAAGTGCCGGGGTGGGCCAAAGTTATAGGGCTGATATGAGTATTGGGTGCGGCGCCAAAAGCAGCGCTATCACCACAAAAAAGCTTGCTTTTTGTTAGTAATTGGGTATGTACTTCCAGGCCAATAACTACCTCGTATTTATCATTTTTTATCACCGGGCAAAGGTAAGGAACTTAAGGTTTATCGTTTTGTGTGTAGATGAAAGTATTATTGGTTCGACGGATAGGTAATAAATGAAATAATGTTGGTTGAAACCAAATAGAATCACCGGGTTCCTAAAAGCAAAATGCCATCAGCTAACAGCGGTGCTGTTGCTAATGGCTTTGGCTTTCCGGCTATACTTTATAAATTGGCTGTTTTTAACTTTTTTGGAAATTTAACTTCAAAGCTCATTTCGGTACCATTGCGCTTTGCTTTTATTGTGTAAGCAGTTTTTGCTTCTGAAGGCAATAACTGTTCACGTGCATCGTCGGTATTTTTAATCTTTACGCCGCCTATTTCAGTAATAATATCATCTTTCTTTAAACCGGCTTTCTCTGCGGCAGACCCCGCCTCAACGTCTATTATTTTCACATTGCCACCTTCTTCGGTATCCTGAATTTTAAGCCCTAATCTTTTTTGACGGGGAAATGAGTTTTCCCACAAATTGTAATTGCCACCGGGGGTCATCGACTCCAAATCACGAAGCCTGTCTCCTAAAATAATTTTCATATCCCCATCAGGAACGCCTTCAATCCGTGGTGCAGAAAATGTTCTTCCTTTCGGACCACCATAGGCAAATGTCATAGCTTTTACTTTCTTTTCTCCCAGTGTAGCTTTGGCTGTACCTTCCTTTCCATTTCTTAAGTAAGTTACTTTAACAGCTTCCTTTGGCTTTTTATCAGCAATCACTTCAGACAAATCCTCCCCGTCTTTAATGGTTTCATTTTCCACCTTTGTTATGATGTCATCTTTTTTTAAGCCTGCCTTTTCAGCAGCGCTTTCCTTCACCACTTCTATTATTTTTGCACCCTCTTTTACCTTTTCTGTTGTCACACCCAAAAAAGGTTTCGTTACTTCCTTTCCGCCTTTCCAATCACCCATAAAGTCTTTGCTGAAAGTCATTGCATCAGGACCAAAATTGAATTCCCTTATTCTATCACCATCCCTGATCACCATTTTCCTTTTGTTGATAGTTACCTTGTCATCTTTGAATTCAGCAAGCGGCTGGCCGTTTACAGTTACCTTGTCACCATCTATCTCTACTTTTAAATTGAGTTTTTCGCCTCCCTTATTTCGGATGATGATTTCCTCGGTTTCTTTTTTTTCTATCTTTTCCTTTTTCTCTGCTTTCTCTATTTTTTCTGGCTTTTCTGGTTTTTCTGGCTTTTCGTCCTGAGCCATCAGGCTTAGGGGAAGACTGATTAAAGCAAAGGCAGCCATTGTTAATACTACTTTTTTCATGATAATTTTATTTTATGTACGAAGTTTTTAGTAGTTCAAAAATAATAGTATTTATTGAATTACGAAAAGTTTCGCATATTTATTTGTAAGGCTTTAACAAAAATTTTTTTGCGGGTGGGGAAAGTAGCAAGGACAAGCAAGAAAGTGTCTGTTCTCCTTCGGTGTTACTCTTTTTGCTCAACTGAATGCCATTCATGTTTTATTTGAGTCATTAAAAGTGCATTGTCAAACTTGATTGATCCTTTAGGAAAAAGACGTTCATTTTCAAAAAAACTGGATTTGATCAATGTTATATTTAAAGGCTCAACTTTCCAATTAAAAGTTTTGAGTTTTAATCCATCATACCTAAGTGTATTATTGCCATTTGGTGAATAACCAACAGCACCTCCCTCAAAAAACTTGGATGCATTTTCAAGATTTTCAAAAATAGAATCTGAATTAAGAAGTGCTGTTTTGTCGCCATCAATTGCGATCGTTGTTCCGTCTGAACTCCTGAATGCAATATGATAATGGCCCATCCCTTCTTTTACGTCAAATTTAGCGTGGAAGTGCCGCCCTGGAAAAAGGCGCCCGCCCGAAAAACTGTTTAACAATGAGGATGTATCGCGGCGGGGAATAAAGACACCTTCCTTCCTTTCATTGTTTTCCGTCCACTCCACCGCAATTCTATGAGCTCCATTTTCCGATGCGATGCCAATAAAACCGGGAAAACCTTTTGGCCGAATGTTTTTGAGCCTGATCAGGCAAATCCCAACAATAGCTTTGCCTTTATAAATTTTAGGGCGGAATGAAGAAGGAAGCATTTTCCCAATCACATTTGGGTCGGCTGTATAATTTGCTAATATCCGCCAGTCAATAATTCCTTGCAGGATTGGGATTTTCATGTAATTGCTTTGGATTAGTATCTATATAATTTCAGCAATATGCGTATGAATATTCAGGGCAATTTTATCAGTAGGCACATCATTTTCGTCATTTCCAAAAGGGTCTTCAATTTCTTCGGCAATTATTTCGAGACTTGCCAATACGTAGAATATAATAGCGACCACAGGAATAACGTAATATCCAAGGTTAAATACATAGCCGAACGGTAAGGTCATAACATAGATAAAAATAAATTTCTTTATAAATGCACTGTACGAATATGGGATGGGTGTATTTTTTATACGTTCGCAGGCACCACATACATCGGCAAATGATTGCAGTTCGGCATTTAAAACAATTAACTGGCTGTCATTCAATTTGCCCTCTTTATATAATTGCTGGATGTGTTTATACATCAATAATGTTACCTGGTTGGGTACGTGTTTTTCATTATCAATATGTTTAAATACGGGATGATGCCGGTCCTCTTCAAATAAGGCGATCCTTGTATTTTCTGATCTGAGGTGTTTATGAAGGGCATATGCAAAAGCGGGGATGATCTTTCTAAAAAAAACTCTGTGCTCTTTGTCTGTTTCCGGTATCATTACAGAAAGTTTCATCGCCAGGTTTCGGCTATTATTGACCAGTGCTCCCCATTGTTTTCTTCCTTCCCACCATCGGTCATATGCAGTATTGGTTCGAAAAACCAGTAACATGGAGATGGCGAACCCAAGCAGGGTATGCATTACAGGTATATTTCTTACGTGGCTGGTTTCACTGAGTTGAAAATATTCTATTTCCAGGTAGGCTACCAAACCGGAATACACGCAAATACCCAAAATAAGCGGACCTAATTTGCGAAAAGTATCTGCCTTATGAAAACGGAATATAAACGTAAACCATTCCTTGGGATTATAGCTGATCATACTGTATCATTTTTTCAAAGATATGGCTGTAACCCTAAGTGGAGAAACTTTACAATTAAGCTTTGCTAAACGGCACATCCAGAAAATATATGCAGCTTATTTAATTGGATTAACTGCTTTAAAAACTTTTACAGGGCAGCTATCTTCCACAGTATCTTTTATATATATCATCCCGATTTTTTCCAGGACGTTGAGCGATCCGATGTTTTCCACATGCACCCTGCCAATTACTTCTTGTAAATGCAGTTTGTTGAACCCATAATCCAATGTATTTTTTGCTGCTTCGGTAGCGTAGCCTTTGCCCCAGGCAAACGGATGTAACCGGTAACCCAGGTCAATTTCATCTGCTGCTATTAAATACTTTAATCCGCACCAGCCAATAAACTCATTGTTGTCTTTTGTATGCATGGCCCAGCGGCCAAGCTTGTTTTTATATTGAGGCAAAATTACTTCAACGATAATTTTTGTTGCCTCTTCCATGGTTTGCAATGTTGGTTCATGTACATATTTTACAACTTCAGGGATGCTGTTGAGTTGATAAATATTTGTCGCATCAGCTTCGGTAAACTGGCGTAGTATTAAACGGGGTGTTTCTAAAATGATGTGCATAGTATTCAATGTGCTGATTAGCTAATTTGCTGATGTGCTAATGAAACGGCAGCTTAATATGAATAGCCAATCATAAATTCTCGATTGACCATTCACCATTGACCATTCACCGTTCACCATTGCCGGAGTATCAATTACAGCAATGATTTTACTTTATCAATTACTGCCTGCAAATTGCTGATGTTCTGGCCTCCAGCTGTGGCCATATTACTTTGCCCGCCGCCGCCACCTTTTATTAACGCTGCAACATGCTCCTTAATAATTTTTGCCGCATCTAAATTTTTTGCCGCCACAACTGTGTCTGAAATACCAATGGCAACAAATGCTTTGCCATCAATATTGGCACAAAGAACAATAACATGGTCGTGCAAATGATTTTTCATATCCACGCATAATTTCTTAAGTGAATCTGCATTGCCAACCTCAATGATCTCTCCTACAAATGTTACATTGTTGATGATCTCATCTTTTTGCAACAAGTCATTTCGAATGCCCACTAATTGGCGGGCTTCCAATCCCTCAATTCTTTTTGATAACAAACTATTTTCGATGGATAAATTTTCAATAGCCCTTTGAATATCTTTTGGATTTTTTAATAAACTGCGGATGGCAACTATTTCGGCGAACGCTTTATTGATATATTGTTCTGCCGCATAGCCGCAAACAGCTTCAATCCTACGCACACCAGCTGCCACTGCAGCTTCGTGTTTTATTTTAAATATTCCCAATTCCCCCGTGCTGCCTACATGCGTACCACCACAAAGCTCAATAGAATAATTGGGGTCCATGATTACAACCCTGACCTTATCACCATATTTTTCTCCAAACAAAGCCATTGCACCCAACGCTATCGCTTCATCTTTGTGCAACGATTGTATAACAACTGGGATATTGGCCCGTATTTTTTCATTCACTATTTTTTCCACTGCAGCTATTTCCTCCTCGGTTACTTTGGCAAAATGAGAAAAATCAAAACGGAGGTGTTCTTCATTAACCAAACTACCTTTTTGCGCCACATGTTTACCCAACACATTGCGCAAAGCTGAATGCATTAAATGTGTAACGCTGTGGTGTACTGTGATGGCATTTCTTCTTTCACCATTTACTTTCGCTGTCAGTGAGTTGCTGATATCGCCAGGTAATTTATCTGTAAAATGAACAATGAGATCATTTTCTTTTTTGGTGTTGGTTACTTCAATGGTTTCATCACCAAAGTGCAATAGGCCCGTATCGCCTATCTGGCCGCCGCTTTCAGCATAAAATGGCGTGGTATCCAAAACCAATTGATAAAACTCTTTTGATTTGGAAGACACTTTGCGGTACTTGATCACATTGCTTTGGGCTTCCAGCAAATCGTAGCCTACAAATTTATTTGTGGCACCATCCATCAATGTGATCCAATCTTCTGTATCCAACACCGCTGCAGCACGGCTGCGGCTTTTTTGTTGCTGCATTTCTTTTTGAAAGCCCTCTTCATCCACTTTTAAATTATTCTCAGCAGCAATTAACATGGTCAAATCAACGGGGAAACCGTAGGTATCATATAATTCGAAAGCAATCGCACCGCCAATCATTTTTGTTGATTGGGATTGCATGATTGTCTCATCCATTCTTTTCAGTCCCTTTTCCAAAGTCCTTAAAAAAGCATCTTCTTCTTCTTTTACTACTTTGGTTATAAAACCCAACTGTTGTATCAACTCAGGAAAAACGGTTTCAAATTGTTTTGCCAATAATGGTAATAGCTGAAATAATAAAGGTTGTTTGTAATTAAGATAGGTATAATAATACCGCACGGCCCTCCGCAAAATTCTGCGTATTACATACCCGGCTCCTGTGTTGGAAGGAAGCTGTCCATCAGCAATGGTAAATGCAATGGCACGGATGTGATCAGATAAAACCCTGAATGCTATGCTCTCTTTATCCTGTCCGTCTTTATATTCTTTGTTAACCATCCTTCCTATTTCACTAATGGTGCCTGTGAAAATATCAGTGTCATAATTACTTTGCTTTTCTTGGATTACCCTGACCAACCGTTCGAAACCCATTCCTGTGTCTACATGTTTTGCCGGTAAAGGCTCCAGGCTACCATCTTTTTTCCTGTTAAACTGGATAAAAACATTGTTCCATATTTCAATCACCTGCGGATGGTCGTTGTTCACCAGTGTGCTACCTTCAATGAGTTTTCTTTCATCCTCAGTCCTGCAATCCACATGAATTTCAGTGCAGGGGCCGCAAGGACCGGTATCACCCATTTCCCAGAAATTATCTTTTTTATTGCCCATCAATATCCGGTCTTCGGCCACATATTTTTTCCATTCAGTAAATGCTTCCTCATCTTTTGGTAGGCCCTCTTTTTCATCGCCTTCAAATATGGTTACGTATAATTTATCCTTATCCAGTTTGTATACTTCAGTCAGCAGTTCCCAGCTCCAGGCGATGGCTTCTTTTTTAAAATAATCACCAAAGCTCCAGTTGCCTAACATTTCAAACATGGTATGGTGGTAAGTATCAACACCCACTTCTTCCAGGTCATTGTGTTTGCCACTCACCCGCAGGCATTTTTGTGTATCGGCAGCCCGGCTATAAGGGGCTATTTTATTCCCGAGGAAATAATCTTTAAACTGGTTCATTCCCGCATTTGTAAACAACAGCGTAGGGTCATCTTTTAAAACGATGGATGCAGATGGAACAATGGTGTGCCCTTTGTCTTTAAAGAAACTGAAAAATTGCTGGCGTATCTCCGAAGATGTTAATTGATTTTGCATTAAAACTGTGGATTTCTTTTTGAGAAAATGGGCTATTAGCCTTCCCGTTTTGGGTTGATTTTTGCAATATATCCGTCTATCTTTGCACGTCTTGATATAATGTGGCGCAAAGGTAAAGATTTCAGTGTAGTGTTAAGGGAGGCTTAAAGGGCTATTTGCAAATTACTCATTAGGAAAAGCATTGAAATCAACAAACTACATCTTTAGATGCCATATTGGAGGCTAATGCCAGTGTAGGTGTTAGACGAAATAACATTATATTTAATTATTCAATATTAATTCATAATAGAAACTTACAAAGCCCCGTTGGGGTTTGGGGGCTATGAAAAAAATAAAATATTATTATAATACCAATACACTTCGTTATGAAAAACTGGTAACGCCATTGAGAGTGAAACTGCTGCGGGTGTTTGGTTTTTTCTCTTCGTTATTGGTAAGTTCTGCTTTGGTTATTTGGGTGTATACCAAGTTTATACCACGGCCCACCGATAAGGAATCGAAAATAAGGCTGGAGCTGATGAAGGATAATTACAATGTGCTGAATGAAAAGGTGAAAACTTTACAACAACAAATGGCCGAACTTGAAAAAAGAGACAATGAGGTTTACAGGTCAATTTTTGAGGCCAATCCTTTACCCGATAGTGCAAGAGCCCAGTTGACCGAAAAAAAGAAGGAGCTTGACAAAGTAAATGTGATGAATGATGAAATGCTGGGTAAGGAAATTGCCAATTCTTTAAATAATATAAGTGCAAGGGCGACGTACCAGTTAAATAGTTACAAAGAAATAGAAAAGCTGATAAACAACCAGGAAAATAAATTGGCAAGTATCCCCGCTATACAACCATTAAGCAATAACGACCTTACGAGGATCGCAAGCGGATTTGGCTATAGGATACATCCAATATATGGAATTCCAAAAATGCACAACGGGCTTGATTTTACCGCTACGCAGGGCACCCCAATTTATGCAACCGGAGATGGAAGGGTAGTCACGGCAGGCATGGGTACCGGAACTGGTAATCATGTGATCATTAACCATGGGTACGGCTATGAAACTGTTTATATGCATATGGTGAGGATAAAAGCAAGGCCAGGGCAATTGGTAAAAAGAGGCCAGATCATTGGGTGGGTAGGCAGTACAGGTGCCAGTACTGGTCCCCATTGCCATTACGAAGTGCATATTAACAAACGGCCGGTTGACCCGGTTTATTTCTTCTTTAACGATTTGAATGCCGAGCAATACGACCGCTTATTAAAGCTGGCAGCTACCGGTAGTGCAAAAAGCTTTGACTAATTAATTTTATAACGATGATGCCACAAACACAAATTGCATTTGATTTTGGGGATCCTCCACCAAAGCCTTTGGCCGACACTATAATGGTGGCGGAAAAAGAAAGCACATCTAAAAAGAAAATAGTAACAAAAAACATCGACGACAAAATTGAGGTAATAAAGAAATCGACGAGAGGCCGAAAAAGTGTGAAGGAAATGAGTGCGGGGGTAGAGTTGATAGAAGTGCCCGAAGATGCCGTCCTTTATCAGAAAATGTATTATAGCATTGGCAAGGTAGCAGAGATGTTCAAGGTAAACCAGTCGCTGATAAGATTGTGGGAAAATGAGTTTGACGTACTAAAGCCTAAAAAAAATGGAAAAGGTGACCGCTTGTTCAGGCCGGAGGATGTAAAAAATATACACCTCATCTACCACCTGATGAGAGAAAGAAAATACACCATGGAAGGCGCCAAGGATTTTATTAAAAACCATAAGCGTGCAAATGAAAAATTTGAAACCATTGAATCGCTGAAAAAGCTGAAAGGATTTTTAATTGAGCTCAAAGCAAACCTTTAGATGGCTGATTTTTTGGATGTCTGATTCACGGAAATTCAAAATGCATCTAATCCTAAACCTCCACGGTTTTTATTGCTACGTGTTTTATTATTAAAAAGAAAAAATATTGCATGAAAACGCTCTGTACCCTTGTTTTGATCTTTACGTCTTATCTTTTATTTGCGCAAGCCGAATATGAAATTACCAGGGAAGCTGGAAAACCCGGTGTAAAAATATTGAGGGGCACCATTAATAAAAGCCTTCTGCAAAATGATACCGCATTTAAATGGTATGCGTCAAATCAGCAATCTTACCATCCGGACTCTGCCCTCGTAAGATCGTTAGCTAAAGCCAAAGAGGCTAAAATGCAACTGATAGTTTTTGGCGGCACCTGGTGTGAGGATACACAGTTTATTTTACCTAAATTTTTTAAACTCCAGGAATTGGGTGGCCTGCCGGACGCAAACATTACGCTATTTGGTGTCAACCGCAGTAAAGTTGCCCTCGGACATATTGCTGAAGCTTTAGGAATTATAAATGTGCCCACGATAATTGTTTTTAAAGAAGGCAAAGAACTGGGCCGTGTGGTGGAATATGGCAAGACAGGTAAATGGGATAAAGAACTGGCTGAAATAATCAATAAGAATTAATAGCGCCGCCAGGGGATTGGAAATACCCGGATCAATGAATCATCGCTTATATTTTCTCTTTCACTATTTATTGTGTTATTGTGGTTTATTATTGGTATTTAAAGTTTCACGCAAAGACGCTAAGAAAAAATACAATAAGTCGCTAAGATGAAGTAATCATACCCTTTGCCTCTTTGCTCCTTTTTTTCTTTGCGTGAAATTTCCTATTGATTTAGAAATACCCCATTCAAAAAATCGTTTAACGTTTGTTCCGTTGGAATTTGTAATTTTTTTCTCAACCGGTAACGGCTAATCTCTACTCCTCTTACAGAAATATTCATTAGTTGGGCAATTTCCTTTGATGAGAGGTTTAACTGCAAGTAGGCGCAAACCTTCAGATCAGTATTTGAGAGAAAAGGGTATTTAGACTTGATCTTCTTTAAGAAACCATTGTTTACGTCATCGAAATGTGATGAAAATTGCTCCCAGTTATCATTATTCTTTTCTACGTCATTTAATAACTGTATCACTTTTTTTACATCATTGTTGTTGGATGTATTTTTATAGAGTTTCTGTAATTCATCTTTCACCTTGGCTAATGCATCGCTTCTCTCCACCAGGTGCATGGAAACGTCAGCCAATTCCTTATTTTTAAATACTACATCGTTGGTTAATTTTTTATTCTGCAGTTTAATAATTTCCTTTTCGCTTTTTTCTAGTTCCAATTGATGCAGGGTTATTAACCTTTTTTGTTCTTCATCAAAACTGTTCTGCTGTAATTGCAGTTTTTTCTTTTCACGAATATTCAGCAGATACAAGATGAGTAAAAATAGTATTGTATAAAAAAGATAAGCCCAGATAGTATTGTACCATGCCGCGTTTACAACAAAGCTATATTTTGTTACTCCCGACTGGTTTCCCAGGTTATCACGGGCCTTTACCTGGAAATCGTATTTGCCATGTGGCAAATTGGTATAATCCTTTTCTGTTTTAGCAGACCATGCTGACCACTTTTCATCATACCCTATCAATTGATAACTGTACTCAATATTGTTTTGTGAACCATAGGCCGGTGCACTATATTCAAAGTGAAATGAATTGTAACTATTTCGAAACTTGAGTATTTTATTTTGGGTAAAAGAAGTTTTTCCCGGGTTGATAAAATGCCCCCCATAAATGATGCTATCTGAGGGACCAATGGCCCGTACCTGATGAAAAAGAACCTTGAACGTTGGTTTTATGGCAATATATTTTTCGTAATTAAGGTGCACTATTCCTTTTTCCGACCCAATAAAAATATTTTCTTTATTGAATGGATAAACATTTTCTGCGCCTGTCAATATATGGCCCGTTAGCTCCGGAAAATAGGTAATTGTACTGGGCTTGCCGTCACCTGATTTATTAAAATTTACTACCCCAAGTTGTTTGCCAGAACAAAACCAAATATTGCCTTCGGGATCTTCTTTCAGGTACCTTATTTCCATTGTACCAAAAATGGGTGTTAGAAATGCAGAGGGAATAAATTTCTTTGCCCCAGCATCATATTCATATATACCCTTTTCAGTAGCAAAAACTACCCTGTTTTTTATTTTATAAACATAATTTCCAAGGGAAGAAGGTAACCCATCTTTTGCCGTTAGTAATGCTACAGTGCATTTTTTTTGATCAGGCGATAATTGTATTTTAAACACCCCTCGATACGGATGTGAAGCCCATATATCTTTGTTGTTATCGATGGCTAAGAATCGAAAAGATTCATTGGCCCCTTCAATTTTGCCTATATCCGAAAAATTAGCTCCTGAAAAGCTCAGCATTTCCAGGCCATTATAAGTGCCTGTTAAAATAGTGCCCGATGGAAAAATAGATGAGGTTGGTGCAAATAGCCATGCGCCCGTTCCCTGCTTTATTGGAAATGCTTCATTTCCCCGAATCACAAAAATACCGTCATTGTAACCCATCAACAGTTGCTGATTTACTTCATCAATCTGCCAAACCTGGCCGCCGCTGCTTTTTATTTGGGTAAAATCACCTTTGGAAAAGCTAAGATCTTTATTTTGATCGGCAAGTGGTACAACATGCGCACCGTCAGATGTGGCGATATATAACCTATCATTAAAAATCCTTGTCGAATACCCGGAAAGGTCACTTGTTTTTTTTGGCCGGATATGTTTTATAGCGGAATTATAGGCTATATAGCTGATCCCATTATTTAAACCAGCCCAAAGATTTTTGTTATTGTCGAGAAACAGGCAGAGTACATTGTTATTTTGCAAACCTTCAGCATGGGTTATTTTTTGTACGATCTCACCTTTAAAGTTCATTATGATACAACCTTCAGAAACGGTACCAGCAACGAATTCCGTTGTATTCATTGCTGTAAGTGCATAAGTTTGACTTCTTACCAGGTCCTGCTCTGCATCCGTGATGTTTTTTGATACAATACCATTGTTTAAGACGAAGAGGCCATTTTTTAGAGTGCTGATAATATAATGATCACTGCTTACTTCAATAATTCCGGAGACCAACAGGTTATCGAAAGGTGCTTTGCTTCCAAATGGGTACCAGCCATTGTTTTTATATTGAAGAAGTCCCTGCATTCTATCCTGTGCGATCAGTTTTGAGCCAACTTGTTTTATAAATCGCCATTCTGAGCCAGATGGAAATACCTGGATGCTATTATTTTTAAGTTCAAAAATGCGGTCTGTAGCTCTAAAAAAAATAGATTCCCCGTAAGGTTCTATATCCCAGATATCGGCAAATTGATTTTGAGGCTTCGGTAGAAGATTTTTTAATGAAATATAAACAAGAGTACCATTAGCAGCAGGAGTATAATAGCCAAATTCGTCCTGCCCGCCGACATAAATCTTATTGTCCTTATCAATAAAAAGTGAGCGGACTACTGTTTTATTCGGTAATGGATAGACACTCCAGTGACTGCCGTCAAAGCTGACCAATCCCTCATTATTGGCAAAATACATTATGCCGTTGTTATCCTGTTTAATGTCCCAGGTTTGGGTACCACCTTGAAAATCGTTGTTATTATAGTTAATGATCTGCGGAAGGCCAATAGTATTTTGACCAATAGCACTACCACTGGTAAATAGAATAAAGAGAGCAAAAGCAATGCGTTTCATTCGGTAAATATATTCAAAATAAAATTCCGTTAAATCTGGAATTAGGTCAGTGTTGTAGTATTGATGTAGCAGCTCTTTATTGATAATCAACGAATTAAATAACGATGATGTAGTAGTGATGTAGTCTAAAAGTTGAATACCATGCCCAGCGACGTTAGATTTGTAACGATTTATGGGTAAGATCTAATCCGGTCTTTCGGATACCTTCCCAACTAAGATTGCTTGCTATGAGATATAACACTGCCATTATTATTTGTTTGCGCTGGCGTACACGCACACCTTTCGGGTCACCCCGTTTTTTCATTCTTTATTTACAAGATTTACAAGCGTTTCTTTCAGTTTTCATTAAAGAGAACCGTTCAGCTATTTACCGAACAAGTTGGATGCAGCGTAGGTGAGGCATTGCTAATTACCATTTTTACTAAAACAAATCAATACAGAGCATTTATTAACAAAACAAACGAAAGCTTATGAAGAAAATCCTACTGTTGTGCCTAGCCATTTTTACCACGGCAAGTATTATGGCACAAAACCAGGCAGTAACTGGTAAAGTAACAGATGAAAAAGGGGTCGGCATCGCCAAAGCCTCCGTAATTGTGAAAGGAGGGAAGACCGGAACATCAACAGATGAAAACGGTGTATTTGACCTTTCTGTTCCATCCGCAACAAAGGCAGTTGTTATATCTAGCCAGGGGTATAATGTTAATGAGGTCACCTTAACCGGGGCTCCGCTGCACATTACTCTTTTAAGGGCTGTAGCCAACCTGGATGAAGTAGTAGTTGTAGGTTATGGCACTCAGAAAAAAAGTGTGGTAACAGGAGCTATTTCCAGCGTCAAAGCAAGGGACCTGGAAAATGTTCCAAACGGACGTATCGAACAAGCGTTGCAGGGACGTGTGGCGGGGGTCACCATCCTTCAAAATTCAGGGCAACCAGGTTCAGGATCTACCATCCGGGTCCGCGGTATTACAACCTTTAACAATAATAATCCCTTATGGGTTGTTGATGGTGTGGTGGTAGATGCAGGCGGCATAGGCTACCTTAACCAGTCGGACATTGAGTCAATTGAAGTGCTGAAAGATGCCGCTTCTGCTGCTATCTATGGTACACGTGCGGCAACGGGCGTCATCCTGGTGACTACTAAAAAAGGAAAGGCAGGAAAGTTCAGCGTTAATTACAATGGATTTTATGGAGTTTCGCAGCCGGCAAAAGTACTTGACCTTGTAAACGCAACCCAGTATGCCACGCTGATCAATGAAAGGTCTGTTGCTGGGGGTGGCTCAGTAATATACAACGACCTTAGCTCCCTTGGCAAAGGCACTGACTGGCAGAAGGCAATATTTAACAATAGTGCCAAAAGATACCTGCACGAAGTAAGCATGAGTGGTGGTTCCGAAAGGTCGACCTTCTATTTATCAGTGGGGATACAGGATCAGCAAGGAATTGTAGCGACTGATATTTCAAATTACAATAAAAAGAATATCCGCTTAAACTCTACACACAAAATCTCAAATATTTTCACATTTGGGCAAACGCTTGGATACACTCACCAGGAAAGTATAGGCCTTGGAAATACAAATAGCGAATTTGGCGGGCCCTTAAGTTCTGCTATCAACCTCGATCCCACGACTCCACTCGTAGTGACTGATCCGTTGGTGGCAAATGCTCCTCCATACGTCAGCAACCCCGTTTTGAGGGATATTGCCGGAAACCCTTATGGCATTTCATCAGTCGTGGGCCAGGAAATGACCAACCCATTGGCGTACATGAAAACCAGGTTAGGTGGCAATAACTGGTCTGATGATATTGTTGGTAACGCCTACCTGGAGGCAGCTCCAGTCCGCGGGCTTAAGATACGTACCACTGTTGGCGCAAAAAAAGCATTTTGGGGAAGCAAAGGATTCACCCCTGTTTTCTATTTGAATCCGACCAATAGTGTTCTTCGTAATAATTACCGTAAGGAAGAGAACAAAGGATTTAACTGGAACGTTGAAAACACCATCACGTATAATAAAAAACTGCGTGATCATGATATCACTTTATTGATAGGTCAGGGTACTTATGTAGAAAACATTGGTGGTAATGTGGGCCTGACGATCTACGATCTTCCCATTAGCAGTTACAAGGACGCTTCATTTCGCTTTGACATCCCCGTTACAAACCGTGAAACTTATGGAACTGATTTCATCGAACACCGGGTTACGTCATTGTTTTCCCGTTTGAATTATAGCTACCAGGACAAATACCTTTTCACCGGTATTGTTCGCCGGGACGGCTCTACACGTTTTGGAAGCAACAATAAATATGGTGTGTTTCCTTCGTTTTCTGGTGGTTGGAATGTGAACAAAGAAAAATTTTGGACAAGCAACAAAGTGATCAACTCATTAAAAATACGCGGAGGTTATGGAGTCACCGGTAATGATGCATTAGATGATTTTAGATACCTCGCAACAGTAGTTGGCGGTTATAATTACCCTATCGGCAATTCAGGGGCAGTAACAACTGGTTATTCACCACTTACGTTGGATAATCCCGACCTGCATTGGGAAGAAACTTCATCAGCAGACGTTGGGTTCGATGCACAATTATTCAATGCCTTTAACCTAACAGTGAATTTGTATAATAAAAAAACAACCGGCATTCTCCGCCAAGTAGTTATTCCCGGTTACGTAGGTGTGTCAGACAATCCATGGGATAATGTAGCTGATATGAAAAATACCGGCATTGAAGTGGAATTAGGATATCGCAAACAGTTAGGTGATCTTAATCTTTCGGTGAATGGAAACGTTTCTTACCTCAAAAACACGGTTACTTATGTAGCAGCGGATACCAACTTCCTTACTGGCGGCGCTTCGTTCCAATCAATGGGTGCAATTACAAGAATTAAAGTGGGTAATTCATACAATGGATTCTGGGGTTACAATAGGCTTGGTGTATTTCAGAACGAGGCTGAAATTGCCAACTATAAAAATAAAAATGGTACGCTGATTCAACCCAATGCCCGTCCCGGTGATTTTCAATGGGAAGATATAAATGGTGATGGAGTAATTAGCCAGGGCGACCAGGACAAGACTTTCCTGGGCAGCAATATTCCCAAATACACTTTTGGTTTAACCTTGAACATGGAGTATAAAGGTTTGGATTTAACAATTTTTGCGCAAGGTGCCGCTGGCAACAAAATCTTCCAGGGATTACGCCGCCTTGATGTACTTGCAGCAAATTTCCCCGCAAAGGCATTAGGACGCTGGACGGGTGAAGGCAGTTCCAACGACTATCCCCGTTTAACAAGCACCGATCCCAATAACAATTTCAATTGGATGTCTGACTTCTACCTGGAAAAAGGCGACTACGTGCGATTAAAAGTGCTTCAGTTGGGCTACACATTGCCGAACCAATGGCTTACTAAATACGGAGTATCAAGGTTGCGTTTTTATGTTACCGGTGAGAATCTTTTGACATTAACCAACTACACCGGGTACGATCCGGAAGTGGGTGGAGGTGTATTCGGTGTTGATAAAGGCCAATACCCCCAGGCACGTACAATTTTTGGTGGTCTTCAGCTTCAATTCTAATCAATTAAATTATTACGTATGAAAAATATTCAATTAAATACTGCATTGCTTGCAATGATGCTTTCCCTGGGGGCCTGCAAAAAAGACTTCATAACGATACAGCCGAGAGGCCAATTCCTTTCAGAAAATTACTACGCTAATAGGGGTGAAGCCTATTCAGCTCTTGTAGCAGTATATGATGTGTTGCGTAAAAATGCAGGTGGTTTCGACAACATGGTCACGTTTTTTAATGCCGGATCGGATGATAATTTCGCAGGCGGCGGAGGCCCTTCAGATGGAGCTGGTATCCAGGGAATCTCCAACTATACGCTAAATCCCAATATTGTTCCCGGAAGTTTCTGGAACGATCATTACCAGGGCATCTTCCGGGCCAATACTTTGCTGGCAAAATTACCCGGCATCGATATGGACGCTGCAGAGAAAAGCCGGTTTACCGCCGAAACCAAAGCCCTACGTGCGATCTATTATTTTAACTTAGTGAAGATGTTCAAAAATATTCCGCTGCTGTTGGCACCGCTAACAACTGCAGGTATCTACGACGTTACCCAGGCACCCCCGGCAGAAGTATATGCCCAGATTGAAAAAGATCTCAGTGAGGCAATTCCGTCTCTGCCAACTACTTTAACCCTATCCAAAGAAGCGGGACGGCTTACCAAAGCCGCCGGCCAGGCGATGCTCGGTAAGGTTTACCTATACGAAAATAAAGGCGCACTTGCTGCAACACAATTAGCCCAGGTCAATGGTACTCCCGGCCAGGCCAATCAATACGGCAACAAACTATTGAGCAACTTCTCCGACTTGTGGATGTTTACTAACAAATTCAATACTGAATCGATCCTCGAATGTTATCATACCAATCAATCCAATGCCGACTGGGGATTTTGGGGAAGTGCCGCAGATGAGGGAAATACAGTAAACCAGATGGTGGGGCCAAGAAGTTACTCAAAAACTGCGGGATCTCCTGCTCCCGATATTCCTTCCGGATGGAGCTTCAATGTATTCACACAGGAATTCTATGATATCATAAAGACAGACCCAAGGTTTGGCGCAACTGTTCTTGATGTAAAAGCTTACGCTTCAGCAGGTCAGGCCATTTATATTGAAGGATACCAGAACACGGGCTATTTCATTAATAAATTTATTCCAAGGAGAGCTGATGTTCGCACCGGTGGTGGAGCCTTGGAATTGAACTTCCAGCAAGATGACTACATCATCCGCTTAGCGGATACTTACCTCATGGAGGCTGAAGCATTGGGCGCTACCGGTACCAGAGCGCAGGCCTTACTGGACGCAGTGCGTGCCAGGGTAGGCCTACCATCTGTTCCGGTTACATTGGCTGCGATCAAGGCTGAACGCAGGCTTGAACTCGCCGGAGAAGGCCATCGCTTCTTTGATCTTGTGCGTTGGGGGGATGCTCCTGCCAAATTAGGAAGCAGGGGTTTTGTCACCGGTAAAAACGAGATTTTACCGATCCCGGCCAGGGAATTAACTGCAACCAAACTAGTTCAGAATCCTAACTATAACTAAACTAACCAAGCATTATGAAGAAAGTAACAATCATTTTCAGTCTGGCAGCCTTGCTGACTGGAATCAATGGGTGCGAGAAAAAAGATGGCATCGATGATGACCTCTCTTTCCTGAGCACTGCAATGACAGCTAATAGTGGAAAGATATTCGATATAAGCACTGATAATAGTGGTAATGTAAAGATTACCCCCACCGGTGAGGGAGCTTCTTCTTTTGTTGTCTCATACGGCCATGGCACTGGTGCCGCAGCCTCCGCAATAGTAACTGCGGGCAACAGTACTTCACACGCTTATCCTGAGGGAACTTATACGGTTTCTATTACTTCCAAAAGTATTTCAGGAGCCGAGTCGGTAGCTACCTATCCATTACAACTAACCTACAGGGCACCGGCAAATCTTGCTGTAACTACAACTCAAAATGTGCATACTTTGAAAGTAAAAGCTACCGCACTCTATGCTGCTTCTTACCTGGTATATTTTGGTGATACACCAAATGAAACAGGTACTGCACTGGCCGCCGGTGCCGAAGTATCACATGTATACAACCTTGCCGGCACTTATAATGTAAAAGTGGTGGCGCTGAGTGGTGGCGCCGCAAAAACAGAAAAGATTACGCCGGTGATGATCACGGATCCATTTGGTTTACCCATCGACTTTGAAATGGCCACCATAAATTACTTCTTTGGTACGTTCGGCGGCGGACAGCAGTTTGCTACGGTTGCAAACCCCAATGCGACCGGCCTGAATACGAGTGCAAACGTTGGTAAATTTTCCCGGGGATTTGAAGGTTGGAGTGGTACCTACAGCCCCCTGAATATCCCTATAGACATGGCTATGGGTAAGAAGGTAAGGGTTTTGGCGTACAATCCCGATGCGGCACTCATTGGAAAGAAGCTGAATGTGGAACTGGAAGCGGGTAACAGCATTGGCAATGGCATTGCTGTGCAGAAAGTAGCATTTACAAAATCCGGTGCCTGGGAAGAATTGGTATTTGATTTCAGCATTATTTCAGCTATACCGGCTACAGAAAAATTTAGCCAGTTGGTCTTACGCTTCAATGATGCGTCTGATGGTGCGGGAGCCATCATTTATGTTGACAATTTCAGATTAACCAATTAAATCATTACTAATATGACAAGGTATATAAAATATTTTTCCGTGGTGATCGCATTATTCCTCATCAACGGTTGTAAGAAAAAAGAGTATAGTATCGGTAATCTCACAGCCCCTTCTGAGGTTGTTATCAACACTGCAATTGTTGGACAGGATGCAACGCATCCGGATGGAGATGGTTCAGGAAATGTGGTGATCACCCTTACGGGTAAAAACGTTCTTTCTTATAAAATAGATTACAATGCAAATGATGGGATCTCCCTGGAATTTCTTCCTACTGGCAAGGTGACAAGAAAATATACTTCTGTAGGTATAAATCCTTACCGGATAACAGTTGTAGCGTATGGTCCCGGGGCCACACCCACTACTGTTACAAAAGATATCCAGGTTAGGAGCGATTTTACACCGGCTGCTTCAATCGTTACAAACCTTACAGGAACCGGTTCAAAGACCTGGAAAATTGATAATGCCGTCTCAGCACATTTTGGTGTAGGCCCATGGAGTGCAGGATCTGTTACCCCGGAATGGTATGCTGCTACTCCCAATGAAAAGGCTGGTTGTTGTAATTGTTTTTATACAGCCACCTTCACTTTTACTAAAGTCGTTGCTTCAGGTGCCTATACATTAACGGTTGCAAGTCCGGATGGTGTATTCACTAAAACAGGTTCTAATGCAGGTGGACTTCCAGGAGTTCCTGCCTCAGGTGCGGAGGGATGTTATAGCTACGGTGGCGGATCTTCCCCATTCTCCTTTGTTCCTTCCGGGTCAGGCATTGCGGCCGCAGCTCCTTCTACCAAAACTGCGATCTTATTAGGAGGAAATAATACCTATATAGGTTACGGTGCACAATTGAAAGAATACGAGATAATGTCTATTACAGCTACTACAATGTACTTGCGGGTGCAGGGTACGGAGACTGGCAATGCGTGGTATTTGAAACTTAAATCACCTTAAAGATATTTCAGCAAGTTATTTTACGTCAGGAGTGCACAGGGCAGCAATTCCCTGTGCAACCTGGCCCATAAAATATTGCTGAGAACAACAGTCGATTAAATAAAAAATTATGTGGAATCGAAATTTTTTTTACAATATGTGGCTGATAATACTCTGTGCCGCCTTACTTTCCTGCGGAAAAAAAGGCGATGAAATGCCACCTGCACCCGTGCCGGTGGTAAAGATCGAAGATGCCTCCCTCCCAAGGACCGCCTCAGCCGGACTTATGCATTTTAGCCTGACATTGAATAAAGCAACTACTCAACCAGTTTCGGTAGATTATGTACTAATGCCCGGCACAGCGATCGCACCGGATGATTATACGGCAACTTCGGGAACGGTTAGCTTTCCGGCAAACCAGGTTCAGGCGGAGTTTACTGTGCAGGTTAAAGGTGATCCCAGCGATATACGAAAAAACAACCCGGAATTTACTGTTCAATTAAGCAATCCTAAGAGCTGTGTGATAGGTAAACTTTCTGCAAAAGGAATCATTATAACAGAAAATGGAACGAACCTCTCAACAGATGATGCCGGTTACACAACACCCCTTACATATCCCGGCTATAACCTTACCTGGAGCGATGAATTTACCAGTATGACCATCGATCAGACCAATTGGAGTTTTGAGACCGGGGGCAGTGGATGGGGCAATCGCGAACTCGAGTATTACACGGGCAGGCTACAAAATGCGTTTCAATCCAATGGAAAACTCATCATTGAAGCCCGAAGTGAAGCTTTTGGGGGAAACCTATATACCTCAGCAAGATTAACTACCCAAAATAAAAAGCAGTTCAAATTCGGCAGGATCGATATCAGGGCAAAATTGCCTGTTACCAAGGGTATGTGGCCGGCGCTATGGATGCTGGGGGCCAACATTTCAACTGTACCATGGCCCGCTTGTGGAGAAACGGATATTATGGAGGTGGTAGGTAGTGATCCGAGGAAATTGGTAGGTACAGGGCATTATGCCAATTCCGCCGGTGCTCATGATTCGAGAGGTAGCAGTGTCTCCTTATCCGGTGAAGATTTTTCACAAAAATTTCATGTGTTTAGCATCATATGGCAGCAGGATGTGATCAAGTGGTTATTAGATGATCAGGTTTATTACACCATGACAAAAGCTTTGACTGGCACCAACAATTATCCATTCAACAGCGACTTCTTTTTTATTGTAAACGTGGCAGTAGGCGGCGATTGGCCCGGGCCCCCGGATGGCACCACCAACTTCCCGCAAAGGATGTTTGTAGATTATGTAAGGGTGTTTCAATAATCCTAAAGAAGCAAAATTACCCGAGGGAGTGGTTCAAATTATTGATCACATTCTTTTTTAAAGAATTTTGAAAAGGTATTTATGCAATACAAAAGATTTTTTTTAGTGCAATTGATATGGCCGGTTTTGTTTTTGGCAGGTTGCACTAAAAACGGCACTGGGCAAGGAGTAGCACCCCTCCCACCTCCAATACCACCTGTAGTTACGGGAACCAATGATGTTGACTTTTGGTTAACAAAGGGTGATCAGACAGCACTATTACAAAAACAAGCTGGTATACTTTCCTTTGGTACCCAGGTCAATTCGAATGTTTCCATAATCGTAGATACAACACAGGTGATGCAGACTATTGATGGCTTTGGATTCACCCTCACCGGCGGCAGCGCTACACTGATCAATGGCTTGAATAATATTGATAAAGCCGATCTGCTGCAGGAATTGTTCGGGACGGGTCCGAAGTCGATTGGCATAAGTTATCTGCGCATTAGTATCGGTGCTTCCGATCTTAGTGCGGCTCCGTTTACTTATGATGACCTGCCCGCCGGTCAAACGGATTTATCTTTGGATAAGTTTTCCTTAAATGCTGAAAAAACGGACCTCCTCCCCCTTCTGAAAGCAATCCTTGCAATCAATCCCGGCATTAAAATTTTGGGGTCACCATGGTCGGCACCTACATGGATGAAGGACAATAATAGTTTTGTAGGAGGTAGTTTGCGGCCGCAATATTACGATGTGTATGCCCGCTATTTTGTAAAATACATTCAGCAAATGAAGGCTGAAGGGGTTACGATAGATGCAATCACCATTCAAAATGAACCGCTCCATCCAGGCAATAATCCGAGCATGCTAATGAGTGCTGCTCAGCAAGCCGAGTTCATTAAAACCAATCTCGGCCCTGCCTTCCAGGCAAATAACATCAGCACAAAAATAATCCTATACGATCATAACTGTGATCGCCCGGATTACCCGGTCGTTATACTAAGCGATCCGGCGGCAAGGCCTTATGTGGAGGGTTCAGCATTTCATTTATACAGTGGAACCATTAGTGCCTTGTCTATTGTGCATGATGCGTTTCCTGATAAAAAGGTTTATTTCACTGAGCAATGGACTTCATCAACAGGCGATTTCGCAGGCGATTTAAAATGGCATGTTAAAAATGTAATCATCGGATCGATGCGTAACTGGAGCAGCAATGCACTCGAATGGAATCTTGCCAATGATGGCTATTACGGGCCGCACACAAACGGCGGCTGCACCACCTGTAAAGGAGCACTTACTATTGGTGGATCAGTGACAAGGAATGTTGCTTACTATATTATTGCGCATGCTTCCAAATTTTTACCAGCCGGGTCGGTTCGTATTGGCAGCAACGTTTTTACCGACCTTTCATCAGTTGCGTTTAAAACGCCATCCGGAACTAAAGTACTGATTGTAGAAAATGATGGAACTACCGCAGTAACGTTCAATATACAGTTTAATAACAAATGGGTTACTTCCTCTTTACCTGCTGGTGGAGTAGGAACTTATACCTGGCATTAAGATCAAAATTTTTTATGAAAAACATTTATTTTTCAAGCCTGCTATTGTTGTTGGCCGGTTGCATGTCAACCAATTCTGAGGTATCCCCGGGGATTTCATTTTCCATGGAAGGAAAAACTGTGACTGTATATACTACAGCCGATAGTACTGCTTATAGGCTAACCGCAACCGATACGCTGCAATTTCAGGATCTGCTACAGCCGGTAGAGACCCAGCTTTGTGTTTTTGTAGATCCCACTAAGGTTTACCAAACATTTCTTGGTATTGGAGGATCCATTACAGATGCTTCAGCGGAAGTATTTGCAAAACTGCCTAAAGAAAAGCAGGAACAATTCCTTCAATCCTATTATGATATTAATAAAGGAATTGGCTATACAATGGCCAGAACGAATATCAATAGTTGCGATTTTAGCAGTGGGAGTTATACCTATGTAACTGATAAAGATATCACCCTACAATCATTTAATGTTGCTCATGATAAACAATTCCGCATCCCGCTGATCAAACAGGCGATTGCGACTGCAGGCGGTAAACTAATGATGTTGATTAGTCCATGGAGTCCTCCGGCCTGGATGAAAGACAACAATGACATGTTGCACGGCGGCAAACTAAAGGCGGAATTTTATCAGCCCTGGGCCAATTACTACGCAAAATTTATTACTGCTTATGAAAAGGAGGGTGTACCCGTTTGGGGGATGTCTGTTCAGAACGAACCTATGGCGACACAAAAATGGGAATCCTGCATTTTTACCGCAGAAGAAGAACGAGACTTTCTCAAAAAATACCTGGGGCCGACAATGGAAAAGGAAGGGCACGGAGACAAAAAAATAATTGTATGGGATCACAACCGTGACCTGATGTTTCAAAGGGCTGATGTTATATTCAACGATCCGGAAGCGGCCAAATATGCCTGGGGTATGGGTTTTCATTGGTATGAAAGCTGGAGCGGAGGAGAAGAAGTGTATAACAATGTGGGTAGGGTACATGAAGCATGGCCGCAAAAAAATTTAATATTTACCGAAGGCTGTGCAGAAAGGTTTGTACCAGCCCAAATAAATAGTTGGGCTCTGGGAGAAAGATATGGAAGGTCAATGATCAATGATTTTAACAACGGCACCGTAGGCTGGATAGACTGGAATATTTTACTGGACGAGCAGGGCGGGCCGAATCATGTGCAAAATTTTTGTTTTGCGCCTGTTCATGCCGATACAAAAACCGGTGAGCTGATCTATACGAGTGCCTATTATTATATCGCCCAGTTTTCTAAATTTATCCGGCCGGGAGCAAAACGTATCAGCAGTGTTGCCAGCAGAAGCCATTTGCTTACCACAGCTTTTCTTAACCCGGATGGAAAGATAGCCGTGGTAATAATGAATACCGGGAACAAAACCTCTCCTGTTAACTTATGGATCAAGAATAAAGCTGCTGAGACAATTATACTGCCTCATTCAATTGTAACAATGGTGTTATAAGATATCACAAATCATTTCCGCAGAATATGATGGCCCCCGTTAGTAGCATCGTGTTTATAATGTTTGAGTGATAAGTTTGCTTATGCTGCATGTTTTCGCAGCTAACTATAACCCCAACCCTGACGGTGGTTGAGCAGGGTAATCCAGTTGGTTTTTATAACGCAATTAAAGTTGCCCAGGGCTGTAAAAGTATACGAGGGCGATGCAACGATGTTCATTATTGATTCACAGCCGGGACCAAATATTCGTTGTAAAAGTTTAAATAGTCGTCCCTCAAAAAGTCGCTAAAGCCCATTGCGCAAGGTTACATTAAAAGACCGTGCATTTAAAATCTGCGGGATATTTGCAAAATAGCTAAAAACCTTGCAGATTTATGTATGTTATCTACCA
>JBDSAA010000130.1:0-38342 GCA_039922375.1 Ferruginibacter sp.
TTGCTGTTGGCGCCTGATTTACTGCACTATTTACCGTTACCTGCACTGTGTCTTTACCTGTTGCACCATTATTATCCGTTACTGTCAGCTCATAGTAGTAAACGCCTTGGGTAAGGTTACTAATGGCAGTTGTTGCACCGTTTGCCGTGGCGATGGTACCGGAGGTTGGGCCGGAAACTTTTACCCAGGCATAACTGCTTATTGTGCCGTCTGCGTCCGTGCCGCTACCCGTAAGACTGCTGCTGTTTACTGGAAGGGTGATGGTTTTATCTGTACCGGCATTTGATATGGGTGACTGGTTATTAACAGGAGTAGCAGAATAATCCTTGTAAAATTTTAACCCGTATAAATCAATGGTTACAGGGTAACCGGGATAGTTATTGCCTAGATTTACAAACCTTACTCGTAGAATTGCGGGTTTACGCCAGTCTCCTGTAGGGTCTGAAATAGTTGTGGTGACCGGGAGATAATTACCGTAATTAAATGTCACCGCACCATTCACAATGCTTATAGTAAATGGCACTAAGTTACTCATCAGATTGGTGATAGTATTGCCTGTTTCGGTTGCCATTGTAGTGGCGTTAACATTGATGGTAGTAGGAACTATTGGATAGGTGGAGAAATCCTGAGAAGGATAAAAAGTAGTGAGAACCTTACCTGCATTATCCAGTATTTCAAAATATTGGTGTATCTGACCATAGTTAGGAGCGTTCTCAGGATAAGAAAGAGAGCCTGTTACTTTCCAATTTGTAGTCACATTGTTTGTTCCCAAATCTCTGCTTACTGACGAGGTGTTAGTAGTATTCGAAAAATATTCTACTTTCAAATCATTGGGCGTTAACTTGTCGAATTGCTGGGTACTTGTATGTACTTTAAAGGATGGATTCGAAGTCATGTCCACAAGGGGCGATCTTGTCCAGCCACTAGTGTTATTAACCAATGTTGCATCAAAGGGCAAGCCTGCCATCAAATCAACATAGTTCACGGAGGGTACTATATATGCAGAAGGGAACGGTATTGTTACTACCTGTTCTGCTATAGTATTTAAACCGGATATTTTCCACCGGTGCATTGCTGCGTGATCGCTTTCATCACCGTGCCATAAATATAAATCTCCCGTCGCATCTTTTACAACAACAGGGCTTAACGCATTGCCTGCCATCATCGATGCAGCATGATTACCAAATCCCACTTCCGGCCTTGTAGTCCCAAATTGTCCAATTGACAAGCCATTATCGTAATAATGATTGTATTTATTCGTTTGGCTGTTTTTCCAAAACTCTCCATGATATGATGTTATAATATGGCGGTCAACTATATTCACGTTTCCGCCAGCAAAATTATTCACTCCATTTCCTACCTCAAAATAGCCTGCTTTAGGATACTCGCCCTGGTAATTCCTCGGTGTTGATCTTTCTGTTTGAAATAAGTATGTGTTGGTCGCACCTTTTTCCATTAATCCTAAATGATAACTCGTTGAATAAACGGGGCCAGTACTGTTGATCACTATACTAGGATTAAATAAAACAACTTTATTAGTAGTTGAAAATATTTGGCTATTTGGAAAATCTGCCGGGCTGCCAATAACATTGTTACTGGTAGCCGATGCTAATGTCTGTGCTGTTGCACTCCATTGCGGATTTCCCGAACCATCAAATCCTGTGAGCGGAAATCTTTTATAGATAATTGTTGTGCCGGCCTCGGAAAAATCCTGCGTTGAGCCGTCGCTGCACAATATTTTTGACAACGTAACCATTATGCCTGTAAATCTCATGGTTCCTGTGGCAGGCAATTCCACAACTTCATAATAGCTGCCCTTTCTGATAAATGCATATGTTCTACCATTGCTGAGTGTTGTCTGGTATTTCAGCAATGTGAAATCGTCATACGCTGTTGTAACATTTGCGCCCCAGTTTTTTGTCAAAGACCACCCCGTGCTACCCGTTAGGGTTTGAACAGAATAATCAATTGCAAATTCCATGTATCCTGCAAAGGCCCTGTTGACATTGTTCCTGTCAGCCCATGTACTGTAAGTGGAGCCTAAAGACATCACACGATTAATAAAGGTTCCGGTATTGCTATAATGCTGTACTCTCGAATTGCCAGCATCATTCACCCAATAGCTGCCGTCTGACTGAAAAGCAATGAATGGAAGCTTAGCGCTCCTTAAATCATTGAAATAAAATTTGTTGTTATTTACTGTTGCATCTGTAGCATATCCGCCGGCAGTGCCATACGTACTTGTTGCTGCCCCGGTGGAATTATTAAAGAATTTAACCTGCTGGCTTGTACCGCCATCCGCTACGCTTATTTTCGTACCATCCGTTGAAACTTGTGTTGCCAATGGGTCCAATAGCCCCGATAAGGTAAGAGATGGGGTTGTCAAAGTACCATCTGAGTTCACCGTATATTTTGCCACAGTATTGATACCGGTAACCATCCACAGGTTATCAGATCCATCAACACTTAACGCTCTTGCACTTGTATAGGAAAGGGTTTGAACAGTTGCACCTGTAGTTTTATTCACCACCTGCAGTTGGTTGATATTCTTTCTTGCCACAAACAAATAATTTCCTGCTTTTTGAACCGCCAACCCCGATATCAGGGAATTCACCTGACTGAGGTATGATATAGTTTTTGTATAGGTTTTACCATAAGTTACTGAATAAGGTGTGCCAGTTGTAAATGCTACTTCCGAATCGTCTGACACCTTCGTGCCGAATACGAAGCTATTATTGGTACTGTAAGAATCAAATGCTCCCCAATAGACGTTTGTGCCATCGGTAGCTACGTAATTAATATCCCCGCTAATAACAGTGCTGGTAGTTATATCAAGTTTAGTGTTGGGTGATGCGATATTGAATTTTGCAAAGGATGGTGAACCTTCACTATACCCCATACAGAAGTAGCCTGTATTACCGCTGAATGCAAGCCCCCGCATACAGTAATAATAACCTCTGTGTTTAGTAGCTCCTGTCATGCCGTCTGAAGTGTTACCCACTGTGCCCTGCCAGGCGTATTGTACATTGTTGGAAAGTACTTTTATCTGATATGCAGATGCAGGCAAAGAAATGGCATTGCCATAATCATCCTTACCATCCCAAAATTTTGTATAGGTGCCGGCTGCATATTTTTCATTGTTCCAAAGCGTTCTTACGAGAATACTGTCATTGAGAAATACACCAGCGCTTGTGCTTAAAGTTGAAGGAAGTGTAAAGGAGAATTTTCCATCCTGGGCGATAGCGTTCAGGGAAATAAAGAAAAGAAATATTAATTTCTTAATAAATAGGTTTTTCACGGATTCAGATTTAAATATTGGATTGGATTTATTTATCAGTAACGTCCTGTAAATATTACTTGTAAAACGCTTTGCAGTTGAGTTTTATTATGTGGCTGTTATTCTAAAACCCCGTACAATTCTGCTTACCGGCATAATTTCACTATTATGCATAGGCATACCTTTACATCCGCCGAAAAGACCTTTAAAGGTTGATCCGGAGCAGGTGCAGCAAAAGAGGGGGTTCTTTGCCGGCGAGGTTAATTTTCAGAAGAAAACTTGCTCGTCAAAAAGCTCTCTATGTAGGGGCTGAAACAACGAGATGAGTTAAATACCATCGTCGACATAAAAAAATACAATTGGAGTAAATAGAATCGGGAGGCCGAATGGCTTTTAAAAAAATCGTATGCCTTTCACAATACGATTTACCTAAATAAGGCTGGAACAGGACCTGGATAAATAACATAGGAATTGAACAAAAATGGATATGATAAACTAATATTGGAAGTCTAGATTTTTACAACAATCATACCATTGGAGAATTGTGTGGATATCTAATGCGGGCCTGGATAAGCTATATATTTAAATCTAATTTTTATTTTTTTTAATACTTATCAACAAACCATGTCCTTCTAAAACGCTTACTGCTATTGACTTCCAAAGTAGATTTACTCATAAAAACACTATTCGTAACCGATAGATTACGTTGAAAATAATTAATTGGAACTCATAGATTTGCAACTTACAATCCGAAACTTTAGTAGATAGGTTATGATCGAAAACTGTATGCAAAACTGAGCAATTTCCTTATTATAAAATAGGTAAAATGTTGTTGAAGAAAATTGAAAAAATTGATACGCCGCAAACAAATAAAAAATAAACCTCGCTTAAAAATTATTTTATAACCCTCAAATAATTTTGCTATGTGGAAGTTGCAACAATTAAATATTTCACGGAATTGTTATAGCCTGGCCCGAAAAGCAAGCAATTCTAAAATGAATTTATTTTACTGAAGTATAGTTTGATAAACAAAAGAAGCACATTAGATGGTGCACAGATATAATTAATAGAAATCAACGCTTCCCGGATACAAAAGGGGTGGCTGCAATTAATACTACAAGACTGGAAATTCAATCGTATTGACGAGAAGTTACTTTATTCTTTTAACTACATTGTTGTCTAACAAATACTCCTGTTTGCTTTCCTTGCAAATTGATGTATTGTTTTCGTCAAAGAATAATTTCTGGCCATATTCACTCATCCAGCCTGTGTGCCGTCCTGGGTTTCCAACCAGTAGGCTATATGCCAGTACATTTTTGGTAACTACCGCACCCGCGCCAATAAACGCAAAACTCCCGATAATATTGCCGCAAATTATTGTTGCGTTTGCACCAATGGTTGCTCCTCTTTTTATTACAGTAGTTTTAAATTCATGCTTTCTGCTAATCATGCTTCGTGGATTGATCACATTGGTGAGTACCATACCGGGGCCTAAAAAAACGTCATCTTCACAAATTACCCCTTGATAAATACTTACATTGTTTTGTACCCGAACATTATTTCCCAAAATTACACCGGAAGCAACAAATACGTTTTGTCCCAAATTGCAATTGTTTCCGATAACGGCCCCCGTCATGATGTGCGAAAAATGCCAGATTTTAGTGCCTTCGCCAATTGTACAATTGTCATCAATAACAGCTGAAGGATGGGCAAAATATTTCATTTTATTTTTATTTAGTAATGAGGGCCATGGTGCTAAATAAAACTGGCTGTGGTTCGCAACAAAATCCAAGAAGGTTAAGATTGTGTTTTATTCCAGTATTTTCTTTAAGTATTCTCCATAGCCGCTTTTCTTTAAATTCTCTGCCAAATTTATTAAATGTTCTTTTGTTATAAAATTCATCCGAAATGCTATTTCTTCCGGACAGCCAATTTTTAACCCTTGTCGTTTTTCTATCACCCTTACATATTCGCTTGCGTCACTTAACGATTCAAACGTGCCCGTGTCCAACCAGGCAAAACCTCTATCCAAAACGCCTACCTTTAATTGATGCTTTCTTAAATAGATATCATTAACTGTGGTTATTTCATATTCCCCTCTTTCACTTGGCTGAATATTTTTTGCAATCTCCACTACATCATTATTATAAAAATATAAACCAGGTACAGCATAATTACTTTTTGGTTTGGATGGTTTTTCCTCGATACTTATTGCATTGAAGGCTGCATCAAATTCTACTACGCCATAACGTTCAGGGTCACTTACAGGATATGCGAAAATAACCGCCCCTTGAGGATTTGTACTGTCCTGTAATAATTTACTAAAACCACTTCCATAAAAAATATTGTCTCCCAACACTAAGGCAACGCTATCGCTGCCAATAAATTTTTCGCCAATTACAAATGCCTGAGCAAGGCCATTCGGTACTTCCTGTTTGGCATACTGAATACTGCACCCCCACTGGCTGCCATCGCCTAATAAGCGGATAAACTGGGATTGATCATCTGGTGTTGTAATTATTAATATTTCCCTGATCCCTGCCAGCATCAATGTGCTCAAGGGATAATAGATCATTGGTTTATCATATACCGGCATCAATTGTTTGCTTATGCCCATGGTTATAGGATACAGCCTCGTTCCGCTCCCTCCTGCTAAAATAATTCCCTTCATATAATTAACGCTTTTCGTATTGTTGTTGATAATAGTTTTGATAATTTCCACTCGTAACGTGATTGAGCCATTCGGTGTTAGCGAGGTACCAGTCAATTGTCTTAGAAATACCTTCCTCAAATTGTAAAGACGGCAGCCATCCTAATTCATCTTTAAGTTTAGTTGCATCAATTGCATAACGTAAGTCGTGTCCGGCCCTGTCTTTCACGTAAGTAATCAAATTTTCGGAGGCTCCTTTTTCACGACCCAGCTTTTCATCCATCTGCTTGCAAAGTTCCTTCACCAAATCAATATTGGTCCATTCGTTGTGTCCGCCAATATTGTAGGTTTCGCCAATTTTACCGTTATGGAAAATAACGTCAATAGCCTTCACATGATCTTCCACGTACAACCAATCCCGTATGTTTTCACCTTTCCCATAAATAGGTAAAGGTTTATTATTAATGATATTAAAAATGCAGAGCGGTATCAGTTTCTCCGGAAAGTGATACGGGCCATAGTTATTGCTGCAATTGGAAATTTTTATTGGCAAATGATAGGTATGGTAAAATGCCCTTACCAAATGATCTGACGCTGCTTTGGATGCAGAGTATGGGCTCCGTGGATCGTAAGGTGTTTCTTCCGTAAAAAACCCGCTTGCCCCTAAAGATCCATATACTTCATCCGTAGAAATATGGTAAAAAGTCTTGTTATCAAAATTATCTTTCCAATATTCCTTGGCTGCCTGTAATAAGCAGCCAGTACCCAATACATTGGTGGTAACAAATGCAAGCGGATCAGTAATTGATCTGTCCACATGGCTTTCTGCTGCACAATGCAATACGGCAGTAAAACGGTGCTCCTCAAACAATTGCTTCACTAAAGCAAGATCCGTAATACCACCTTTTACAAATTGATAATTAGGCTGGTCTTCAATATCTTTTAAATTTTCGAGGTTACCTGCGTAAGTAAGTTTATCCAGGTTTACAATATGATAATCAGGATATTTAGTTACAAACAGGCGGGTTAAATGGGAGCCTATAAAGCCGGCTCCCCCGGTGATTAGAATGCGATTGGGCATTAGTGTTTAATTATTTAAGTGGCAAAAATAAAGGTTTATGTCCCACAAAACTGCATTATTGTATTAGTGTAATCTCATAGCAGGAATGAGTTAGGTTTTAAGGCTCTCTTAAGTGGTTTTTATTAGTCTTCTGGTTGTATTACCTTTCCAAGATGCATTTGTCGATAAAGGATTGGGATATTTTTTTAGAGTTATAGTTCTACTTTTATCAATGATTCAATGTTAAGGAAATCTATAGGGAAGAACCTAAAATTGGACTCTGAAAAAAACCATATGCGTAATCTATATAAAATATCCATCTTCTATATCTTGTTGACAATTTCGAATTTTACAAGCTTTGCTCAAACCCCCAAAATAATTGAATTTGGTTGGGACTATCCTCATGTAGACCAACTAAGCAAAGGTCTTTCTAAAATGCAGAATACTCCATTTGACGGAATTTGCTTTTCCTTGCAGCGAGGAATAATGGAAGCCTTTGATACCGTATTAAATAAAGAAAATTACTTTGAATACAATAATTTAAAAACGCTGCAATGGGGTAAATATACGGACAACTTTATCTTGCTTTTAGGATACGGACAAACAGGCGGGCATTGGTTAGAAGATGGGCCATGGAAGGTTATTATTGAAAATATGGAAGGTCTCTCAAAAGCAATGAAGGGCGGAGCCATCAAAGGAATATTATTTGACCCGGAATATTATTTAGAGAACCCCTTAAACAACCCATGGACTTATAACAAAACCCAGTACCCAAATCACTCTTTCAAAAGTGTGCAATCGATGGTAAAAAAAAGAGGGATACAGTTTATCCGTGCATTACAAAAATCCAGAAGTACATTTTCATTTCTATCCCTATGGATGACGGGCCTTATTGAAGCAGATATGAAAAATCTGCCGCTGGAAAATACAAGGCAAGCGCTTTTGGTCTCTTTTATAGAAGGAGTACTTGAAGGGAAAAATAAAACAGTTACTGTGATTGATGGCAATGAAAATGCATATTGGTATAGTAGCCCATCCCAGTTTCTAGAATCTACTGTTAATTTCAAAAAGAACATGGCTCTATTAATGACATCCAAAAAAGCAATTTCCGCAGTTAGGGATATTGAATTGGCGCAGCCCGTATTTTACGATGGCCTGATGGCCCTGGCGCCCGAATTTGAAAGACGACTTAACAATATAAACAAATGGAAATGGCTGGAAGAAAATACAAAACATGCTATGGTATTCTCTGACAGGTATGTTTGGTTTTATTCGCAACGGATAGATTGGTGGAAAAGTAAACCTAACGATACCTTAATTCAAATTTTAAAAAACAGCAAGTTGGGGTTTAATTCCGCTTCATTTTTTAAAAAGGAAAATAAGGTCTCGTTAAAACGGGCGGCGATCAACACAGTTTCGGAGAGAATAGAAAAAGGCTATTTTTATTCAAATCATCCTAAAGCCCCTTGGAGGACAGAGCAGGTAGCATTTACCTTTCAATGGATAGCCGGTGCGAAAACCTTACAAATAAATTTTGTTGACAGAGTACCTGAATCTATTATTGTATTTGCAAATAACATTTTATTTGAGCTAAGCACCCATAAAGTATCAACCATGAAAGTCAATTTAAGGAAATTCAATAAAGGAAAGATTACCGTCTTGGCTAAGTATGGTAACGGAGTTGAAGCATTCGGAGTTCAAGTGTATAAGGGGCAATAAATAAACAAATAACAATAGTTATGAGCTATAGTACTGCACACTTTATATAGAAGTACTCATCTTATCAATTCCATTGCTACTAATTGCAGAATAATATGCCAGATGTTCATTAATAAAATGACTCCGGGAATATGTATGTCTATCTCTAATTGCATTTACACCAAACTCAGTGCGTTCCTGAATATTAAATGCCAAATGGAGTAGGGAGTTTGTGATGTTGTTAAGCTCTCTGCTTACATATTCATCAGGTTCTATTAAAATACCATTATAATTTTTCTTGATTATGTCATTATTCCCCCTGGCATTAAAAGACACTACCGGAACACCCATTGATAACGCTTCTAACGTGCAGGTGGGAAGTCCTTCTTTTTTGCTTGGAAACAAAAAGATATTTGTGATTGAAAGATACTGGTCTACATCACTGGTAAATCCAACGTTTATAATGTCCATGCTGCTATTTAAAAACGACATCCCATGTCTGTCTAGCCCTGTTTTATGTATAGGGTCGAAGCCTCCCATTAATATCAATTTAAACTTACCGGGATGCTGGGTTGTTAATGTTTCAAATGATTGAATTACCAAATTAAATCCTTTAAAATCCACATATCTTCCAGTAAATGCAATTACAATAACATCCTCACCGATGCCAAGTTTTATCTTCAAATCTTTCTTTGTTGATTCTGAAAATTTGGCTGGGTTAAATTTTTCTATATCGCAACCAAATCCAAGGCAAACATATTTGGTTAGTTTTTTGCCAAAGATTTTATTAACCAGATTGTAATCCTGATTGTTAACAACAAAAATCCTGTCTAACCTTAAAAAACAAAATACCTCAACAATAGAAAACATTATTTTTCTGATTCCCCGGCTTGAATTCATTCCAAGGCCGTGTATTGTTGACCAATAAGGATATTTTTTTGTTCTAAATAAGATGGTTGAAAATGTGGCAGTGGTAAAGTGGGCATGAATTAAATCGGGATTGATCGCTTTTATCAATAAACGTATTTGACGGGCAGCCTTTAATTGCCCAATCAGGGTCGTAGTCCGAGGAATGTCTATATAATGAAAATTTATGTTTTGCTTTTCAAATATCTCTTTATCCTTTATATTTATAACCTTGTTTTTTGAACAGATAATGTGCAGGATAAATTTCTTATCATCGGCAATGGTCAAAGCAAGCTCCGCCAAAAAATTATTAAAAGCTCCATAATCTGTTATTATCAAAACAAGCTTCATAAAATTTTCAGTCATTTAGAAGGCGAAATTAATACTTATGAATGAAGGCAAAGGCAGAGGTACTAAATGATTTGAAGGCAGTTTACTAATAGCCTGTTTACCAACATACTAATAGATATGGACTATTCCCATAGCGGACAGCTTTATCTGGTGAATTAAACATTTTCATCCTACTATGGATTTGACTCGCTTTTTTTTAATATAGCTTAAATAAAACATCTTCATAAATATGAAGCTTCTGCATTTTATACAGACCGCTACCAAGTGCTTAAAAGCGATAAAAAAATACAACAAATCATCAAAAAATGAAGTGCGTACACAGTTCTTAACGCATTCTAAGTATATGCCGAAGCGAAAGATATTTTTATCAAGATCCTTTTCTTCCTTTGAATAATTTTGAACAGCAACAGAATCAATTAAATAGAAATACTGGTTTTTTTTTCTGAACCGCTCAATAAATTGGAAATCCGCAAAATCCAATCTGACATCTTCGCGATACCCGCCTACTTCATTAAATGCCGAAATATTTATTACCATGCCGCTGTTAACGGGTGAATACTTTTGGAGTGATAATATGCCTTCCTTTAAATCGACAAAATGGCCCACCTTAAACTTATACCGCGTTGGAGAAAAGGGAGCGCCGGTTTTTAACTTAAGCATTGGGGCAAACAGTTTTATGTTATCAAAATGACAAATTGCGGAGTTGAGTTTATTGATAAAAGTTATTGGGAATTGAGTATCCTGATCCAGCAAGACGACCCATTTAAGATTGAGGGAGGTCGCCAATTTAACTCCAGAGTTATAAGCCACACCTAAGCCCAAGTTTAACGGGTCGTGAACATAGGACACGTTTATCCAAACTGAACTATTTGCATTTATTGTTTGCCTTTGTGGTGAATTGTCATAGACATACAGATATGCCCTTTCATTTTCATGCGTTAACGATTCTATTATAGCGTTAAATGACTCTGAATTCTCTAAACTACATTTATATAAAACAATTATAAAAAACTTCGACTCGGCCAACATGCTTTATAAAATTTAAAAAATATACTTGTTGTAAAAAATATTTAATACCATTACGGCCAGGCAAACAATAAAAACAATTCCTTTAGAAAATATCGAAGGCTTGAATAAGTAATAAACCATTGGCAATAATATTATTTCAACAATACCTAATAACTCACTTATACGAAATGCAACTACAGGCATAACAGAAAAAACCAGTAAAGCAAACAAGGATAAAGCATAAATTTTTAGAAGAATAATAGCATATTTACTGGATTTTATTAAAAGTTGGTATTTATACAGCAACAAATAATAAACGCCGCATCTTAATAAAAACAAAACGTTAAACACATTTATTTTTTCCAAACCTTTTATTCCTAATTTTTGCCAGTCCTGGTATATTGCGATTTTATCCTGTAAAAAAGGTATTGGAATATTGAGTATCAAATTGATATTGAGAAAATAAATCACCAACCCTACCGGCATTGCCAGTATTAGTAAAAGGTATCTGCGTTTGTGTCCGTTTATAAACCACAGGGGAAATAATATTAATGCAGAATAATGAAAAAATACGGCCACTGTACAAAGCAACAAAAACGTAGTAAGTTTTCTTTCATAAACCGGCTTAATGCATAATAATAAAATTCCGGATGCTATACCAACACGTATTTGCGTCATTTCATGCAATATCAAAAAATTGGACAGATAAACTAAAAGTGAAAGGAAAAATAAAGGGGTTAGCTGGGTTATTGCTTTTAATTTAATACCAACGCCTAATATGGCGTAAATTATAAACAGCAATATAACATCTCCGTAAAGGTATTTTTTTATTATAAAAGCTATAAAAGTAAAGCTTGGTTCAATAAATGTTTCCGGATTATTAAAAAAAGTGGTGTAGAGCTTGTAGTCACGTACACTTTCCCCATCCCGAAAAGCGACATATATCATTAAAATAGCACCAAAAAATAAAAACAATATTTTTTTGTACCTGGAATGGAGCCCATCAATTTTAAAAGCAAAAAAAGAAATAGCCAGAAAAAAAACGAACAATATTGGAATCATTTATATCAGTTTGAATCAAAGTATGCAAGCATTTTTTTTGACACAATATTCCAGTCAAATTCTTGTATTTGAGAATAGCCTTCTTCTATTTTTCTGTTTACAGAATCTGGGTCATCTATAATATATTTTACAGCTTCCACAATAGAATCACTGTTTTTTATCGGAACAATCCATGCATTATCAGCGTTTGCAGGATAATAGCCGGTTGTTATTACAGGTGTTTTACAAGCCATCGCTTCAATAACCGGGTAATGCACTGCCCCTAATTGTATTGTGCCTGGAGCTATAATGACATTCACACTATTGTAATATTTAGCCAGTTCATCATCATTTTTAATTCTAATAACTTTTACTCCCTCAATGGATTCCAGGGCCCGATCTCCGAAAGCAATGTGCAACTCAATATCCAAGCCCGAATCATTTTTCAATTTCGAATAAGCCTCTAAAACATAGGCAGTACCCTTAAAAGGTTCAATACGCCCTATGCATCCAATGATAAATTTTTTGTCCGTTGTTTTTGGTTGAGGCTTAAATTTTGTAAAGTCTATGCCAGGGAAGACAAATTTATTGGCCTTTATTTGCTTGTAGTCAAAATAAAGAGGTGAATTCACTATTCGAAGCAATTTTATTTTATAAGAAAGTTTACTTAAACATTTTAATAAAACCGACGAGGCGCTATTTGTCTGGTAATATTCTGGTTCATAAGCCTGGATATAATAATACTTCTTATCGCATCTTTTAGAAAAATAAACGGGAAATGCTGTTAGACTTTGAGTAGCCAATATAATATCGTAGCTGCTGGTGTTAATCGCCCTTTTCAATGCAAGCAAAATAGAGAATATTCTTAACCGGGGTGGCTTATGATTTACATCATTTTGAAGAATAATTTTCCCTTCATTATCATACCAGGTAAGTTTTGCCGTCGTAGGAAATGCAGGGCCGCTGCTTCTCTTGTAAACAAGAAATTCTACATCATGTCCCAATTTGATCCAGTGATTGGCTAATTCAGATAATACCCTGAATCCGCCTTGCGGAGCAAAATATGTGATTGGTATTAATATTTTCAATTTATTTATAATTAAGGTTCCAAATTATCTTTCTAAATATTACCACCATTGTTATAAAGTAAATAAAATAATTAATGCTAAAAGCAATTGTTATTCCCTGGAGCTGGTGGCTATCAACAAATGAATAGGCAATAAGAACATAGCTTATGCTAAATACTATTTCGGTAACAACATACACCCTGGTAAGAGATTTGGCGAGCATCAAAAAAGCCAGTATCCACGATGCCATTTTAAAAAAATCGCCCACTAGCTGCCAAAAGAACAAGGATTCCATCTGTATAAATTCATTTGTATAAAGGGTTTTAATTAAAAAAAATCTCAAGAAATAAATTGCACAACACCCTGTAAAAACGGCTGGTAGAATAATTCTATACCCGTTGAAAATTTCTACTCTTATTTCAGCGTCTGTTTTTAAGGCTGATAATTTGGGAAGATAATATGTGGTTAAAGCAGTGGTGATTAGCATGAGATACCCATCAGAAATTCGCATCATTGCTTGCCAATAACCTGCAGCATCAATTCCTATTTTACCGATCAGCATATTGCGCAAAATGATTTGTGAGATAGGTACAGTTAGCGCTGAAACAATAGCCATTAAACTATAATGGCTTAGCTTAACAGCAATTGACTTATCGAAGGCTTGTTTGAAATACTCAATGGAAAACCACGGGCTTTTAGTGATGAGGGCTGCCGTAAAAAAGAACACAATGGATTGTGCTAATACCAGCGCATATAAAGCCCCTTCTATTTTATAAAAAAAAATTAATATTAAGGTAAAAATTAGGCCTACGATATTTCCTATAGCATTTACAATAGTATACGTTCTGATTTGGCCTTTTCCATTTAATATGGATATCAACAAAGAGTTTAAAGAATACAAAACTATCGTGAGCCCTAAAACACGTACGGGATTTGTATACAGCTCACTTGTAAACAGCCAGTCTGAAAGGGTAGAACCAAAAACAAGTAATATTAACCCGATAATAGCAGAACAATAAACAGAAATTTTAAAAGCAGTACTAAATAACGCTTTAAGCCTCTCTTCATCATTGACATACTCAGCAGTATACTTTACAACACCTGCATTGATGGCTCCATTTGCAAATGTCAATAAAATATTAGTTAAATTATTAAAAGCGCCTATTAATGCTACACCCATTGGGCCTGTAAATATTGCAATAGCTTTACCTGCTACAAAACCTGATGCAATACGGATGAAGGTAATGATAGCAGAAAAAAAAGTCGTTTTTACTAATTTCAAAATATTAGCTTAATAGGCATTCAGTATTTCAATTATTGTATTTACTTCATCAATAGGCATAACCGGACTTAATGGTAAACTCAATACTTCGTCATGTATTTTTTCACTAATTGGTAAGCTAACATTCCTCCACTCCTGATATGCCCGTTGCTTATGTGGAGGTATTGGGTAATGTATAAGCGTTTGGATACTGTTATCTTTAAGATATGCTTGTAAGTGCTTTCTGTGGCTACTGCGTAAAACAAATAAATGCCACACATGCGCTTCTTGTATTTTCACACCAGGCAAAATAAGTTTTGGGTTTCGAATCCCGTTCAAAAAACGATTAGCAATCGTTCTTCTTTTTTGCGTGTCCTCATCCAGGGTTTTTAATTTTACTTCCAACAACGCTGCCTGCAATTCATCCAGGCGGCTATTTATCCCTTTGTATTTATTTTCATATTTTACACTTGAGCCATAATTTAGTAATGCTCTTATTGTCTCAGCTAATTCATCATTGTTAGTAGTAACTGCTCCAGCATCCCCTAATGCGCCCAGGTTTTTACCGGGGTAAAAACTAAAGCCTGCGGCATCTCCAAAATTGCCGGCCCGTATGCCATTTACCGTAGCACCATGTGCCTGGGCGCAATCCTCGATAACCTTTAACTTGTGCTTGTGAGCTATGGTATTAATCAACTCCATTTCACACAACTGGCCATATAAATGCACTGGCAAAATTGCCACAGTTTTAGAAGAAATATGCCTTTCCAATAATGAATGATCAATATTATAGGTTTCAATTATTGGCTCAACAAGAACAGGAACCAGGTTATTTTCGGATATTGCCAAAATACTGGCAATATAAGTATTGGAAGGAACCAGTATTTCGTCTCCTTCTTTGAAAATACCCAATTCTTTATATGCTCTGATGATCAATATGAGGGCATCTAAACCATTGGCAACCCCTATTGCATGCTTTGTGCCACAATAGGTTGCAAAATTAACCTCGAATTTTTTTAACTCCCCTCCCAAAATATACCAGCCTGAATCCAAAACACGTTCGAATGCCTCAATGAGTTCTGCCCTATATTGCTTGTTTACACCTTGTAGGTCTGAAAATTTTATCACCTAGTTAAATTTTAAAATAGTACTTCCCCATGAATAACCAACGCCGAATCCTGCCAATAAGACCTGATCTTTTGGAAGTATTTTTTTGGTTTGAATAGCTTCATAAAGTGCAATAGGGATGGTAGATGATACTGTATTTGCACACTTATCTAAAAAAAAATAAAATTTCTCTTCAGGTATATTCATTTTTTTTCTAATAAAATTCAACATGTATTTATTCGCCTGGTGAAAAATAAATAAATTCATGTCGTCTAAAACCCTATCGGACTTTTTAAGAATAGCTTCTACCAATAACGGGACAGTTTTGGCAGTGAAATTAAAAATCTCGGATCCGTTCATATACAGGTTATTGTTATTCCTGATAAAAGTTCCCTCTTCCACAACATCTTCACCATTTAATTCAGGGTTCCTTGATCCGCCATTATTAACGATTAAATGGTCTGCACCCGCTCCATCGGTTCCCAATATAAAATCTCCGATTTCACATAAACCATCGGCTGATGAAATTATTGTTGCAGCCGCTGCATCCCCAAAAAGCGTTCTGTTATTTTTGTCCTGGCTATTAATTATTTTACTATAAGTTTCCGATGTGATCAACAATATATTTTGCGCTATATTAGCAGCAATCAATCCTTTTGCCAAACTAAGGCCATATATATATCCTGAACATCCCAAATTGAAGTCTAAAGCACCAACTGATGTTGGCAAACCTAATTTATGTTGAACGATGCAAGCGGTAGTTGGAAGTAAATAGTCTGGGCTTTGTGTACATAATAAAATAAAATCAATTGTAGAACGATCGATTTTGTGTTCCAAAAACAGCATCTCTGCCGCTTTTACAGCCATATCTCCGGTAAATTCATTACGAGCTGAGATCCTCCTCTCAAAAATTCCGGTTTTAGCTGATATCTTGTCGGCCGACCACTCGGGGAATATTGAATTCAATTCGTCGTTATCCAAAACTTGTTTTGGTAAATAGTATGAAATGGCCTTAATATTCGCTTTATTCATTTTAAAGCTTGTTTAGCTTTTACAAGTTCAAACAAATCAATCACCCTAATTGTATTTTTTAAGCTTTCATTAGTAACAGTAACTTGATACTCTTCTTCAATCATCAACTGAACAGACATTGCCGTTAACGAGTCCCAGGTACTTAACGATTTGAAATCCGTTGTTTCATAAACATTTGGCAACTCTACATCCTCAAACTGACTGGCGAATTTTTTTATAAATTGTTCTTTATCCATTATAATAAAAAATTTAAAAGTTTAGTTCTATAATTATTGAACTTGTCTTTCGATAACAAAAAATGATATTCTTCGTCCGTTTCATTAACAATGACGGGCTTGAAGCTGGTGTGATACGCTAAAACCTTTTTATTCTCTTTATGCACACTAAACCTGCAATTACTAAATTGCAGTGTTTCGAACCCAAATTCACGGGCAATTAAGTCAGCCTTTATAGATGCGCCTTCTGGCGAGTTGGCGCTGAAAAGCCAACTTCCCACTTCAAAACTCGAACTATCAAAATCATAAAGCCTGTTCATGCCCAATTTTTTACCTTCCATATCCATAGCTATGAAATAATACTCTCTGCCCATTGCTTCCCGAAGCTTATATTTTCTTATCCATTCTACCTGCTGAGCTACGTTATTATTTGTAGGCGATAAGTATTTATTTAATTCGGAGTTAGTCCTCAGGCTAACTATAAATTCAGCATCGGACTCTTCCACAAGCCGAACCCAGAGACCATATCTTTTTATATCGACAAATTTCGTTAAGCTAGTTCTCATAAGAGTTTTTAATAAATTCATTGTACTCTCTTATGTAATCATCTCCATTATAAAGGTGGGATGCTAAAACCAAACAAATAGACCCGGAGGAAAAGTTGATTTCAGAGGCCCAAATGCCGGGGGGAATATATAATCCCAAATAAGGCATATTCAATTGAATGTTCTTTTTGGTTCGACCATCGTCTAAATGCACCTCAAAGCTTCCACTTGCTGCAATCAAAAACTGATGACATTCTTTATGAGCATGTGCTCCTCTGGATTCGCCGCCAGGTATGTCATAAATATAAAATACTCTCTTAACAGCGAAGGGGATTTCTACATTATTATGGACCGGGGTGATATTGCCTGCTCTATTTTTTATACGCGGCAATTGAAATATTGCGCAGTCAGAAACGGTTGCCATGCTATTACTTGTTTAGTTTTGAAGTAATAAAACGGTTGTAGTCCCATTCATAATCATCTATATTAAAATCGGTGGAAGCCACGATAAAACCTAAAGAGTTTGTAGAGAAATTCTCCATATACCTCCATATGCCTGTAGGCAAATATAAACCATAATAAGAGCGATTTAACGAATAGGTTTTTTTGTTCAATCCGTCATCCAATACAACGTCAAAACTGCCGGATAGGGCTATGATCAGTTCTTCATTTGTTTTATAACTGTGCCCGCCCCTAATTTCACCCCCCGGTACATCATATATCCAGTAACAACGGCGTATTTCAAAAGGAGCTTGCTTGTTTTCCTCGATAAATGAAAGGTTTCCTCTGTCATCAAGTACTTTCGGGAGATTAATAATTTTTATATCGTCTAGTGTCATTGTAGTAAAACTTTTAAAGCCCTGGTCAGCATCAATATAAAAGCAGCCAAAAAGCCCGCAATGGCGCCGCCAAATACGATGCCTTTAGCCTTTCCAAATCTCTCCTTTTTAAGCGGAAAAATTGGCTTATCAATAACTTGAATTAAAGGTGTCTCCTTTCTTACGGTTACTTTAGCCAATTCAGCCTGTTTAACCAGCTCGGTAAGTATTGCTGTATTAGCTTGTACATCAACCTGCTTGCGGGCGGATGGTACCCGGCGTATATTTAAAGCTGGGTTCAATCCGAAAATATTATCATTGGCCGCAGCCACACCTGTAATAGCTCCGTTTAATTCGCCCCTGATTGAATCAGTTTGCTGCTGTAAAATGTGCATATTTATGCGAGCCTTTTTGCTTTTGGTTAATATATAAAAATCTGACACCACTTTTACCAATGCTTCTGTAAAGTATTTAGCAAAATCTTCATTAACAGACTTGGTATCGATGGTTATAATATCCAGTTTAATGTCCTTTTGGGCTACCTTTAAACTACCCCTTGACAAAGATTCATATATGACTCCCAACACACTATCCTGCATGCGGTTAAATTGTTCGCGGTCCGCATTCGGTAAAAACTGAATATTTTTTAGTGCTGGTTTTTGATTCCATTTTTTCCTCCACTCAGCAATGGTAATGTACATCTCAGCAAAAGAACCGCTTTTGCCATCAATGGTAACAGGCATCAACAACGCTTGCTCGACCATCGTTCTTGACTTAAATAACTCTATTAAATTAGCCCCCGCAAAAATCCCGCCCGCATTTCCTTCGATATCGAAACCAAATTGGCTCGCCAAGCCCAATGCACCACTTAACCCCCCTCCTTTTGGTTCATCTTCTAAAGCAAAAGATAATGTGGCTGTATAAACTGGCTTCGACAATAAAGAATAGGTTAATCCTAAAGCACCTCCTATTATAGCAGATAACAAAATAATCTTCCATTGTGAAACTAAATATGCATACCACTTTTTAGTTTTAATAAGAATTTCCCTTAACGTAATTTCATCGTTGCTTACCTGCTTACTCATTTCGTTAAATGTTTTCTCATTATTATAAACTAATTCCATCAGTGTATTAGAATGGCCAACTATGGAAGCCTTAATATAGATAGTAGGTCTATTTGCGTAGCACGGCTATTACAACTCCAGTCATCCCTACAAGTACACTCGCAATGCTTACGATCTCCCCAATACCTATCTTTTTAACTTCCGGTTTTTCTGGAATTATTATTTGTGCACCAGGAGTTACCTTAGGATATGACCTAAAAAAAAGGAATGAGTTGGTTACACTTGCCTCTCCATTTGGATAAATGATATATGCCTTTTTCTTCCACGCTTTGGCATCTACACCTCCCACTGCATTTATATAATAATTAAATCCCTTCCCCTTCTTATATGGAATTTCTGAGGTCAATACTACATTGCCCTGTACTTTTACGCTTTCGTTAAATATGGCAACCTCTATTTCATCGCCACTAACCAAAACAATATTGCTGTTATCGGTTGTATCGTTAATGATTTTATTCCAGTTAAGTGGTATAGTAGTAAATTTTAACTCTTTTTTTAATTTTTTTATTAATTTGCCCTGAGTAGTATCGTTTTTTTCTAAATTTAAATTTACATTTTCTATTGCATCAATCTGCTTTGCCTGAATTGGACGTTTTATCTTTACGCCGTTTATATCAGCAAGTGAAGTCAGCCCGCCTGCTCTTTTGATTACATCATATACTTTTTCTTTTTGGCTTGCCAAAACATATATTCCCGGATAAGCTACTGCGCCATTGGCAATTACCAGCTGAGGTTTTTCATATACCCCCACTTTACGAATATTAACAACATCGAATGGTTTCAACTCAAAGTTTAGCGTCTGTTCATTGGCTGCAGGGCTGATTTCAAGGTTGAATAATTCAGCTTTGGGGGCGTTAATATTATCAATTTCATCAGATTTTATAATTCGTGCAATTTCTACCCGCTTTGAGGCAGCACCTGTCAAACCACCTGCCTGTATCAATAGATCATTTAAAGTTAGGTTGTCACGAAATTGGTATATTCCGGGCTTTGTAATTTCTCCGTTTATAGTTACATTATACTCTTCCTTAAAGTCCAGTACTGAGTATACAGTGACCAAATCTTCTTTTTTCAATTCGATATTAGCTTGGTTATCGCCGGCTAATGCTTTGGCAATGTTTACGTTTACTACTTCAGTAGTTAAATCTGGTTTCACTCTCACGATAATTGCTCTTGCTTTATACGCATCTTCCTTCAAACCATCTGCCTTGCCAATTAAATCCATGATACGCATACCTTCTGTAAAAGAATAGGTATCCGGTCTGAATACAGCGCCAGCAATTTTTATCCGGTTTTCAAACCTGTTCAAAATCTCGGCAACCTTAAATACATCGCCGGCAAGCGGTTTATAGGTCTCAAATTCTGATGATTTCAAATCCCTTACTTTAAATTCTTTGCTGGTTTTTTGAATCACATTTACGGAAGCGGTATATGCCAGCTCGTTGAACCCCGAAGCAAAGGACAATAAATGAGCAAAGGTTTCACCTGCTTTCATTTCAAATATGCCGGGCCGTTTTACCTGACCTTCGATAGTAACCCTGTGGGAATATGCTGGTATTCTGATTACATCGTTATCTTTCAAACCCACATTTTCAGATTGATTTCCATTGACCAAAAAATTGTAGATATCCACATAGGTAAATAACTTGTTGTTTCTGATCAATTCAATATTCCGATAACTGCCGTTTCGCCCTGGTCCGCCACCTAGAAATAAGGCGTTGTAAACGGTAGCCAAGGACGAAACAGAATAGTTCCCTGGTTGTTTACTTCCTATGATGGTAACCTGTATTGTTCTAATACGGCTTAGGCTTACCTCCAGCGTTGATTGTCCTGATCTGACAGTACTATAAATTTTTGCAACAGAGGACCTTATTTTTTGTGTCGCAGCTTCAATTGTCATGCCCGCAACCGCTATTTGACCAACATATTGAATAGATATTTTCCCCTCGGGTGTTACAGCTGTTCGGGCATTAAATTCCTGAACGCCATATAAACTTATTTGTAACTCGTCTCCCGGACCAAGTACGTAATTAACAGGTGTAGCCAATTGCAAATTTGGCTCAAAATTCAAAGTTGGATTGTCAAACAATTCAGATCCAAAAATGAGTGCGTTTTCGGAGTCTTTTACCTTTTGTTTGTGAATTATTTCCTGTGTTCGGGATTGCTCTGCTTTTTTATCAGTTACTGTATTAGGCGTTGGCTCACCATCTAACCTGCTTTTTAATTTGGCAAATTCTTCGGCACTCATACCCTTAGCCAATGCCATAGGTTTAGCCTGGTCAATAGTAAGATTGTTGACTTCCAACTGCGCTTTGATCCTTGTAATATCGGCTTCTCTTAAATTATCTACCTTAACCTTACTCAAGTCGCTGCTGGTTAATAAATCCTGTGCCATCAGCGCAGAGGATTCAAAAAATGCCAAAAAGAATAAAATGGCAGGGATTATTCGTCTCATATTTGTTTGTAATTATCACTAAGGCCAAAAAACTCCTACAATTAATTTCGATTGCTTTACTCTCTAATTCAACATTTAAATTTTTGCGAATTTATACTAAAAAACGCTCTTGCACTTTAAAAATGTTGATATAGGTTGATTCAATTTTTGAGAATAAAAGTGCAGAACATAGTTCATTCATTTATAAAATTTAAGCACTGAAAATCGCAGAAGAATTCTGAGAAAAAAAGTTAGACCGGTCTTTTAAAGGCTATTTTTTTACCGCCAATATAAAATGATCAGACATGCTGCTATATTGTAATTTAACATCCATATTACAATAATTAAATACCTCTTTCAATAAACCTTGGTGGAAAACATGATGATGCATGCACCTGTTTGTATAATTGTCGTAACATCTTTCCTCAAATTTCTTGTAGTCGCCTGCCTGAGGATCTTTTTTTAAGTCGTGCAAACTCAGAATTTCCTCCACATGAGTCATATCATCTTCAGAAATATTTTTTTTGAAATCGTCAACTAAATGTTCGATAGTGGTGTATGGTCTTTTATGATCAAAATTAGCCAGTTTATTAGGGAGGATCAACAAAATTGACCCGCCGTTTTTGATGATTCTTTTCCATTCGTTTACAGCGGCTATAGGATTGGCAATATGTTCCAAATTGTTGCAGCTCAGTACAAAATCATATTTGTTATCTTCAATCATAGGTAGGGATGATCCTTCAGCTATATATTGATACCCGGTTTTGCCCTGGTACTTGTAAAAATGCCCCTCGGATAATTTGCCCTCCCAAATTGTTGAATTGCTGAAGTTCACGCCGTCCAAGGATTTTAAGAACGGGTAAATAGGTAGAAAACCGGTACTTTGATAAATAGGGCTGGGGCCTCCAATTTCAACACCACACTTGTTTGCTAATATGTTTTTCCATTCGTTATGGCGAGGAATTTTTATACCTAAAACTTTACAGGCAACTTTCCACACGATGACTTTTGGAGAAAAACTTGTGAGGAATACCTTTAGGGTGTGAAACATTGTGGATTTTTTGGCCACGAAAGTAATTAAATGCAATTTGAAATGGAAATTTTCTCCCCGCTACTTAAAGCAGGCCAACGTATTTCTTTTGGTTTTTAACGCAAAAAATTTGTTTAGTTTAAACGTTCATGAAAAAACCGGGTTATTGATGACAAAACCATCCTTCATGCAAAAGCACCTAAGATTTGAATACTCACGGAATTTTTAATATACCTGAAAATTATTTTCAATTTATCTTAAGATACCAGGCCCTTACCTTTGCTTTCACCAATTTGTTGCTTCCAGGCGTTTGTCGGCCACATAGTTTGACTTTATGAGAATAGAATATTTATTTTTTATAATATGCCTGGTTCTGCTCTTTTGGTTGATGCCAAAAACGGGCCTGATAAAACACAGTGATTTATCAAATCGGGAGGTAAGGCTTTTATTAGCAATAAAAGTAATTATTGCCGTTCTCTGCGCCTTTTATTTTCAAAAAATTGCACTTAATGGTGACTATGTAATTTATAACGAAGAAGGCAAAATCCAGTATGATTTACTTCTTTCAAAGCCAATGTTATTCTTTACCGACTTTACAAGCGACTTAAATACTTATGGCACTGGCAGGATATTCGAAACCGCCCATAGTTTCTGGGCCTATCTTACCTTTAACCTTGCATTTAAATTTATTGCAGTATTAAACCTTATCACACGAGGCAATTTTTATTTTAATTCAATTATTTTTTCCTCCATAGTTTTCTTTGGACATGTAGCTTTTTACCGTATCTACAGTGAAATTTACCCAGGTAATAAATTAAAATTATTATTTGCCTGTTTTTTTCTTCCCTCCCTTTTGTTGTACACCTCCTGCGTACACAAAGACGGCATTATCTTCCTAAGCCTCGGAATTGCCAGTTACATTTTTTTTAAAATTTTGTCGGACTTCACTTTAATTAAATTTAAATACATCGGGTATTTACTGCTGAGTATGGCCGCTATCTTTCTGTTTAGAAATTATGTAATAGTTGCCATCGTACCTGCCATGATAACGGCCATACTGAGCAAGGTTTTACCTTACAAAAAAAGGTTTGTTTTTCTGATCATCTATTCAGTTTTTGGCATAGGATTTTTTTTATCCAGCCTTGGTACCTCGTCCCTTAATTTACCGGCAGCTGTGGTACAGCGCAAAGCCGACTTTGAAGCACTTCCTGCAGGCAATACTAATCTGCCCATGAATGAGTTGTATCCCACTTTCCAGAGTTTTGTTTTAAATCTCCCACAGGCTGTTAATCATTATCTTTTTCGGCCGTACCTGTGGGAGTTTCGCCAACCAGCAGTTCTGTTAACAGCCATTGAGTTACTCATCTATCAAATGATGATCCTTGCTTTTATTTTTTTTAGAAAAAAGAACGAAGGATCCATTCACAGCTTCAATATTTTCGCCTTGGCATTTGTATTTAATATGATACTGATAATTGGATACACCATACCCAATGTTGGGGCCATAGTCCGGTACAGAAGCATTTTCTGGCCATTACTAATTTGCCCGATTCTGTGTAATATCGAATGGGGAAAATTATTTGCTTTTCGTAAAAAGTAGCCGGCAGGGAGGGGAAATATTAACGAACGTCTGCCTTGATATCAATCAATCCAACCCAAATTTCTCTTTCTGCGTTACCTTTGCAGCCATGCATTACGCCTCAATAGAAAATATCAGTAAATCTTTCGGGATAAGAACACTCTTTAAAAACATCACTTTAAATGTAGAAGAAGGGGATAAAATTGCCTTGGTGGCCCGCAACGGAAGCGGGAAAAGCACCCTTTTGAAAATTATTACCGGCCTGGACACGCCCGATGATGGAACCGTATGGGTGCATAAGGATATTAAAGTGGTAATGCTGCAACAGGATAATGACTTTGATGGCGATAAAAGCATCTGGGACAATGTGCTCAGGCTGGATAACCCTGTGGTGAAAGTGGTGAAAGAATACGAACTTTTTTTAGAGGAAGGCCAGGAAGACATGGACAAATTGGGCGAACTGATGGCCAAACTGGATGACCTGAATGCCTGGAGTTTTGAAAGCGACCTGAAAATAATTTTGGGCAAATTGAACCTGCACCACCTTAATGAGAAAGTGGGCAAACTCAGCGGCGGACAAAAGAAAAGGGTGGCGCTGGCGCAGTCGTTGATTGAAGCTGACCTGCACGAAGGCCGTTGTTTACTGATCCTGGATGAACCTACCAACCACCTGGATGTGGATATGATCGAGTGGCTGGAAGATTACCTGGCTGCGGCGAAAGTTACCTTACTGCTGGTTACGCATGACCGGTACTTTTTGGATGCCGTATGCAACGAAATTGTTGAAATTGATGAAGAGAAAGTGTACGTGTATAAAGGCGACTACGATAATTTTTTAGAGCAAAAAAGCCTACGGCTGGAAGTACAGCAAAGCGAACTGCAAAAGGATAAAAATATTTTTAGAAAGGAGCTGGAATGGATGCGCAAGCAACCCAAGGCCCGTACCACAAAAAGCAAGAGCAGGCAGGATGCATTTGCAGATGTAGAAGACAGGGTGAAGCTTAAAAAGGATGTGGAAGAAGTAAGCCTTCAGGTGAAAATGACCAGGTTGGGCGGCAAGATATTGGAGCTGATAAAAGTTCACAAAAGCTACGGCGACCTTCGGATAATGAAGGGATTTGATTATACTTTCAAAAGGGGTGAGCGCATTGGCGTAGTTGGGAAAAATGGTGTGGGCAAATCCACTTTTTTAAAAATTGCCCTGCAACTGGAGAAACCCGACAGTGGCAAGATCAATCATGGTGACACGGTGGTATTTGGAAATTTTAGCCAGGATGGACTGGTGTATAAAGAAGATAAACGTGCCATTGAATATGTGAAATCAATGGCGGAATTTTTCCCGCTCAATGATGGTAGCAAAATAAGTGCGAGCCAGTTTATGGAGAAATTCGGTTTCTCTGCCGAACAACAATTTACACCGCTGAGCAAATTAAGCGGTGGTGAAAAACGCAGGCTTCACTTAATGAGTGTATTATTTTTAAATCCAAATTTCCTGGTGCTGGATGAACCTACCAATGACCTTGACCTGCAAACATTGCGTACGCTGGAAGAATTTTTAATGGAATATCCGGGCTGCATCCTTATCGTTAGCCATGACCGTTACTTTATGGACCGGATGGTAGATCACCTGTTTGCTTTTGAAGGCAACGGTGTCATCAGGGATTATCCGGGCAACTATACCCAATACCGGGAAGCCATTTCCAACGGCAGTTTAACCGATGACAGACAGATAATGAAACAGGAACCCAAAGCCCTGGAACCACTAACCACAGGAGGTTCTAATAACAATGGCCAAAAATTATCTTTCAAAGAAAAAAGAGAATTAGAGTTACTGGAAAATGAAATGCCTGCTTTACAAAAAGAAAAAGCGGCATTGGAAATAAAAATGAATGAGGGTAATCCTGGCTTTGATGAACTGCAAAAAGCTGCAGAGCGTATTGGAGTCATCGTAAAATTATTGGACGAAAAAGAAATGCGTTGGCTTGAATTGAGTGAGCGGGTGTAATGGCGAAAATGATTTTTGTGCAGGCATCTGTTTCCATAGCATCATTGTTGTGTCATCTTACCCCAATTTTTTCCATCCACTTTATTGTATATTCGTACAATGAAAACGTATCATTTACCAATTGTAGTAGAAATTGATGAAGATGGTATTTTCATCGTTTCATGCCCCATTTTTAAGGGTTGCCATACTTATGGCAAAACAATAGATGAGGCACTCGATAATCTGAAAGAAGTGCTACAAATGTGTATTGAAGAGCAACCTTTGCAAGATGGAAATAAGTTCATTGGCGTTCGTGAAATGGAATTTAAAATACCCATTACGGCATGAGTGAAAAGTTTCCTGCTCGAAAAGAATGGAGTTGTAGTCATCAGGATTAATGGTTCACTTTATAGAATGAAACATACCGATGGCAGGGTTACTACAATCCCAGTTCATAAAAATAATCCTATTCCCACAGGGTTGCTTCGCAAAATTCTTCGTGAAGATATTAAGATAACTCCGGAAGAGCTGAAACACAGCTTTAGTATTTATACATTTTTAAAGAATCCCCTGGTTTCTACGACCTATTATAATAAAATTTACCAGCTTGCATTTCTAAATTATTTCACTCCAAAATAAGAGTTCGAAATGGCTACTTAAAAGATTTAAATTATCTTTCTAATCTTTACGAAATAGTCTTTTAATGAACCAACGCTTTTACTCCCTTGATGTATTTCGTGGCGCTACCGTGGCACTCATGATATTGGTAAATAACCCAGGTAGCTGGAGCCATATTTATGCTCCGCTCAAACATGCTCCCTGGCATGGCGTTACACCTACCGATCTTGTGTTTCCTTTTTTCTTATTTGCTGTTGGGAATGCTATGGCATTTGTATTACCAAAGCTGGAGGCTGCCGGTGAAGCTGCATTCTGGAAAAAGGTCGTCAAAAGAACCGTATTGATTTTGCTGATCGGGTTATTATTAAATTGGTTTCCTTTTATAAAATGGGAGAATGACGAAATAGTGGGCAAGCCCTGGTCATACCTTACAGCCGATGGCAAACTTGCCGGCATCCGCATCTTTGGTGTTTTGCAACGCATTGCCCTTTGCTATTTTTTCGCCTCCATCATCGCTCATTATTTTAAACAGCGGGGGGCTTTTGTTGTAAGCGCATTCTTGCTGCTTGCCTATTGGTTTGTATGTGTAGCGGCCAATCCATCGGACTCGTTCAGTCTCACCGGTTGGTTTGGTACCCGCATCGACCTGGCCCTTGTAGGAGATGCACATGTTTACAAAGGCGAAGGCGGATCATTTGATCCTGAAGGGTTAATGAGCATTATTGGGTCGATAGTGCAAGTGATATTTGGGTGGCTTGTAGGCAGCTATATTTTACAAAAAGGGAAAACGCATGAAATGGTGAACGGCTTGTTTGTCGCTGGCTGTGTATTGATATTTGCCGGCTACTGCTGGGATATGGTTTTCCCCATCAACAAAAAGATCTGGACAAGTAGTTACACCATTTACACCACAGGGTTAGCAATGGTTATTTTAGCGGTGATGATCTACATGATCGAATTCAAAAACTGGAAAGGAAAATGGAGCCGGTTCTTTGATGTGTTTGGTAAAAATGCACTCTTCATTTTTGTAATGAGCGCCGTATTCCCGCGGCTTCTCTCCTTAATAAGAATCCCCGGCAGCATCAGTCCTGATGGTAAGCAAACTTACCTGTCGCCTTTCAGTTGGTTTTATGAAAATATTTGTAAGAATATTTTGCCGGCAGAACCCAAGGTAGGTTCACTGATCTATGCACTCTGTTTTATAACAATGATGTGGTTTTTTGCCTGGCTGCTGGACAAAAAGAAAATTTATATTAAGGTGTAATGGCTATTTCTTTGGTACCGTCGGATGTTTCTACAATATAAGCTTCGGGAACAATGCCAAACTGCTGCTGGTATTCCCTGCTGGCGTCCTCGATAAAATTGGAGATGCCATCTTCGGCAACAATATTAATGGTGCAGCCACCAAACCCGCCTCCCATCAACCTGGAGCCAATTACAGCCGGAAATTTGCGTGCCTGCAGCACCAGGAAATCCAATTCATCGCAACTAACCTCATACAGTTTACTCAGCCCTTCATGCGTTTCAAACATTAATTTCCCAAAGCCCACCAGGTTATTTTGTTGCAATAAATCAGCAGCCTTTTTGGTGCGGCCGATTTCTTCAATTACATACCGGCAGCAATCAAATACCTTGGGGTCCATTTCATTTTTTGCAACTTCCAGTTCCTCTATTGTTTTAATATCACGAAAAGACTGAATGGGCAGGTATTGTTTTAATATAGCCAGCCCCTCTTCGCACCGCTGCCTGCGTATATTATACTCGCCCGATGCAAGCGAATGATGCACTTTTGTGTTGATCAATACAATTTTGTAGCCCGCTAGCTGCAATGGAAAGTATTCTTTGTCAAGGCTTTTGCAATCCAATAATATCACGTGGTCCTGTTTACCGTTCATGTTGGCAAACTGGTCCATGATGCCACATTGCACATTGGGAAAATTGTGTTCGGCACGCTGGCAAAGCAAGGCCATTTCAACTCTTCTCAAACCGATATTAAATATTTCATTTAATGCAAACGCCAGCCCGCCTTCTACAGCAGCAGACGAACTCATACCAGACCCGATGGGAATGTTGCCGGCAAAAACACAATTAAATCCATGTATGTCTTTACCCACCAGTAAAAATTCGTTTATTACACTTAACACATAATTTTTCCAACTATGATCTTTTTTTATCTCGTGAATGTTAACGGAATAATGCTCATCGAAATCTGCCGCATAAAAATTAATATCATCCGTTCCGTTTGCAGCTACAGCATAATAAACACCCTTGTTGATAGCAGCCGGCATTACGAAGCCATCATTGTAATCCACATGCTCACCAATAAGGTTGATGCGGCCGGGAGAAAAAAACAATTGAGGCTTATTAGGGAAATTTTCTGTAAATCTTTTTATCACAGAGCGTGCAAGTGTATTCATCCGGCTAAATTAGAGAAGTGATTTTATAAGTGGTTGTAAAAATAATATTTTCCCCCGGTTGCAGCGTTATTAAACCCACTTTATTGTTAAATGCATCGGGTATAGCACTCAGGTTTTCGATGGCAATACTACTGCGATGAGGGGGAGTGTAAATTTGTAAATAAGGGTAATGTGTATCCGGACTGATCTCAATTTGTATTTTTTTCTCTGGATCCCTTACTACACAAAGCGGCTGGCATTCGGCAAAGTTTACAGTAAAGCAGTTATCAAATGATGTATCGCCCAGCCTTTGTAATGAGCCAAATTCCTGGTAAGGCAGCAGTTCACCAGTGGGGATCAATGCATTGTCAAAAACCACCATTTCCTTTGATTGAAATTCCAGTTGAAGATCATCTATTTTTGCTCCGAAGGTAAAATATGGATGCCATCCATCCTGTATGGGAATAAGTCCTTTATCCTTATTGATAATTTCCGTTATTATGGTAAGGCTGTTTTCTTTTTTTAAATGATATGCTATCACACAATCATAGTGAAAAGGATAACCCTTATCGCTGCCGGCATAGGAATGTTTTAATGCGACACCCGCACTGGCTCCATCCGCATATTGATCCATTACTTTAAATTCAGCATCATACAGTAATCCATGCAAGGCACTTTTATTCAAAACAAATTTCTCTATGGTATATTCTCTTTCACCAAAGTGGTAAGTGGCATTATTTATCCTGCAGGCAAACGGTGATAATTTACAACTCTTAAATCCTTTGGAGGTTACATTGCCCGCAAAGTCTGCCGCATTATCATAGTGATCAATTACATTGATCCAATCAGTGTTATGCAAAATGGTAAATGAATGTAGGATAGCGCCGCAGGAAGGAATGATCTCAACAAATGTTCCGGATATGGTATCTTTCAATACGATCTTATCAAATCCATCCGCATTGTTGTGTGCTGTGGCAAACATGAACTGCTAAGTAAAATTCAATTTATATATCCTGGCTACTTCAATTAATTCGGGAAGATTATTTACACCAAGCTTTTCAAATAGCCGGGCCTTATGTGTACCAACGGTGGAAGAATTTATGGAAAGTAATTCGGAAATTTCGCTTCCGGATTTTCCGGACATTAATAAATTGGCAATTTCAAATTCCCTTGCACTTAATTTATCAAAAGGATTGTTAGGCTGTTGTGATCCAATCTCACCTGCCAGTTGCTCTGCAAGGCTTTCACTGATGTATTTGCGATCGTTTAGCACCAGTTCAACTGCTTTCTTTAGCTCTGTGAGACCTGAGTTTTTCGACACAAAACCCATTGCCCCAGCCTTCAAAAATCTTTTGGCGTATACATTTTCGGAACTCATTGAAAACATCAGTACCCTTATATCAGCATACCTGGTTTTAATATATTCCATTAAGCCTGCTGTGTCTGTATCCGGCATTTGAACATCCATTATAACCAGATCGTATGCACGCTCCTTTAATTGGCTCAATGCTGATTTTTCGTCCCTGGCCTCATAAATATCGCAAGGTTTAAACAATTCAAGTAACACATTTCTCACGCCCGAGCGCACGATTTCATGATCATCAATCAATAAAAAATTTTTCATATACGGTTATTTCAGTTAAATAAAAGGCTATAATTAAGACCGGTAGGTGAGTGCTATAACAATGCATTTCTACCCCATTTGATCAAAAGCTTTATCCATCTTTAACTACAAACGGCAAGCAATAAATCTCTTAATAATAACCAATAAATGCTGTGCGGCAAAATAGTGATAAGTAAATCTGTTAGAAAATTATTACGAGACTTTTCTACTTTCATTATTTCATTAAAAGTAATAAATTTTATGTACCAAATACTATCTTTTGTTTCAAGCGAATGCTTTATATTCCGTAACAATGTAGGAAGCAACTTTGACAGGCATTTAAAAAAGGTTGATGATCAATTATAATTGTTTTGTTTTACTTAAAAGTTGCTTCCCTTTTTTGAGAGGTCACCCTTTGAACGGAGATTGAAAAAATTTATAACTTCAAATAGCAGGCATCTACCCATCCAAAATTGTCAGCAAATAAGTTTTGCGCAGAGTGCTTCGATGGTACGGCAATTTGTAATCAATAGTGTGCGCTTTCGAACCGGTGACTGTATCACAAGGAGCGGTAATGAGGGTCGCTATAGGGTTGAAAAGCAGTTTGTATAATAATAAATCGTTAAGTGCTGTTAATCATACAACACTGCCCAGCTGGAATTGGTAAAGGAATAAACTATCTTCGCCATTGGGAAAATCTATTGCTTTTATATAAAATTAAACTTCATCAAAAAATAACTTATACCGAAGAAGTACTTCCTAAAGTATTAAACCGTTATTTTTCTTAATTGACTTACCTTCATCATAGCCTCTTACTAACGTTTGCTGGTAGAAAATAATGAAAGCAGTATCATTCAAAAAAACTGCGCCAAATTAATATTACAACCTGATGTTTGTATCAGTTTTTTGAAGTGTTCAAGAAATTGAATTTCAAAAAAGCCTAAATAAATACATATGGCTAAAAACAATTAATTCATGCTACTCAATACCGCCATCAATATCCTAATGGTAGAGGACAACACCGGTGACCAGTTTTTATTATCCGAATTATTAAATGCGTCTGACATTAACGTCAAAAATATTTTTTTTGCCACCAGGTTAGATAAAGCATTGGATCAGTTGCAAGAACCCATTGATATTATATTGCTTGATCTTTCCCTACCCGATAGTACGGGTATTGATACCTTCAATACGATCTTCAGCCATGCAGGTAAAACGCCGGTAGTTATCTTATCAGGCCTTACCGATACGAGGCTATCACTTGATGCCATTATGCTAGGTGCGCAGGATTACCTGATAAAAGGTGATTTTGATCAAAAACTTTTAGCAAAAACAATTCGCTACAGCATTGAACGGAAAAAAAATACAGAAGCCCTTCAGGAGAGTATTGAACGTTATAATCTTGTGAGTAAAGCTACCAACGATATGGTTTGGGATTGGAATGTGCAAACAGGTGAAGTGTACAGAAACGTTGAAAGCTGGAATAAAATTTTTGGCAGTTCGCTAAAAGAGCTTAGCCCCTCAATGGAATTCTTTTTCGATCGGATCCTTCCGGAAGATGTAGGAGCTATTGCAAAGACGATAGCGGATATTTTAAAAAACCCATTCCATTTTAATTTTAGTTTTGAATGCAGGGTAAAAAAAGACAATGGTGACTATGCTTACATTGCTGACCTGGGATATGTTATCCGCGATAAAGCTGGCAAAGCACTGCGGGTGATTGGCGCTACAAAAAATATTACAGAAAGTAAGGAAGCTGAAGCAATATTGAAGTCATCTGAAGAGCGCTACCGTTATCTATTTAATAATAATCCCGCCTGTATTTTAATCTGGGACCTGGAGACTTACAAGATCCTCGAAATAAATGATTCTGCAATTGAACAATATGAATATACAAAAGAGGAGTTTCTGCAGAAGACCGTATTTGATTTGCGTTATGCGGACGATACAGAGGGGATAAAAGAACTGGCGCAAAAAGCCATGTCCAATGTTTTCTTTAAAGTTACTGCCACATGGAAGCATATCAATAAATCCGGAGATACGCTGTTCATGGATATTACGTCGCATAGGATTGAATATAAAGGAAGGCCCGTAATACTGGCACTGGCTAATAACGTTACGGAAAAAATTTTACTGGAAGAAAAGTTAGAAGAAGAACAATTAAAAAAACAACAGGAGATTACCGAAGCCGTTATTACGGCGCAGGAAAAAGAAAGGCAGGAAATAGGTGGTGAGCTTCATGACAATGTAAACCAGATATTGGCAAGCTCCAGGCTGTATTTGGGACTGGCTAAAAAAGATGTTGACCCTGTCAATCCATTCCTCGAAGAATCAGAGATCCTTATTAGCTCCGCAATAGCTGAAATAAGGGCCCTGTCGCATTCATTGATCCCGCCTTCGTTGGATGATATGGAACTGGCAGAAGCTTTGAGTAATATCATTGCCATTGCGGTTAAAACAAGTTCAATAAAAGTCCATGCAGACCTTTTAAGATTTAAGGAAAATTGCACCTCAGATAAATTAAAGCTAAGTATTTATCGAATTGTACAGGAACAATTTAATAACATTCTGAAATACTCCAAAGCCACGGTTGTCGAACTTACAATTGCTCATGAAGATGAGAAAATTTTATTGAAAATAAAAGACAATGGGGTGGGCTTCGATAAAGCAAAGAAAACTACAGGTGTGGGTTTGCTCAATATAAAAACCAGGGCCTCTTTATTTAACGGTGAAGTGAATGTAATTACAACACCGGGCAACGGATGTGAACTGATAGTAACTTTTAACTAACGCTTATTTTACTTCAAGGATATTAAAAGTATAAGGTGGCATAATTAAATACTCGTAATCAAATCCCACGTTGTGATCCGTGTTGGTCCAATGATCAAATAACAGGTGAGGTGAAGGGCCGTGTTGCTTAAATGCTGCCCACGTTAAAAAAGCAGTTTGATCGCTGAAATTAAATATACAATATAGCTTTTGTTCATCAAGCGTACGCAGGTAACCAGCCACATGAATATTATGCGGGCTAAGCCAGGTTAAATTTTTATAATCACCGGCAACTGCCAATTGCTTTCTGATATTGATCAATTGCTTTGTACCGGCAAAAATCCTTTGTTCAATGGTACCCTCTACGTTGATCTTTTTATTTTTTTCCCAATCAATTACGGGACGGTGCATCCATCGGTTATCATAGCTTTTCCCCGGATCATCCAGGTAGGAATAATCATTGGTGTAGCCAGCTTCATCTCCATAAAAAAGCATAGGGACACCCCCCATGAAAAAGCTTTGGGCCTGCATCAATAAAATTTTATTGATAGAACTATCTATCGCTGATGGTTCGTTATTGATGATGGCTTTTTCAAGCCCGCACAGCGAAGCCAGTGATCCGCTAATACGGGCATCCTGCGTTTTTGGATTCACCGAAAACAATGCGCCTGCGGCAGGTGAACCAGGGTAAATGCCGGCATAATATTCCTGTAAAAATTTTCTGTGATCATACGGATTAAAGCCTGCGTTCCGTATCATATAATCATCATACCCTAATCCAATATCATCATGGCACCTTGTATAAGTGATCCATGAAGTGCCAAAAGGTTTCTGTAATATTTCATGTTGAGCAGCCAGCATCACTTTTGTTTCGCCGGTAGCAAGTGCGTCCCACTGTAGTGCCATCTGCGTGGCATTATAGGCAAAATCACATTCCCTTGCGATGTACGTTCCCGTGCCAAAATATTTCATGATCTCTTTCGGTGCTACGATAGCCTCTCCCAGCAAAGCCATTCCCGGTGTAGCCACCTGTACACATTGCTTTATCAATCTTAATATTGTATGGGCCTGCGGCAAATTCTGGCAGGTAGTGCCTAATTGTTTCCAGATAAAAGCCGGGGCATCTATTCTTAAAATATCCACACCAAGATTGGCATAAAAAAATATGGTATCCAGCATTTCAATCAGCACAACAGGGTTAGCGTAATTCAGATCCCATTGGTATTGGTGAAAAATACTCATCACCCATCTGTTGCATTCCGGCGACCAAATAAAATTTCCCGGCGAACTTTCAGGAAAAACCTCCGGCATTGTTTTGTCAAACTCATCGGGTATCGTACGATCATCGTACATGTAAAAATAATCCTGGTATTGTTTTTTACCTTGCTTCGCTTTAATGGCCCACTCATGGCGTTGAGATGTATGATTGAGAACAATATCCAGCATCAGGTACATGTTCTTTTTGCTCATACCGGAACGGACTTTTTTTAGGTCAGTCAATGTCCCAAACCGCTTGTCTATTTTTCTAAAATCTGATACCGCATAGCCTCCATCACTTTCACCTTCAGGGCTTTCCATTACGGGCATCAGGTGTAAAACGTTAACACCTAAATCTTCAAAATATGACAGCTTTTTTTCAACTGCTGCAAGGCTGCCGCAAAAGCGGTCCACATATAAGCTCATCCCCGTTAGCTCATTGCTTAAAAACCAATTGCCCATATTTTCTTTCTCTTCGTCCTGCTGTTTTAAGGTAGCAGGTCGTACGGTATAAGCACGCACTATGGTATCGACCAACAAACTAAAGAGTTGCTCCTGCTGAGGATGGCGGCCGTATAAGTCGGTATACAGTGAATAGATAGCAGTGGCATTGGCGACAAATCTTGTATAAAACAAATTGTCGGTGCCGGCAATGTCGATTTTTTGTTGCTGTAAAGCTTTGTTGATGAGCTGATGTAACCGGGGATTGTACACGGTGTTTCTTTTAATGAAATATTTGGTTGTTTAAATGTTTGAATGCATCCATGGCACCCATATACTCACAGGTTCGGGCACCCGCTTTATTTCCATTGGCCATAAGATGTACCCATTGCGAAAGCGATAACTGTTTTATTTCCGCCAATGTTTTTTCAGATAACTGGTACAGTACGGCTCCTACAAAAGCATCCCCCGCACCAGTGGTATCTACAGGCTTTACCGGTATACTTTGTATAATGTGCGTTGCATTATCAAAACCCAGCATCGTACCTTCTTTTCCTAAAGTGATTGCAAAGGTTGCAGACGTTTTTTCCATTAAAGTTTCTGCCGCATCTTGTAGCGTAGCACTTCCGGTGATAAGCATCGCCTCTTCGTCACTTAATTTAAAAAAATGGCAGCACGAAAGAAAGTTCCATGACTGGTCGATGAACGACCGCAAATCATTTTTAAACAGCAACTGCCGGTAATTGGGATCAAAGCTGATAAAGATATTTTTCAGCAATGCTTTTTGTAATAAATGCTGGTAAGCCGCTTGCAGGGGGCCAGACAAAAAAGCAGTCGCCGAGCCAAAATGTATGATAGAAATTTCATCAAGGTCAATGCCGTCTACCTCATCTCTTGTTAATTCACCATCGGCGCCGCGGTTAAAATAAAAATCCCGTTCTCCATCTTCCATCAGCGACACAAAAGCAAAAGTGGTAAAGAAATTTTTATCCTGTAGCATCCATTTGGTGGATACGCCAAAGCTCTGCATTTCCTCCACCAGTTGTTTACCAAAAGGATCAGTGCCTACTTTTGCAGACAACTCTACAGTGCCGCCCAATGCAGCGATGGCGGCGGCAACATTTGTGGGAGCACCACCTGTTTTCTTTAAGAAATTGTTTCCTTCTGAAAGCGATTTTCCTTTATCAATGCAGATCATATCTATTAATGCCTCTCCAATGCAAAGGATTTTGCCGCTATGCACGGCAGGAACATTTGAAAGCGTATTCATTTTTTTATCACAATTAATTTATTAAAAAATGGCATGATGTATAACGGCTTCCATTAGAAGCTGTTTGAAATTCTTTCTTTTGCACGAATGCACGAATGATCACTGATTTTTTTATAAGAAGCTTTGTTGTTTTTATTAATTCTTGCATTTGTGCCAGATAAAAATACACACGGATACTACAGCAATCATTTTTAAACAGCGCCATAGAAACCAGGGTTTAATGCCCTCCACTTAATGATATCAACACATCGTCTTTTGCTTTATTTACTTTGATGAGCAGGGTAGCTGCGGCAGCCATTAGTAATAGTATGCCTGCAAATGAAATGGCAGTGCGTGGGTCGTTGTTTAAGAAATGTTTTAAGATATAACCAAAACTCAGGTTCTGCAGTATCATGGGAATTACGATCATCATATTGATGATGCCCATGTAAACACCGTACTTTTCTTTTGGAATATCAGCTACAACCATCAGGTAAGGTACACCCATCATGCTTGCCCATGCAATACCAAAACCAGTCATAGGCGCAAACAGCAGATACTTATTTTCTATGTGGGGGAAAATCAATAGCCCGATCCCTGCAACTACCAGGCAGGATAAGTGGACCATTTTTGCGCTGTATTTCCTGGCAAGCCCAACCAATGCAAATGCTGAAAGAAATGTAACAACGTTATACCAGCCGTTCACCAGCCCTGTCCATCCAACAGCTTCGCCGTATAGATTTTTATTTGAAATGGGCGTGGCTTTCCATACGGATAAGGCTATACTTTTAGACGCATTTTGCCAATAACAAAACAAGGCATACCATTGAAATAAATACACCAGCGCTAAATTCCACATTACCTTAGGCATGTGTTTAATGGCATGGCCAATTTCCAAAATTGGTTTAAGTATCCCCCCTTTTTCCGCTCTGAGTGCAGCCAGTTCCTCAGGCGTTGGTGGTATTTCCGGCGTCTTAGAAATAGACCATAGCACGGAAACAATGGAACAGAAAGAACCCAGAAAAAATGAGCCGAATACCCAGTAAGGTAGACTGCCCGGTTTTTCAGGCATATATTTTTGGAAAACAAACAACGAAATATTTGCAAGGGTTATGCCCAGGCCGGTAAAAAAACTTTGCGTAAGAAACCCGGTAGGCATTTGACTGGCAGGAAGTTTATCTGCAATAAAAGCACGGTAGGGCTCCATAGCCGTGTTGTTCGCTGCATCCAACACCCAAAGCAACCCTACCGCCATCCACAAAGAACTGCTGAAAGGATAAATGAATAAACAGATACTGCAAAATAAAGCGCCGACAAAAAAATATGGCTTGCGCCTCCCGAATTTGGGGTGCCAGGTTTTATCGCTCATAGCACCAATCAGTGGCTGTATGAATAAGCCGGTAACAGGGCCCGCCAGGTTTAACAAAGGAATCTCATCAGGGCTTGCGCCCAAAAAATCATAAATAGGATTAACCGCACTTTGCTGCAATCCGAAGCTATACTGTATACCAAAAAAACCAACGTTCATGTTGATGATTTGCCAAAAACTCATCGTTGGTTTAGGTATACTCATAGCAATCGTTTAGCGTTGATTATACCAAATGTAAATGAAAACAATTAGCTTGGCCTGCCGCAAACGTTTGTAGTGGATAAGAATAAAGGGGTGAACGGGGGCAATAATGAATGGGCAATGGTGAATGGTGAATGGGCAATAGTGGAAATATTCACCATTCACCATTCACCATTATTTCCCGCCGTATATTTTTTTGAGTGCAAGGTACACGCCGTTCGTCCAGCCAAAGCCATCCTGTGATTCATACTC
>JBDSAA010000131.1:0-12851 GCA_039922375.1 Ferruginibacter sp.
TCCAACTGTAAATAGATCTTCTCTGCCAGTGAAGCGTGTGCATAAATATTAGGGATCTGTGCGTGGGAATGCAAGGATGATAATGCAGTGTATGACATTGTCAAGACAATCATCCGAATGAGCCTTATCAAGACGGAACCAGTTTTCACATGCATAGTACAATCTTTATCCTATTGATCAATGTGAGGTGGTCATAAGTTTTGCCAGTGAAAACTAAGTCTTCCTTATTAATCCCAATGCGGTCGGTAAACCATCCAGGCTTACTAAATTATTGTCGTTTATATACTCATTCAGGCCTTGTTCACCCTTTTTTTCTGCCCATTCAAAATGAATTTCCCTTTCACCCTGGTAACCAAACAGGGGAATACCAAAGCCACAGGAGGTTTGTACTTTATGGATATCGGCTATTATGATTTGCCTGGTGCTGGGATGTATTTTAAAATGTGGTACATATTCATCCCACTCCTTACTTCCGGGTAGCACAGTAAGGCCTTTTCCGTACAACCGCAAAATATTGGGTGCGTCTTCAAAAGAACAAAACATAAAAGTGATACGGCCATTTTCAATGGTATGAGCAGATGTTTCGTTGCCGCTGCTGATAAGGTCCATATAACCAACCTTGTTTTCTGATAAAACCCGAAAACAATCCAATCCTTTAGGAGAAAGATTGATATGCCCTTCCGCACTTAAGGGCGCTGTACTTACAAAAAAGATATGTTGCTTTTCAATGAACGCCTTATGAGCGGCGGAAATTGATGTATGAAATTTCCCCATGATTAATGCATTTTAAAAAAAAAGGAAGATAAATAATTTTTTATGAAACCAACCGGCAGTATTTGGTTGTTATAATGTGCACCCCGCAAACTGCTTCATCCAAAAACAATGATTTTGCTTTAGATTTGCAATTTTACAACCTATTCCTTTTTTTCTACCAGAAATACCCATTACCAGATGAGCGGTTTTGCAACAGTGAGTGAAAACTTTGATAGGCTGCGGGTATGTGTTATTATTCCCACTTATAATAATGCAGCCACTCTTGCTAGTGTAATTGAAAGTGTGGCATTTTACACTAAAAATATTATTGTAGTAAATGATGGATCAACAGACGACACGTTGGCTATCTTGCAGAATTTTTCCTTCGTTCAGTTAGTAAGCTATCAAAAAAATATTGGTAAAGGCGGGGCACTTCGCAAAGCATTTGCTTTTGCAACCGAACTGAATTACAATTATGCTATTACCATCGATTCGGACGGCCAGCATTTTGCCAAAGATTTGCCCACGTTCCTTGATAAACTTTTACTGTCGCCGGACGCCATTATAATTGGTGCCAGAAATATGGACCATGCAAGTGTACCGGGGAAAAGTAGTTTTGGACATAAATTTTCTAACTTTTGGTTTAAAGTAGAAACGGGCATCAGCAGCCCCGACACCCAATCGGGCTATCGCCTGTACCCAATTTTTTTATTGAAAGATATCCGTTTTATTACCCGCAAGTACGAGTTTGAAATTGAAGTGCTGGTAAGGGCCGCCTGGAAAGGAGTGAAGATTGAATCTGTTCCGGTATCAGTTTATTATCCCCCAAAGGAAGAACGCATTTCTCACTTCAGACCGTTTAAGGATTTTACCAGGATCAGCATATTGAATACATTTTTAGTGCTGATCACATTCTTATACATCAAGCCACGGGATTTTTTCAGAACAATATTTGAAAAAAAAAAGCTGAGGGAATTGCTAAACGATCAGCTGTTTAATCCAATTTATACTGACACCAACAAATCGCTTTCCGTCGCCTTTGGCATATTCATGGGCATTATTCCGATATGGGGCTTTCAATTAGTTGTAGCCATTTTCCTTGCCGTTGTTTTCAAACTAAATAAAATACTGGTAATACTTGCGGCCAATATCAGCATACCACCGATGATACCGTTGATTGTTTTTTTAAGTTATAAAACAGGCGCCATATGGATGGGCGACAATGCAGGCGACCTTGTGTTTAGCCATTCTATCACGTTGGAATCTGTTCAAAAAAACCTGCAGCAATATATTTATGGAAGTATTTCATTGGCTGTTATAGCTGGCATAGCAACAGGGTTGTTTACTTTTGTTTTATTAAAATTGTTTAAACGTAAAGCTGTTCTTACCGGGTAACCATCCTCTACATGGCAAAAGTCTTCACACGTATTTATCGATATTTCAAAAAAAACCGGCTGGTCTTTTTTATCACATTTGCACTAAGCTTTGTGCTGGCGGGCTATTTTGCAATGCAGGTAAAATTTGAAGAAGATATCTTAAGCATTTTACCAAAAGATAAAAAAACGGAGCAGCTGAACCAGGTGTTTTCTAATTCCAAATTTTTGGATAAGCTGGTGGTTACCGTTTCATTAAAAGATTCCATTGCCGCTCCGCAACCGGATAGCCTGGTGGCCTTTGCAGATCAGTTTGTAGCAAGTGCTCAAAGCAAGCTTGGCTCTTACATCACTAAAATAAATTACAGGGTTGATGATAGCCTGGCACTTGGGTTATTTGGTACCATCAGTGAGCATTTGCCCATCTATTTAAATGAGAAAGATTATGCTTCCATCGATAGCCTCACTACCCCGCACATAGTAAAGGAAACGCTGACGCAAAACATAAGAACACTCACTTCACCTGCAGGCTTCGCCCTCAAAAGCATGATCAGCAATGACCCTGTCGGGATCAGCTTTTTAGGATTAAAAAAATTACAGGAGCTACAGTATGATGAAAACTTTGAGCTGTATGATAATTACATTTTAACCAAAGATCATCAGCACCTGGTGATGTTTATACAACCAGCTTATTCACCCAATAATACAGGCAAAAATGCAATACTGCTAAAAGGCCTGGATGAGGTGATCGATAGCTTGAATGTAAATGGCTTTAATTCTATAGCGGCTACCTACTTTGGCGCAACAGCCGTATCAGTTGGCAATGCCGTGCAGTTACGGCAAGATTCATTGGTTACACAGGGCATCACCGTACTTTTCATCATTGTTTTTTTAGGATTATACTTTCGTAAAAAACGGGCGCCCTTTATCATTTTAATACCAGTGCTGTTCGGTGCTTTATTCTCATTGGCTGCTATTTATTTTATAAAAGGCAGTATATCAGTAATAGCATTGGGTACAGGTTCGGTTATCCTGGGGATTGCTGTTAATTACTCGCTGCATATTTTTAACCATTACCGTCACAAGAATAATATAGAAGAGGTGATAGCCGACCTTGCCTTCCCTTTAACTATCGGAAGCCTTACTACCATTGGTGGTTTTTTATGCCTTCAGTTTGTAGAATCAGCCATGCTCAAAGACTTAGGGCTTTTTGCAGCATTTAGTTTAATTGGTGCATCGCTCAGTTCACTTATTTTTTTGCCGCACTTTATTGCTTCAAAGCAAGAACAACGCCACCATGTTGTAACCCAGTTTTCGTGGATAGATAAAATAGCGGGTTATCGTGCCGAGTACAACAAATATGTTGTGATCGGCATTCTTGCTTTAACGATCTTGTTTGGATACACGGCCCGCCACGTTGGTTTTGAATCCAATATGGAAGGCATGAACTTTATGCCGCAAAAACTAAAACGGGCTGAATATGAGCTGAACAAAATAAACGAATACGCACTGAAGTCAGTTTATCTTATTGCGGAAGGGAGCACGCTAGACAAAGCGCTTGCAAACAATGAAAAGCTTGTTACCCAAATAGAGGGATTGAAAGAAAAAGGCATTGTTAAAAAATATTCAGGCGTTTCTTCATTGATCATTTCTGACAGTTTACAACAGCAAAGAATTCTGCGTTGGAAAAATTATTGGTCCATCGAAAGAAAGCAAGAACTGCTTAGCCTGCTTGAAAAAGAGGGCAAGTCGGTTGGCTATAAAGCTACCGCTTTCGACAATTTTAAGGCCATGCTGAATAAAGACTACCAGCAAGTAGATGCCAGCCAGGTGGCAGCCATCCGCAAAAGTTTTTTGGATGATTATATTTCAGAAATGCCAGGCAAGTCAACCGTGATAACACTGGTAAAATGCGCTGCTGATAAGAGGCAGCAGGTGTACCAAACTTTTGAGAACGATCCATCTGTAACGGTGGTAGATAGGCAATACCTTACCAACAAATTTGTCGGTATCATCAATGCTGATTTTACCCGCATTGCTTTGATGTCTTCCCTGCTGGTTTTTTTTGTATTATTGATTACTTACGGCCGCATTGAACTTACGCTGGTTTCGTTTATTCCCATGCTCATTTCATGGATATGGATATTGGGTATCATGGGTATTTTCAGTATACAGTTCAATATCATCAACATAATTGTCTCTGCATTGATATTCGGACTGGGCGATGATTACAGCCTGTTTATCATGGACGGCCTTTTAAAGGAATATAAAACCGGCAGAAAAAATTTGTCCTCTTACAAATCATCCATATTCCTTTCTGCCATCACCACCATTGTCGGGCTAGGCGTATTGATTTTTGCACAACATCCTGCTTTAAGATCGATCGCTTTAATATCTATTATCGGTATAGTTTGCGTGGTGATCATGTCGCAGATACTGATTCCATTTTTGTTTGCACTATTGATAAAAAACAGGGTGCAGAAAAAAAGATTTCCGTGGACATTTACCAGTTTTTCACGATCCGTTTTTGCTTTTTGTTATTTTGTTTTGGGGGCAATGCTGTTAACATTGCTTGGGCTGGTTTTTGCCCTCTTAAATCCGTTTAGTAAAGAAAAAGGCAAGCTTGTCTTTCATATAATGTTATCAAAATTTTGCTGGTCACTAATGCACATTATGACCGTTGTAACAAATAGAATCGTCAATCCGCAACAGGAAAATTTTTCAAAACCGGCAATCATTGTTTCCAACCATCAATCTTTTCTCGACATTTTATCGATGGTGATGTTGCATCCCAAACTAATATTGTTTACCAACAACTGGGTCTGGAATTCGCCTGTGTTTGGCGCAGTGGTAAAGATGGCAGATTATTTTCCGGTAGAACAGGGTGTTGAGAATAGCATTGACCTGATAGAGGAAAGAATAAAACAGGGGTACTCAGTAGTGATTTTTCCTGAGGGAACCCGTTCGGAAGATGGTAATATCAAACGGTTTCATAAAGGCGCTTTTTACCTTGCTGAAAAATTAAATATTGACATCCTGCCCATCATCATTCACGGTTCAGGCTACACGATGACTAAGGGTGATTTTCTCCTAAAGAAAGGAACGATCACACTGGAGTTTTTACCCCGGATAACACCATCCGACGACAAATTTGGCATTGGATATTCTGCAAGAGCCAAAGGTGTTGGCAAATATTTCAGGGAAGAATTTATCAGGGTTGTTAACCGCATTGAGCAGCCATCTTATTTCAGGGGCAGGCTTCTCTTTAATTATTTGTACAAAGGGCCAGAGCTGGAATGGTACATGAAAATAAAAGTTTCACTTGAAAAAAATTACCAACTGTTCCATGATCTTTTGCCAAAACAAGGGAAGCTACTCGACATTGGTTGCGGCTATGGCTTTATGAGCTATCTATTGCATTTTGCCGCACCACAAAGAGATATTACCGGTATTGATTATGATGAAGAAAAAATAAAAACTGCCAATCATTGTTTTGACAAAACTGCTTTCACCAATTTTTATTTTGCCAATGCAATGGAATTTGCCTTTGAAAAATATGATGGCATTATCTTATCTGATGTGTTGCATTATTTGCAGCCGACGGAGCAAATTGAATTAATAGAAAAATGTATGCGGCACTTGCAACCCAATGGTACCATACTAATCAGGGACGGAAATGCGGACTTGGAAAAAAGGCATACCGGAACTAAGATCACAGAGTTTTTTTCCACCAGGTTCTTTGGATTCAACAAAACGACAGATAAAGGCTTGTTTTTTTTGCCAGGCAATCTTATCCCTGAAATTGCCGCCAGGTACCATATTAGTTGCCGGCAAATCGATCCATCAAAATTCACCTCAAACGTCTTATATTTATTAAAAAACAGCCCCCAAAGTTGATAGCAGACCAATACGATATTGTAATAATAGGAAGTGGTATGGGAGGCCTGGTATGTGGTGATATACTAAGCCGTGAAGGCTATCGCGTGTGCATACTGGAAAAGAACAAACAAATAGGCGGTTGCCTGCAAACATATGTCCGGGACAGGGTGATCTTTGATTCAGGTGTCCATTATCTTGGCGGTCTTGATAAGGGCCAAAACCTTTACCAGATATTCAAATACCTGGGTATAATGGACAAATTGAAACTGCGGAAAATGGAAGTGGATGTGTTTGATAAGATCATTATGGACAACGATGACAAAGAATATGTTTTTGCGCAAGGCTACGAAAATTTCATCAAAAAATTATTGCTTGATTTTCCGTCGGAAGAAAAAGCGCTGAGGCTTTATTGTGAGCAAATAAAAGATGTATGCGGCCGGTTTCCATTGTACAACCTGAGAGCTGGTGGCGACCTCACAGAAAAAGCTACGGTAATGGAAATTGATACGAGGGCATTCATTGAGTCAATTACGGATAATAAAAAACTACAGGAAGTGCTGGTGGGCAATAATATGCTGTATGCAGGCCAGCCAGGCAAAACGCCGTTCTATGTCCATGCCATGATACTGAACAGCTACATTGAAAGTTCCTGGAAATGTATCAATGGCGGATCGCAGATAGGGCAGTTGATGGCGGTCAATATCCGCAGCCGAGGCAGTGTTATCAAACGAAATTGCGGGGTCAACAAAATTGTGGTGAAGGATGGCAAAGTAGATCATGTAACCACCGATGACGGAACGGAAGTGTATGGCAAGCACTTTATTTCCAATATACACCCGGTTAAAACGCTGGAGATGACCGACACGGGCCTGATAAAAAATGCCTTCCGCAACCGGGTGAAAAGCCTGGAGAATTCTATTGCAAATTTTACCGTCAACATCATCTTTAAAGAGAACACGTTCAAATATTTTCAACACAACTATTATTATTTTAAAGAAGGCCATGTATGGACCCAAGGGGAGTACACCGAAGAAGACTGGCCACGTGGTTATGTCATTTTTTTATCTCCAGGTAAAAACAAAGAGTATGCAGAAGCTATGACAGTACTGGCTTATATGCGGTATGATGAAGTGAAGCGGTGGGAAAATACTTTTAACACGGTTTCGGTAACGGATGACCGTGGACGGGATTACGAGGCGTTTAAAAAGTTTAAAGCTGAAAAATTGATAGACAGGGTGGGAGAAAAATTTCCGGGGCTGAAGGAAAGTATCAAAACTTATTATACTGCTACACCGCTTTCGTACCGGGATTATATTGGCAACGATGACGGATCGATGTATGGAATTGTTAAGGACTATCGGGACCCTGTAAAAACGCTGATCTCTCCCCGCACCAAATTACCTAATCTTTTTTTTACAGGTCAAAATCTTAATTTACATGGCATACTGGGGGCAGCCATGAGCGGACTGGTTACCTGTATTGACCTGATGGGTGATGAAAGTATCGTAGAAAAAATTAAAAATGCTTAGCGTCAAAAAGAAATATAGCCGAAATAAATTGTGGAGAAGAGGCCTGTACATACTCGGCACCTTTGTAGCATTGTTGCTGGCCGTAATTATTTATGTGGTTGCAGTGTCGGGTGTTAAAGCGCCTGCATTAAAACAAAACAGCCAGCAGCGGCAGCAAGTCAGCAGTGGCTTTTATACGCTGCAAAACAATTGGTTTAGAAAAAGCAAGAGCGGCCTCTACGAATTGTATGTAGAAGGAAGCCCTTCGGAAATGGGTCTCTTCAACGGCAGGCTTACCAAAGAACTGGTCGTAAGGCAGGAAGATCATTTTAGCGAGCAGATCAGTAAAATGATCCCTTCCGAATCTTACCGCAGCTTTCTCAAATATTTTATTGGCTGGTTCAATCGTGACCTTGATAAAAATGTATCAGAAGAATACAAGCAGGAGATCTATGGTATTTCACAATCGGCCTCGGATAAATATCAATACCTCGGCACCAACTACCAGCGGATTTTAAATTACCACGCTGCTCACGATATTGGCCATGCGCTTCAAACCCTTGCCCTGGTAGGCTGCACCTCCTTCGGTACATGGAATTCAAAATCGCAGGACAGCACAATGATCATCGGAAGAAACTTTGATTTTTATGTGGGCGATAAATTTGCAGAGGATAAAATAGTTGCCTTTCAACACCCGTCAACAGGCTATCAATTTATGACGGTTACCTGGGGTGGATTTATAGGCGCTGTTTCCGGAATGAATGAAAAAGGGTTGGCAGTAACTATCAATGCAGCCAAAACAAAAATGCCTTATGGTTCAGCCACGCCGGTATCACTGGTTACCAGGGAAATTTTGCAGTATGCAAAGAATATAACAGAGGCAATAGCCATTGCTAAAAGCCGGAAAATGTTTGTATCTGAATCGTTCCTGGTTGCCTCTGCAGAAGACAATAAAGCAGTAGTGATAGAGAAGACGCCGGACGCACTGGACGTGTATGATCCCCACAAAGATTTTATTGTTTGTACCAATCATTTTCAGAGCAACGGATTGTCCAATTCCAAAGAAAATATTCAGCAACTAAATGAAAGCGCTTCCCAGTACCGATATGAAAGACTGACGGAATTGATAAAAGCAAATGGGCAGAACACCGTTCAAAAAACCATCGCAATCCTAAGGGATCAAAAAGGCTTGAAAAATACAGACATCGGCATGGGAAACGAAAAAGCCATCAACCAGCTAATTGCCCATCACTCCATCGTTTTTGAACCAAAAAAATTATTGGTATGGGTTTCCACCTCACCGTGGCAGTTGGGCCAATATGTGGCGTACGATCTTAAAAAAGTGTTTGCTTTAAGCGGTATGAAACAGGATCAGGAAATTTCCGAAGCTAGTCTTACGATTGCCGCTGATTCATTTTTGCTTACACCTTCGTATAAAAATTTTGAAGCATTCCGTAAGTTTAAACAGCGCATAGCCGACGGCGGTATAGTGAATACAGACAGCCTGATCGTCAGCAATCCAAACTATTATAATGCGTATATTTTGGCTGGCGATTACCTCGTTAAGCAGGGGCAATTCAAAAAGGCCCTGACCGTTTACAATACCGGGCTAACAAAAGAAATAGCCACCCGAAAGGAAGAGGCGCATATAAGAGACCAGGTTAAACTGTGCAATAAAAAATTGGGCAACTGATATGATAGCAGGCGTAGGAATTGATATAATAGAAGTAGAGCGGGTAGCCACAAAACTTGGAAAGCAATCCGGGTTCAGGGAGATGGTATTTTCGAAAAACGAAATTGAGTATTGCGAAATAAAAGCAAATAAATTTGAGCATTACGCAGCCCGTTTTGCAGCAAAGGAAGCTTTTTTTAAGGCGCTCGGCACGGGTTGGATAAATGGAACAGCTTTTAACGAAGTGGAAATAATCAATGATGAAAAAGGAAAGCCTGCCCTGATTTTATCAGGAGAAACAGCAACAACGATAGCCGCCATTATGAGTTTTAAAAAAATTTCAGTTTCACTTACACATTTAAAAACAATTGCTTCCGCCATTGTAATTATGGAACAGTGACAGGTCTTATATGCAATGATTTTATTTTTTTTGACCAGGCATAAAAACCCTGATTAAGCTTCATTGGCGTCGCACTCTTGTACATTTTATCATTAGGCAGCCCGGCACGATTAGCTAATTAATTACGAAGGTTGCCAACCTTTTAAAAGTTGGCAACCTTGCATTCATATCATTAATATGTACTCAACCCAAATCGCTTACCAATCAACCGAAACGATCAGGCAACTGCAGGAAGAAAAGCTACATGATCTCTTGATCTACCTCGCTGCCAACTCCCCGTTCTATAAAGAAGTATTTTCTACTCATCAAATCAACATCAAGGATATAAAAACCCTGGATGATCTTTTGCGCATACCCACGACCGATAAGGAAAGTTTGCAAACACACAATGATGATTTTGTATGTGTTCCCCGCAATAAAATCATTGAATACAGTTCTACTTCCGGCACATTGGGTAGCCCGGTTACTGTAGCGCTCACCGAAAATGATCTTGAGCGTCTGGCCTACAATGAATACGCTTCGTTCGCAGGAGCCGGCGGTACATCAGATGATATTTATCAGCTCATGCTTACGCTTGACCGCCAATTTATGGCGGGCATGGCTTATTATGCAGGAATACGAAAATTGGGCGCTGGCATTATTCGCCTCGGGCCAGGTGTGCCATCACTTCAGTGGGAAACAATTTTAAAGCTAAAACCTACCGCCATTGTTGCTGTGCCATCCTTTATCGTTAAACTGATACAGTACGCAAACGAGCACGGTATTGATATTAATAACTCGTCCGTAAAAAAGGCAATTTGCATTGGCGAAAATATTCGCAACACAGATTTCATGTTTAATACGCTGGGCAAACGAATTACTGAAGCCTGGGATATACAATTATACTCCACCTATGCATCTACAGAAATGCAAACTGCTTTTACGGAATGCAGCGAGGGCAGGGGAGGCCACCACCAACCGGAATTGCTGATAGTGGAATTGCTGGATGAAAGCGATCACCCTGTACCACCCGGCCAGCCCGGCGAAGTAACCATCACCACACTCGGCGTGGAAGGGATGCCGTTACTGCGTTACAAAACCGGTGATATTTGTCACTACTTTGAAGAGCCTTGCGCCTGCGGCCGCAATACACTGCGCTTATCCCCGGTGGTGGGCAGAAAAAAGCAAATGATCAAATACAAAGGCACCACACTTTATCCACCTGCTTTGTTTGACCTGCTGCACGAAATGGAAGATGTGAAAGATTATGTAGCGGAAGTTTACCTAAACGAAATAGGGCTGGACGAAGTATTGCTTCATATATTACCTGTGAACCATACAGAAGAAACCGACCGGAAAATAAGGGCTTACCTGCAGGCTAAACTTAGGGTGAGCCCACATATTCAATATGTATCTATAGAAGAAATACAGCGGATGCAATTCCCTGAATCGGGCAGAAAGGCGGTAAGGTTTATTGACAGAAGGTAAAAGATAAAGAATGGTAATTGGGATCACACCAAAAAAAAATTTACACCTTTCTATAAAGGTGTAAATTTTCCTCTGCGGTGATAAAACAATGATCAAACTCCACGCTTACCGCCAAAAATACGTCCGAGCATTCCTCCTGCAGAGCCAAATCCACGGCCGCCTCCAAGCAATCCGCCTAATAATCCTCCACCGCCCAATAACCCACCTAAAAGCCCACCGCCACCGCCTGCAGAGCTGCCACCCAATAAGCCGCCCAGGAGGCCACCGGAACCACTTTTTCTGCGGCCACCGCTAAACATTTTCGAAAGAATCAAGGGCCCTAATATTCCCAAAGCACCTTTAAAAAGTGAATTGGTATTGATCCCCGCATTTTTCAATTTATCACCAAAACCTAACCCGCTTAAAAAACCGGAGGGAGTTGTTTGTTCGTTTTCCAATGCCTCCGCCTGGGCCGGGACTTCATTTACTGCTTTTTTTGTAAACTGATCTAACACTGCAAATTGTTCCTGGTTCACACCAAGGTATTGGGCAATCTTTTCAACAGTTTGCTTTTCTCCTTCTGAATAAGATTGATCAGCCTGGGCAAAAGCAATTACATCACTCACCAGCGAATAGCGCAACTCACTGGTCTTTAGAACTTCGAGAAAGCCTTCGAGATCGCTATCCGATACCTCGGAAGTGGCCGCTTGCCTTATCAGGCTACTTTGTTCTTCTGAAATATCAGCCGATTCAATTAAAGCATCGATGTACGCTAATTCTTCCTCGCTTGCACTTCGGTCGGCAGTGGCAAGAGAGGCGATAGCTCCAATGTAAGCCCCTTTTTCTGAATCGCTGTACCCTTCCAAAATGGTTGTTTGCTGTTCCATACTTTTTTGTTTGAAATTATAAATGTTGTGTATCTGACATATGAAATATTCATGCCGCAGATAGCTATTAAATAACAAGAGCTACCAAATGATAGCCTTTGCAAAAAAGATACGAGATAAAATCTATTTTATATATTTCCCTAAAGCTTTCCCGGCATCTGCATACGCTTCAGAAATTCTTAAACCGGTATCATAATCATAGCCTCCAAAAGTTCTGCCCAATGCATTGTCAACAGAAATAGTAGCAATCACTTTCTTCTTGTTTGCAGTTTCTACAATTACCGCATCCGCATCAATCTTTGCATTTTTGCGGGAGATATAAATATTATAACCAGGCTCGGTAAACTTGGTTTTAAAAATGAGCGTGTATTTAGCCGTTTTGCTTTCGGACATTCCACTTGATTTAGTAAACAGCTCGATAAATTTTGGTTCAAAACGTGCCTGCCGGTCGCTTACCCAGCTTTTAGCCCAATTATCGCCGCGGCCAGGTTCCTTCTTGTTGTACTCTTCTGTTTTCTTTTCGATGTAATCCTTTTCTGCATCAAATTTCCCTACCGCCATGTTATCGTAGGTAAATTCAAAATTCATAGTTGTTTCGTCTTTCAACAATGCAAGATCCCCATCTGTCAATTTAAGCTTTTGGGCTTTCAACATTGCGGGGAGCGAGAGTAGTGTAAGGATTGCTGCGCCAGTGATTAAAAATTTCATTTTTGGTTTTTTAATGAAAAATAAAACTATTAAACTTTGGCTATAAAGAAAAAATTAATTTGTTGGTGCAATGAATACATAAAATTTTATTCCATGCGACGGTGTGTCACGAATGAATAGAAAAGTAGATATTTCTATTCAATGTTGAATAAAAGATGGCAGTAGGTCTGCCGCATACGTCATGCAGTTGAAGTGTGCAAACCACCTGAAGGTGCTGTGTTCAAA
>JBDSAA010000132.1:0-16597 GCA_039922375.1 Ferruginibacter sp.
AAAACGGATCATCTCAAAACCATTTTCTGCTAACCAGTTTTGCCTTGCTTCATCAAACTGTTTTTGATCAACATCTTCGTGATATTCACCATCAATTTCTATGATTAGTTTTTTCTCTAAACAAACAAAATCAGGAATATAACCTGCTATCGGATGTTGTCTTCTAAATTTAAATCCATCGATTTTTCTATTCCTGACTTCTTCCCAAATTATTGTCTCTGTTTCGGTAAAGTGTTTACGGTTTTCTTTTGCAAAAACCAAAGTATTCTTCCATTCCTCAACCGTACTGTTAAAATAACCAGGCTCATCCCTTTTTTCATTGAAAACTCGAACAAAAGAAGAAGACTCATCGTCCACATTTACCACGTCCCCCCTCTCCCTTGGAGTGGGGCCGGGGGTGAGGTTGACCCATTCCCTAATATTCGCCAGCGGCCCCTCACCTTCCGGCCCCGGTCCATACTTATCTAGATGTGGCAGTTCAAGCGGCAATTCATCCGCATCCAATGCCAGTGCAATCCCATCGCTCCAGATGATCGGGAATGGTTCGCCCCAGTAACGCTGGCGGCTAAAGCCTGCATCCCGCATTCTATAATTTACCTTCCGTTTTCCAATACCCAGTTCGGCTATTTTATTAACAGCAATATCAATCGCATCCTTCATCAGCAGCCCATTTAAGAAGTCAGAATTCTGCAAAATGGCATCCTTGGTGGCATTGGCTTCTTCGCCATTAAAATGATCACCGATAATATTAGTAACGGGGATATTAAAATGCTTTGCAAATAAAAAATCGCGTTGATCGCCACAAGGCACGGCCATAATAGCGCCTGTGCCATACCCCGCCAATACGTATTCTGAAATCCAGATGGGTATTTCTCTGCCATCGAAAGGATTGACGGCGAATGCGCCGGTAAAAGCGCCCGTTATTTGTTTTACTTCGGCTAGCCGTTCCCGCTCGCTGCGGCTTTTTACATAGGCCACGTATTTCTCTATCTCTTCTTTTTGCTGCGCAGATGTTATCTGCATTACCAACTCATGTTCCGGCGCCACTACCATAAAATCTACACCGAAAATTGTGTCCGGCCTGGTGGTGTACACCTTCAATGTTTTATCCTGATCCCTGATGGCGAAATCCATTTCAGCTCCCTGGCTTTTGCCGATCCAGTTCTTTTGCATCTCCTTCATTGCATCGCTGAAATCAACCTGTTCCAATCCTTCCAATAACCGGTCGGCGTATTCGGTGATACGCAAATACCATTGACGCATTTTCTTTTTTTCTACCGGGTGGCCGCCACGTTCACTTACCCCATTTACTACTTCGTCATTTGCCAATACGGTACCCAATGCTTCGCACCAGTTTACTTCGCCGTAAGCGCTGAATGTTAAGCGGTAACTCATCAAGATATCCTGCCTCTTTTTTTCATCAAAAGCATTCCATTCATCTGCACTAAACTTTAGTTCTTTGTCGCCTGGACTTTGATGATTTCTATTGCCTTCTGTTTCAAATATTTTTATTAAAACTGCAATGCGTTCAGCCTTATTATTGCTGCGATTGTACCAGCTGTCAAATATTTGCAAGAAGATCCATTGCGTCCATTTGTAATAGTTAGGGTCACTTGTTCTTACTTCCCTGTCCCAGTCGTAGTTAAATCCTATTTTATCCAACTGACTTCTGAAAGTGGCAATATTTTTCTCCGTCGTTACAGCAGGATGCTGGCCTGTTTCCAATGCATACTGTTCGGCGGGCAATCCAAAACTATCATAGCCCATTGGGTGAAGCACATTGTATCCCTTTAATCTTTTATAACGGCTGTAAATATCACTCGCAATATAGCCCAGTGGATGTCCTACATGCAGGCCTGCACCACTTGGGTAGGGAAACATATCCAGCACATAATACTTTGGTTTTGCAGAATCATTCAATACTTTGTAAATCTTGTTTTCCTTCCATTTCGCCTGCCACTTTTGTTCTATTTCATTGAATTTGTATTCCATCGATAATTATAATTAATTGACTGTTTATTTTGTTGACAGCCCTCACATTATGAAAGGTGCTGTATGGTTTTTAACTTCTATTTAATGGACTTTCTCCCGGAATATCCAGGCAGTGTAACTAAATGCTTTCATTATATTTCAAATGATCTTTCGATCTGTGAAAGAAAAGTTATTTTCTCTTACCAACAGACCTGTAGTTTCATTCAATCAAAATATATTTGGCGGGTAATCGTTTGGTAGTGGGCAAAAGTACAGGAAAGCAGGTAAAATCCTTTACTTTTGCCACCGTCGGTTTGTTGAAATTTTAGGCGAATGTAAACCAACATCCAATTCAATGCCTTTCTGAAAAGTAATCAGTCAGGCACAACAAAAACTTTATTAACCCATGTCTCAGTTCGGAAAATCAGCATCATCAAAACGCAGCAAGCCATCTTATGCATATGCCATCATTGGCGTTTCACTTGTATTATTTCTTTTTGGTATTGTAGGGTGGCTGTTTTTAAACCTTAAGAAATCAGGGGAAATGTTTAGGGAAAATATCCAGGTACATGCATGGATAACTCCATCTGCTGCTAAAAAACAAATTGATTCTCTCCAGAAATATATCGCTTCATTGCCTTATGTGAAAACCGCGGAATATGTAACAAGGGAAAAAGCTGTTCAAAAATGGAATACGGAAAATGACAGTTCCTGGAAAAAATTTATCACCAACAATCCGCTGCCGGAAAGCATCGATTTTTATGTAAAAGCGGAATACATGGATAAAGACAGTTTAAGTGTTTTAAGCAATTACCTCGATTCAAATTTTACCGGTGTAATGTCGGAATTTCAATATCCAAAAGAAACGGTTGGTTATGTAAGTTCTTATACTAAATATATAGCCGCGGGCATATTGGTTTTTGCAATCATTCTCTCCATCATAGTAATTATATCAATTGACAATACAATCAGGCTGGCTATGTACAGCAACCGGTTCCTGATAAAAACCATGCAAATGGTAGGTGCAACAAGGGGGTTTATTGCAAAGCCATTAAATATGAGGGCCATCATCAATGGTTTAATTGCAGCCATCATCGCTATTATCGCCGTGTTTGGATTTATTTTATTGGTGGAAAATCGTGTACCCTGGTTACGACTGTTAAGGGACAGCAGCAATATGGTGCTTATCGTAGCCGGCATATTGATACTCGGTATCACTATCTCGTTGATCAGCACCCATCGTTCGGTTTTAAAATATTTACAAATGAAACTGGACGATCTCTATTAAGCCCGGCAATTTACATTTCACAGTTTGAAATGTATCCCGGCTATTGAACACTATTTGAGAATTATTACTTTTATTTGCACTTTAAAAAAAATTATAATGAGCATTGAAAAAAAACAACCCGTTGCGCCTAAGGGGTTATTTGGCAAAGAAAACTATATGTTGATGTTGGGTGGATTAGTTGTACTGGCCATTGGATTTTTCTTAATGGCAGGTGGAAAAAGCGCTGATCCCACAGTTTTTAATGACAATGATGTTTATAGTACAACAAGAATAACCATTGCTCCGCTGTTGATCATAGCAGGCTTTGTAATAGAAGTATTTGCCATCATGAAAAAGCCAAAAGAAGCATAGGTGTTGGGGAGATTAAGTTGCTAAGGTTGATAAGGTAAATAAAGTAAATAAAGGTGATAAGGTAAATAAAGGTTTTATAAGATATGCGATGTTTTAATGTCGCATTTTTTGTGTCACTACTTCATGCTGAATTTATTAAATTAGTTAGGGTACTGCGAGTTGCATTAACTTACATCCCTCCAACCTTAAATAATACAATTAATAAGCACATTATAAACCTTACCTCCTTTACAATCGCATTTTACCTCATAAACCATATTTACCTTATCACCTTTATTTACCTTATTTACCCATAAACCCTATTTACTTTATAAACCTTAAAATACCTAATTCACCATTTACTCAATCCCCGCAATGACCACCATTCAATCCATCATCATAGCCATCATTGAAGGCCTTACAGAATTCCTGCCCATTTCTTCCACTGCACATATGAAGTTTGCGCACCCCTTGCTCAATATTGCGCCCTCTCCTTTTGTTGATATGTTTGAAGTGGTAATACAACTGGCCGCTATCCTGGCGGTAGTGGTATTATATTGGAAGAAGTTTTTTGACTTTAAAAAATTCAACTTCTATATCAAACTGATCGTTGCAGTAATACCTGCGTTGTTGATGGGTTTTCTTTTAAAAAAACACATTGATGCTGCCCTGGGCAATCTTTCTTTTATTGCGTGCGTAATGGTTGCCGGAGGTGTAATTCTTTTATTTATTGATAAGGTATTTAAAAATCCTACCATTGATGCTGAAGAGAAGATAAGTAAAAAAACAGCATTTATTATTGGCTGTGGCCAGGTACTAGCCATCGTTTTTCCAGGCTTAAGCAGGAGTGCTGCTACCATCATTACCGGAATGAGCCAGAAATTAACCCGTAGTGCTGCTGCTGAATTCTCGTTTTTTTTAGCAGTACCCACCATGCTCGCCGCGTCCGCAAAAAGCTTTTTAGACACCTACTTAGATCATCCGGAAGTATTGGACAAATCCAATTTACTCACATTGCTTTTAGGAAGTGCAGTAGCTTTTATTGTTTCAGTACTCGCCATCAAATTCTTTATTGATTTTTTAAAAAAATATGGCTTTCATGTGTGGGGTATTTACCGGATCATTGCCGGTGTTATAATGCTTGTCCTTATCTGGCAAGGGATAATAAAGCAATAATAAAGTGCAAAGGTGGATAGCCTTCGAATTAAAATTGAGTACCAGTATTCATGTAATGAACACCAGCTACGGTTACATGCGGGTTTTTGAATGGAATTACTTTTAATAGATAATTTGTTTAATTTCAACCGCCCTAATTTTTACTTATTTACCTATAATTATTGCTTCCATGCAAACAGCGTCAAAGAAAGTAATTAACGGATGGGCCATGTACGATTGGTCCAATTCAGTTTACAACCTCGTTATTACCACCACTTTTTTTCCTGCTTATTATGCAGCCATTACCGGCGTTAAAAATTTTCCCGATGGCATCAATTTTTTAGGAAGGCATTTTGTAAATACTGAATTAAAAGATTATGTACTGGCTTTTGGTTTCCTCGTAATTGCATTTGTTTCGCCCATTCTTTCTTCCATAGCAGACTACAAAGGCAATAAGAAAAATTTCATGCGTTTCTTTTGTTACATGGGCGCTATTAGTTGTTCTCTTATGTTTTTTTTTGATAAAGACCATATCACCCTTGGGCTGATGTGCTTTATGTTTGCAGGTATTGGCTTTTATGGCAGTCAGGTATTTTATAATTCTTACCTGCCGGAGATAGCAGCAGAAAAAGACAGGGACAGGATAAGTGCCAAAGGATATAGCCTCGGATATATCGGCAGCGTGTTGATGCAAATGATAGGGTTTGGTTTGGTGATCGCAATGCCTGATAATCCTTTACCCTTAAAGCTCACTTTTTTACTGGTAGGCATTTGGTGGGTATGCTTTGCCCAAATCACTTTTAATGCTTTGCCCATCAGCCCAAAAAGCGAAAGGAAGACTAAAAAGCATGTACTGGTAAATGGTTTTCATGAATTAAAAATAGTGTGGGACCAGGTAATGCATATGCCTGTGTTGAAGCGCTTTTTAACTGCTTTCTTTTTTTACAGCATGGGCGTGCAAACGGTAATGTTAGTGGCAATAGATTTTGGAATAAAAGAATTGAAATTGCCCGACCAGAAACTGATCATCACCGCAGTTATTATACAATTGGTAGCCATAGCAGGTGCCATTGGTATGTCTAAACTTTCTGCAAGGTTTGGCAATATCCGTGTTTTAGTTTTTACTGTGTTGTTATGGATCGGTGTTTGCATTGCAGGATATTTTATCACCACCGAAACCCATTTTTATATTATTGCAGCATTGGTCGGGCTGGTAATGGGGGGCATCCAATCGCTCAGCCGCTCCACCTACAGTAAGCTGATGCCTGAAACAAAAGACACTGCTTCCTTTTTTAGTTTTTACGATGTTACTGAGAAATTAGCCATTGTGATCGGGTTGTTCACCTTCGGATTTATTGAAGGTATCAGCAGCATACGCAATTCGATATTGTCCCTCGTTATCTTTTTCATTATCGGATTTTTTCTGCTGCTTTTAACAGCGGTGAAGCAAAAGGCATTACAACCAAAACTATAAGTTAAACTATGAATTTATACTCCATCAATACTGGTCATTTTAAGCTGGATGGTGGCGCCATGTTTGGTGTGGTTCCAAAAAGCCTCTGGAACAAACTTAATCCTGCGGATGAAAACAATATGTGTAGCTGGGCACTCCGTTGCCTGTTGATCCAGGATGGAGAAAAGCTGATCCTGATAGATAATGGAATGGGTGATAAACAAGATGCCAGGTTTTTTGGCCATTATTATTTACATGGCGATGATACACTTGATAAATCCCTTGCGCAACATGGCTTTACTAAAGACGATATCACGGATGTAATTTTAACGCATCTCCATTTTGACCATTGTGGCGGCAGCATAATAAAAGTAGGTGACAAATTAATGCCAGCTTTTAAATACGCTACTTATTGGAGCAATGAAAGGCATTGGCAATGGGCCACCCAACCAAATGACCGGGAAAAGGCCAGTTTCTTAAACGACAATATTTTACCCATCAGGGAAAGCAGGCAATTAAAAATGGTGGATATAACTTCGGTAAGTGATAATGCAAAGGAACCTTCCATCGTAACGCATCCTTCTGGCATTATTCCTGAACTGTCCTTTATTGTTGCAAATGGTCACACAGACGGGATGATGTTACCCGTAATAAGGTATAAAGGAAAAACGATTGTATATGTAGCCGACCTTTTACCATCATTAGCGCATCTCCCTTTGCCCTACGTAATGGCCTACGATATGTTTCCATTAACCACTTTGAAAGAGAAAAAAATCTTCTTAACCTGGGCGTTGGAGAATGATTGTATCTTATTTTTTGAACATGACCCGGTAAATGAATGCTGCACATTAAAATCAACTGAAAAAGGGATCAGGCCGAAAGATATTTTTAAGTTGGCTGATGCCTGATTTTTATGTGGACAAGGAAAAGGCTATCCTTTTTTTGGTTTTGCGGAATGCCCAAAGTAACATAGCAGCCAAACCACTAATTGCCAACCAGCCAAATAAGTCTCCAATGATCGGATATAAAGCCCATATTTTCTTATTGGGAACTTGTCCTGTCATCACCCACGAACCCGTACCGAAATGATCAACCTGGGCAATAATTTTGCCTGTTGGGCCCGTCATTATTGAAAGCCCGTTTCTTGTTTGGCGTACAACCGAACAACCATTTTCGATTCCTCTAAAAATTGCGATAATGGTATGCAAAGGATCAATCTCTTTCCAGTCTGATGCAGGGATTAGTAATATATCAGTATTTGATTTGCCCGCCTGTTTAACAATTGAAGGGAAATCGGCATCCCAACAAATTAAAGCTGATAATTTGCCATACGGTGTTGAAACAGTTTTGATTGTTTTGTCGCCTTCCACTGTCCCTTCCATAAAATTGCCCCCGTACTTAGTATGTTTTAATACCAATTCACCCGTTGGTGAAAACAATAAAATTTTATTCTCAGATTTTGAGCCATTTGTTACAACAGAAAAGGGTGTAGCCATTAAATATATTTTCTGCTGCTGAGCAATGGTTTTTAAAAGCAAGGCCAAACTATCTTCATCCGTTTTTAAAATTTTGGGTGAAATCTCACTCCACATAATAATTTTAGCGCCAGCCCTGGCCTCAATAATTGTGGTATTAATCAATTGTTGAACTATTGCATTACTAATTTTTTTAAAAGCAATTGTATCTTTCTTTTCCAGGCTTTGCTGCATTTCAATTCCTTCTACATCCTTGTCGTGGGTATGCAACGCCGATATTTTTATAGTTCCTCTTTGCAAAGGAAGCTGAAGCCTTATGCCCCCATAAACCAATATCAAAACTAAAATTGATAAATAAATTGTTATCCCTCTTTTCGCACTTTTTCTATCAGCATCATTGTTAATAAACCAACTTATAACGGAACTAAACCAGGTGACCATAAATGTAAGGCCGCACATACCGGTAATAGCTGCAAGTTGTGAAAAAGATAAAAATTCAAATTGTGAATAGCCTAAAATGCCCGTTGATCCAAAAGGGTTAAAAAGATTCAACAAAAAGTCAAAAGATGTGTAAGCAAGAGGGAATATCAAAGTAGCCGCAAACCCTTTGATTTTTGAATAGGCCAAATGATCAATAAAAAATAAAAGCCCGTATATAAGTCCTCCCGTTAGGGGAATGTAAAAAAGAATGTTACCTGCATGGCTGTATGTAAATTTCCAAAAAGATAATTGGCTGCAAATACCAAAAATTAAGGGGATGACTAAATAGGAAAATATCTTTTTTTCATTTCTGGAAACCTGTAATAAGAAAATGGGGAATAGCCAGGCTGCAAATGCAATGCTGAACCTGCCATTACTAAGATAAAGAAAAAATGCGCCAAATAAAAGGAGCCCAATTATGTTGATTGGTTTGCCTGGCATTTGCTTTTGGGGGTTTTTAATATCGTGAAGTGAAGTAAAATGAAACCCCTCACTTGCTCAATCTTATCTCAGGCTTATCAACGATGTCAAAGGATACCGCAAGTTTTTATACCCATACATATCTACCTTAATGCTTCCCACAGCAATAGGGCTTTCTACCCTTAAAATGATATGATTGGGATCATCACTTACCCATACAGTCATTTTTTCGCCCCCTTCAAAAATAGTTCCCTTGATGAGTAAAGGTTTGAACTTTATTGCCCTAAACTTTCCATAGCGGGTCTTTACATTTTCTTTACCAATATAGCGGATGAACAGGTGGTATATTTCATCATCTAAAAACATGTCGAAAGGGATTTTATCACCTGGCTTGTAACGATCGAAATTGATATTACGGGCATAATAAATAGAACTGATCACATCCTGTATACAATTGGGGGTTTTAAACACGCCATGAGTACTTACCGCAGTACCAGCACCATGATTAAAAGTTACATTGTTATAAATTTTATAGCCACCCTCATCCACATTGCGAATAAATTTAAGTGGCAGCATTGTGCTGGTATCAATATAGGTTTCATAACGGTCCCTTACTTTAAAAAAGTTGTCAAAAAATGAGTAGGTTTTTCCTTCTCCTACACAGTGATACACTGGTTTTCCGTTGAACCTTTCCACAGTGGAAGTAAAAATGGCTTCCCCAGCGCCAATGTACATGCCCAATGAATTATAAAAGACTTTCATCGTGATAGACTCACCATCTTTAAAGGCGGAATTTTTTGCTCCACAAAAAGTATCTGTTGGTGTCTGTCCCTGCTGGCTGTACCCTGAAAGTGCCAGCAGAAAAATGCCCGCTTTTATAATTATGTTCATTTTTCTTTTACAATTTTTATACTTAAAATCAATAAACTACCTATTACAGCAGGTATTACAAGGTTGATGAGCCAAATGCCCAATGATGCTGTTCCAATTCCTAATTCGTTGGTAGTATATAATTTAAAAATTACCCAACTTGCGCTTACCCGTACGGGCAATTCAATAAACCCGATGGAAGGCGCTACTGCCATTACCAAATAAAATATGGTCATCAGCCAAAAACACATCCATACAGGTATTTCTATTTGCATTACCTGAAGCATCAATACATATTGAAGCACAAATACGAGGTAACGTAAAAAGGATAAAAATAAGATCTGCACAAGGCTCCTGTTATTGAACTCATCCAACACTTTAATATGCCGCACTATTTTGCGCAGCGAAGGCAATCGTTCCATCATTGTAACCAACCAGCCTAAACGCAAATAAAATAGCAAGAGCAATAGCGTAATTCCTATGCTCATATAAATCAAGACATCTCCCCAAAATTCAGGTAAAACAGTTTGAGCCCCGCCATTATTATGTGAAAGATACCTTAAATATAATAATCCAATACAGCCCATCACCAGGGTTACAAGCAGCTGGCTCATACTTCCCACAAGGCTTAGGGAGATCGCTTTTATCCTGTTTTTTTCCTCTACATATAATATGCGGCCACCATATTCACCAATGCGATTGGGTGTAAGCATGGTAATACTACAGCCAGCCAATACGGATTTGAAAGCCAGTCCAAAAGAAAATTGCTGCACATGATGTATTAGCAATTGCCATTTTCTTGATTCGATCCCCCAGTTTACAATCATCAATATAGTAACCAGGTAAAATTTCCAGCTTTTCCATCCGCTGCTAATTTGCGCCAGCCGCTCAGTAAGATCAGGCTGGTTATTGATCTGCCGGTATAAACTCCAGGACAATACCAGGAATAATACCGGCCCAAAAAAATAATTAATAAATATTTTAAAATTTCTACTCAAATCGACTGGTTGTTTATTAAACGATAAAGGCTAGATTATGTTTCATTACTTTTGTCACTTACGCAAATTCCCTCTTTATCAACTAACGGTGGGAAAGGGTAACTTGATAGCGAGGCAATCAAAAGCCGTGCAAGTTTTTTAAGTTTATGGGCTTTCATGTTTTTATGCGCAAAAGTAAAGGTTAAATATCCGGTAATCAATCAATCAGCAACCAGTTAAGCAATTGCATAAGAAATCAAAAATAATTTTAGGCATCGATCCAGGCACGGTTGTTCTGGGATACGGACTTATAGAAATTACCGGCAGCACCATCCGCTTACTCGAAATGGATGTGCTGAAACCAGGAAAAGTAGAAGACCCCTATAGAAAACTCCAGCTGATTTACAATACGGTAAGCGGGCTCATCATTAAATATAAACCGGATGTATTTGCTATCGAAGCACCATTCTTCGGTAAGAACGTGCAAAGCATGTTAAAACTAGGCAGGGCACAGGGTGTAGCTATTGCAGCGGCCATGCGGCATGGACTTGATGTAACAGAATATTCGCCTAAGAAAGTAAAGCAATCCGTTACCGGCAATGGCAACGCAAGTAAAGAGCAGGTGCTAAAAATGTTGCAGCGCCTTTTAAATTTTAAGGATGATCCCAAATCCTATGATGCATCCGATGCATTGGCAGTGGCTGTTTGCCATTATTTTCAGGAGAACTCAGTACTTGCCTCTACAGGAAGTAAAGTAAATGGCTGGGATGATTTTTTAAAAAAGAACCCGGCCAGGTTAAAAAAGTAAAGGCATTTTAACGAGGCGTTACTGCAAGGCCCGTAAAAAATTATATCAACTTATGCTCATAAGCATATTTAATCAATCCAATTACTGAGTTGGAGTCAAGTTTTCGAAATATATTTTTGCGGTGCGTTTCAACAGTGCGCTCGCTAATAAAAAGCTCCCCGGCTATTTGTTTATTATTGTTTTCCCTTTCTATCAGGCGAATGATCTCAATTTCCCTGGCTGTAAACTTAATGTGATCACTTTGTTTTTGCCTGTCATTTTCTTTTTCAAGGCTTATTAATACTTCGTCACTGTAATAGATGCCCCCGTTGGCTATTTTTTGTATAGCCTGCAGTAGTTCCTGTTTTCCAATATTTTTAAGAACATAACCCTGTATAGAATCATTGCGGATCATTTCATCTACCATATCCCCTGCGCCACTCATAGACAAGGCAAGCACCTTAATCAGGGGGTATTCTTCATGAACTTTTTTTGCAAGTGTTACTCCATTCATTGGCTCCATCATAATATCAGTCAATAAAATATCAACCTTATTTTTTTGCAGCATTTGAAATATTTCCTGCGCAGATGTGCTGCTGCAAGCTATTTCAATGGAAGGGTCGTTGGATAATAATGAATGTAAACCATCAATTACAATCTGGTGATCATCTACTATAGCAATCCGGATTTTGTCTTTCATTATCGTTATTACAGCAGTTGAATAATATTATTTGGTACATGCAACGCAACTAACGTCCCTTTGCCATCAGCAGTATTCCATTCCACAGTGCCCTTTAAATATTCCATCCTTGTCCGAATGTTCTTTAGCCCGATGCCTTCGCTCTTCAACACTTGCTTTTTATCAAAGCCTTTACCATTATCCTCTATCGTGGCACTTATTCCTTCACTATCCTTTATCAAGGAAATATCCAACTGATTGGCTGCTGCATGCTTTATAACATTGTTTACACATTCCTGTATTACCCGGTACAATATGGTTTCCGTGCTGCTTTCCAACCGTTCATTTAAGCCTTCGCTGTAAAAATTTATTTTTAAAATACGGTTATCTATTTTATCAATAAAATGGGCGATAGCAGCGGCAAGGCCCGCTTTCAATAAAGCGTTTGGCATCATGTTATGCGATACCATACGTACTTCTTTACAAGACTCGTCTACCAGTTGAATCACCTTGTCAAACTTAAGTTTTTTGCCCGCATCCATCAATAATTCATCTTCCATTGCAGAGAGGTTCATTTTAGCTACACTCATCATTTGGCCAATACCGTCATGTAGGTCTTTAGCTATGCGTACCCGTTCATTCTCTTCCGCTGTTAATACGGCTTTTGTGGAGAGATCCTGTTGCCTGATAATCTCCAATTGTAAATGAATGGCCTGTTTAAGTTTGTTGCGTTTGTAAAACAGGTGAGCAAATACAAAGGTTAAAAGAAGCAAAGAAACTACTGCTGCTATGATATAATTCCTCTGCAGCAGGCTGTATTGCTTTTGCTGCAGTTCAAGTTGCTGCTCCTTTATCTGCTTTTCCTTTTTTTCAGTTTCATACCTTACCTGCACATCAGCAATTTGGTTTTGCAGCCCCGATTCGTACAATGAGTCCTTAGCTACCAGGGCCTTGTTGCTAAATGTCAGCGCAGAATCCGGATGATTTAGTTTCGCATATGATTTAGATAAGTTTTCGTAAGCCGCGGAGAGTACATAATTGTTCTTTGTTTGCCCGGCTAGTTTGATTGCCCTGTTTTCAAATTCCACGGCCCGCAGCCAGTCCTTTTGTTTATAGTAATAGCTGCCATAGTTCAGGTAGTTGTTAGCAAGGCCTTCATCATCCTTCAACGCCTTGTATAACCGTTCCGAATTTTGTAAGGCTCGTAAATGTTCGGGCTTCCTATCCAGTTTATCGTTCAGGTTTACCAGATTATTGTATGCATTGGCCATTCCTAAACTGTCACCAAGTTCTTTTTTTAAGGCAAGACTTTTGTTTAAATAAACCGCGGCTCTTTCGTACTGTTTCAAATCTGTACTAATTGTTCCCAATGTATTCCAGGCATTGGCCATTCCTTTTTTGTTGTTACTGCTTTCAAACAATTGGAGTGCCTTCAATTGATATTTTTCAGCTTCTTTCAACTGCGACAAGTAATAATATGCATTTGATAAATTAGCATAAATATTTGCCAGCACTGGTGGTTCTGAGCCTTTTTTTTCGACGAGGCGCAGCAGATCAAAATTTTGCGCCACTGCTTTCTGATAGTCACCCCTCTTTGAACTGTTCAAGGCAATATTAGTTCTTGCCTTCAATTCCAACGCCTCATTGCCTAATTGTTTGGCAATAGCGAGCGCCTTTTGAAGATTCATATCGGCCTCATCGTACCCGGCATTGTAGATAGCGATTATCCCCAGAAAGTTGTGCAGGTCGCCCTTTTCATATAGATGGTTGTTTCCGGCATCTGCTATAAAAAATGCTTTATGAGCATAGGTTTCAGACAATTTACGGTTGGCAAAGAACAGGTCTTTCGCTGCACTTATATAAAACCCAAGCCTTGCGGTTTCTGTGCTGTCCGCAAAAGCAGGTTCCAGTTGTTCCCATTTGGATTGGGCCGGTATGGAGGAGGTAGCTAACAAAAAATAAAGGAAAATAAAAAACGACAGGCGGCATTTGCCTTTGATATAGCTCATTGAACAGTGCAGTTTAGAGGTGTGGTTTTAAACGAAATCTAATAGACATGTATTGCAAAAGTTTTACAATGTATGAAAATAAAGACTTCCGTTCGATGTCGTCTTTTAAAATGAGACTAAAATCTACGTGTTAACGGGTATATTCCGGAAGAGTGTTTAACCCCATTTTTACACAAAATAAAAATTATGAGAGATTTTATACTTCAAAGGCTTATGGTGTTGGTGTTATTAATTGTAATAAATACGGTAAATGCGCAGCCAGGATCGGGATGGGATTGGGCCGCCACTTCAACCAAAGCCACACCAGCTCCCGGGCGGCAAATAAGAGATATTGTAACCGATGCCGGTGGGAATGTGTATGCCGTAGGTGATTTCGCCGGAACTATGACGATGGGGTCCGTTACTTTAACCACTACTGGTGACGGTTCGGTTAATTTCAATTACGACTTTGATGCTTTCGTAGTAAAGTACAATGCCACGGGTACGGTATTGTGGGCAAAGCAATTTGGAACGGCGGGCCTTGCGGCCAATGAACGTGGAGAGGTGATCAATATAGACGGAAGTGGTAATGTATATATAGGTGGCAATAGCGGGGCTCCCTTCCTGGTTAAGTATGACAATGATGGTAATTTGCTTTGGAACAAAAGCTTCACATTGTATGATCTTGGTGGGATAAACTTTGGTCCGGACAACAATCCCATCATCATGGAAAGCAACCAGGGATCAAAAAACATACACAAAATCGATAAAGCCAATGGCAACATTTTATGGACTGTAAGCAATACAGGTGTTGGTTCAAACAGCACTTCTACTTTCCAGGACTTTGTTGATCAGGCAGGTAATGTGTACTTCACAGCTTTCAGAATAAACGGAGGGGCGGTAACAGTAGCAGGTAACAGTTACAGCCCCACACAAACCACCACCTATATTGCCTCGGTAGATAATAACGGCAGTACCAGGTGGGTGGATGTACTATCAAATGTGCAGGTACAGTTGAGTTATACAATTGATAAAAATGGTAAAAGTTACGTAACCATTGGCGGCGGATTTGGCAGCAGTTTCCAGGGTGTCGCCATATCGGGAACGCCTGCAAACGGCAACACCTACCTGGAGTTGAATTCGAGTGGAACCTTAGTCAGTTACAAAAGCCTGAGCCCTTTTAAAGCATTAATGCGTGTTACTGACAATGGGATTTATTCGTATGGTGTTAATGCCGGCTCGTCCTTTGGAAGTTATACAGAAGTGTATGGTAATAACATTATCAAATCAAGGGCTGGCACCGGAAACGACCTTGGAGTAATAATAAAATACGACCTGAATACTTATCAGCCACTATGGGCAAACAGCTATGAAGCGAATGGCAGCAATTACCTAAACACCATTGAAACAGCAGCTAATGGTAAATGCCTGGCCGCAGGCGCTTACCAGACTTCGGTAAAGTTTGGAGCCTCGCTGTATACTCCCACCACTGTCGGCACTGCTTCTTTTGCCTTTGATTTTTTTGTGGCGCAGTTTAACCCTGCTAATGTAGCGCCCTCTCCTACTACCACGTGGACAGGCAATAGCAATAATGGAAATTGGAATGATGCCGGCAACTGGTCAAATGGCGCACCAAATGGAAATGAAAAATCAATCATCCCTACGGGTATTTCTAATTACCCAATAAATATTACCACGGCTAATTCTACAGGTAAACTTACTGTCGGTAATAGCGTTTCTATTGCTTTGCCGGTTGGTTTTGATGCCCCCGTAGGAATAGTAAATGATGGCAGTATAGAAGTGAAAGGCACAGGCACCTTCCAGGGATTTAATACCAGTTATGTAAACTATTTAAGCGGATCGGGTAAGTTGGTTTTTACTGCAAATAGCCCATCTGCCATTTTATACAACATCAATAACAGCCTTGAGGTAAATAAACCCGGCGGTACTATACAATGGAATGGGGGCACCATATCCGGTTCAGTTAGTCTTACGGCGGGTATTTTAGACGGAGCATTTCCCATTGTTTTAACCGACCCGAATGCTACCATCACGTATTCATCAACCGGCTATATGAATGGCACTTTGAAAAGAGCGGTCAATTCATCCGGCACTTATGTTTTCCCAATGGGTAATTCAGGCTTATACGCCCCTGTTACGTTGACGCTTAACAATATTACCGGTACACAAAATATCAGTATAACCTTTCCGGAGAGCTTTGCTCAAACTGCAGGCACAACACCTAACATTAATTTAGGTGGCAAAACAATTACTTCAAAATTAAACAACAACCAATGGGTCATTACGCCTGATGTTGCATTAACAGGGGGCGACTATGCTATTGCTTTACAAGCTGGTAAATATACCAATGGTGTAACCGATGCTTCCAGGTATGTAATCATAAAACGCCCGGATAATACTACGCCATGGGGCTTCGAAGGCATAAACGGCACATCCACTCAAACGGGGGGAACTATTAATAACGGAGTGGTAAGTAACGGAACCGTGAATGCCACCAGTACCGGCCTTACAGGCTTCTCTACTTTCGGGATTGGCGTTGCTTCCGCAAGTGTACCGCCCGGCACTGCAATTATCACCAGCAACTGGACGGGCAATGGTGGCAACACCACCTGGAACAATGCCGCCAACTGGGATAATGGAATACCCAGCGGACTTGTAAATGCGATAATACCAGCAGGCAGGCCCGTTTATCCCCAGGTTTAT
>JBDSAA010000133.1:0-36021 GCA_039922375.1 Ferruginibacter sp.
ATGTTTAGCTCCTGGTTGTTTTGTATGGCGGTATCAATCAAACTTACAAGGACCTTGTCTTTAAAGAAGGTGCGCCAATCAACTATTGCTGCATTGGCGGTATCCTCTTTGTTATTGTAAGATTGGGGGACTGACCTGTTTTCAGCCCGCTGTACCATGGTGGGTACTTTGCAACTGGCGAGGGCAATGCAAGCGCCGAGTATGCTGATATATGTATGTATTCTTAATTTAAACATTGTGATCAATTTCTTCTGTTAATGGATTTTCATCTTCGTCTTCAATCAATATTCGCTTCTCTGCGATGCGACCAAATATGTAATACAATCCGGGAATAATGAGTACCCCGAAAATAGTACCGAACAACATTCCGCCGGCAGCAGCAGTACCAATTGTTCTATTCCCAATTTTACCCGGACCGCTGGCAAAAACCAACGGAATAAGTCCGGCAATAAATGCAAATGAAGTCATTAAGATCGGGCGAAACCTTACTACCGAACCTTCAATGGCCGCCTGCAATACTGTATATCCTGCACGATGTTTCTGCACACCAAATTCAACAATCAGCACTGCATTCTTACCCAACAAACCAATCAGCATGATCATTGCAACCTGAGCATAAATATTGTTTTCCAGTCCAAATATTTTCAGCAACAGGAAAGCACCAAACACACCGGCCACTAATGATAAGATCACTGCAAATGGCAGGATGAAACTTTCATACTGTGCAGCCAGGATCAAATACACAAAGGCAAGGCAAATGATGAAAATAAAAATTGCCTCATTACCCCGCCCTACCTCATCTTTGGATATACCGGCCCAATCAATCGCAAATCCCCTTGGTAAAGACTTTTCTGCTACCTCATTGATTACTTTAATGGCTTCGCCGCTACTATAGCCGGCTGCAGACGAACCACTTATTTCGGAAGCATTGTACATGTTGTGCCTTGTTATCTCCGACAGGCCATACACTTTTTCCATTTTCATAAAATCTGAGAAAGGAACCATTTCATCCCGGTTGTTTTTTACGTATAGCTTCAGGATATCTTCTGGCAAGGCCCTGTATTGCGGCGATGCCTGCACGATCACTTTGTACTGGCGATCGTATTTAATAAAACTGATTTCGTAATTGCTTCCTATCAACGTAGAAAGTGTATTCAACGCGTTTTCAATGGTAATGCCTTTTTGTTGAGCAAGGTCATTATCTACCCGAATCATATATTGGGGAAAGCTGGCGCTGTAAAAGCTGAATACAGAGGAGAGCTCTTTGCGTTTGTTGAGCTCTTTCACAAAGTCATTGTTCACCGTCTCCATTTTTTTATAATCGCCCGATCCTGCTTTATCCAACAGACGCAACTCAAAACCACCAGCAGCGCCGTAACCCGGAACCGCAGGAGGTTGGAAAAACTCAATGGTAGCGCCGGTGATGTCTTTTGTTTTCTCCTCCAGTTCATCCATTACCTGCTGTACATTGTGCTTCCGTTCGTCCCAGCCTTTTAGATTGATAAGGCAGGTGCCCGCGTTGGAACCCGTTCCCTCGGTAAGTATTTCGTAACCCGCCAGGGCGGAAACCGACTGAACGTCTTCCATCTTCTCTGCTACCCTTTGCAATCTTTCCGCTATCTGGTTGGTGCGCTCCAATGATGAGCCAGGAGGCGTTTGAATCACCGCATAAAACATTCCCTGGTCTTCGTTCGGAATAAAACCAGCCGGAACGCTGTTATTCAAAAAGAAGATTCCGATACAAAAAGCCATCAGCATTAAAAAGGTAACCACTCTCTTATTAGCTATCTTACGCAACACATTTTGATAACTTTCTGTGAGCCTGTTGAACCAGTTGTTGAAACCCTTCAGTATGCTATTTAACCAGGTCTTCTTTTTTGGTTTGCCATGGCTATTTTTCAACATCATAGCACACAGCGCGGGTGTAAGCGTAAGTGCCACCACACCCGAAAGAATAATGGAGGTGGCCATCGTAATAGAAAACTGCCGGTAAAATATACCTACCGGACCAGACATAAATGCAACCGGTATAAACACCGCCGCCATTACAAAAGTGATGGCCACGATAGCACCGCTGATCTCATGCATGGCCGCTTTGGTGGCTTTTCGTGCCGAGAGATTTTCAGTTTCCATTTTGGCATGCACGGCCTCAATTACAACGATTGCATTATCCACCACAATACCAATCGCCAACACCAGGGCGAACAAGGTGATGAGGTTTAATGTGATGCCAAAAAATTGCATGAACATAAAAGTTCCGATGAGGGAAACAGGTACCGCAATGGCTGGAATCAGCGTTGAGCGCCAATCGCCGAGGAACAGGAAAACTACCAACCCCACCAGTATAAAAGCTTCCACCAGCGTATGAATTACTTTTTCCATAGAAGCATCCAGGAATTTTGACACATCATAGCTGATCTCATAATCCATTCCTTTTGGAAAAGAGTTCGCCTTTATCTCCGCCATTTTCGCCTTCACTCTCTTGATTACGTCGCTGGCATTACTTCCATAAGATTGCTTCAGCACAATGGCCGCAGAAGGCTTTCCATTCAGGTTGGAATAGATATCATACATCGAACTTCCAAGCTCAACATCAGCCACATCTTTCAGGCGTAAAATTTCGCCGGCGGCACTGGATCGCAGGATTACATTTTCGTATTGCTCTTTAGTGGTGAACCTTCCGGAATATTTTAGCACATATTCAAATGACTGCGATCGTTTACCAGAACTTTCGCCTGTTTTGCCCGGCGAGGCTTCCAGGCTTTGCTGGTTAAGCGCTTCCATCACTTCGTCGGCAGATATTTTGTAAGCCAGCATCCGGTCTGGTTTTAACCAAACACGCATGGCGTATTCCCGGTTACCTAAAATATCGGCAACACCTACACCATCCACCCTTTTTAATTCTGACAATACATTAATGTCGGCGAAATTGAAAAGAAATTTCTGATCGGTGCTGGTATCCTTGCTGTAAAGGTTGATGTAGAGGAGCATGTTAGATTCCTCCCGGGTAATCTTTACTCCTTCCCGCACTACCAGTGGCGGCAGTTTATTAACTACGGATGCTACCCGGTTTTGAACGTTGAGCGATGCCTGGTTAGGGTCGGTTCCCAGGTTAAAAACCACCTGTATGGTGGCTTCACCATCGTTACCTGCATCTGACGCCATGTATTTCATTCCCGGCACACCATTGATGGCTCTTTCCAGGGGAATAATTACAGACTTGATCATTAATTCGCCGTTGGCTCCTGGATACTCCGCGGTAACATTCACCTTGGGCGGCGATATGGATGGGAACTGGGTAACGGGCAATTGTGTAACAGCCAATATTCCCAGGAAAACAATAATGAGGGATATGACAATGGACAGTACAGGCCTCTGTATAAATTTGTTAAACATGGATATTTTTAATTTGAATGAACTATTCGGCTTTCAACCGCAATTGGGAAATCACCTCTCCGGGTTTTTGGAATGTGTATGCGATTTTATCGTCGTCTTTTACTTTCTGAACGCCTTCCAGCAATACTTTGTCGGTTTCAGAAATGCCGCTGTTCACCAGGTAGAGATCAGGCATTTGGCCAACGATGGTGATCTCTTTCGACTTAACCACATTGTCGTTGCCTACAACAAAAACATATTTTTTATCCTGAATTTCGTAAGTAGCTTTTTGTGGAATGATCAATGCGTTTTTTTGCGGCATGGTCATTAGTACTTTACCCGTTTCACCATTTTTTAAAAGTCGGTCGGGGTTTGGAAAGCTGGCCCTGAAAGCAATATTTCCAGTTTCGCTATTGAATTCGCTTTCAATAGTTTCCACATTGCCCGCATATTTCAACGACTGGTTATTAGCGAGCAGCAGGTGTACCTGGGTGTTTCCCCTATTATTTTTATTGATTTGATAATCGAGGTATTCAGGCTCAGATACATTGAAATACGCATACACCTGGCTGTTATCAGAAAGGGAGGTTAGCAATTCACCTTCATCAATCAGGCTACCCAATTTCTTCGGCAACCGATCAATGGTGCCGTCGAACGGAGCCCTGATCTCTGTGAATGAAAGGTGAATTTTTGCGAGCGCTATTTCAGCGTTCGCCTGGTCGAGTTTTGCCTGGGCCATTGCCTGCTCATTTTTCGACACAACGTTTTTATCAACGAGCGCCTTTGTGTTCTGCAGCTCTATCTCCGCCGCATTTGCTTCGGCCTGTGCTTTCATCAACTCAGCCTCATAAATCGTCGGCATTATTTTAAATAGCAACTGACCGGCCTTTACAAATTGGCCTTCATCAACATAAATATTTTGCAGGAAGCCTTTTTCCTGAGCTCTTATTTCAATGTTTTTGATGGAGCGAATTTGAGCTACATATTCTTTAGTAAAGGAGGTGTCAACTCTTAAAGGACTGGTAACGGAGTACTTGCCCGCTTCTTCTATTTTTTCATTTTTGGGGGCACAGCTTACCAGGCACCCCAGGGCATACAAGCCTGTGAACATGACGATTCTTTTCATGATTGTAAACGGAAATAATTAGAATGATTGATTGGATGTAAAAATCCTTTTGGCCACAATAAGGCACAAGTATTTAGGCTGCCAACCGGATGAAAGGGCAGGAACCAATGATAAGATCAATGATATTCTCCAACCTTTACAAGGCACCTTAAATAACTGGTGAACGATTAATAAAAATCAGATTCTTAAAGTTCGATGTAAAATGTACCTACGGGATGACTGGCGCCAAAAGAAGGGAAGTGCCCTAGCACAGTCGTAGTGAACATTTAAACAGGATTGGCGGGAAGGGATGTAATAAAAGCCAACCACCGATTTGCATTTTCCCGGTGATAAATCGTTTACATCTTCATCCTCTATGTCTTCGCAAATGAGGATATTATTTTCTTCTGGTAGGTTATGGTTGGTAACGGAAACCCAAACCTGGCTTGTATTGTTAAATTTTATCGATTCCTGTTTCTTAATATGGTTGGGCGACGGGCAGCTACTAATGCGGAGTTCAATTCCTGCAAAAGAATGGATATTACCCCATAGGAGCATGAAAAGTAAGGAAGCGAAAAAAACAGGTACTTTCATTTGTGGGGCGAAAATAAAAAAAAATGTAACAGCAAATGCAAATCGAAAGAAATTAACGGGAGATTAATTATGATTGAGGAACAAAAACTTTTGATTTGAAAATATTTAACATAGCTGCAAGCCTAGGGGCAATATCAGTAGTAACTGTTGATTCAAAAGTTTGGCCAGGTTTTATTTTCCATCAGGCAGCTTGTGCTTCTGTTGCAAAATTTTAAAGAAACGACGGTTTAAAAACAAAGATGAAAAGGTTAAGCCACTAACCAACCCCATCCACATGCCTGCAGCACCCATTTTAAAAGTAAAAGCCATTAGGCAACCTACCGGCAGGCCGACTACCCAATAAGCAATTGCTATGTACAAAGTAGGAATTTTTACATCCTTAATTCCTCTTAGCAAACCTACTCCAATAGCTTGTGTGGCGTCTGATACCTGGAACACAGCAGCATATAACATCAGCACCGATGCCAATGCCATTACGGGTACATCATCATTAAACGCTAACGGTAAAATGTTTCTGCAAAAAACAAAAAATAAAACTCCCAATACGCCGTAGCAAAGGCCACTGGCCAATGTGCTCTTTCCGATGATGGCAATGTCCTTCCAGTTATTTCTGCCCCAGGCATTGCTGATCCTGATAGAGCCACCCTGTGCCAATCCCCAGGAAACCATAAAGGCGACGGATGCGCAGCTAATGGCAATTTGATGCGCTGCCAGTTGTACCGCTCCCAATGTGCCAATGATAATGCCCGATACCGCAAAAGCCCCTGACTCCATAGCGGCCTGCAAACTACTGGGCACGCCTATGTGCAGTAGTTCCTTCATCGTTTTTATTTGTAGATTCCATTGGTTTTTTCTAACGGCTATATAACTGACGTAAAAGGGATGGACAAATAAAACAACTACAAATATTAATAAGATCAGCACACGGGTTATCAACGTGCCGTAGCCGGCGCCGGCTAATTCAAGCCTTGGAAAACCCCAGTTGCCATATACCAGTAACCAGTTGATAAAAATGTTCATGGGCAGCGCCGCCAGCGAAAGCAACATAGCTGTTCTTGTGCGTTCCAATCCATCAGTAAATTGCTTTATGCCAATAAACATCATCATTGGAATGATTGACCAACCCATTATTTGCAGGTAAAGAACTCCAAGCGCAGCAACATCAGCATCCTGTCCCAAATGAAACAAAATATCTTTACCGGAATTTAAAACCAGCGCAATGATGATGGCAGCTATCGTGCAGAGCCAAAATCCATTGTACAAGTAATGCGACACTTTTAAGATGTCCTTTCTTCCATTCGCGGTCGATACAGTTTGCGAAACGGCCATTGTCATTCCGAAGCCAAGCACAAAGGGAATATTCATCACACTGTTTACAAGTGCTGCAGCTGCAAGGTGCTGATAACTGATTTTCCCTACCATGATACTGTCAATGATGCCCAGCGCCATTTGAGTTAGTTCCCCTAATATTATAGGACCTGAAAGTTTCCAGGTTCTAATTGCCTCTGCCCTGATTGTCATAGCCGACAAAGCTAATTAAATGTAGTAATCCTTTCGGAAGGACCTGTTTATTTTTGCCAACCCAATGCTGCGTGTCCATTTAAAGTTGCATGCAGCACCTTTTCCAATTGCATTGTCTTTTCAAAGATTGTATTGCTTTCGCTCACTGTTATTTTTCCAGTTTTTTCCACCCCCTGTTGTTAAAATGATTAATACACGGTAAAAATAGTATCAAAACCAAAAACTATTATACTTCGGTCTAAATTTTATTATTTACGGCTATTTGTCAATTTTAGATGTTGAAAACGATGACCTTATAAGTGTTTTATAGAAAACAACTGTTATCAGATAAAAAAGTATTACTAAAGTACATTACTTAAATCTAGCTTTGTTTCCTAACCGAAACGATATACTGCCAAAAAACTGTAGCATGCTATTGAACTCCTTTCTACTAACTATATACCGTAGGGTTTTCTCTTACACTGTCAAGAACGATTCTTTAAAAACATCTAAATATTCTAAAGTAAATAATGCCCGAATATCATTTCGGTAAGCCCTGTGGTATAAACAAAGCCCAACCGGATTTCTTCAACTTTAAGCGATCTATTTATATTATGACTTCTAATTTTAAACCAACAATGATGATTGTATATGAAAAAAATTAAACCAACTATGAACCTCAAAACCCTCGTGTTATGGGTGATGTTTTGCTGTCTTCTCACAGGCAATGCAGTTTTCGCTCAAACAGGCGAGCGTAAAATAACCGGCAAAATCACCTCCGCCGGTAAACCGCTTGACGCAGCCTCTGTTATCAATAAAAGAACCAACGTTGGAACTTATACCGATAACCAGGGTGCATTTAGTATACAGGCAAAAACGGGGGATGTGCTGGCGGTGAGTTCTATAGGTTATCAGAATAGAGAAATAAAAGTAGGGACTTCAGATGTTGTGGCAGTTGCAATAACCGAATCGCGGTCAGACCTGGATGAAGTAGTTGTAATAGGGTACGGTAAATCCAAAAAAGTAAACCTTACCAGTGCGCAAACTACTGTATCAGCAAAGGATATGGAAAAAACGGTGAACACAACGATCGAGCAAGCTATACAAGGAAGAGCGGCTGGCGTTTACGTTACACAAAATTCGGGACAGCCCGGTGGTGGTATCTCAGTAGTTATAAGGGGAGTTAGTACGATCAATGGATCAACAGAACCCTTATATGTTATTGATGGTGTACAAATTCAGCCCTCAACGGTTTCATTTGGCGCTCAAAGTTCATCCAATCCGCTGGCTGGACTGAACCCCGCTGATATTGAAGATATTCAAATTTTACAGGGCCCTTCGGCAACGGCGATATATGGAACGAGGGCTTCAAACGGGGTATTATTAATAACCACCAAACGGGGTAAATCAGGCGAAGCAAAAATAAACTACGGTTTGCTTTACAGCATACAAACACCGCCCAAAAAATTGGAAGTAATGAATTTGCAACAATATGCGCAGATGGTGAAAGAGTTCCATGCAATAGCCGGAGGACAAACGCCCGGTGAATTTTTAGACCCTGAACTGTTGGGCAAGGGAACTGACTGGCAGGGCGAGCTGTTTAAAAATACCCCGATGAGTAAGCATCAGCTTAATGTTAGCGGTGGTAGTGATAAAACGACCTATTATATGTCTGGTGAATACCTGGATCAAAAGGGGATTGCTATTGGCTCTGGATTTAAGAGATATGGTTTCCGGCTAAACGTTGACAATAAAATAAGGGATTGGGCTACTTTAGGAGCTAACCTTAATTTCAACCAAACCAAGGAGGATCTTACTACCAGCCAGGAAAATGTTATTTCAGATGCATTACAATTAACACCTCAGGTGCCTGTTAAGAACCTTGATGGTTCATGGGGTGGTGGGGACATTGTAAATGGAGCGAACGTATTCGCCCCGGTAAACCCAATTGCGATAGCTAACCTGAAAACCAACAATAATGTACGGAGAGAATTTTTTGGAGGATTAAACCTTGCGCTTAAATTTACGAAGGACCTTACTTTCAGAACAGCTTTCAATACTAATTTAGGATTTTCCAATTCAATATATTTTCAACCTACTTATTCAATCGGTTGGGCAAGAAACGTCACTGCTTCACTTGCAGATGGTGCCAACAGAAGTATTTATTGGAATTTCAATCAGTTGCTGGATTATAATAAGCAATGGAAAAAGCACAGTTTCGGTTTAATGGCGAGTCATGAGTCACAGGCGGGTAGTTGGAAATCTGTGACATCCAGTGCTACAGGTTTTCTTACCAATGACATTTTTGATCTTGCTGCAGGTGATCCAACCACTGCACGTATTTCAAGCAATTCAAGCAACTGGGCAATTGAATCTTACCTGGGCCGACTCAGCTATAACTTTGATAACAGGTATTTTTTGGTTAGTACTTATAGAACGGATGGCTCTTCATTCTTCGGATCTGAAAATAAGTGGGGTAAATTTCCTTCCATATCCGGAGCATGGAGGGTTTCGCAGGAGAAATTCTTCCACGTTCCATTCATAAATGAATTAAAAGTTCGCTACGAAAAAGGAATTACAGGAAACCGTGGGTATACAGCAGGTATTTATTCACCACTGGGTACTGGTGCCACACCAACGGGTACCGGATTTTTACCTTCGAGAGTGGGGAATCCAAAAACAAAATGGGAGGAAACTAATACTGACAATGTGGGTTTGAATGTGGGATTATTCAAAAACAGGATACAGCTGGAATTTGATTACTATATCAAAAATACCAATAACCTTCTGCTGGATGCACCTTTACCCTGGTATATGGGTACCAACGGAACCGGCGCTCCCTCTTCACCTGTTATCAACCTTGGCTCTATGCAAACCAAAGGTTGGAGCATGTCTTTAAACACAAGCAATGTTGTTAAGAAAGATTTCAGGTGGGAATCCAATATTAACTTATCAGTTTTTGAGACAAAAGTTACCAAGTTTAATTCTGATACAAGGTTCGTAAGCAGAACCTCCTGGTGGTTAAGTGACTGGACACAGCGTGCTGCCGTTGGCCAGGCTCCGTGGATGTTCAGAGGTTATATTGAAGAAGGTTTGTTTCAGTCAATTGAAGAAATAAATAAAAGCGCTGTACCAGTTGACAATGCTGGCAAACGGTTGCCAATTGAAAATTTAGCTGCTGGAATAAACGGCCTTTCAGTAGGGGATGTTAAGTTTAAAGACATCAGCGGCCCTGCCGGTGTGCCTGACGGGATCATTGATACGTATGATGAAACTTATATCGGTAACCCATGGCCGAAAATGTTTGCAGGCTTTACAAATACTTTCTCTTATAAAGGATTTGATCTAAGTATACTGCTAACTGCCACTTTTGGTAATGACATTTACAATTACCTCGCCAAGCAAAATACGAACGCCAATAATATCAACGTCAGCAGAAACCTGATGATACAGGCAATGGACTATGCCAAGCCCATTAGGAATGCGGCTGGTGAACTAGTGTTGGCAAATCCAAATACAAACGTTGCAAGAATTTCATATGGTCCCAATGGTAACTACACAAGGCCCACAAACAAATGGGTAGAAGATGGATCTTTTGTAAGAATAAAAAATATCTCTTTGTCCTATAATGTTCCCACCAGCTTAATTGGCCGTCAAAAGCTGATAAAAGGAATAAGGCTTACAGTAGGAGCGCAAAATGTTGCAACGTTCACAGACTACACTGGTTTTGATCCGGAAGTTGGTTCTTACGTTGGGAGGGATTCAGGCCCAAACAACCAGGCCGTCGGTTTGGATTTCGGACGTTATCCATTAACCCCTATTTATACTTTTAACCTGGGCGTAAACTTTTAAAAATATTGAAAATGAAAAATATAAAAGGTAAATACTTTTGGGTTAGCGCATTGTTACCCGTTGCCATTATGTTGGGATGCTCTAAGGATTTTCTGGAGAAACCACCGATTGATACTATCGTTGATGCAAGCTTTTATAAAACTGACGAACAGGTGCTGGCAAGCACAGGATTATTATATAGCAAAGTTTGGTTCGATTACAATGATAAAGCGTCTTACAATTTGGGCGACTTTAGGGCCGGTACAGCATACTCTGCCTACAACGACAGAGGAAACGTACTGTTTAATACTACAGGCAATACCCCGGAAAATGGCTCATCCTGGCGCTCGTTTTTTATCGTGGTAAGCCAATCGAATCTTGCAATAGTCAATATTAACAAATATGCTGGTGCAAGTGTATCTCCGCAGGTTAAAAAAGTTGCTATTGCAGAAGCAAGATTTATGCGTGCATTGGCATACCGCTTTTTAGTGATGAACTGGGGACCGGTACCTATAATTGAAAACAACCTCGAGTTGCTTGCTGACACATCTTTAAGCAGGAATACAGAAAAAAGTGTTTGGAAATTTATAACCAAAGAAATGCGTGCTGTGGCTGATGACCTTCCTGCTGTTGCGCTGCGCCCGGGCAGGCTTACTAAATGGTCAGCAGAAGGAATGCTTGCCCGTTTTTATCTTTCCCGTTCCGGTATTGAATCGAACGGTTCAGGACAGAGAAACCAGGTTTTTTTGGATAGCGCAAAATATTATGCTGAAAGCGTAATTAAAAATAGCGGCGCTTCTTTACTTAAGAATTATGCTGACCTCTTTTTGTACCCTTATGATAACAATTCAGAGTCATTGTTCTCGCTGCAATGGGTTTATTCTCCCGGAGCATGGGGTACACAAAACAGCTCGCCTGCTTACCTGGCATACAGTCCGGATATTGCTAACGGAGACGGCTGGGGTGGAGACAAGGGAGCTACCTGGTGGATGATAAGCCAATACGAAGGGATCACTGCAAATGCAAAAGGGGACACGCTGAAGGGAAGAACGGTTGATCAAAGATTAAAAGCAACTTTTATGTTGCCCGGCACGCGTTATAATGAAATAACGCAGACCATTACCGGTGGAAAACAGAAACTTATTTTTCCCTCTAATGCATCTACAGGAAATGATGGTAATTTTTTAAACATTAAAAAATATGTAACCGGCAAAGCCGAAGATGTAGGAGGGCAGGCGGCTCAACAGTATTATGGAAATGATACTTACATGATGAGGCTTGCAGAAATGTACCTTGTATATGCAGAAGCTACCTTGGGTAACAACGGATCTACAACTGACGCCAGGGCGCTCGAATATTTTAACAAGGTACACATGAGGGCAGGTTTGCCGGAACATAGCGAGCCATTAACAATAGATGCAATTCTAAAAGAAAGATTTATAGAATTTGCAATTGAAGGTATGGCATGGTATGATCTTGTCAGCCTGCACTATTACAATAAAGCAAAAGCATATGCTATCTTAAACGCTCAGGACAGAGGCCTGTTTGCATCTATACCTGATAAATTCCCAGATCCAACAACCTGGACCTTTATTAAAACTGTATGGGCTACCAGTGATAGAAAAATCAATGCCAATGATGGTAATTTCCGACTGCCAATACCGTCTGCTGAACTTAGCCAGGCGCCTAACCTGCTGAAACCACCGGTAGACTATTAAATAGAAATGCTAAATACAAACGTTTATAAAATATAGCGATATGAAAAGAATATATAAATCAATTTTGCTCCTGATGCTGGCGGTTACGGTTGCAGGTATTTACTCGTCCTGCAAAAAGAATGATGATCTGCCCAACAATGGCGAACCTCGTATCAGGTATGTTCGTGTTACAAACCCCGTATCGGCAGACTCGCTGCTGACAGGGGCTTTCCAGGGCAACCTGATAGCAATTGTGGGAGAGAATTTACAAGATGCAGTAGAGCTTTGGTTCAATGATCAAAAAGCTGCTTTAACTCCCACTTATGTTACGGCCAATACAATTCTCGTAAGTGTGCCTAACCCCATTCCTAAAGTGATTACCAATAAGATAAAAATCGTTTTTTCTAATGGTAAAATATTGGAGTATGATTTTAAAGTTCAGATCAGCGAACCTTCGGTGCAAGCCATGAATAGTGAGTATGTTCTCACTGGCGCCGAGGCCACTATACGGGGCAACTATTTTTATGAACCGCTTACTGTAACATTTGCCGGGGGCGTAAAGGGAGAATTGGTATCAGTAACGGATAAGGTAATTAAGGTAAGAGTGCCCGCTGGTGCACTGCCGGGACAGATAACCGTTAAAACAAATTTTGGTGAAACCAAATCTGACTTTTGGTTTAGAGATAACAGGAACATATTTCTCAGCAGCGATCCATTTACCGGATGGTGGAATTCAAAATTTGTAGTCACCAATCCCGGCCCTACAGATCCACCCGCCATTAATGGAAACTATATCCGTGTCAAACAGGCAATCGGTGCCTGGGCATGGCTGGAAGTAGCCGGCGGGCCCGCCGATGCAATGGGTGCTATTAGTAAAAATGTACCTGATGAAGCAATCAATAAGCCTTCTGATTACAATTTGAAATTCGAAGTGAACACGTTGAAGCCTTTCAATAATAATGTTTTGAAAATTAATGTAGGATTGCTTAAAGAAGACAACAATGCATATTTATGGAAGCCACCGTTTGACAGTAAAGGCGAATGGCAAACTGTGATCATTCCTTTTAATGAAATAGCAAGTAGTTATGGTTATCCGCTTACTGTAAGCCCTACAGGATATTGGACGAGACTGCTTTTTCACGGCCCGGGAGATCTTGATGCTGATATATCTTTTGATAATTTCAGGGTGGTGCCTAAATTCCTTAAAAAGTAGAATTAGTATCTCTCAATTGTTACAATTAAAATATACAATAATGATTAAAATAATATTTGACACAAGATTGCTTTTACTGTTGTGCCTGGTTATGGTGATAGGTTTTGTTCCGTCCTGTAAAAAAGATTCAACGACAACATCTGATAAAGTTGTATTGCTGAGTTTTGGCCCTACAGGTGCGAAGCATGGTGAGCAATTGATTTTTATAGGTAACAATCTTAACCTCGTTACTGGTATTGAATTGAAAGGAGCCAGTATACCAGCATCGGCATTTAAGGAGCAAACAGCAGAAAGAATCGTTCTTATTATACCCGCCTCTACCCAAAAAGGTTTTGCAACGCTTAAAACCCCCCAGGGAGATATCGTTTCCAAGACGGAAGTTAATTTCCTGGTGCCCGTTACGATAACCTCTATGACGGCTAAAGCCCGCCCAGGTGAGAACATTACCCTTAAAGGAGAATTCCTTAGCTGGGTTACACAGGTAACATTCGCAAGTGATTTGGCCGAAACAACTTTCGTAAGCAAAACCTTGAATCAGTTGGTTGTTAAAGTTCCAGCCAATGCCAAAACCGGGAAATTATTTATATCAGGCGGCGGTACAAAGCCGCTCGTATTTGAAACCGATAGCATCCTGATTGTTACTTTACCAGCCATAACATCCTTGTCTCCAAATCCAATCTTGCATGCTTCTAATCTAACCATTACCGGTACAGACCTGGATTTAACGAAGGAAATAATATTTACAGGTGTTGCTACACCGGTTACGTCATTTGTTAGCCAATCCGCCACCCAGATCGTTGTTAAAGTTCCTGCTGGAACACAAAAAGGCAAGATACAATTAGTAGCCGCTTCAAAAGTAGCCGTAACATCTGCACAAGACCTGGATGTAATATTACCCTCTGTTGTCTCACTAGCACCTAACCCTATTGATCCTTTAACCAATCTGACTATTACAGGCACTAATCTTAACCTTGTAACCAGTGTTTCATTTACCGGAATTACAGCGCCTGTTACAACATTTGTAAGCCAGTCGGCCACCAGCATTGTTGTTAAAGTGCCGGCGGGAACATTGAAAGGAAAAATAACTTTAGGAGTTATTAATACTACGCTTACAGTTATATCCAGCCAGGTATTAGATATTAAAGGCGGTCTGCCACCATTGGCACCGCTGGCATATGCGATGTATACGGATGGATTGCAAAACGGATTCCAGGATTGGTCATGGGCTGCACGTGATTTCAACAGCAGCGCCATTGTTCGTGAAGGCACCAAATCTATTAAAGCTACCTATGGTACGGGCGGTTACGAGGGTATTACTTTTCACAATGATAATGGACCGGCAACAGGCGCCTATACTAAATTTGAATTTTCTGTATTTGGCGAAGCGGGTACCGGCGGTAAAATATTAAACATAATTAATAATGGCAGTAATTGGGGTAGCCCTAACCAGGTAACGATACTCCAGGGAGAATGGGCTACCTTCACCATTAATCTTTCAGCTATGGGTAACCCTAATCCTTTAAAGGAGATCGTACTGCAATCGGCAGGCTGGAGTGGAGTAATCCATATTGACCATGTTGGACTGAGATAACACGCAAAGATTAAAAAATAATATACCAGCAACATCCACTGCTTCAATAATTTTTATTGCGGCAGTGGATGTTTAAATTATATATTGTGTTCCCAAAATTATTTATGTCCTTAATGTGTTAAACCAATCACTATTTACAATGATCAATAATATCCAGAGAAAATTCATTCTCTTCATTGCTATATTTTTTTCAACCGTCTCTGTCACTTTTTCTCAACAGCAACAACTATCCGGTCGCCAGCGCATACTGTTGGATGATAACTGGCGTTTTGCCTTTGGCCATCCATACGATACAAAAAAGGATTTTGATAATGGCACTTCATACTTTTCATACTTTGCCAAATCTTCTTATGGCGACGGAGCAGCTTCACCAAATTTTGATGACCGGGGCTGGAGAAAATTAGACCTGCCGCATGACTGGGCTGTTGAACAGGCCTTTGATAAAAAAGGAAGCCATAGCCATGGTTTTAAAGCCATTGGTAGAAACTTTCCGGAGACAAGCGTAGGTTGGTACCGGAAATCCTTTTATTTACCAGCCACAGATGCGGGCCGAATCATCTCCATTACATTTGACGGTGTGTTCCGTAATTCCATCGTATGGGTAAATGGCCATTACCTTGGTACTGAGATAAGCGGGTATTCCGGGTTTAGTTACAATATTTCCGATTATTTAAATTACGATGGCGAAAATGTTATTGCCGTTAGGGCAGATGCAACCATGGAAGAAGGTTGGTTTTATGAAGGTGCAGGCATTTACCGGCATGTGTGGTTAAATAAAACTTCCCCGTTGCATGTGGCTGCCAACGGAACTTTTGTAACCTCACACGTGAAAGCTAATACCGCGGATATCAGGGTGCAGGTTACTGTATTGAATGAGGATAAAACTACCAGGGCATTTGATATTGTAAATACCATTGTAAACGCTGAGGGAAAAACTATCGCAACCAATACGATCAAAGAGCTTAATCTTTCATCCTTTAAGGATAAGGATTTCTTTTGTACTATGCCCGTTGTTGACCCTTTGTTGTGGTCGCTGGAAAATCCATATCTATATAAGTTGATCACTACTATCAGTGACCGTGAAACGATCATTGATAAATACGAAACTACATTCGGTGTCCGCACTATTCGTTTTGATGCCAGCGAAGGATTTTTTCTTAATGGAAAACCTGTAAAATTACAGGGTACCAATAATCACCAGGATCATGCGGGAGTGGGCGCTGCAATGCCGGATGCTTTGCAGGATTTTCGCATCAAAACATTAAAAGACTTTGGATGCAATGCTTATCGTTGCTCACACAATCCACCAACGCCCGAATTACTGGAGGCCTGTGACAGGTTGGGCATGCTGGTAATAGATGAGAATCGGTTATTGGGAATAACCAGTACGCATTTTAACGAAGTGAAAAAATTGATATTACGAGACAGGAATCATCCAAGCATTATTAGCTGGAGCATAGGCAACGAAGAGTGGGGGATTGAGGGTAATATAAAGGGCGCAAGGATCGCATCTACTTTGCAGGCTTATACCAAATCGCTTGATAGCAGCCGGGCTATTACGGCGGCAATAAGTGGCGGATGGAGAGAAGGCATTTCGAATGTAATAGATGTGATGGGATATAACTACATCGGCCAGATAAACACCGACGAGCATCACAAAAAATTCCCCAATCAGCCAGGCTGGGGAACAGAAGAAGGAAGTACCCGTGCTACCAGGGGCATTTATGAAGATGATGTAAAAGCACAGTTGATGGCTGCATACGATAAAAAGCCTACCCCAAATTTTTTTAGCATTGAAGACGGCTGGAAACATTATGCACAACGTAACTATCTCGCCGGCATGTTTATCTGGACCGGATTTGATTACCGGGGTGAACCCACACCTTATGGCTGGCCATCCGTGATTTGCCCCTTTGGTATGCTGGATCTTTGTGGTTTCCCAAAAGACAATGTTTTTTATTTAAAGTCATGGTGGACAAAGAAGCCCACCATACATATTTTACCGCACTGGAATTTGAAAGGTAAAGAAGGGCGGGAGATACCGGTATGGGTTTATAGCAACGCTGAGGCTGTTGAGCTTTTTGTAAATAAAAAGAGCTTAGGCAAAAAAGATATGCCTGTAAATGGCCACCTTGAATGGAGTGTAAAATATGCCCCTGGAAGCATCGAAGCTGTCGGTTATAAAAATGGCAAAAAGATCATTACTGATGTTGTTAAAACTACTGCTGAGCCAGCTACCATAAAAATGATTGCGAACCAATCTGTAATAAAAGCTAACCGGGATGACATTGCCTTAATAACGGTGGCTGTAAACGATAAAAACGGTTTACAGGTACCAACTGCTGATAATGAAGTAACCTTTACGCTGCAAGGGCCCGGCAAAATTATAGGTGTTGGAAATGGCAACCCAACTTCCCTGGAAGCCGATAAGGAACTGGAAAAAATAAGTGTGGCTAAAATTGAAATTCAAAAGGAAAAAGTGGTGAGCGATATTTTAAACAGGCCCGAAATTGCAGTTGTCCATGATGATACAAATTGGGAAAGGGCATTTAAGGATGAACGCAATGAACAGTTTGGAAAAACCACAAAAGCCCTGGTTTACCGAGGAAGTTTTAACTTGCCGGAACTAACAGGGAATGAGGTCATCACTTTTTTTTACAACAGTATTGGAAAAGAACAGTCAGTGTATATCAATGGAAATGAAATTGCAAAAGGAATTAAAGAAGATAAAAAAGGAAACACATTTATTTTACCCATGTCTTTATTGCACAAAGGCCAAAACCAGGTGGCCATTGCTGCTACGCCATTGATAAAGCCGCAGCCGTGGGAGAATATAAATACCAATGCCGGGCTTATTCAAATTGTTACGCCAGCTGCGCCTTTCAAGAGAAAATTATTCAATGGCCTTGCCCAGGTTATTGTGCAGTCAAGGCATGAAGCCGGGGAAATTATATTGAAAGCAACCGCTGCCGGATTGAAGCCATCTGAGATAATACTACAGTCTAAAAAGTAATGGTGTAACTAACGCAGTATTGAAAAAAACAAAAAGAACAAATTGCCAACAAGATTGTGTTTAAATGAAATTATAAAATATGAATATCAAACAAAGATTAGTAACTCTCGCTCTCACGGCAATGTTTTTTTGCAAATTATCTGCGCAGCAATCTGCAAGTTTTATTACCAACCCAATTGTTCCCGGTTATTTTGCAGATCCAACTATCGTTAAACATGCGGGCACCTATTATATCTATGCCACCATCGATCCATGGGGGAAAGGTGAACTAGCTGTATTTGAAACAAAAGATTTTAAAAAATTTACGAGGCGGCACCTAAACTGGCCCACCAAAAAAGCATGCACCAGCCCCACGTCAGGAGATGCAATGGTTTGGGCACCATCAGTAACAAAATCACCGAATGGGAAATTTTATATGTACCTCGCTGTGGGCAATGAAGTGTGGGGCGGTGTAAGCAACCATCCGCTTGGGCCATGGAAAAATTTGAAAGCAGACAATTCACCGCTTGTTAAAAAAACGGAGTTTCCCGGCGTACACAATATTGATCCCGATCTTTTTATCGACACTGACGGCAGTGCGTATCTTTATTGGGGATCCGGCTTTGGTTGGGTGAACGGCCACTGCATGGCGGTAAAACTTAAAAAGGACATGTTTACATTTGATGGCACACCGCGGGATATTACACCAACAAAGTTTTTTGAAGGCGCACATATGATTAAACGCAAAGGGAAATATTACCTTATGTTTTCTGAGGGCAAAGCAATCGACGCAACTTACCAGGTGGGGTATGCTACAGGCAATTCACCCTTTGGGCCATTTACCGACGGCGTCAATGATCCCATCCTTTCTACTTCTGCTGATAGTACGATCTATGGTCCCGGACATCACACTGTTTTCACTGAAAAGGGGCAGGACTACATTTTATACCATCGCATCCACCCGCAAAAAGAGCAATACGTATTGCGCCAGTTGTGTATTGATAGCCTCAATTTTGACAAAATGGGCAACATAAAAAAAATTAAACCAACAGGGGTTAAAAATTTTACCAAAGCAAAATAATTTGCACCAAAGTTTACACTTTTTTAAAAAGGTGTAAACTTTATACATCAAGCTTTTATACCATGAAAAAAAATTATCGCTGGGGGATTTTAGGTGCTGGCAGAATTGCAGATAAATTTTGCCGGGCGCTTCACTTTACAGAAGGGTCAGAAGTATATGCCGTAGCTTCCCGGGACATAAATAATGCAAAAAAATACGCAGAGAAATACAGTGCTACCTGCTTTTATAATGGTTATGAGGAACTGGTAAAGGATGCCAATGTTGATATTATTTATATAGCCACGCCACATGTTTTTCACTACGAACAAACTATGCTTTGTTTGCAAAATAATAAGGCGGTGTTGTGCGAAAAACCTATGGCGCTTAGCTACAAGCAATCGGCGGAAATGATAGCGCTTGCTACAAAAAATAAGCTTTTTTTAATGGAAGGAATGTGGACTGCCTGTATGCCTTTTATTGAAAAAATACAAGCACTTATCAATGACGATAAAATAGGCGTACCCCAATATGTGACTGCAGATTTTGGTTTTGCAGCGCCGGCTGACCCGGATGGCCGGTTGTTCAATAAAGCACTGGGTGGAGGCTCCATAGCAGATGTTGGAATCTACCCACTTTTTTTAACTACTTTAATTTTAGGTGAGCCATCCGGTATTAAAACCGTTGCAAGGCTCACAGATACAGGCGTTGATGAATATGCAAATGTAATTTTGCAATATAGCGGGGGCCGGACTGCTCATATATTATCGTCTATAAAAATCAACACGCCGATTGAAGCGTTGATCATCGGAACAAAGGGTCATATAAAAATTCATAACCCCTGGTTTAAAGCAACTGAGTTTTCACTTCATTTAAACGATGGCACGAAGGAGAATTTTTCTATGCCACATGCATGCAATGGCTTTGAACATGAAGTAAAAGAAGTAATGTATTGTCTTGATAACGGGTTGCTGGAAAGTAAAAAAATACCCCATCAACTTACCTTGTCCGTTAGTAAAATAATGGATGAGTTATTGATTCAGGCAGGGGTGTTTTATTAAGTCAATGCTCCCTGCTATTCCCCTATTTCTTCTTCCAAAAAACCTTCTAATAGCGCAGACCATTGCAGTTCTGATAGGCCTGCGATGGCTCCCATTGCTACCATCGTATTCCTGATATTATCGGTGGCTTTATTGGTATCAGTATTTGGTATTTCATTGCGGCCAAAGTAGGAAGCAGTGACTTTGGTTCCTGTCCTCCGTATGATAAAAGAAGAAGTAGCATCATCTTTAAAAAAATGTGCCGTATCATCGGTGTCTTTTCCCGGCGGTGAACAAGCCCGCAATTTCATTCCTATACTTTCTTCATCTATCTCATGATCGGTATGATCTTTTAATAGCTCTACCCTTACCCAATCATATCCATCGCCTGTTGCCGGACCGGGGCCGGGTAAATCTATTTTAAAATAATCTCCCTCTTGTGCCAGCCGCTCTTCTTCCGTGGCATCCTCACCTGTTAAGGTAAATTGGGCGCTTATAGCACCACTTAGCTTATGCCATATACCAGGATTCAGCATTCTTTTGTATGCCCTTTTGAAAGCATTGACAGCCTCATCTTTTGTATCCAGTACGATACTCTTATCGAGGTTCGTATTTTTCCCCTTTATTTCGGGAGGTATTATTTCATTTTCCATTTAATGTTTTTTTACAGGTTATATATTTTTTTATTTAGCGTTATCCGCTGTTTCGAATATCTTTTTGAGATTATTCAATGATTTTTTCATATCGATGCCCTTACCTAGTACCGGCAAAAAAATATCCCCCACATCTCTTATGCGCTGTATACTATTTTTTATGGTGAAATCTGCCATCTGCAATCCTTTTTTTACTTCCTCCCAATAAAGCGGCATGCTTACCGTAGCCTTTGGTTTGGGTCGTAAAGAATAAGCCGTAGCAAGGGTGGCCTGTGGCCGGTTTTGAAGAAAATCAATATAGAGTTTTCCCTTTCTTTTTGAAGTCAATCTTTCTATGCTGGTAATGCCGGGCAACTGCTCATGGGTTAGCCTTGCGATGATCCTTCCGAATTCCTTAGAATCTTCGTACGTGTATTTGGCTCCTAATGGAATGTAAATATGGATGCCGGTAGATCCGGAGGTTTTACAATATGCAGGAATATTGGCCGCATCCAGTATTTGTTTCATTACAAGCGCTGTTTCTATTACCTGGTCAAACGTGTTGGCTTTATCAGGGTCCAAATCCATAACGCACCAATCCGGATTATCCGGATGGGTAGTTCTGCTGCTCCATGGATTTAATTCGATACATCCCAATGACGCCATATAAAGAATGTCTGCTTCCTCTTTGCAAACCATAAAATTTTTGTTCACGCCTTCCGTGGTATATGGAAAGGTTTGTATCCAGTCAGGTGCTTTACCTGTAACATCTTTTTGGTAAAAACTCATACCGGTGATTCCGTTGGGATGCCGGTTAAGTGACTGTGGCCGATCTTTTAAATAAGGCAAAATATAAGGTGCTACCAGGTAATAATAATTCAACATATCCCTTTTAGTGATGCTGTCTTTTGGCCAGTAAACTTTGCTGAGGTTGGTGAACTTCAATTCGTGGCCGTTAATTTTTCTCACCTGTGTTTCATCCGCAGGGTTTAACAAAGTCTTGCGTTCAGCCTTGGCAGGCTTGGTTATAATTGCTTTGTGCGCAGTTGGCTTTTCTTCGGTAGCCTTACTGCCATTTACTATTTTGCTAGTAGGTGCTTCTTTTTCCATAACTACTTCTTTTGCGTTTTTGTCTTCCCTCATTCCTTCAAAAGAAGGGTGGCGCATTACGCCATCGGTTGTCATCTCCCGAAAACTTACTTCACAAATAAGTTCCGGCTTCAGCCAGGTAGCTGCCGCTTTGGGTGGATCATGCCTGAAACGGGAAGGTTTGTTTACATCAGGCTCCGCCAAAAAGGGGGAGGTTTTAGTAATAAGTGACTTAAACTGTTGCATCATTTCCCGTTGCATTTTTTCATTAAAGCCTGTTCCTATCTTACCGGTATAAATCAATTTGCCTTTTTCGTATACTCCCACCAGTAATGAGCTGAATAGTTTTGAAGTGCCTTCGTTTTTCGTAAATCCGCCAATCACCACTTCCTGTCTTGATTGTGTTTTTATCTTTAGCCAGTTACTGGAACGGTCACCGGGCAAATAACGGGAGGCTGATTTTTTTGCAATAATACCTTCCAGCCCCATTTTTTCCGCAGCAGCATAAAATTCAATGCCTGAGGTAGTAAAGCTTTTACTTAAAAGGATAAGATCATCCTGCGGAAAGGCTGCGTGTAGAATGACATGCCGCTCCGACAATGGTAAATCCATTAAGGACTTTCCATCCAGCCAAAGGATATCGAAGATGTAAAATAGCAACCTGCCATCAGCCTCGCTGCGCCAGTTTTGAAGGTTTCCGAAATTGGCCATTCCCTCATCGTCTGCAACGATGATCTCTCCATCTACCACCGCATTTATCTTCCATTTTTTTAGTGCATCATAAATAGGATAGAACTTTTCATTGAAGGATTTATTGTTTCGGGAACGCAGATCGGCCGTTCCTTTGTTGACGTAACCAATGGTTCGGTAGCCATCCCACTTTATTTCATATTGCCAGCCTTCTTCATCAAAAGGTTTATCTACAAGCGTGGCCAGCATTGGCTTTACATCAACCGGCATCTTTTCTTTCGGTGCCTTCTTTAGTATAGCCTCCGCAGATATAGATGGGGCTTCGTGTTTTTCCTGAACTACTGGTTCCGTGCTAATTTTCTTTTTTGAAAGCTTGTCATCTTTTGCAGTAGTGCCGGGTTGTATGATTGTGCGGCCATAAATATTATTGCTGGTGGCCTCCACCTGTTTAAGCGTCTTTCCTGACTGTATAGATTTTTCTTTCTTTGTAATATCCATAGCAGAAGCATATTTATCTTTCACCTTCATAAGCAACCATGCATTTTCTTCACGACCTTTTGCTTTTACCAATGCATATTCCCCTTTGAGTTTAGTGCCATGCAGCATGATTTTTATCTTGCCGTTGTGCAGTTGGCTCATCAGTTCTTTTTCCTGGGCCTTTTTATCTTTACTATCGATGTCGGCCGCTTCATATGTACCCTCATCCCATACTATTACTGTACCACCTCCGTACTGCCCCTTAGGTATAATACCTTCAAATGTTCTGTAATCGTAGGGATGGTCTTCAACCATCATAGCCAGTCTTTTTATTGTGGGGTCAGTAGACGGACCCTTTGGTACAGCCCAGCTTTTCAGCACACCCCGCATCTCCAACCTGAAATCATAGTGCAGATGAGAAGCAGCATGTTTTTGAATCACAAAACGCAATTCATTTCCCGTTGCCTTACCTCCGGTGGGTTCCGGTGTTACCGTAAAAGATCTTTTCTCTTTGTATTTTGTCAACGCCATATTGTATCCCATAAAATTTTTATGCCAAATAATAAATTTGGCTTGAATCCAATTCATTTTTAATAATGCGGGTCATAAATTTCAATACAATTAGTAAGCCAGCCGGTTGATAGAACTATTATTGAGAAGGAGCATTTTGCATTGTTCCGGTTTACACCAAATAATTCTTAAGGCACGATTTTTTGTTAAGTTTAAGTAATAAGCACCGTAAACTTTTAAACATGCAGGATACTAAAATACTTGAACAGGTTGGCAGGTTTTTAACGGGCCGGCACGAAACAATTGCAGTAGCAGAAAGTGTTACATCAGGCCAGTTGCAGGCAGTATTTTCATTGGCACCAAATTCGAGCCTTTTTTTTCAAGGGGGCATTACTGCTTACAATATTCAGCAGAAGTATAAGCACTTGCATATTGATCCGTCAGAAGCTTTAAAATGCAATTGTGTTTCCGGGGAAATTGCCCGTGAGATGGCAATAAACGTAGGTAAGCTGTTTGTAAGTGATTGGAGTATTGGCGTTACCGGCTATGCGGCTCCCATGCCTGAAGTAGGTTTGACGGACTTATTTGCGTTTTACGCAATTGCACACAAAAACGTAATTGCAAAAAGCGGAATAATACAAGCAGATAAACCAGGGATTGCTGAAGTACAACAATTTTATGTAGAGCAGATTTTGAAAGAATTATATCAGCTTTCAAAAACTGTGGAATATGTTTAACGCCCGAGGCTCCAATCAATACCCGCAAAAAATAAACGCCGCCACGGCTCGTGTCACCCCATAAAATTGCCAGTAGAAGCGTAACCTCGGTCCATATTGTAGCAACGGATTTCAATCCGTTGAAAAATGCGCAATTTCGTAAGAGAGCCGTAGGTTCGGCCCATATAAATTTTGATAACAATTAAAAATAAAATTACCAGGAATGACCATGAAAAGGACTTCTGAATGAACTCAAAAGTATATTGCTTGGAATTTGGTGCAAATATGTGCCGAGCCTATGGCTCTTACGGATTAATTTGTGAAAATTTCGAGATAAATTACATAACATTAATCATTTCCTTCGCTTACTTACCTGGCATTAATGACGGTAATCACATATTAACCCCGGCGGGGTAAAGTGGTCTACAATCAACCGCCGACGGGGCCGAAAGCCGCCGTCGGGGTTGTGGGAATAGGTTTTCATTGGTTATTCCACGCTATGTTTTCGCAGCTCACTATAGCCACAACCCTGACGGCGGTTGAACAGGTTAAACCGGCTGGTTTATAACGCAATAAAAGATGCACATTGGTCTTCAGTATAAGAGGGCGACGCAACGATGATGCTGGTGGCTACAATGCCTGGACAAAAATCTTACTCACTTTTTTACCGTTTTTAAGTATAAGACTCGTGTAATTATACGTGCATATAAAACCGTGCATTATAAATTAACCTAAGTATTCTTCTTTTATTTTTAACACAATGCTATCTTCGATTTTAATAAATTAGCAACGTTTTATATTACCCGGATATTTCTTTCCGATAATATTGTCTAAAAGGGATATTTGTTATGGCGAAAGTGTTTACGATTACAGAGGGTTTGGAAAATATGGGCGCCTTAAAAACGGGAGGCCAGGGGTCAGTTTATAAGGCCCGTCGCATTGGCCCCATTATTACCGCAGTAAAATTGTTGCCAACACCGATCCATTCGGAAACTACCGACGATAAAAACTTCCTGGACTTTCAAAATGAAGTGGAGAAATTAAAAAAGGTTAACCAGGAACCCAATCCACACGTGGTTAAAATATTGAATTCCGGGCTCACGGAATCCGGTAACCTTCCCTTTATCGAAATGGAGTTTATAGAAGGCCCCGATATGGAGGACCTGCTTAAACCACCCTACGATCCTGTATTTCCCATTAAAGAAATTATCAAAGTAGCGGACCAGTTATCCTACGCACTGGCTCATTGCCATAAGGTGGATGTAAAGCACGGCGATATCAAAAGCAATAATGTAAAATTCAATGTACACACTGGCAATTACGTGCTGCTTGATTTTGGATTGGCTATCATGTCTGAAGAACAACGCCGTACCAGTATGCGGCAGGCCGGGGCCATCGAATTTATGGCGCCGGAACAAAATGAAGGGATGATGTTCTTTCAAACGGATGTGTACAGTTATGGCATTATTCTCTTCGAATTACTTACCGGTGCAGTCCCTTTTCCATTAACGGATAAAGGGGAGTCTGCACGAAACCGGGTAATGGTGGGGCATCTCGAAAAGCCTGTCCCTGATATTTTATCAAACCGAAGAGCAATGCTTCCCCAAGGATGGAGCGACGAAAAAAAAGAAAGAGAAATGCTGGTTCCGCCATGGCTGCTCAATACGATTCAAAAATGCCTTCAAAAATCTCCGGAAGACCGGTTTAAAAATGGAGTAGAATTACATAAGTACATCATTCATAACAGTACATTGGTGGTAGCGAGTAAAGAGGCAAATGCCCTGAATGCCACGATCCTGCAAAGTGAAAATGAGCGCCTTAGAACCCTGCTTATTCAATACCAGGAAGCTGCGAAAAACCGGGATTCTCTTTCAAATCCGACTCACAAGGTTTTATCATTGAACGAGGTATTGTCTGCAAAAGCAATGGAAGAAACGGTGGATATACCGGAAACAGAAAACAATACAACCAGGCGATCTTCCATAGCTGGTGTCTTTGTATTACTGCTCTTTTTAGCAGGTACAGCTGGCGTTCTTTACAAGTTCCGGGACAGGCTGGGTATATCAAAACGGCCTGCTGTTATAAACAAAAAACAGCCTGATGAGCGCCAACCCATCGTGAAGTACGGCCTATACAAAATGCTGGCCTCCAGGGCATATTTTCACAATACTCCCGATGAAGCCACCAAGCGGCCGGCCTATATGGTTAAGTCGAACGATACGATTACCGCATTAAAAGAAACGAACGATTTTATTTATACTGAATTTTATAACAGCAGGAATCAATTATCAAAGGGCTGGCTGCGCAAAAAGGATTTATCCGCCCTGGATAAATTCTCAACCAGTGCAAATATTTCCCCACCCGCCAATGTTATCGAAAATACCAAAGTGGACAATGATTTAAAGAGAGCTGCGAGATTCCTTGCAGCAGAGAAGTACCCTGAAGCATTGACCGTTTATAGCCGGTTAGCAAACCTGGGAGTCAGTGAAGCAATGTATCAATATGGTGACCTTGCGTTAAAAGGCATCAATACGGAAATAAATTGCCTGGAAGGTATTGACTGGATCAATAAAGCCGCAATGAAAAACTACACAACCGCAAAAAGAACCTTGGGCTTTTTATATATGTTTGCTGAGGACGAATCGATGATGATGATGAACAATTACATTGCCTGTCCGTTCAAAAAAAATGCGGCGAAAGGAGCTAAACTTTTGATCGAAGCTGTATCGGAAGGGGATACAACTGCGATTCGCTTTCTTGAGAAGTTAAATAAAGCAAGCCAGTCCGATCCGTAAAAATTGCTTAAATTTTTATGCATATAAGAATGTGGTTCCGGAAAGCAGGCGTGATTTATAATTTCAGCATACCACATGAAGACGACTGAGCATAAGTTTAACGAGCTTTGGTACTACTGTTGTCGATTTTATATTTTTTGCCTGTACGTTGGGCACAACAGCGGTACGGAAGTTTTCGTCAACTCCTTTTAAATGGAATGATTGTTGGTTATTATCAAAAAATTTATTAATGAGGTTCAATTCATCCTTCATAGTCATTTTTTTCTTTTTGAGTTTGACCATGGTTGGTTTCTCCTGCAAAACGAATAATGGCGGTAATGGCGATAGCGATAGCACCGTCGCACAGGATGTGATATATTATTTTCCTGAAAAGAATATTTATTACGACAGCCAGCGGGCAAATTATTACTACTCACTTGACGGCACAAGGTCGTGGGACAGTTTACAATACAAAGGCCCGGCTTACGGAGCAGTCTTGGGTAGCAAGGTAGCCATCGAACGAACCGAAAATAATATTTGGGCAAACAATGAATTCCATCGGCAGCAACACAATGGCGTATTATTAAATATTATAAATAAGCAAACCGTCGCAATTTCTAAGGCTGACAGCATTAGTAAATCAAAGCCCTTTGAAAAAGTAAAGCCTGTTACCACGGTAAAAGAAGAAGCTGATGAAGAACCCAAAAAAGGATTGAAGAAATTTTTTAATAAATTATTCGGGAAGAAAAAAAAGCCTGCCGAAGAAAAGAAACAATAAACCAATTACTACATGGATACCAAGCCTACATTCTGGCAACGCATGGGTTTGCACGAATGGTTCCTTAAAAGTGAAAACATGGAATCAGCCGGTGAGGTTAAAGGCCTTACACCCAATATTGTTTACAAATACATTGTAGACAAGTTTGATGAGTCCGTTAAGCAATTGTCTTTCGGACAGCGGGTAGTTTTTTATCATGAATACATTATTTCTTTTAGCCCCGATGAATACAACGAATTTATGCGGGATAAGAAGGGCATTTTTGGTATCATCATCCAGGAATCTTTAAAACAATTTTACGCTAACCTTAAGGAATACAGGCTGCAAGGAAAAACAGTGGCGCCTGCCGGCAATAAATGGGTGTTTCGTTTTGCCTCGCATCCTGATTATAAAAAAGGAGATATTGGTTTTATCGGTAAGCTGTTGCCCGGCAACCAGGTACAGCAAGATCATAATCTGCGTGTAACATTTATTCCACGTCAAACGGGCATTGCGAAAACTGTTGATATCAACCAGGATATTCTAAAAGACTTTACATTTTACAGCGAAGGTTATTACGAAGTGCCATTCCGGGACGATCTTTTATTTGATGCCGCCAATGCAACACCAAACCAAACCAAATCATTTGCCCGTTTTGAAACCACCATACCGGACAGGGAATTTTCAGGAAAGAAACTCGAATACCTGATGAAAGACGAAGAGATAACGATAACGGGTAAAGACGAAGAGACTACAACCTCAAATATTTTCCGCATACCATCTGAATGGGTTAGCTCTCCACACCTGCGGATCCGTTTCGATAAAAATGACGATAAATTTTATTTAGCTTCCTTTGGCGAAAAAACAATTGTAAACGAACACGAGGTTGCGAAAAGCAATATTGAAAACCCTGTGTGGACCGACCTTCCTGTGAATTCACGCATTGTTTTAAATGGCATCGTTGGCATTAATCTTTTTAAATCCTGACATTGATGAATAATATCTTATCCATTGCCTTGCTGGTAATATGTTTATTGCTGTTAGTGGCAAATTTCAGGGATATTAAAAAAACACATAAGCACAATGGGTGAAAAATATTTTGGATTAACCGACCCCGGCAGGCAGCGTGAAAATAATGAGGATAGTTTTATTGCACAAACTGTTTTCAACGACAATTTTATTGTGGCATGCGTTATCGATGGAGTAGGAGGCTACGCCGGCGGTGAGATAGCGGCACAATTAACGCGTGATGAAATATTGGATCACCTGGATAAAATGCCTGTGAATATCATAGATCACATGGTATCGTCATTGGAAAATGCCAATGAAAGAATTATCCGGGAAAAAGAAGTGAGCCCTCAAAATGAAAAGATGGCCTGTGTGGTTACATTGGCGATGGTGGACCTGGAAAAGAACATATTTTACTTTGCACATGTAGGCGATACACGCTTGTATCTTTTCCGTGATGGTTCATTGATCAAGGTTACAAGAGATCATTCTACAGTTGGTTTTTTGGAAGAAAGCGGCAGGCTGACAGAGGAAGCGGCAATGCAACATCCAAAAAGAAATGAAGTAAATAAGGCGCTGGGATACGAAACACAAAAAGGGCTCACCAAAGATTTTATTGACAAAGGTGAATCTGCTTTTTTACCGGGGGATACGATCTTAATATGCAGCGATGGGCTTACCGATATGATACCTGCAAGCAAGATCATTTCAATACTGAATGATGAAGACGACCTGGCGGCAAAGTGTGTAAGCCTGGTAAACGCAGCCAATGATGCCGGTGGAAAAGATAATGTAACGGTGGTGCTGGTACGCAATGACAAATCCCCCATACTCCACACAGTTACAAAGCCACCGCTTGTAGTTAAAAAAAACAACGATAATGGCGATGCTGCAGTAAAGATTGCGGAATTAGTAACCGGTAACAACGAACCTGTAATTATAGAAGGTAAAAAACGAAAATCGGGGATAAATAAATTGTTGCTTTTTTTTTGTGTCGTTTTCTTTTTAGGTTTAATATGGATGTTATTCCAGAACTATAAGACAAATGACGAAGCTGAGAACCCGCCACCACAAACGATCGTAACAAAACAAAGAAATGCGGCCGAACTTAATTTAATAGATAGTATAAATGCTGCGTCGATCAGTAAGGTTGTAAGGGTTCCGGCCGGCCAATCAATATTGGTCACAGATTCAATTTTCATAAAAAACGACTCGTTGCACATTATTGGAAACGGAAGCGCTGTCGTAAGAGATTCTGCCTATAGCGGTCCGGCTTTTATATTGGCATCAACCTGCAAATACATTTTATTGGATAGCCTCACTATTGATAATTTCAATGTTGGCATATTGGTGCTTAATAAAGGATTGCATCTAAAAAATATACGATTTAAAAATTGCGTAGTGCCGTTGCAATTTCAACAGCACTTGATACAGGATACCCTTGTATCAGGCGCACAGGCAGAATCAATATTTAATCAAACAGATACGGTGAGGCGAAGATAGATGGTTAAAGGTTGAAGGAAGGGCAGAAAGCCGAAGGCTTAATAAAATGAAAAAAATTACAATATACAAATATGTCTAAAGTCTGAACCTATACCTTAAACCATTAACCTTAGCCTTTAATCTTAAGCTTCAACCATCAACCTTTTTTAAAGTATGCCTGCGACAACAAGAAAAAATATTTCCAGAAACATTGAGCGGATTTTCTTATTGATCATATCGGTGGTTTTTGCGTTGCTGTTTTACCAATTGTTCGCTGTGCTCAAAAAAGATTTTGTTGAAGTGCCCCGCCGTATTGCAGAAGGCACGATGATGAATGTCAATGATAGTAAACCCGGTGACCGCATTAAAACATTGCTAACAAGGGGTTTTTATTTTAAAGACAACCGCGATATAGAATTGATCAGTTCCGTCATAGAAAAGGAATATATTCTTCATCCGGGCCTCACGGATAATATCGGAGAACTTAATAAAAGCAAATACTATATCAATGCTGATGAGGCTTACAGCAAAGGTGGCGAATCATTTAAAAAGAGAGTGAAGGTATCAAGAGCATTGCTCGGGTTTTCTGAAAATGATACTACGCTTTTCGACCAGGAGAAGACCAATCCCATAAAAGTGCCGTCAGCAAACGCCCTGGGAATGGGGCAACACAAAATTTCCGGGGTTATAAAAAATAGTGAGCAACCTGTGGCTAATGTATTGGTGCGGTTACAGATGATCGTTCCGCAGGACAGCATAAATATTGCTGATATAGTTGAAGCCGAAAACCGTATCGTGGAATTTAAGAACGGTGTACGAAAAGTTTTTGTAAAAGATTCTACCAATAATGCTGAGCTGGAAACCTTGGTGGCATATGCCCGCACCAATGCACAGGGAGGTTTTTCTTTTGAAGGCTTACCTGCGTCGCAGGCATTTGAAGTATTGCCATTACAGCCCGGCTACCAGTTTGGCCGGTCCAAAGGAGTGGAAAAATTGACAGGTGATATCTCCTTGTCATTTAGTCAATCACCCCATACGATCAAATTATTTTCAACGCAGGATTTCAATAATTTCAAAAAAGAAAAATCTTTTATTGTAAGAACACCGCAGGAAGCAGTTAAATGGTTTTTAATAATTGCCCTTGTGTTAATTGGCGCATTTTGGTTGCTGCACATTGTATTAAGTATATGGTTTAGCGAAGCAGATCAACTTTTATTACCTCTTTTAATGCTGTTAACAGGTTTTTCACTGATCACTTTGCTCAGCTTGCAAGACCCGCTGAGAGACCGTTTCCTGGCAAGAAGCACTTTGACTTATTTCTCTGCCGGCTTTATTGCAATGGTCATCTTAATGTTTTTCAATCTTCGCCGTTTCACTACGGACTCATGGCTTTACCGGCTGGTTATTTTCAAAAATAACCGGCTTGCTGCCAACGGCTGGCCATGGGCGTTAGGTGCAATAGGCTTGTTGGTGCTTACCATACTTTTTGGTACCGGCCCCGAAGGCAGTGGCGTAAAAGTTAACCTGATGGGCTTTCAACCAAGTGAGATCGTGAAGTTTATGGTGATCATTTTCCTTGCTGGTTTTTTTGCCGCCAATGAAAAATTTATCTCAGAATATGCTTCCTGGGAGAAACGTTTTTCGTTTTTCTTTTTTGCTTTATTTGCAATTGCCATCACTATATTATTGTTTTTAATCCTTGGCGACCTGGGGCCTGCGATGGTTTGTTGCTTCACTTTTATTATCCTCTTCTCATTTTCAAGGGGCGATTTTAAAGAGATGGCTGCGGCAGTGATATTATACATTGTAGCTATCTGGATCAGTAAAGATGTGTGGCTCGGCACGGGCATCACCATCGGTTGTTTGTTACTATACATGCTGCTTAGGAAAAAGAATCTGAGTGAGTCAGCAGTAATGGCAATGGCCATTGTTTGCGGCTTTATGTTGTTGGATAAAATACCTTTCCTTGCTTCACTGTTTCCGGGGCCAATTAAAAGGCTGGTTGACAGGAAAGCCATTTGGGAAAATGCGTGGAATAATGAAGTGTTTGGTGGCGACCAGGTAGCGAATGGAATATGGGCTATGAGTGGCGGCGGAATATCTGGTCAGGGTGCGGGAGAGGGGTTTGCAAAAACGATCCCTGAGGCACATACCGATATGATATTACCGTCATTTGGCGAAGAGTTTGGATGGGCGGGTATTGTCTGCATTTTTATTTTATTTTTGATTTACCTGCACCGTTCCATTGTAGTAGGGCGGCATACGGGTACGCCTTTCCTGTTTTATTTATGTGCCGGTATCGGTATCGCCACTTTTGTACAATTCCTTTTAATTGCCGGGGGCTCTACAGGTGCCTTACCTCTCACCGGGGTGGCTTTGCCGTTTATGAGTTACGGCGGTTCTTCACTGTTTTGCAATATGTTGGCAGCGGGCTTTTTATTATCGGCATCTCATTTAAAGGGGTCGGGTGCACAGATGAAATTTATCAGTACGCGGCAGGATAAGAACCTTGTACCAGCCTTATTGGCGGCTTGTGCAGGAATCATCTTACTGACCATAAATGTTTCCAAATATATCGTTAACAATAAAAAATGGGTGGTGGAGCCAGCACTTGTTGCAGATCGTAGCGGTGAGCGGATGTTTAGTTATAATCCACGTATCAATGTTTTAATGAACAGGTTGCAGGCGGGTGATTTACTCGACCGTAAAGGAAAATTACTGGCTACCAGTAATCACGAACTTTTAATGCGGCAAAGAGATTCTCTGCTGGCGCTGGGCATTTCTCAAGAAAGCGTTGAAACATTCGCATATAAAAGGGCGGACAGGTATTATCCCTTTGGCGATCAGATGTTTTTTTGGACAGGGGATGCCAACACCGGCGTTTTTAACGGCGGTTCCAATGGCTATTTTGCTGAATATGCTCATGGCGCAGATCTGAGAGGTTTTCCAACGCCTTCTGCAAAATTCCAGGTAAGCGCTACCCGTTTTCGGGAAAATCGTTTTCTGCCGCAAACTACCACAGAAATGGTGGTGAATAAAAGGGATTACAGCGCACTGTCGTCCTTGTTGCTGGCGGGGATCAACAGTAAAGAAGTACAGGCATTTAAAAAACGGAACCGCAATGTGCGCCTTACAATGGATGCGGCGCTGCAAACCAGTATTCAGAAGTCAATACAGGCTGATGACAGCGCTAATACAAAGCGCACTTCTGTTGTGATCATGGAAGACAGTACCGGCGATATTTTGGCCTCTGCAGCCTTTCCTTTGCCAGCGATAGATAATTGGGACCAGCTTACATTAAGCGAAGCTGAGCTGAATAAATTGCCGGGCTGGAACGTGAATACGGACATCGGATTTACACATGCTACACAACCCGGCTCTACTGCCAAACTGGTAACGGCATTGGCTGCTTTTAATAAGCTTGGATCAGCGGCTGCCACTAAAATTATATTGGTACATCCGTGGGACCTCATCAGGATAAAAAGTGATGAGCCCGATGAAGCAGGAAATATTTCAATGGAAAGAGCCATTGTGAAATCAAACAATTCCTTTTTTATCCGCCTGGCAAATGAATCACAGTTGCAGGAAGAAATGGGCACGCTTTATTTGCAAACGGGCATGTTTTTGCATGGAGTGGGAGGGTACTATTTTGATGCCGAACAAAACAATAGTGCCCAACAGGAAAAGTGGAGGGAGCTATGGCGAAAAACAGAGTTTGCAAGTGCTAAACGCTATGATATAAACAATATAAGGCGCACAAGGGCCAAAGGTATTTCTGGTATGGCCTGGGGCCAGGGCGAACTGGTTGCTACACCTGCATCAGTCGCAAGGCTGGCATCTGCCATTGCTAACCATGGCACCATGCCTGATAACCGTTATGTGATAGATATTAACGGTGTTGCAACAAAGCTTGCAAAGGGGCTGGCCATTGCAAAGGATCCTGCGTATGCGGAGTACCTGACCGGCTATATGAGAAAGCAAAGTGCCAATAAAATAAACAGGTTGGGGATACTGGTAGCTGGGAAAACTGGAACACCCGAACGAATTTTAAAAGGGGAATCGATCAATGATGGATGGTATGTTTTCTTTGCTCCAAAAGTAGGTGGTGGCGGTCACATCGTAGTGTGTGTGCGTGTTGAAAATGCAAAAGGATCGAGTGAGGCAGTGAAGCTGGCAGGAAAACATGTGATACCAATCTTGCTGCAACGGGGTTATATAAAAGGATTTGAACCGCCTTTGCTTGTAAAAAAAGTTGCACCAGGTAAAAAGGCGGTGGAGGCAACTACGCCGGCACTGTTAAACTAAGGTTTTAACTTCGTGGGAAATGATCACCGTTGGTATGTGGTACAAGAGAGTGACACAACGATGATGCTATGAAATACCAATGTTTGTAAACAAATATTGATAGTAAAAAAGGAAAAGGAGTGTATGAATTTGCATGGTGAAATATGGGAACCAATTATTAAATCTGTATAAAAAATTATAGCATGTTTGATATGTTTAAAAATCGTCCAAAGGATGTGAAGGAGATCAGGAACGCACTCATTCAATTTATTAAAGAGCAACTGCAGAAAACGGAGGGTGGTGAAGGAGGTAATATTACCGGTTTGTATTTATACGTTCAATGCCATGATGAAGAGAAGCATTTATATGAAGCTGCCGTATACTACGATGTGCCTGATAAGTTTAAGCATGACGAGGTGCAAAAAATAGCGGACGATTATGCGATTGCGTTGCCTGCAAACTGGATTATGGAAATTTCTTTTGACCAGGACGCACCGCCTGAAGCTATCAAATCAAAAACGGTAGCGGCCTCGCTGCTGATCTCTACTTTTAGAAAACCTAAGTTGCACAAAGAGGCTACCGCGTACATCAACATTTTGAATGGTGAGGCGGAAAAAGAAAGGTATACCATCAATTCAGTAAAAGGTAAGATCAATATTGGAAGAGGAGCAAGTGTGCAAACGCCGGATGGTTTTTTCAGGAAGAATTTTATTGCATTTACTGATTCTACCGGCAACGAAAAAAACCGGGCCGTCAGCAGACAGCACGCCCATATAGAATGGGATGCAGTGGCTGGATCATTCTTTTTGTTTGCCGATGAGGGAGGCATACCGCCCAATAATAAAATAAAGGTAAGGGCAGTGGGTGGTACGCCAGTTAAGCTTATGACAACACAAATAGGGCACCGGCTAGAGGACGGCGACCAGGTAATATTGGGGGATTCCGTGGTATTTGAATTTACTTTTTCAGCAGAATAAAGATAATAAATGGCAAAAGTTTTTACGATCACGGAGGGTGTGGAAAATATGGGTGCGCTTAAAACCGGGGGCCAGGGCTCAGTTTATAAAGGCAAGCGTATTGGGGAAATTATTACGGCTATTAAAATATTGCCTACGCCCATTTACAGTGAAAGCGGTGATGATAAAAACTTCGTCTCCTTTCAAAATGAAGTTGAAAAACTGAAGAAAGTTAATGAGGATGCTAATCCAAATGTCGTAACCATCCTTAACTCGGGCATCACCGACTCCGGCCACTTTCCATATATAGAAATGGAATACATTGAAGGGCCTGATCTTGCTGAATTACTGAAGCCTCCACACGATCTTATTTTTACTATCCCCGAAGCGTTGAAGGTAGCAATGCAATTATCCAATGCATTGGCGCATTGCCATAAAGTGAATGTAAAACATGGCGATATAAAAAGCAATAACGTAAAATTCAATTCGCATACGGGCAATTATATTTTGTTGGATTTCGGCTTATCCGTAATGTCTGATGAGCAGCGGCGTACAAGTTTACGGCAGGCGGGCGCTATCGAATTTATGGCGCCGGAGCAGCACGAAGGCTTGCTTCTTTTTGAATCAGAAGTATATAGTTTTGGTGTTATC
>JBDSAA010000134.1:0-3128 GCA_039922375.1 Ferruginibacter sp.
AACCGGCAAAGCGGCGGGCCCACACGATTGTCAACACATCGGGGTTCATTAATTTGCCCGTCTGGTCGGCCACCAGGTCCATTGCTCTTTTCTTCAAGAATCTTTTGCGGTCATCAAACCAAACGTCATTGCTGTCTACCTTGGCTTTGTACAATTGCTTGTCTGCCCAGTAGCGCCAGTTTTGTGCATTGGTAATGGCTTTAATTTCGCAAATGCCAGGATACTTGCCCCACATTTTACGGCTTACTTCACCATGCAACTGTGAAACCCCATTGGCCAGTTTTGCAAATCTTAAAGCAGCCAGTGAATGATTAAATAAATCATCAGTAATCCCCGTCAGTTTCCTCACTTCCTCCAGCGGTAAACCGCAGAAATAGCTCATCTTCTGGCATAAGTAAATATCGTGTTTTTCATTGCCCGCTTCTTCAGGGGTATGTGTGGTAAATACCAATCTCTTTCTAACTTCTTCTATATTGCCAAATTTTCTATAAAGGTAGAAAGCAGCGCTGAGGCCATGTGCTTCGTTCAAATGATACAGCTCAGGACTAAAATTAATTTCATCCATCAGTTTAGCACCGCCCACACCCAGCAATATAAACTGCGCTACCTTGGTAGCTACGTTACCATCGTATAAACGATGCGTAATGGTTTGCGTTACATAATCATTTTCCGGCAAATCGGTGCTCAATAAAAACATGGGCGCACTGTTGAATGTTTCCGGATTAAGGTACCAGGCCTTTACCCAAATTGGATGGTCATGAATATTTATTTGAAATTTTATGCCGGTATCTTCTAAAAAATTATAAATTTTCTCGTTCCATTGTACCTGCAGGCTTTGGTCTGCATTACGTGCCTGGTCGTAGTATCCGTATTTCCACAAAATACCTATCCCTACCAGGTTTTGTTTTAATTCATATGCACTACGCATATGTGAACCTGATAAGAAACCAAGTCCTCCGCTGTAAATCTTTAAAGGCTGATGCACTGCGAACTCCATAGAAAAATAGGCGATTCGTTTACTGTAATTTTCATCTACAGCATAAGGAACTTTGAAATTATTAAAACTCATAAACCAGATAAATTTAAATTGGAGTGCAATATAACGGGATTTTAAGGAAAAGCAGGTGAATGGCTATAAATATTGTGGGTACCAAACCCCATTGAAATGGAGGAAAAACCGTAGGTTTTAAAAAATAAACATTCAAAATATTAATTACATTTGGAACGAACGTTTAGGCTCAAACGAAAAAATAATTTTACTATTATGATAAAAGTTATTGGAATACCCTTTGATTCAAATTCTTCCTTTTTAAAAGGTCCTGCCCATGCACCAACAAGGATTGGCTTGATGGAGCATGAAGGTTCGACGAATGCATATTCTGAAAGTGGAAAGGAGATCATAAAAGGTAGAAACTACCAGGACCTTGGCGATATCAATTTTAAAGGCACTAATTCGGCAGATGCATTTGGCCGGATAAAACAAGCCATAACTAAAGAGCTTTTAGAACCTGTTAAAATTTTCAGCTATGGCGGCGACCATTCGGTTTCTTACCCTGTTATTGATGCTTTCAGTGAAAAATATACCAACTTAAACGTACTTCACCTGGACGCCCATGCTGATCTTTACGAAAACTTTTATGACAACCCGTATTCACACGCTTCCCCTTTCGCAAGGCTGTTGGAAAAAGGAAAAATTAAATCTTTAACCCAGGTGGGTATCCGTACATTAAACAGGCATCAGCGGGAACAAGCAGATAAATATGGCGTAAAAATCATCGAGATGAAGAAATTCAATTTTGATTTTCTTGCAACCTTGAAATCTCCCTTATATGTTTCATTGGATATAGATGTACTTGACCCGGCCTTTGCACCCGGTGTGTCACATCACGAGCCAGGGGGTTTAAGTACAAGGGAACTTATCCGTATCATACAAAATATTGAAGCGGAAATAGTAGGCGCCGACCTGGTAGAATATAACCCCATAAGAGACATCAATAACATGACCGCCATGGTTTGCTACAAACTTTTTAAAGAGCTGATTGATAAAATGACTGTTGGATAAGCGAAGAAAAGCAAAGGCCACGATAACCGTGGCCTTTTAAAATTTGCATTTTTTATTGCTATCTATTTTTTTCCTTCCAATTGTGTCATGGCCATTATCTGCTTCATAGTTTTTTCCATACCGTCGCTGCCGCCATCTAAGAAGATTACATTGCCTTTTCCATATTCCGCAAAATTCTTAATAGCTTCTACCCACATGCTAAATAAAATTACATTGGTATCCAGGTTGGCCTGTTTCATTTCAGTTGCCGCCTGGCTCATACCACGTGCAACTTCTTCCCGGAACAGTGCAACGCCTTGTCCCCGAAGCTGAGCAGCCTGGCGTTCCGCTTCAGCAGCAATTTTTATCGCATTACCTTCAGCTTCTGCAGCTTTTGTTTTAGTAATCAGCAAGGCCTGTCCTTCATTTTCAGCAGCGGCTTTTAAATTGTTACTAGCCACCACCTTACTCATACTCGTCATAATCGCTTCATCAAAAGTAATATCATTGATCTGCAGATCCTGCACATGATACCCCCAGCCTTCCAGGGTAAGATCGATCTGTTCCTTTACATTTTCCACAATATCCCTTCTTACGTTTAATACTTCAGCCTGTTTCTTCGTAGATACAAAGGCCCTGATACTACCTTCCACTGTACGGATCAATGCCTGCATTAAATCTTTTTCGCTGATGAATTTGAAAGCAACGTTTTTAATGGTTTCCTCTTCCACATTCATTACTGAAAAAAGGATCATTGATTTAAAATAAACATTGGCCTGGTCAATCGTCACAGCCTGGAACTCCAGCTCAACAGAACGGTTTTGAATACTTACTTTCTTATAGATCTGCTCCAGGAAAGGGATTTTAAAATTTAGCCCCGGACGCATAATGCGACGGTACTTACCAAACATAGTTACCACCCCTATCAGTCCCTGGTTAACAGTAACAAAGCAGCCCAACAATGCCAGGATCAGGATTATGAGCCACCAATAATCTTTTAATATTTCCATACTTTTTTAAATTTAAAAATGAAGGTAACTGTTTTAAGATGTAACATGCAAAGTTTAGAAATTTCAATACGCATCCC
>JBDSAA010000135.1:0-51574 GCA_039922375.1 Ferruginibacter sp.
CAATGAAACAACAATTCTTTTTCCTGCTCTTTGCGGTAGTATTTTCATTCGCCACTTTCTCCCAGCCCACACATGTATTTACAGACCCTGAAAAGAAATTCAAAGAGGCAAAAGAATTATTTGTTAAACAGCAGTATGCACTGGCTTATCCATTGTTGCAGGATGTAAAATTGCAGTACCCCGACAATCAGAAAAGCAACAATTCCTATCTTAATGACGATGTTAATTATTATTATACCGTTACCCGCCTCAAATTACAGTTACCCATAGCCGAAGAAGAAGCAAATCATTATATCGACTGGGTGAACAATGAGCCACGCAAAGAATTAATGAGTTATCACCTGGGTAAATATTATTTCACGAAAGAAGATTTTACCAAAGCGATTGAAAATTATGAAAGGGCTGGTCTTGATAATTTAAGCAATGAAGAAATTGCAGATGCAAAGTTTGAAATGGGTTATTGTTATTTTAATCTCAAGAGATTTAAGGATGCAAAGCCTTTGTTTAATGAAATTCACCAGTTGCCGGATAACAAATATTATATACCTGCTAATTATTATTATGGGTTCATCAGTTATGCAGACCGGAATTATAATGAGGCGCTGAAATCATTTAAGCTGGTGGAGAACAGGGATGAATACAAAGGCATTGTACCTTATTATATTTCTGAAATATTTTATTTTCAAAACAAGAAAGATGAAGCGCTTAAGACAGGGGAAAGTGCCATCAGCAGGGGAGGTTTGTACTACGAAAAGGAGATGAAACAGTTGATGGGACAAATCTATTTTGAGAAGAAGAATTTTGCCAAAGCCTTGCCACTATTGGAATTTTATGTAACGCACAGCAATAAGGTAAGTAAAGAAAATTTGTACGAATTGAGTTACTGTTATTATGAGGCTAAACAGTTGAATAAAGCTATTGAAGGGTTTAAGCAATTGAGTAACGAGACAGACTCGCTGGGCCAAAACAGTATGTACCTGCTGGGTGATTGTTACCTGCGGACCAATCAAAAAGCCAATGCAAGAAGCGCTTTTCAATTTTGTGCTTTCAACAGCAGTAATAAGAAACAACAGGAAATTTCTTTGTTCAATTATGCAAAGCTTTCTTACGAGTTGGGTTACCAGGATGTCGCATTAAATGAGATGCGTAATTTCATAAATAATTACCCGTCATCAAACAATAATACAGAGGCTAAGGAAATATTGGTAAACCTGCTTGCCAATACCAATAACTATAATGATGCATTGACATTGTATGAATCATTTTCCTCGCCAACGCCTAATATGCAAAAAGCCTACCCCCGCATTTTGTACGGCAGGGCGGTAGAGTATGTAAATGATCAGCAAATAACAAAGGCAGATGAGTTGTTTACTAAAATTTTAAAATTCCCCGCTTCCGGTGTGACGCCCTATGCTAATTTCTGGAAGGGTGAGATAGCATATCGCTTGCTTAAATATGATGAAGTAATTCATTTCATGAATCTCTATCTTGAAAGTGGAGCCATTGCACAAGGTGAAGCAAACCCTACCACTGCCAGGTACGACATTGGTTATAGCTGGATGAAGAAAGAGAATTACAGACAGGCGCTGAATTATTTTGAATCCATCGCAAAGTCTAATACCACCGCCAGCCCTTTGGAGCAGGATGCGTATGTACGCAGTGCTGATTGCTACTTTATGTTGAAGGATTTTACCCGGGCAAACTCGATGTATGAAAGCATGATCAACAATGCATTATTGCAAAGCGATTATGCGTTGTTTCAAAAAGCAATGGTCGCAGGCATCCGCAGCTCTGCAAATAAGATCACCGTACTTAATAGCCTGGGCCGTATATATCCTCAAAGTAGTTTGGTACCTGCAGCCAATATGGAAATAGCCGCCACATATATGGCTGATGAAAAGTTCCGTGATGCTATTCCTTATCTCAATAAGGTGACAACTGCCAGCAATGGAGGAGGGTTGAAGCCTGCCGCTTACTTAAACCTGGGATTAAGTTATTACAACCTGAATAATAATAGCCAGGCTTTGGCCAGCTACCAACAATTGATTCAGCAATATCCACAATCATCGGAAGCAGATGATGCATTGGAAACGATTAAAAGTATTTATGTAGAAGATGGTAAGCCCAATGAATATGTTGACTTCATGAGAAAGAACGGTAAAAATATTTCTGTTACTGAGGCTGATTCTCTTACCTATACATCGGCTGAAATAAAATACAATGCAAACGACTGTAATACAGCAATAGCAGGGTTCAATAATTACCTCACACAATTTCCTAACGGGGCGTATGCGTTGGAAGCGAATTATTTTAAAAGCGAATGCTATTTTAAAAGTAAAGATTGGAAGAACGCACTGACAGGTTATGATTTTGTGAATACAAAAGGGTACAATAAATATTTTGAAAGTGCAACATTATCTGCAGCACGCATCCATTATTTTGAATTGAAGAATTATGCCGAGGCAAAAAAATATTTTAGTTCCTTGCAAGCTAGTGCGGTAAACCAGGATAACCAACTGGAAGCGCTCCGTGGATTGGTTCGCTGTTATTACCAGTTGAAGGATTATGCCCAGGCAAACGATGCTGCTAAAGAATTGCTTACCCGCAAAGGAATTAGCACAGATGACAAGTCGGTTGCTTTTTTAGTACTTGGCAAATCGCAACAGGCGAACAATGATTGCAGTGGAGCCATTGCTTCCTTCAAGTCTTGTGCAGCTATTAATAAAGCTGCATGGGGTGCAGAGGCGAGGTATGAAATTGCACATTGCCAGTTCATGGCCGGTAATTATGCAGCCGCTGAAAAAGCTGCGTTGGCTACTGTAAAAGAAACAGGCAGTTATGACTTTTGGGTTACCAGGTCGTATATTTTAATAGGGGATGTTTTTATGCAGCAAAAAGATTATTTCAATGCCAAAGCAACTTATCAGAGTGTTGCGCAAAATTCTGTGATACCCGAGTTAAAAACAGAAGCACAACAAAAATTTGATAAAGCAATTGGGGAAGAGAAACTAAGTTCGAAGATTGACTAAGAGTGTTACTGTGCATCGTTCCGTCTGCGGAAAATTTTAATGCCTTCTAAATTTATTATAGAATATGAATAAGAAAAGTACAATAGTGATGGTGCTATTCTGTGTATGCAGCGTTTCCATTTATGCACAAAAAGATACTACTAAAAAGCAAACCATTGATATTACTTCCAGCTATAAGCCTGTGTTGAGAAACACGGTGAAGATCAATTTTTCTGCTTCCAATCTTGCTGCGGATACTGCCAAGGTATTGGCTCCCTATAATATTCCACCGCAAAATTTGTTTTATACTTATCAGCCTGTTTCGTTGAAACCATTGTCGCTTGCACAAGACAGCATGCTTTACCTGGGATTTAGGAATTTTCTTAAGGCAGGCGTGGGCAATTATACAACTCCTTATGTAAGTGCCGGGTTTAGTTTTGGCGATGGCAAAACTTCACTCGTTAATTTTTACGCGGATTATATTTCATCAAAAGGCAACATAAAGAACCAGGATTATTCTCAATTAAATATTAAAGGGAGCGGCAGTTATTTCAGCAATAGAAACGAAGTGTATGGAGGCGTAGCACTGAAACAGCAGGACCATTATTTATATGGCTATGATCATTTGCAGCATAATTATAACAAGGCTGATGTGTTGCAACGTTTCCAGGATTTCAACGTTAAAGGAGGAATTCGTAACAATGATAAAAATGAAACCGGCATTAATTATAACCCTAATGCGGAGATCAGTGTTTTCAGTAATCAAAATAAGTTAGCAGAAAGTACAATGATTTTGGAAGCACCTGTTGAGAAAACATTTGGTGATGTGTTTTCGGTGAAGGTTTCTGCAAAGGCAGATATAACTTCTTATACTTCTAAAAATTTACGTTCCAATGTAAAATTCAATAACAATATTTTTCAATTGTCGCCTGAATTAATTTATGCAAAAGAATTCATCAATATTCATGCAGGTGTGAGCCCGGCATGGGACAACGGAAAATTTAGTGTGTTGCCAAATATTTACGGCGAAGCCAGGATACAGGATAAAACATTCCTGGTGCAGGCCGGGTTTGTTGGACGGTTTATTAAAAACACCTACCGGAATTTATCAGCAATCAATCCTTATTTAAGCACCGTATCATCTCAGCTAAATACGAAGGAAACAGAATTGTATGGAGGCATAAAAACATCGGTGGGCAAGCATTTTAACTTTAGTGCAAAGGCCGGCATTATCCGGTACGATAATTTTCCTTTTTACATCAATGATACTGCCACCGATAATAAATCATTTTTGGTGAGCAATGAAAGTAAAGTAACTGACCTTAGGATACATGCTGATATGAGCTTTGTGAGCCAGGATAAATTTACCATCACCGGCGGGCTTACTTTTAATGGATATACCGGGATGAAGGATAACGACAAAGCATGGGGAACAATTCCCCTGGAAATTACAGCTTCTATGCGTTGGTGGGCCTTTAAGCAGGTAATGTTAAAGAGCGATTTCCGGGCATTTACCGGCGGACCTTACCTGTTAAAAAACAATGTAAATAAAACATTAAGTGGGGCGGCTGACCTAAGTGCCGGTATTGAGTTTGCAATCAACAAGCAGTTTAGTGCCTGGCTGGATGTAAATAATATTTTCAACAATAAATATGAACGCTGGCACAATTACCAGGTGTATGGCTTGAATATATTGGGCGGTGTGATATATAAATTCTAAAGCGGGTTATTTTTTATTTGCTTTAGGTTTTGCAATTGAATCATATGCTTTTGCTAAGGCATCTTTCAAAATATTTTTTTTAACTTTTTTCAATTCAATAAAAGTCCATCCCTGTTTCCCCCATTTATTGTTTACCGGATAAATACCTGTTGGGTCAATAGTAGCGAAAATGTACTGGTCTGTTTCGGTTAGTTTAATGCAAGCTTTCTTACTGGTAATATCCAGGGTTGCTACAATTTTATTTTTAAGCCTGAAGGAAGTCTTCTCAAAATGAGGCATTTCCACAATGTCCGGGAAAGACAATACCATATTTTTAAAGGCTTCGTTATCTACCATGCTAAAATTTTAATGTAAACAAGTTAACACATTTTCTTTTTTATAGCTTCGGTTTTAATAATGCCTCCATCCTCAGCTTATCCAAACCCTTTTTTTTTAGGATTATTTTAAAAATATTTGTCATGCTTATTCGTCTGTATAAGTGTAACTATTTTTTTAATTTTAAAATGAAAGAACATGCACTACAATGAGTAATGTGCCGCAAAAGGCAACTATTACGGGAGCAGTAACCAGCCACGAAAAGGTGGGCTGCATATCCGATCAATGCAAAGGGCCTCAGTAAACATTTACAAAACAGACAGCAGTTTCGAAATGCTGGTGTTTGCTCCGGGCCGCATCAGGGAACATTTTCACCTTGATGTAAAAGGAACCACGCTTACAGTATCTTACCTTCCACCGGACGGGTTTCCCCGCCCCGACTGGATATTAAGAGAGTATAGCCGTGGCGGATTTGAAAGAACCTTTGACCTGGATGAGTCCATTGATGCAGGCAACATCTCCGCTAAATATGTAGATGGTGTGTTGCATGTAAGCCTTCCTTTAATACCAGGTAAGCAACCGGCAAAAAGGGAAATAGTGATTGAATAGGTGGTTCGAACAAAAGTGAAAAGGTGGAGACGGATGTTTCCACCTTTTCATTTTTGTTTTATGTAAATAAAAGTGCGAACATCGTATAGGCCTTAAAAAGCATTTCTTCATTTGATAGTTTTCTATTGTTTATAGATCGTACCTCCCTTCATCACAAAACGAACATTTAGTATGGCATTGATATCCTTTTCAATCGTATTGTCAACCGCAATGATGTCAGCCAGGTAGCCTTTTTTTAAGGTGCCGAGATAATTGCCCCAGTTAAGCTGTTGCGCTGAATTACGCGTAGCAATCTGCAAAACCTGCGTAACGGGTAAACCTGCTTCGTAATAACCGATTAGGGTGTGCTTGGACGCCTCACCAAAAGGCATCTGTGAAGCTGCATAATCATCGGATCCGTAGGCGATCATCACACCAAACTTGAGCGCATGCTGTAGCCGGACTATGTACTTCTTTCTGTTTTTGGTTACGCGGGCCTCCATGTTGATCGTATCCCTCGTCGATTTGAAAAAATTGACCAGGCTTGCTCTATCGCCATCCGTTGGCACCAACATTACTTGCCTTTTGGCCATCAGCATCAAGGTGGTGTCGGATATATTGTAGCCATGTTCAATGCAATCTACACCAGCCATCACCGCATTATACACCGACTTGTCAGTAGTAGCATGAGCCGTGACACGTATGTTATAGAGGTGTGCTTCGTTAACAACTGCCCGCATTTCCTCAATACTTAGGATAGTGCGGTTAGGCCTGTTATCACTGTAAATCTTGATCACGTTAACGCCCTGGTTGATGTGTTCCCGCACGGCCTGCACCGCATCGGCAATGCCAGAAATGATCCGGTATTCACCATCAACCATCGTTTGATATGTAGATAGCAGTCCTGGCATTTGCGCCCCTACAGCAGCCAGGCCCGGGCCGGCGCAGCTCATATTTGGTCCCGGCACCAGGTTTGCGCCAATGGCCTTGCGCAGGGCAATGTCTGCAAACCTGCCGGAATTGCCTAAGTCCTGAACCGACGTGATGCCAGCTTCAAGATAACCCTTTGCCCGTGCGGCGCCGTAAAGTGCACGGTAAGCATCTCCATCCATGGTTAGGTGCTTTTCTAAAGCCAGTGTACTGGAGTTCGCGTTATCTCCCATCCCTTGCTCCCGGTACAGCAGGTGGGTATGCGCATCGATCAGACCTGGCATAACGGTATACGACGAAAGATCAATCACAAAATACTTCTTCCGTTCCTCAGCGGTAATACCGGTATCGGGCTTCACGTCTTCTATACGGCCACGGCTGACGATAATGTCCAGGCCCGCTTTAAATTGTGCCGACTCGCTGTCGAACAGTTTACCGGTCTTAATGAGGTATGCTTTATCGGTTTGGGCAAACAACAATAAGGGTATAATGAAGGCAAGGATGGATACAATTTTTTTCATGATTATTTATTATTTAATAAGTTTGAGAAGCATCAGTTCATCTCATCGATTGTAGCTGGTGTACGGGTAAGCAAATGTTCAAGGTTACCTGCTGGCCAAAGCAGTAGCAGAACGAATTCTCTTCATCATTACCTCTTTTGTAGTAAAGCATGTTACTTAAAATCAACCGAACAGTTGTTGCACTTCAACTGGAAAACAGTAGGCTTATCATTTGTATTACCTACCGAACTTTTAAAAGAACCTTCAGTTGTTACAAACTTTTCAAAGGGAGCATACACGTTGCCACCCGTACCCTCAAAAGCCACCACATAATTTTTTAAGGTGCCAACGGGCAGCCGGAGATCAGCATATTGATTGTCCATTTTTATAAGACTTACTGATGGAGAGATACTACGAATTCTCATATCAGCATTTACACCAGCGAGATCTAATGAACCATTTAGTGTTGTAAGCCTTAAATCTCCATAGTTTTTCCGGCCGCTAATACTTTTTGCTTCCTCTATTTCGAACTGGTCTGCCTGGCTTATCATTTTTAGTTCATTGATTTTATCTAAATCTATAGTGGAGTTTTTCGAGTTAAGGTTAAGGATACTTATGTTTTTAGCCTTAAGTCTGCCGTTGGTGAGGGTTACTTCTGCTTGCCCCAAATTTGCAGCATAGATATTCCCATACACACTTGTGACAGTTAACTTATTCACATCCATCATAGTGAGCCCCCCGTTAGTAAGACGTACCTTCACTTCACCAATATTGTTTTCAAGAATAACATCTGCGTACTTAGATTCAATATCTAGTTTTACGCCTGCAGGTACATAGAGAACAATATTTCGGTTAACACTACTTTTCCTGTTCAACCTGTTGCCAAGGCTATCGAAAATAGCTATGCTGTTAAATACAGTATCAGGTTTGGACTTAGTGACATTCAACTGCGTATTGGCCTTCGAACCTGGGTTTTGAAAATTACCACTTGTAACAACAACATTGTTCGCATTGCCGCTAATGCTTATTTCTAATTTGTTAAGCCACTCTTTATCTGTTAAAGCCGGATCACCCTGGTAATACACTGTTGTTACCAGCTTCACCTTGTTATTCCCAGAGGTAAGAATATTTACCTGCCGCATAACGTTTTCTAAAATGATCGTTGCATTAGCATTGCATGGAAACTCCGTAACAACTTCTTTGGAATGCACGTCCGTTAGTGAAGGAATAGTTTTGCGTGGAAGATCACCCTTACGTTGGCTTACCATGGCAGATTTACCCGGCTTGAAAGAAATGTCTTTTTTATGTTTAGTTGCCTGGACCTGTTGAACACGGCTGTTTATTACCGCAGTTTTATGTTTCTTCCCGTTTTCAGGCGGCGGCTGTTTATTCGAAGTGGTATCCTTATGTTTGTCCTGTGCATGTAATGCAGTATTAAAAAAAAGAAGTACTAACAACGCACACTTTGCACAAATACTGTTTCGTTTCATAAAATTCTTTTAGATGTCTAGATAATAGGAACTCAACTGCTCGTTTGACTGTTTTTCCTTTACCCTGTTATTCATTTTATTAATTTCGCCCTGCATGCTTTTCAATAGGTTTAGCTTTTGCTGGTATATATTGATCAAACTTTCTAATAACTGATCATTAAAGCCGTACACTTTCATGTCATTCCTAAGTGAAGCCTCATCTTTATCCATCTGCTGCAACTGCAATTTGAAATCAATAAAATAGCCTGGACTTTCCGTATATATGGGAGTAGTACGCAACCGTTTTAGTTGATAACTGACAAGTTGTTGGTAACCATCCTCAACTTTCAATGTTTCTTTTTCTGGCTGACTCTTTATGACAGGCTTTGATTTTTCTTTCGCCGCTGTTACCGTAACGACCTGATTAATTGCGCTTCGCAGTGTATCCCTGTTTACAGGCAAATTCTTTTTTACAATCACGGGGAGATTAGCAGGCTTCATATCGTTTTTAGTGAGTCGTATCAACCCAAAACCGATCGCTAAAATAAAACAAGCTGCAGCAGCGTAGCGTGTGAATAACACAAGCGGGTTTCTTCTTTGTTTTGTTTTTTTGTCTGCCGCTTCAATTCGCTGCCAAATGCCCTTTTCATCGGGCACATCCACCTCCATTGATGCCTCGTGCTTCCTGAGAAATCTTTTTAGTTCATCCATGTTTTTCCATTTTATTCGTGAGGCGTTCCTTCAGTAATTTTCTTGCACGTTGGTATTGGCTTTTACTGGTGCTTTCAGAAATGCCAAGGCTTGCAGCAATTTCTTTGTGTGCAAAATTTTCTAATACATACAGGATAAAAACTTGTCGGCAACCTCCTGGAAGTTGTTTGATTGCTTCATGCACTTCTTCCATCTGAATACCTGTCCACCACGGTGATTCTTCATCTGGTTCGCTTTGATCACTCTCTTCATCAAGGTCATTCCACCTGAAACTTTTTTTGCAATAGCGAATCGCATTTCTTACAACGATTCTTCTCAACCAGCCTCCAAACGCTGCCGGGTTGTTGATTTCACCCAGATGCTGAAACGCATATAGAAATGATTCCTGCAACACGTCTTCTGCATCGGTTTGATTGCCCGTTATCCTGATGCAGTGATTGTACATCACTTTTACATACAGCCGGTATAGTCCGGCTCTGGCATTGCTATTGCCATGCCTTGCTTTTATAACAAGGTCTTCGTGTATCGTGTGATCATTATGCAATGCGTTTACTAATAAGTGTAAAATGAAAGAAAAAGTTGGAAGAAAAAAGATATTTTATTCTGCACTGTATAACAGGGTTTTTCGTATCAGCATACAAGCGTTTATTTTTGACGACTCAAATGCCTGTCCGCAGTTAAGTGCCTTAGCATGCTAGTGCCCTAAAACAAAAAGCGCCAACAGGTTTTGTATAACCAATATTGCTATGCAACGAAATTCAGACAGCTCCAAATATGCTTAAAGCAGCCTCCCTTGCTTCCACGGTTGACATGTGAACATACTAACAAGCGTGGGGTTGGTGTGCACCACTTACCCTGAAGGGAAAGCTTCTGTTTTAGTATTGCTTTCATCTTCAGCTTATCACAACTTCTTTTTCTTTAAGACTTCTTTTTTAAAAATATTTGCCACGCTCATTCGTCTATATAGATGTAACAATTTTTCTAATTTTAAAATGAAAGAACATGCACTACAATGAGTCATGTGCCGCAAAAGGCAACTATTACGGGAGCAGTAACCAGCCACGAAAAAGTGGCCTGCATATCCGTTCAATGCAAAGGGCCTCAGTAAACATTTACAAAACAGACAGCAGTTTCGAAATGCTGGTGTTTGCTCCGGGCCGCATCAAGGAACATTTTCACCTTGATGTAAAGGGAACCACGCTTACAATATCTTACCTTCCGCCGGATGGGTTTCCCCGCCCGGATTGGATATTAAGAGAATACAGCCGTGGGGCATTTGAAAGAACCTTTGACCTGGATGAGTCCATCGATGCTGGCAGCATCTCCGCTAAATATGTGGATGGTGTGTTGCATGTAAGCCTTCCTTTATTACCAGGCAAACAACCGGCAAAAAAGGAAATCGTGATTGAATAGGTGGTTCGAACAAAAGTAAAAAGGTGGAGACGGATGTTTCCACCTTTTTACTTTTGTTTTAATTAAAATAAAAGTGCGAGCATTGTATAGGTTATTCCTTTCCAAAGTCGGCATCACACCGGACAGTAGCGAAATGAATTATCTTACCATAAAAAAATACAAGCCAAACAGGTCATCGGAATTCCTGCAAAATTTTAGGTATAAAAATATGATGAGTTTGGTTGCTTACTTTGGTGGCACTTGACCACCGAGATGAGAAATTTGACGTGCGGATAAAACCGCGGAAACAAATCTATTTGTATAGCGGGAAACACCCTCAGCATTGCATTCTTTTTTTAACAGCAAGCCATTTATAAACGATATCATATGCACGGGTAATTTCAAACAAGAGGGATTCATTCAATTGCAAGTGAAGGTGCCAAAGCAGGTGGAAAAACTATTGCTATGTATTAATTTTGCGTTATGATGAAGCTAAATGTAAAAAAGTGGGTGCTGGCTTTGAATACTCGTCTGCGTCGGGGTTTCACAGTAAAGGTTTTACAATTGCGACCGTGTGCGGTGAAAACCCCGCCGGGACGAAAGTTCTATTGATAGAGGTTATTCAACTTGTCCTTTTCCTCCTGAATATTATTCACTATTGTCTGATATTTTTTCTTTTTCGTGTAGCTGGTAGAAAGTCTTACTATGCCACCAATAATACCAAGCAAACCATACAAAGCTACTATGCTTTTAAATGTTTCAGTCCTCACTAAATAAAGTGTAACAAATCCCGCAACAATTAAAATCCAACCTACTATTATTTCAGTGTCAAAATTATCGACGAGTTCCCTGGATTTTGATTCTAAACTTTCTAATAGCATAAATGCATAAGGTTCACCAACGCCTTTAGTGATTAGAGAATTAAATATTTCGTCGTTAGTTTTTCCTTGTAGTTTTTGATCGAACGCAAATTTCCAGATCATTTCTGTGTACTCAATGCTTGTTGCTTTCTCAAAATTCGATTTGTTATCCATGTTTGATAACAACCTATCGGTTTCAACTTCTTCAAGAACTCCGATGTCAAGGTTTCTGGACTCAAATTCCGATTTCAGCAAATGAAATGATTCCATTGTCGAATGCTGAGATTCATTCTTTGCAAAACGAATTAGTTCATAGTCAGGCATTCACTCATATTGTTCTTTAACTATTTTCAGCTCGATCATTTTTAATTTGGTTTTAAATTATTGAACTCTCCGCTTAGTTAGCGGGCAATTCAAAAATAAACGAATGCTTTTACTAAATCCCAACTTGCTTTAAAAAATAGCTGGGTTAACTTTCAATACATTCACGCATTTCAGCGAAAGTCGGCTTCTATGTAAAACCTTCGTAAAGCCAATTTACCGTTATTTCAGGAATGCTTCAATATCTTCACCGACTTACAATATGCACCGGCTGTTATGATAAATATTGGTACTTCCAACCAGCTTCACCACACTAATTCATCAAAACCCTAAAGCCTTCCGTATTGCCGCAAAAAAACGTGAAAGTATAATTGTTTGCGCAATCTTCTTTTACTACCAAACATATGTCTCTGTCATCAAATATTTCCAAACTTTTTTAAACAAGCAATGCCAATGCTTTATTTATTTTGACGCATACAACAATAGATGATAAAAATCGTTTCGACTATGTTTAAAAATCTCTATTTTCGAATGGCATTGAACTGTGCCAAAAAGAAAAAGAATATGACTAGTATCCGCTTCCCTTTACACCCCGCACAGTATGACATATTCATAGACCAACTAATAGATATTGACAAACCCCATTATAATATTGGACTTTATATTAAACTACAAGGCCATTTAAGTAAGCAAAAATTTCATGAAGCTGTTAATTCCTCTCCGGGAGAATTTGATGCTTTCAAAATGAGGTTTGATTGGGATGATGCAGACGGGATTTGTTATTTCGATGATTATTATGAGAGACTGGAAATGGTGGATATGGATTTCAGCAACCGGGATAGCCCGGAGAAGGAGGCTCAAAGTTGGATGCAAAACCAGTTTAATGTTCCTTTTATACTCCAAAAAGAAAGCCTGCTTTTTGAACATGTTTTAATAAAAATTTCCAACGATGAACATTGGTTTTTCTTTAGGTACCACCATATTGTAACCGATGCATTTGGGCTTACTGTATGGGTAAATTATATAGCACGTAAGTACAAATCTTTGGTTGAGGGTAATAATTTTACATTTACTTATCCTTCTTTTAAAGACGAGGCAATAAAGTCATCTCAATATCGCACGTCAGTAAGTTATGCATTAGATGGCAACTATTGGAAAGACAAAATAGGGGAAAAGCCGGATACCTTACTTAGAAAAAACACCAGCATTGCAACAAAGCTGGTTATGAAAACTGGTAATTATTATCTTAATATAAGCAGGGAGCAAAAGATTATTCTTGATGAGGTACTCCTTGTAACAAAATCAAATTTACATCAGTTAACGATTGCTGCGCTGCTCATTTATTTTGGAAAAATTTCAGCCCAACAAGAAATTATTTTTGGGATACCTGTACATAAAAGGGGGTTGGGTGATGCACTTCAAAATATTGTAGGTATGTTTTCAGGTGTGTTGCCTTTTAAAAGTGTTTATGATGAGAAGATCAAATTAAAAGACTTATTAAAAAACATTGCGGGTTCGAGAAAAGCTGATTATCCTCATCAAAATTATTTGATCATTGATTTAGTGAAGTCGCTTAAAATAAATGCATCGGATAGTTTTTTGTATGATGTAATTATAAATAATGTTCCCTTTAATTTTGATTTAGATTTTGGCGCAGGGATACACCCAACAATACAATGGCTTCAAAGCGAGTACGAAAAACTTCCCTTGCAGGTAGTTTGGAGAGATTATGGCAACCAACAGCCTTTAGAGTTGGCACTTCACTATAGCTATGAACATTTTACAACTGAAGAAATAGAGCTACTGGCTCAGCGGATAATTTTTATATTAGAGCAGTTTCCTGCTGCACTTGATACAAATATTGGAAACATTAAGATTGTTCCCCCGAAAGAGCAGCAGTTGCTGAATGAGTTTGAAGGCAAAGCCGTAGCTTATCACAGAAAGCAGAGTATTGTAAATTTATTTGAACGGCAGGCTGAAAGCACCCCAAATGATATTGCCCTGGTGTTTAAGGATCAGCACCTAAGCTACAAGGAACTTAATGAGCAATCCAATCAGTTAGCCCATTATCTTACAAGCAAAGGGGTTAAAGAAGAGGTGTTAATACCGGTCTGCATAGAGCGTTCGATAGAAATGATAGTGGGTATTATGGGTATTTTGAAAGCCGGCGCAGCCTATGTACCACTTGATCCTGATTATCCACAGGAAAGAATTAATTATATGCTGCTGGATACCGGCGCTTCCATTGTAGTCAGCAGTAAAGCGGGCCGCTCCAGGCTGCCTTTCCATGAAAACAGGGAGGTGGTTGAGTTAGATACCAACTGGAGCAATATCAGCCATCATAAGAAAGACAATCTCCTTACATCCCCTTCTCCGGAACATCTGGCTTATATCATTTATACCTCCGGTTCAACCGGTACACCCAAAGGGGTAATGATCGAACACAAGGGCCTGGCGGCATCAACATTAGCAAGAAAATCCTATTACCAAAGTTTTGGGTCAGTGTTTTTAATACCATCTTTTTCATTTGATTCATCTGTCGCTGTAATCTTTGGTACATTAATAACAGGCGGTAGTTTGGTCTTGTGTGAAAACCAACATATAAAAGACGCAAATGCTGTCAGGGGTATTTTAAAAAATGTTGACACAATTTTTTGTGTTCCATCTTACTATCGGCTTTTGTTGGAAGAGAGAATAGTGGAGGATTCACTGCTGTCAAAAGTAATTTTAGGAGGCGAAGACCTTGATGAGCAACTGGTAACCCGGCATTTTACTGAAACAAATAATATTTTGCTTTATAATGAGTATGGACCAACAGAATATACAGTGTGGGCAACCGTTGCAAAAATAGAAAACCCCAACAAAGTAACTATTGGTGCCCCAATAAACAATACGAGCATTTATATTGTAGGGAAGGAAGGTGGAATAAACCCAATAGGGGTAGCAGGAGAGATATGTATTGCAGGGGATGGCCTGGCAAGAGGCTACTTGAATAATGAGGAACTTAGCAAACAGAAGTTTGTTGCCAATCCTTTTAGCAGTGAAGACGGGGCCAGGATGTATAAAACCGGAGATTTGGGAAGGTGGCTACCCGAAGGCAACATAGAATTTATAGGACGTGCGGATAATCAGGTGAAAATACGGGGTTATCGTATTGAGTTAGGAGAGGTTGAAAATGTGCTGAGGCAATGTGAGCAAGTAAACCAGGCTTTAGTGCTGGCCCATCAGCAGAATGTAGATGGCAAACAGTTAGTGGGTTATATAGTGCCCCAGGAAGGTGAATTGGATCGGGAAGCACTTATACATTATTTAAGCAGCAAGTTGCCTCAATATATGATACCAGGCTTGTGGATAGAACTTAAACAATTGCCTTTAACTTCGAATGGCAAGATCGACCGAAAGGCTTTACCTGATGTAAGTGCCAATGAAGCTTTACACCAGCAGTATAAAGCTCCGCATAATGAAGTGGAGAAAAAGTTAAGTATAATTTGGCAGGATGTGCTTAAAGTAGACCAGGTAGGCATTCATCATAACTTTTTTGAACTTGGGGGTGACTCCATTAAATCAATACAAATAGTTAGCCGGGCCAAACGCCTGGGCTATCCCATACAATCTAAAGATTTATTCCTTTACCAAACCATTGAAAAGCTTTCAAGAGCCATAATAGGCCAATCAGCAGCAGGCGCGATGGGTGGACCGAATCTGAATGAATATGCTCAAAATCCATCAAAAAAAGTATTACAGTCCAGCAATGATTTCAAATATCTTATACCTGCCAGGATTGGAGGTAGTAAAATGCCTTTATACATTATTTGCGGTGGCGGAGGAACGGTGTTTAAATTCAAAAAGTTTATTGAACTCTTAGATGCCAATCAACCTGTATATGTATTACAACAACCCTCAGATGTAAAAGATTTGGCAGAGTTTCCGAATGAAATAACAGGGATAGCAGCGAGGTACGTTGCTGAAATATTATTGCACAATCCAAATGGCCCATACGCATTGTCAGGCCATTGTATTGGGGGGATTGTTGCATTTGAAATGTCAAAACAAATGCAGGCAAAAGGTAAAAAGGTAAGCCTGTTAGTAATGTTTGATACAATTATTGATGAAGCAAATGGAGAAAAGTGCCAACCATTAGCGCTTATGAGTTTGAATTATAAATCTAATATAGTAACACAGTTCTTTTTAAGAATTTTTATTAAAACGCAATTTGAGACATTTTTGTTAAGGAAGCACACCAAGCATGCCATTAAATACAAAATAAATTCCATAAAGAGCTTTATTAGGAATGTTATTCCTAACGAGGCCAATAAGAAAAAGAACGGTGAATTAGAAATTTATGCTGAATTGGGAAATGCGTTTAAAACTGCTTATAGTAATTATGTGCTAACACCTTACAATAATGACATAATAGTATTTTATGCAAAAGATCATTATTATTTTTCCGATAAGGATAAAAACATAAATTATAGAAAGTCTATTTTAAATGATAGTGTTAAAGACAGATGGAAATCATACGTTAGACAAGCAACATTTTATGAAATTGAAGGAGAGCATTCTACCATGTTTGATCAGGAGCATGGTGGCAGGGAACTTGCACGAAAATTACAAGAACATCTGGATAATTGTTGTAATTGAGTGACTGTTTTAATAAACGACCACCTCCTTAAAAATGTGATTTGATTTGACTATAAGCCCTTACTCCAACAACCCAACAGGCGCTAAGTGGTTTGGGATTATTACATAAGAACAACCTCAGCATTGCATTGTTTTTTTAAAACATCCACCCATTTATAAACCATATCATACGCAAGGGTAATTTCAAACAAGGTATCCATTCATACAAGTGAAGGTGACAACGCAGGTGGAAAAACTATTGCTGTGTTATAATTTTATTGTCTTATGATAACGCTAAATGTAAAAAGATCGGGTGCAGGATTTGAATACTCTTCTGCGTCCGGGTTCTACGGTGTTAGTTTACAATTAATTAAATGGCTTCATCAATTTTATCTCATTCCTGTACATCAATATCTTACCGTCATTTTCTAACTGTTTTAGCAAACGCGATATTACCACTCTTGATGTAGCCAATTCATCTGCGATAAGATAATGAGATGCTTTGATAACGGTTGAACGGGAGAGCCTGCTTTTTTCTTTGAGATAAGTAACAAGGCGTTCATCCAATTTATGAAAGGCAATGCTTTCGATAGATTTCAACAATTCAAGAAAGCGCTCGTTGAAACTACGCATGATATAATTTTTCCAACCGGGGTATTTGCAAAGCCATTCATCTAATTTCACGTGCGGTATGGCAATTAATTCAACATCATCCTCAGCAATCGCTTTTACTTCGCTTTTTTTAGCTTCTACACAGCAGCTATATGCCATGGAGCAACTTTCATTACTGGAGAGATAATACAACAATATTTCTTTATTATTTTCATCCATGCGCAATACTTTAACGGTGCCGTTGATAATGATCGGCATCATGCGGATATACTTGCCATACTCCATTATAATATCGCCTTCTTTAAATTGCTTTATTTCGCCAAACTGTTGCATTTCTTTTATCAAAGCAGGCTCGAAAATTGAATCGAAAATGGTAATACTATTCATGTCCTTTAAAAATACTTATTAAACGCAAGTTAAGAGGAATCTATCTTTGGTTGCCGACACCCCGGTGCGAATTGGCCATGATCAGCAGTGAGTAAGCACCTGAATTATTTTACAAAGTGGTTTACATTCATCCAGGTACCACCATTTACTACATTGCTGAATCCATTCTGTTCCAGGATAGATTTTGCCTGGCTGCTTCTGCCGCCGCTACGGCAAAATACAATGATGTTCTTTTTATTTTTAAACTTTACCAATTGTGCCTGCACCGTATCCAGGGGGATATTAACAGACCCTTTCACGTGATCCCCGGCAAACTCTCCGGGTGTTCTCACATCTACTAAAAAGGCACCGGCTTTAACGAGAGTCGATAAATCAGCGGTTGGTGCGTTGCCAAACAACTGTTTGAAAATGTTCATTTTTTTATTTTATAGGTAATTATTTTTGTTCCGGGAATACTGTTGTTTGCTGCAGGCTTTTATAGTTGCCTGATTGAAGAAATCATTCCTGCGACTTTTCATTTTTGAGCCGCTGCTTGTCGTCTTTTTTAAACAAGCCCAACAACAAGACACCCAGCAACCCTCCATAAACGGTACTGTTCAATGGTTTGGAAGTAATCATGAAGGTGCCGGATGCACACCCCACCTGTTGCCAGTACAGATACCCTGCAATGGCTCCCATCAAGGCTCCTGTGAGGTACAGTTTATTATTATTAAGCCACTTCTTCATAAGAAATATCTTTAACTGGTGCAGATTTCTTTGCGACGGGTATAGCACATCCGCCTGTGCCACAGCACCCGATATTAAATATGGGCATACATGTAAATAACACGCCAACAATGCCCATTATCCATTGATGAGTGATTACGGATTGCACAACAATGGCAATACCCATAGCAAGCCTGAAAAGCCGCATAAAATTCCAATTGCGAAAAATTGATTGTTTCATGAATTGACGAATGTTTATTATGTCCTGTCGGCTGTTAAGCCTGGTTTACTGCTGACGCAAAAATAAAACCAATGTGCCTTTGTTTTGAGTAACAAACGTTACATACAAAAAGCAGTATCGTTGCCGCTTTTTTATAATCTATGCTGATACACCCGGCTGCTTATTGCCATCAGGTTTTTAAACCAAGTTGTCTGCAAACCCTACCCGCGGTATTTTCATAGAAGCATTTACAAATGATTATACTTGCCAGCACCTTATATAAATAACATATGTACACCTTCTCCGGCGCTTTTTTTGTAAAAATCACCCACCGTAATTACTGCATCCACTCCTTCAAACAAGTCTTCCTTTTTAAAATGGAACATCTCCATCGCTAATTTACAAGCCCACAATTTTACTCCCGAAGCAGTTAATATTTCTAAGAATTCAGGAATATCCGGCATATCAATTTTTTCCATTTCTTTTTTCATCATGTGCGAGGCCAGTGCTTCCATGCCAGGCAGGCCGCCCAACATCGTAGGCATATGCATGGATGGATTTCCTACGGTGGCAACATGCAAGCTTCCAAGTCTTTTTTTATGAATGGCTTCCAATCCAAAAAAAGTAAAGAACATTTCTGCTTCTATGCCTTCCATTCGGGCTCCGTTGGCAAGCACAAAAGCCGCATATACATTTTCCAGCGTTCCTTTTGATAAGATGATCATCATCTTTTTAATTGTGTCCTTATGATCGTTCATGGCATTATTTTTTGTGGTTAAATACAACCGGCGGGTTTTGGAATACCGGCAATTTTTGTAGCGGTTTTTAATGGTGCCAACGGAAATAACTGGTAGAACTCTTTAATATCTACCAGGTTGCTTTTGCCAATACGCCTGATTGTTAGCGCTACCAGGTTCGCATTTTCTTTTTGCAGGTATTTTATCACTTCCCAATGGCGGGGAGTTAGTGTGATATTGGCATCTGCAGCGATCGCTTCGCCTACCTTTTCATCCCATTGATGAACATCTGTTAAATACCCTTCTTCGTTAACGGTAATGTTTTTACCCGCAATGATCGTTTCCATGATTTATTGTATTAGTGGTTAATAATTAAATGTTTTGTTAAGTGTAAAGTGATGGTTTGGTTCGTGAATGTTGAATGGTCAATCGTGAATTATTGACCATTCACCATTCACGCTTAACATTAGATTAGTTGTAAATTTTACCGCTTTCAGACATCGTTGCCGACACAAATGGTATATGCGTACCTTTCAGCAGCACGTTCCAATAAATCCACCTGAACGCAAGCTTACCTATATGATTCATCCTGCTTTCTTTTAGCAGGCTCAAGGGCCCGATATGGGCGAATGGGAACGTTCCTTTCACCGGCTCCTGCATATAATTAAAATCGATGAGAAGTGCCTTGCCATGGCCGGTTTCAATAAAACAATTCGCATGTCCGTCGAATGCTTCCTTCAAGGGTTCTCCATTCACATAGAGCAATATATTTTCGGCTAGTATCTCCGCGGCAAAGTGCGCAACAGAGCCAGCTTTTGAAGCCGGTATATTACTCGCATCACCGATTACAAAAATGTTTGCATAATCTCTCGACTGAAGGGTGGCTTTGTGCGTTGGTACATAATTCAAATCATCTCCCATCCCGGATCGTTCTATTAATGCATCGCCTTTATTAGTGGGTACGGTTACGAGCAGATCAAACGGAATTGTTCTGCCATCATATCCTACCATGGTTTTCATCTCATTATCGATCCGTTCAATAGCAAAATCGCATTCAATATTGATATTCTTCTCTTCCAATAAATAAGCAAGTGCTTTTGTACATTTTGGTTTTGTAAATGGTCCGCTCAGGGGAGTTACATAGGTTATCTCCACTTTATCCCGCATGTGTTTGTCCCCGAAAAATGAATCTGCTAAAAATGCAAACTCTAAAGGAGCAACCGGGCATTTGATAGGCATCTCAGTGATATGCACCACCAGTTTACCTCCCTGCCAATCTCTTAATTTATTTCTCAAAGCCAATGCACCTTCAAAGCTGTAAAAATCAAATACAGATTTTTGCCATTGGGCTCCCTGCATCCCCTCTGTTTCTTCCGGTGCAATTTTGGTTCCCGTGGCGACGATCAACAGATCATAGGGTAGTACTTCACCATTGGCCAGTTGAATTTTATTTTCTTTCGGCAATATGGAGCCGATCTTTTGTTTGATCAGTTTTACGTCCTTCGGTATAAAGTCTTCAATTTTTTTAATGATCTGTTTCGGTGAGTAAATATCAAATGGCAGGAAAAGATAACCGGGTTGATAATGATGTTCTTCACGCTCATCAATAATATTGATCTGCCATTCGGGTTGTTTTAATAGAGTATGTAAATGATTTGCCATCATTGTACCGCCAGTACCAGCGCCGAGTATAACAAGATTTTTCATGTGCTTATTTTTTGGATGCTTAGTTATGAAAACGTAAAATTCGATCTGTATTGCCCCGTTTCTAATGATGGGAATATGCCTTCACTATGACGGTTATCAGCATGCGAAATGATTGTTTTACCGAATCATTCTATCGACGTGAAGTGTTACAAATGTTACCCTGTGCGCCTTTTTAAGGTGCTATCCTTGTATATTTTTTTGGATGCTAAAAGCAATTAATGCAGGCTGTGAACATGACTAATGTTACATTTAAACGTTTCCGGAAACCCTACTTTTGACATCATCAATAAAGAACATTTTTATCTGAAAATAATATTTATGAAATACATCATAATAGGCGCAGTTGCAGGGGGCGCCAGCACCGCAGCAAGGTTAAGAAGATTGGATGAGCATGCAACGATCATTCTTTTTGAAAAAGGCGAATACATATCTTACGCAAATTGCGGTCTCCCCTATTATATTGGAGATGTAATAAAAGACAGAAATAAACTTTTTGTACAAACATCGGCTTCCTTTAAGGAGCGCTTTAATATTGATGTAAGAATATCGACTGAGGTAACTAAGATTGATTCGGTAAAAAAAACCGTCGCTGCTGTGATGCAGGCAACCGGCGAAGCATACGAGGAAAGCTATGATAAATTAATTCTATCGCCCGGCGCAGAACCATTGCGGCCGCCATTACCGGGCATCAACAGTGAAGGCATCTTTACTTTGAGAAATGTGAATGATACGGATTATATTAAAAGCTATATCAAACACAACCATGTTACACGGGCTGTGGTTATCGGAGCAGGATTTATCGGCCTGGAAATGGCCGAGAACTTTACCGATCTTGGCATTGATGTTACAATGATCGAGATGGGAAGCCAGATTTTGGCGCCTGCCGATTTTCCAATAGCAGCAATTGTTCAGCAGCATGTTCGCTCCAAAGGAGTCAATCTCATTTTGAACAGTGCTGCAACGGGCTTCACAAGAAATGGCAACCAGCTAAACGTTTCTTTGAAGGATGGAGATATAGTGAATACAGATATGGTTTTGCTTTCCATCGGTGTTCGTCCGGATACCAGGCTGGCAATCCAGGCGGGGCTGAAGATTGGTGCTGGCAAAGGCATTTGGGTAAATGAATACCTGCAAACATCTGATTCGGATATTTATGCGGTAGGGGATGCCATTGAATTTGAAAATCCAATTACCGGTCAGTCAATGGTAACCTACCTGGCAGGGCCTGCAAATAAACAGGGCCGGATCTGCGCCAATAATATTGTGTCAGGAAATGTTCAGCAATACAAGGGATCTATCAACACAGCCATTGTAAAGGTTTTTGACATGACCGTTGGAACTGCTGGCACCCCTTCCAAACATTTAAAAGCAGCGCACATCGATCATATCGTATCCACTACCCATAACGGTTCACATGCGGCCTATTATCCCGATGCGAAACAGATGACCATCCAAATTGCATTCTCGCCCATTGACGGACGTTTATTAAGTGCCCAGCTGGCTGGCTATGATGGAGTTGATAAGCGGCTGGATATATTATCGTCTTTTATCAAAGAAAATAAAACCATCTATGAGCTGGTTGAGTTTGAACATGGATATGCACCTCCTTATTCTTCAGCAAAAGACCCGGTGAATATGGCCGGCTTTGTAGCGGAAAATATTTTACTGGAAAGATTAAAAGTTTTTTACTGGAATGAATTCGAAAAAATAAAGCCGGAAGATGTGTTGCTGGATGTTCGCAACAAAGATGAATATGATAGCGGTAAGATAGCGGAAGCAATCAACATACCATTAGACGAATTAAGAAGCAGGCTGGATGAAATTTCCAAAAGTAACACCATTTATATTTATTGTACAGGAGGGTTAAGAGGATATCTTGCGCAGCGCATTTTGGTACAAAACGGGTTTCATGTTTTTAATCTTTCGGGAGGATATTATTTATGGAAGATCTGTGTAACAGAATCCGGGACATCAAAAAATAAAATTGAAGCGCACACTTTATCTTCCAAAGAAATAAAAGAGGAGGCTTTGGAGGCGGGTGTTTTATGATACTATTTTCTATTTGCGACCGTATGCGGTGAAAACCCACCGGGACGAAATGTTTAGCGGAATCCCTATTATTTGGTCGCATAGACAAATGAAATACGCTGCCGTTTAATTGAATTAACTTTCCTGCCGTATCTAAGTGCTGGCTCCCAATTCGGACATTTTTTAATCATTCTAATGACTTCATCTTCCATTCCATAACCAAAGGATGTTTCGGCATAGAAATCGCTAATTTTTCCATCAATGCCCACAATAAATCTTACGAAAACTTGGTATGTCCCATCGGGGGCTCCATTTTTTAATGGAAGATTAATTTTAAGATTTTTTTGAATAAATTTTCTCCAGGCCTCAGAATCTCCAGGAAATTTGGCTTCTTTATCAAAAATTGTATAAATTTTATTCAAGCTGTCGAGGCTTTCATGTGCAGCTTCAATAACTGTTTGCCCCAAACAAAATATTGACAAGATTATTGAGCTAATTATTGATAGAAGTATTTTTTTCATAGAGGTCATCTTAAGTTTCCGCCAACACATATAACCGAATGTTTTTATTAAATTCCAACCTTATATTCTGTCGGAGTTTTCAACCGCATACACTTAAAAATATAAAGCTCTTTCGTGAAACCCCGACGTTGAATGCACTACACAACTAAAAGCCCTCACTCCAACAACCGAATAGGCGCTAAGTGGTTTGGTATTTTTACATAGCTAACAACCTCAGCATTGCATTGTTTTTTAAAACAGCAAACCATTTATAAACGATATCATATGCACGGGTAATTTCACAAGAGGATCCATTCAATACAAGTGAAAGGGATAAAGCAGGTGGAAAAACAATTGCTATGTTTATACCTCTAAACTGTTTACACAATCTGCTTTACACTCCCCAACAGTTGTCTAATGTCAAAAAACAAACTGTGATAACCTGGCTAACGCACAGATGCAGGTAACTCAAATAGAATTTTAAAAGATTCTCAAAGAAAAAAACGGATAGTTAAATATTTTTTCTATATTTCAGTGCCGGTTATGATGTTTCTGCCAGGCAAAGGTTGATTGAAACCCGGTTTGATTTGAACATTGCCTCATTGTCTATACCTACGAAATACAGGAATTTTCCACCTGCCCCCACTTGTTCATTGCTGGCTAATACTTTATATCCTTTTCAAAAAACAAGGAACTAATTTACCCCGGCCCGGCAGATAGTATGGAACGGCTTCTTCAAATAAATAATAAAACATTTACTAAACCAAAACTCAAACCATGAGCAGCAACATTGAAAAATATGTTATCAAGCACACCGCAGGTAGCAAGATCAACCAAGTGGAAGAATTTGATTTCAACAAACCGGCGCTAACCATTGGCCGTACTTCGGGCAGTGATATTCAATTTGACCCGGAGCAGGACATTATCGTAAGCCGGGAACATGGAAAAATTGAACAACTAAGCGCTGACCCTCCAAAATTTACCATTACTGATAATAACAGCCGTAATGGAATTTTTGTAAATAAGGACAGGGTAAAAAGCACAGTGCCACTCGAAGTTGGAGACCAGGTGCAACTTGGCATGAATGGCCCTGTTTTTACTTTCGATGTGTACCCACGACCTCAAAACCTGATGTCGGCAACAAGGGTTATTGAAATACCAACCTCAATAAAGCCAACGACCATTTCAGCTATTCATACAGAAGTTTCACCTGTGTCAGAACCTGTAAAGGTGGGCCTGGGAAAACAAACAGTAGAGCGGATGCTGGTAAACGAAAGAAAAAAATCATCCGGTAAAATGGCCATCGTTTTAGGAGGACTTATTCTTGTGCTGATTGGATTGGGGTTTGTGTTTAAAGATAAAATATTTGCCAAGGGCGAAACTAAAGTGGTAAACAATATTATAAAGGATACTGCGGCCATGAATAAAAGATCTCCCGAAATGATCGCCAAAGAAAACCTGGATAAAGTGGTGCAGATAGAATTTGGCTGGCAATTGTTTGATGCAAATACGAGCGATGAGCTTTGGCATAAATATCTTGCAACAAAGGGCAAAGATGGGTTAGTCCGTTATACTGCAATGTATATACAGAACAGCAATGGTGGGTATGAACCTTACCTGGATGTAAAGAAAAATGTGCCGATTGGCACACCAATGGGCTTTGCAGGGGCTACCGGATCCGGCTTTGTAGTATCTGAAGATGGTTTTATTCTTACCAATCGCCATGTAGCTACCAACTGGAATACGAGGTACAGCTTTGGTCAGTATGCATTTCCCGGCGTGCTGATACAAGTTGTTGGTGGTAAAGAACAGATCGCTGAAGGAGTTGCGATAGAGGCGCAGCATGTATTTGGCTTTGTTCCTTCCGAGGCAACAATGATCGGCGGATCGCCGGTAAGTGCAGGATCTATAAAGGGCCGGAACACCTACATGAATGTGATCTTTGCAAATACTTCTCTTCGCCGCCCTGTACAATCTGCAACCCCATCTGATAATCACGATGTGGCAATGATAAAAGTTGACCTGCCGGAATCTTTATCGAAAGTGAATATGAAGGACAACTATGATAATGTAAAGCCGGGGCAAACCGTTACTGTAATGGGATATCCCGGTGTAGCTCCCGATCAATACGTGGTACGCAAATCAAATGATCCGTTCAAGCCCAACAGCCAGTTTACTACCATACCTACCCCAACAGTCACTACCGGAAATGTTGGAAGGATCATCCCTGCTTCGTCAGATAATAACAATACTTATAGCACATTTGGCGATTCGTATCAGCTTACCATTAACGCTACTGGTTCAGGCAATAGCGGTGGGCCCTTGTTTGATGATGAAGGCAACGTGATCGGTATTTATTATGCCGGAACATCTGATGCACGGGGCACACAAATATCATTTGCCATACCTATAAAATACGGGTTGGAATTGATGGGAAGAAAAAAAGTGAACAACTGACCGAACACCGGATATTAGCCGCACAGAATTAAAATTGTTTAACATCGCCCAACAACTAAATAATGAGTCCCGCTTACGAACAGGGTATTGAAGTTGCCGGATACCGCCTGGCCGAACGCATTGGGTCAGGCGGTATGGGCGAAGTGTATAAGGCATATAACAGTTCATTGAACAGGCTCGCTGCTGTTAAAATATTACACCAGGCAAGCTTTGCGGACCGGTTTAAAAATGAGGCCTACATACAGTCTTCGGTCAACCATCCTAATATTGCCAGGCTTTATGAATATACATCCTGCGGCGAAAAGCATTGCATAGTAATGGAGTATGTGGAAGGTGAATGCCTTGATGCACTGCTTTACCGAAAAGGAAAATTATCAAACGAAGAAACAGAGAACATTGTGCGGCAAATAGTTTCGGCGCTTGTGTACCTGCACAAGAAAGGAATCATGCACCGTGATGTTAAACCACAGAATTTTAAAGTACAATCCGATGGTACGGTGAAGATGCTTGACTTTGGAATAGCAAAGCATAAATATTCTCCTAAACTTACCCAGGTTGGATTTGTAATTGGTACTACTGAATATCTTGCCCCTGAGCAGTTTCAGCAGCAGGCAGAAATAAAATCAGATGTGTGGGCGCTGGCTGTAATGACTTATCAATTGCTTACTGGCTATATGCCATTTGAATCTTCCAACCAGGCGGCATTGCAGGCAAAGATCAAAAAAGGCAGTTATACAAATCCTGCAATATTATTACCCGGCATTTCGCAAAAGCTGTTAACGATTATTATTAGAAGCCTGGTTGTAAACACATCAAACCGCATTACCGCGGCAGGCATAGAAAATTTGCTTGATGAAACAAAACAAACGAACGGTCCCGTCTACAAAAACTTTGAGCTTCCGTCAAATAAATTGCTATTGCGTGTTGGTGCAGTGGCTGCCATAGTCATCGTGGGCTTACTGATTTTTATAAATAGTGGAGCAGATATAGACGAAGTACAGGGTGAATTGATACAAACAAATAACGACCCGGCAAAAAAGGAAAGTATTATTGCAGCGCCTCAGAATAGAGTAATGATTAACACGCCGGGTATTGAAAATGCAGAAATTGTTTTAAGCGACGGCGCCCGAAAACCCTTGCCTTGTGCAGTGGAGGGAAAGGATGGTGAACGATTTGAGTTTACGATACATGCGGAGGGATATAAAGACAAAAAAGTGGAAGTGCAAATAACTCCACGACGAAGTTCCTTTGAATATAATCTTGAAAAAAATTAATAACTGATAAATGTTTTGGAAGAAAAAAAATAAGGTAAACGGAGAAGAAAAGGCTGAGTTATATGACACAGCAGCGCCCATTAGTATAAATGTGGTGGTAAAAACCGATGTTGGCAATGTGAGGATTAATAATGAAGACACCGCATCTTTCTACCGCAATGGCAATGAACAAATATTGAGGGAAAAAGGTTACCTGCTTATTGTTGCTGATGGTATGGGTGGGCACCAGGCAGGTGAAGTGGCCAGTAAAATGGCGGTGGATATTATTAGCGAAGAATACTTTAAACCCACTAAAGAAACCAACAAAGAAAAAATTCTTTCGGCTGCATTTAATACAGCTAATAAGAAAATATTTGAGCGGGCTTCAGCAAGCGAAATACACCGTGGGATGGGTACAACCTCCACTGCATTGGTGGTTTTGGCAAACACAATTTATTTTGCGCATTCCGGTGATAGCCGTGCCTACCTCTATAAAAATAAATCAATCATAAGGTTAACGGAAGACCATACTTATGTGCAACAATTGGTAAATAATGGCGATATCAGCAGCGAGCAGGCAGATACCCATCCTCAAAGAAATATTTTAACGAATGCGATGGGCACCAAGCCAACTCTTCGGGTAGACACCGGAAAATGTATGGTAAGTTTTGACGAAAATGACCGGCTGCTGCTTTGTTCCGATGGATTGTATGATTACCTGGATGATGATGAATTGGCGCAGGTGCTGGACACGGGTTCGTTGCAGGACGCAGCAGATCATTTCATTAATGAAGCTAAAAAAAGAGGCGGCAAAGATAATATTACAGTTGTGGTGGCAGAGCGTACTGAAGAAAAACCGGTCCGAATTTTAAAAATAACAAAAGAGTCGGAACTGCTAAAAATGACAAGGGATGCGGAACTTCCGGCAGACATAAATATTACTGAATCATGATAGGCGAACGTATACATTGCTATGAAATAAATGCTCACCTGGGCCAGGGGGGAATGGGAAATGTGTACCAGGCAACGGACACTATGCTGGGCAGGGAAGTTGCGTTAAAAATGCTTCATCCACAGCTTACGATAGAATCCCAATTTCTGGAAAGATTTAAAAAAGAAGCAAGGGTGCTGGCCCGTCTCTTACATCCCAATATAGCCGTAATCTATAATTTTATTGAACAGGGCAATAACCATTTTATGGTGATGGAATATGTGGAGGGAGTTAGTCTTGATGAGCTACTAAAAAAATACCGGACCATACCTGCAGAATTTGTAGTGCCTGTGTTTATACAGGCCCTGGAAGGATTGCATCATGCTCATAAGAAAAACATTTTCCACCGGGATATAAAACCTTCAAACCTGATGATAACTCCTGACGGAACTTTGAAGCTGATGGATTTTGGCATCGCCAAAGTAGCAGGCGAGCAAAAGATGACGCAGGTAAACAGGATTGTGGGAACAATTGAATTTATGGCTCCCGAACTGATAGAAGGAAAGGATGCTTCCGTAGCGTCTGATATTTATTCAATGGGCACTACCTTATATGAATTGATATCCGGTAAACTTCCTTTTGAAAGCGATACCGACTTCAACCTGATGCAGGCAATACTAAAAAAGAGGGTCATATCGCCGGAGAAGCTTAACGCCTCTATACCTAAAAAATTAAATGATATTGTACTGAAAGCAATGGATAAAAATCCTGCAAACCGCTATGCGGATGCAAGAGCTTTTCAGCAGGCGCTGATGGCAGCTTTTCCCAGCTACCGGGAAATTGATACCAATGTATTGAGGGTAATTACACCAACGATAAAAGATACACGTACAAGAGAAGCCAGTCAATATCGTCAGGAGCCAGCACCAACAGTTGTAATGGAAACAAGGATGGAGGATGTGTTAGTTCCGCCAACGCCGTTGCAACTATTAAAGCAAAAAATTATAAAGAACAAAAAAGTTGCAATGCTGGCGGCAGGTATTTTATTGTTTCTTATTATGGGCGGGATGTTCCTGACCAACAGTAATAACAAACAACAGGCGCTGATTGCACAAACCGATACTGCACAAAAGATTAATAAAAATGAACCGGAAATAAACAAGGCGTCAATAGAGACCGGAGGCGGAAACGAGATCATTAAAACGCCGGAAGCCGGAAATAAAACGCCTATTGTATTCGTGCCAATAGATGAGGTGACCGAGAAACCTCAATCACCTAGCCGCAAAGAGACAGCGAAGAAACCCGTAAAAAATGAGGCGCTGAAATCGAACGAAAAAGCGGTTGAGGAAAGTGAAAAGGAACAAGTTGTAGAAAAAACTCCTGAAAACAAAGATGTGTATATCAGCAGTTCCGGCGTGGAAGTGAACCTGTTCCTGAAAGGCTTACCTGATATGAATGAAAAGAAAAAAAGTGACCAACGGGTAGCCTTTGCTGTTACCCGGAATGTGGTATACCAGGGTGTAACAATTATAAGAGAAGGAGCTCTTGCAAGTGGCACATTGACGATTGGACGAAAACGTACCGACATCTCCATTGACCAGGTAGCGGGTGCAAACGGAAAACAAATTCCATTAAGATCAGCCCGCTCACATGGTCGTCGGGAAGAAGTGGAATCAAACAGGAATTATACCGCCTACATATTGGAAGGCACGAGAGTTGACTTTTAATAATATTCCTTGTAAAAAATAGTTCGCTGCCCTACAACTTCATTACTTCCGTGAAGTCCCGGCGTTGAATGCACTACACAAAAGGCTCACTGCAACAACATTATTACATAGGAAACAACCTCAGCATTGCATTGTTTTTTTTAAACAGCTAACCATTTATGAACGATTCATATGCACGGGTAATTTCAAACAAAGGGATCCATTCAATACAAGTGAAGGTGACAAAGCAGATGGAAAAAACTGTTGCTTTGTTTTAATTTTATTGCCAATGATAAAGCAAGATAAAAAAGACCGGGTGCAGGGATTTATTACTCTGCTGTGTCGGATTTTCACAGTATAGATTTTACAATTGCGACCGTGTGCGGTGAAAACCCCGCCGGGACAAAAGAACAACGGCGCACAGGGGAATTGTTTTTGTTAACTGATTCATTTTATTTTATTTTAAAATTTAAAGTACCAATTGCCGGGTTTTAATAACACCGGGAAGCACCTGGCAAGTAAATAAACAATAAATTTTTTATCTAATCCAATATTTTAAAGTAGAAATAGTCTTTAAATTCATCAAAATGTTGTGAAATGGCTTTGTGTATGAAGAAGGATATAAAAATGTGAGGACGATAAAAACAATAAGTAAAAATGTTGGAAAACAACATGCCATGCAACAGACGAAGTTCAATTTATTTTTTATAAATTAGCAGTTGCCAAACCGCTGTATGGATTACAAACTTCTTTCTGATGAGATGTTAACTAAACTTTTAAAAGCTGATGATGAAACAGCTTTTAAGCAAATTTATATACGCTACTGGAAACCCTTGTTTATCTCTGCTTACTCTCGCATTGGTTCAAAGGAACCAGCTAAAGAGCTGGTGCAAAATCTTTTTTTAAATGTTTGGGAAAAACGAAATGCGCTTCCTATCGTTAACCTTAAAAACTACCTGCAAACAGCCATAAAGAACAAGGTTATAAATTATATTGAAGCAACGCTGGTACAAAAAAAATACCAGCAGCATATCCGGGAAACTTTCAGCCACCAATCTTCAGAAACCGAAGCCACCATACAATACAATGAGCTTTACCTGGCTTTTGAAAAAGCATTACTGCAACTGCCAGCCAAAACAAGGGATGTTTTTAAAATGAGCAGGTTTGAACACCTTTCTATAAAAGAAATTGCTTCCCGTTTAAATATCTCCGAGAAGGCGGTTGAATACCACATTACTTCCTCTTTAAAAGTACTCCGGATTAATTTAAAGGAATTTATGTTGAGCGGCCTTTTTGTTACTGCCATCAGCCAATTGTAAGCCCCCCAAATAGTTTGCCTGCCGTTTAGGGTATTTCCCTTTCTGCCTGTCTTATCTTTTACCATCCAAAAAAATAATTCAGATGAACAGGAATGCTTTTAAACAATTATTAAAAAGATATGTGGCCGGTACAGCCAATGACGATGAAAAAGACCTGATAGACCATTGGTATGAACTGCTTTATAATAATAATATTAGCGAATTAAATGATGCTGAATTAGAGACCATCGAACAGGAAATGTGGAATAAGATAGAAGCTGATGCTCAACTTACCAAAGAACCTGCCATAGGAGTTAAAACCCCCATACGAAAAATTATTTTCAGGTGGGTGGCTGCTGCTGCCATCATTACGGGGATATCATTTGGCATGTACGGGCTTTTTTCACCGCCACAAAAATCAACTGCTTATGAGCAAAGTAAGCAACAAAAAAAATTGTCTGAAATAATAAATACATCCGCGACAGTTAAAAAAGTGCAATTGGAAGATGGTACCGTTATAACGTTAAAGCCATCCGGCAAGCTGGCTTATCCAGAGCAATTTGCCGCGGAGAAGCGGGAAGTATATTTGGAAGGAGAAGCTTTTTTTGAGGTAGCAAAAAATCCTGCCAAACCATTTTTAGTTCATAGCGGTAATTTAGTAACCCAGGTATTAGGCACTAGTTTTACTATTAAACCTGACAATAGCACCAACAAAATTATCGTATCAGTAAAAACGGGTAGGGTGGCTGTTTTTGAAGACAAAGGCCCTGTTACCCTAAAGGACCAAAAGCAAAGTAACGGTGCCATTATTACACCGAATCAAAGTGCTATATACGATGCAGGCAACGGGAATTTTACAACTTCACTGGTAGACAATCCTGAACCGGTAGTACATGATGGCAGTGATAATATTGCTGTTCCTGTGTCATCTGTTTTTGACGATGCAGATCTTGCTACAGTATTGGAAAATATAGGAAAAACATATGCGATCGATATGGTGGTGGAGAATGAAAATATTTATCTCTGTCGGTTTTCAGGAGATATCAGCCGGCAATCCCTTTATGATAAACTGGAATTGATCTGCCGGTCAACCAATCATCAATACGAAATAAAAGGAACCAAGATTTTAATTAAAGGCAAAGGATGTAACTAACTATTCTTAATAAACGCTAAAACAATTGCTGTATGAAAAAATATACCCCCTCGTCCGCGTAAATAAATTATTTTAAATTAAAAAAGCCGGCAATATTACGAGTATTGCCGGCTACATCCCGCCCAAAGGGGGAAGGTTTTTGCCTGCATTTATAACTCACACAAAAACGAATTGAAATTATGAAAAAAAATCGATTGCTGTATGCAATTACACTTTGCATGAAACTGATCACCGTCCAAATTTGTCTTTCCGCCATTTTTACTTTTGCTGCTTTTGCAAAAAAAACAGACGCACAGGGTATATTGAACAAACTGGTCACCCTGGATGTAAAAAATGAAGAAATAAAAAATGTTATTGCGGAAATAAAAAGAAAAACAGAAGTGGAATTTATTTTTAGTTCTACTTCTATTCACTCCACCCAAAAAATATCAATCAAGGCCAGCGAAAAAAAGTTAAAGGATGTGCTTGATGAAATTTTCAAATCCCTTAGCATAGGTTATAAAGTAATAAACGACCAGGTGTTGCTATATATGATTGAAAACGATACAATAAGAATGCTTGGCTTACAACCCGGCTTTGAAAAAGAGGCCAGCCCAATCACAGGAACTGTAACAGATGCGCAAACTGGTGAACCGATTGCGGGAGCAACAGTTGCGCTGAAAGGAAAAAAAAGAGCTGTGACAACAAATAATGAAGGGAAATTCTCTATTGAAGCCGAGCCTGGAAATGTTTTGATCATTACTTCAGTGGGATTTGTATCTTACAATGTAGCAATAGGAAACGAAACAAATTATACCGTAAAATTGAGTACCATCGATGCCACCATGGGAAGCATTACGGTTATCGGTTCACGGGGAAAGCCGCGTACTGATGTAGAGCGTGCTGTGCCTGTAGATGTATTTTCCGCCAAGGATATTCAAAAAACAGGACAGACGGAGTTAGGCCAAATGATTCATTTCTCAGCGCCTTCTTTCAACTCAACCAAACACGGTATCAGCAATGTTACCTCATATGTTGACCCTGCCACCTTGCGTGGACTTGGGCCCGACCAGACATTGGTACTGATAAATGGCAAACGCCGTCATCAGTCGGCTGCACTCAATGTAAATAATGTAGTAGGCCGCGGCTCTGTAGGTACTGATCTAAATGTAATACCAACAGGCGCCATCGACCGTGTAGAGATTTTGAGAGATGGCGCCGCTGCACAATACGGTTCGGATGCTATTGCCGGTATTGTAAATCTGCAACTTAAAAGAAATTCAAAAGGGGGTACCTATAATGCTCATTATGGCCTAACGAAGGAAGGGGATGGAAAAACCTATGAACAAAGTTTTAATTTTGGTTTGCCACTTGGCGGAAAGGGCGGATTTTTTAATACCACTTTTCAGCTTCATCACAACGATCCTACTAACAGGTCTGGCGCCTTTAATGCAAGAGTGTACAACAGTAATCAAACGATAGATGATTCCATTATTGCCGCCAGGAAGTTTGATCGTTCCATACCGGGCACCAAATATGGCTTATCTAAAAATACAAGCGCTGTCGTTTTTTATAATGCCGAATTGCCGCTGCAGCATAACTGGGCATTGTATTCTTTTGGTGGGTACTCTCATAAAAAAGTTACGGCTTATGGATTTTTCCGTCCGCCGGTAAATGCAAAAAGAAGGGTGCTGAATATATATCCGAATGGATATTCGCCTGTGTTTCCGGCAACACTGCAGGATATAAGTAATACTGTGGGCTTCAAAAGAAAAAATAACGGAGGATGGGATATGGATTTCAGCAATACATTTGGCCGCAACCATATTGATCTGTATTCAAACACTACTGTCAATCCATCTTACGGTGATGCATCCCCCACGAGTTTTTTTGGAGGCAATTTGATTTTTAGCCAGAACAGCACCAATGTTGATTTTTCAAAATCATTTACATCTTTGAATGCCCTTAAGTCATTTAATCTTTCGATGGGTGGTGAATTCAGGATGGAGCAATACCAGATAAAACAAGGTGATGACCCGTCATGGAAAAAGGGAACATTGCAAAATACAGATGTAGGTGCCAGCGGCAGGGAAGGTTTTGCAGATGTAAATGCGGTAAAAAGAAAGCGCAATAATTTCGGCGTGTATGTAGATGCTGAAAGCGATATTACCGACAAACTGTTATTAAGCGCTGCACTCCGGTTTGAAAATTATAGTGATTTTGGATCGAACGTATCCGGTAAATTTTCTGCACGGTATAAAGTAAGCAACAATTTTTCGTTGCGTGGTTCTGTTAACCGTGGCTTCAGGGGACCTTCTATGCACCAGCTTTATTACAGCAATAATGCAGATGCACAATGGCTTACTATCAATAATGTTTTTGATGCGTATCCGATTGGTCATTTAAGAAACGATAATAAATATGTACAGGCAGTTGGCATAGATAAATTAAAAGCTGAAACTTCTCTTGATTTTAATACAGGTTTCACCGTGCAATTATCCAAAAAGTTTTTACTCACAGTTGATGCATACCAGATCGATATTAAGGACAGGGTTGTAATATCAGCCCAGATGGATGCTACATCGGCCGCATTAGCTCCAGTGTTCACCGGATCAGGTTATGCGTTGGTACAGTTTTTTTCCAATGCATTGGATACCCGTACCAGAGGGCTGGATGTGGTGACAACATACAATGAAAAATTTGGTACTGATCATGAATTAACTTTGAGCGCAGCCTTAATGCTTAACGAAACAAAATTAAAAGACAGCATTAGAACCCCTGCTAAATTATCAAGTGTGGGCAGCAAACTGATAGACAGGGCAATGCTGGGTCTTATTGAAGTAGCCCAACCACGAAACAAGGCAATTGTATCTGCTAATTACCGGTATAAAAAAATAGAAGGGCTGATACGTGCCACCCGGTTTGGAGAAGTAACAGCAATGCAAAGTAATCCCGCTCAGGATCAAACATTTGGGGCGAAAATAATTACAGACGCTTCTTTAACGGGGCACTTAAGTTCAAAAATTAGTTTGAGCATTGGTGCAAATAATATTGGTAATATATACCCCGATAAAATAGCACTGGTAGCATTAACCGGATCCGGCCAAACGCCTTATACCCGTTTCACTTCGCAGTTTGGATTTATGGGTGCATACTATTATACTTCAGCACGCATTAGTTTCTAATATCTTCATCACAGCAGGAGAAGGCGGTTAGATATTTTACCGCCTTCTTTTGTTATAGAAGTTTATACCCACTTATTCTGGAACAACAGCACATTTTATGTTGATCTTTCATAAGCCCTTTTATAAAAAATTATTGAACATATGTTGGTATTAAAAAGATATATGAATAAAACAATTTTTACAAAAGGTGTTCAGTACATGATATTAAGTACCCTGTGTTTTACGGCAATGCAATCGATTGTAAAATATATGCCCAAATTTCACAGCTTTCAGCATATTTTTTTCAGGTCGGTAATTGGCTGGGTTTTGAGTGTCGCGGTGTTATTATACCAGGGAGTTTCGCTGATAGGGAAAAAAAGCAAGCTGTTAATTTTCAGAGGCATTGTTGGCTCTGTTTCTATGTTCTCGTTTTTTTATGTGCTAACGAAGATTCCTTTTGGTTCTTCAGTTGCATTCAAATATTTGTCTCCTATTTTCACAGCCATCTTTGCAGTATTGCTTTTAAAAGAAAAAATAAAACCCGTTCAATGGCTGTTCTTTTTAATTTCATTTGCCGGGATTGTATTACTAAAGGGCTTCGATACCCGCATTGGTCTTTTCGATTTGTGTATTGGTTTAATTTCAGCAATTTCCGGCGGGTTATTGTATATCATTATCCGTAAAATCAGTGACGATGACCACATCCTGGTTATTCAGCATTATTTCATGTTGGTAGCTGCACTGGCAGGTGGAATTGCAGTTGTTCCTTACTGGGTAAATCCGGATTTATGTGATTGTGGTTGGTTTCTTATTATTGGTGTGGTTGGTTTTGCAGCACAGCTATTTTTTACGGGCGCAATACAGGAAACCGCTAACCAGGTAAGTTTCCTGGCTACTTTAAGATACCTGGAAGTAGTGTATGCACTTATCATCGGTTACTTTTTCTTCAATGAAACTTATAGCCTGCAAAGCTTTGTTGGCATCTTTTTAATTTTTACAGGATTGATATTATCGTTCCGATTAAAATCGAAGCACAAAAAAGAAGAAATACCCGAGGAGTCTATTCCCTCTTAACTTTTGTTCAATTAATAAAGTAACCATTGGTTTTTTAAGATATTCATCACAGCATGGGAAGACGGTAAGCAATTTTTTTAACGCCTTCTTTATGCATAAAATTTCTGGCATGTCAGTACAAAATACACATGGAAATGTGATAATAGCAGCAGAACCATTAGCACCTGTTGCAAAAAAAGTATTTATAAAAAAGCGGCACCAGGTTTTGGCGGTTCTTTGTTTGCTTGCCGTTATAACTTATTTAGACAGAACAGCGGCTTCCGTTGCTGAACATGGTATCAGTAATAGTTTTGATCTTAATGAAAAGCAATTTGGCTGGCTGCATGCTGTCTTCTCCATTGCCTATGGCATTTTTCAAATACCTGCCGGATTTTTAGGAGATAAATTCGGTGCAAAAAAGGTATTGCTGTTCATCGTTTTATGGTGGAGCGCTTTTACCGTTTTTACAGGACTGTCTGGTACATTTACCATACTGCTGGTCGTGCGTTTTATTTTTGCAGCCGGTGAAGCCGGAGCCTTCCCTAACATTTCCATTGCAATATCCAAATGGTTTCCTGCCATTGAGCGGGCAAGGGCACAAGCGTTTGTATGGATGTTTACCCGGCTGGGAGGGGCGTTGGCACCTGTTGTTATACTGCCTATAATGGAAGCATGGGGATGGCGTACCGTCTTTTATAGTTTTGGAGTGATTGGTGTTTTGTGGGCCTTGCTATGGTATCTTTTTTTTAGAGAAAATCCTTCCGAAATGCCCGGCATAACCAGAGAAGAAGTAGAAGAAATAGAAAGCAGCCGTAAAGTAAAAAAGTCGCACCAGCTACTTTCTTTTAAAAAACTGGTACGCAGTAAGAATCTGTGGGCATTGATGATGATGTATTTCCTGTACATGTTTGGCGCCTATTTTTATTTATCATGGTTACCCAAGTACCTGCGTGTGGGTCGGGGCTTTGATATGAAACAATCCGGACTTATTGCGCTGCCATTTATCCTGGGTGCATTGGGTTGTTTGCTGGGAGGGTTTTCAACTGATTATCTATGTAAAAGAATTGGAATTAAATTAGGCCGGCGCAGCATAGCCGTTACAGGCCTTTTACTTGCGGGTATATGCCTTATTTGTGCTGCCCTGGTAAAAGATAATACCACCTGTATTATTTTATTGTCGGCAGGACTTCTGTTTAAAGACTTCACCTTACCCGTTTCCTGGACAGTAGCTGCAGACATAGGAGGAAAAAATGCCGGTTCTATTTCCGGTAGCATGCACATGTTTGGTCAGGTTGGATCTACTTTAATGTCACTAGGTTTTGGTTACCTGGTGGCTGAAACCGGCGACTGGAACTTTCCAATTATTTTAATTGGTATATTGGTTATGTGCAGTGGCCTGTTATGGTTTAAGATAGATGCGACAAAACAAATAGACATTCCCGAAATTGATTAAAATGAATATTATGGAACAAAATATCGAAGCATTTCAACTGAAAGCAGTAACAAACAATATAAAATTATTAAACTGGATAGATGAAGTAACTATCCTCTGCAATCCCGATAGTATTTATTGGTGCAACGGCAGCAAAGAAGAATATGACCTGCTCTGTAACCAGTTGTCAGATAAAGGAACATTTATAAAACTAAATGAAGAAAAATGGCCCAACAGCTATGCCTGCTTCAGCGATGCAAGTGATGTGGCAAGAGTAGAAGACAGCACTTTTATTTGCAGCAGGCGTAAAGAAGATGCAGGCCCAACCAACAACTGGATGGATCCAACTGAAATGAAGGGCATACTAAAAGGTCTGCTGCGTGGGAGCATGAAGGGAAGAACGATGTATGTAATTCCTTACTGCATGGGGCCGCTGCATTCTCCTCTTTCAAAAATAGGTGTGCAGATAACGGACAGTGAATATGTGGTGGTGAATATGCACATCATGACAAGGGTTGGTGACAAGGCATTGAATGCTTTAGCCAGGGATGAAGATTTTATTAAATGCCTCCACTCATCGGGTGCACCATTGGAAGAAGGCCAGCCAGATAGTAAATGGCCCTGCAATCCCACCACAAAATATATCGTTCACTATCCTGAAGAAAGAAGCATTGTGTCTTACGGTTCGGGTTATGGTGGTAATGCATTACTGGGAAAAAAATGTTTGGCATTGCGCATAGCATCTGTAATGGGGAAAGAACAGGGCTGGCTGGCAGAACACATGCTGATATTGGGAGTAGAAGACCCGCATGGAAAGAAAACATATATAGCTGCAGCCTTTCCATCCGCATGTGGTAAAACAAATTTTGCGATGCTGATACCACCGGTTGCAATAAAGGGTTGGAAGGTAACTACCATTGGTGACGACATAGCCTGGATAAAACCAGGAAAGGAAGGCCACCTGTATGCCATCAACCCGGAGTATGGATATTTTGGCGTGGCGCCCGGAACAAATGAAAAAACAAATCCCAATGCAATGGCTGCGATGCATAGCAACTCCATATTTACCAATGTGGGTGTTACACCGGGCGGGGATGTATGGTGGGAGGGATTAACAAATGAGCCACCTGCTGATATTTTAAACTGGCAGGGAATACAACATGACCCCGCAAGTGGCAAACCTGTTGCACATCCCAACTCAAGGTTTACAGCGCCTGCATCACAATGTCCATCTATAGATAGCGAATGGGAAAATCCTGAAGGTGTACGCATCAGTGCATTTGTTTTTGGCGGCAGAAGAGCTTCCACAATTCCTTTAGTGTACCAGGCTTTCAACTGGAACTATGGTGTATACCTTGCCAGTACAATGGGATCTGAAACTACGGCTGCTGCTTTTGGAGAACAAGGCAAAGTAAGAAGAGACCCATTTGCAATGTTGCCCTTTTGTGGTTACCACATGGCTGAATATTTTAATCATTGGTTGCAGATAGGCCGCAACCTGTCTAATGCGCCACGGATTTTTGGAGTTAACTGGTTTAGAAAAGATAAAGAGGGGAATTTTTTATGGCCTGGATTTAAAGAAAATATGAGGGTATTAAAATGGATCGTAGAAAGGGTGAATGGCAACGCATCAGCAATTGAAAGCCCAATTGGCTGGGTGCCACGCTACCGTGATATGGATTGGACAGATTTAGCATTTACAAAACAGCAATACCGCGAAATAATGGAAGTGGACAGGGAAGCATGGAAAGCAGAATTGCTGAGCCATGAAGAACTCTTTGCCCGCATGTATGATAAGCTACCCAAGGAATTTATTTTTATGCGGGAACTGTTATTGTCTGCGCTGTGGCGTTCACCAGAGCATTGGGGGCTGCAACCTGAGAGGTGATCTTGAAAATATTTGTCTTTGGCAGTTGCTGAAATTATGGATTGGCTTGTACAAATTATACTAAATGTATTTAAATTAGTCCGAACTTTTACGGTATAATGTCGATGTGGTTCCGAAGTTTCGGGATTTAGGCCAATGAAGTTGGAATATTACGGATGCGCAACCGGTATTAATAGTCCCAACAAAAGGAAAGTTTACAGAAGACAGGTTGGAATGAAAAGTAAAACGAATACAGTAGTAGTTCAGTTTGTAAAACTCAATCAGCTAACTATTTTTGTTTACTGATACTATCATGGGTAATAATTAACCCCTCTTGTGGTACCCGTAGTAAGATGCTCTTTTCATTTATCAGCGATTTTAATCCTTCATCGGGCAAAGTATCAAGCAGCTCATTTCTTATGTAGAAAACCTTTACATTATTATGCTGATGCCACTTTATAATTTTGCATTTGCAACTTGCATTTTCAATTGTATTTATAACTTCTTCAAGCGTTCCGCCTTTGCCTTGTTTAATATAAACTTCCCGTATGCCGATAATATTATTTCTGTCACCAACATCAAAACTCCACGAAGCCGATATTACCGGAACAAGCGCACTTTCCTTATCTAACCGCATCAAGGAATGGCGTGGTGATTCCACACTATCGGCGTTGTTCTTTACATATGAATGGATAGAAATAAGCCAGGGTGCTTGATACTGCATATAGCCTGAATGGTCAAAATTTGCCCCGTACCTGGTAAAAGTGAAATAGCCATTTTTGTATTTTACCTCTAACACATTGGGTACAACCATGTGATACCTGTTAGGGTCTGAAACCCTTGCCTGCGGCGACCCTGTATAGCAAAGCCAAATACCTTCCAGGCTATCGATCTCAAGCTGCGTAGGTTGGTAAGGGAGAATGTTCAAATCTTTTTTTACTCTCTGCCAATCATTTTTTATTGCAACCCATTTATAAACTGAAAACAACATTGCGGCAATTGCAATAAACAGCGCTGTTAAGAGTATTTTCTTCTTTCTTTTAAAAACACTGGCCGCACTTTTTTGATGTTCCGCTTTTTCCTCTTTTAATGCCGCATTTTGTGTTTTAAGAAGTTCATGTTCCTGCTTGAAATAATCAAGTTCTTTTTCAGGGGTTATATCCGTGTTTCTTATCAGGGCTTCATCAACCGGATTTTTTTCAAACCCTTTTCTGCCGATGCCGAAAAGATAAATATAACAGGCGTCAATCAAAAAAGGCCGTGGATTATTCACCAGTCCTAAAGATGCATCTTTAACCTGGCTGGCTGTTATATCATATTTACGGGAAGGGTAATCTAATTTATTGGGATTATAGTCGGGGGAGTAAGTATCATGGTTCAGCGCTTCGGCTGTATTTGGGAGCTCATTACTAATTTCACTAAGCTTTTTGGATACAGCTTCGTAATTTTTACGGTTTGTATTGCGTATAATAAGGTCTCCTGTTTCAGATTCATATTTCTCAAACACCTTTTGCAGTAAGTAAATAATTTCTTCTTTTCCAGCTTTAAGTTTCATAACCTTTTTAAAATCAACCTTTTTTGAAATTTCGGAAATTCACAAAACTTTCCGAAAGATATAATTTATTTCAGAAACGGGATGCTTTAATCCAGTACAAATTCGGAAGCATACAGCTAAGGATTCTGGCAAAATTGCCCTCTATATTTATGTTGAAATTTATTTGAATCAGTCCCGGGAAACCAAATGCCTATTATAATTTTCAATGAACGATTGCAGTATGAAAAGAACGATTGTATATTACCAGCGTATAGGCGGGCTTTTTAAAAGCTATAACAAGCCCCCGCCATGAACTTATTTTTTAGGGTATTATTCTAAAGCCGATGCGTTGAGTTAACTCCACTCCGTCAATTCAATTCAAACCAAATTAAAACTTGCTACATGACAAATCTTAAAAAGAAAAAAATATTCCACACAGTATTTTTATGCCTGTTCTCTATTTGCTTTATGCCACAGGCAATGGCACAAAGCCCGATTGTAACAGGCACAATAACCAGTACTAAAGACGACCAACTTGCAGGTGCCACTGTTTCCATTAAAGGAAAAAAGAAAGGTGTAATAACAGACAATGAGGGAAGGTTTACTATCAATGCAGAACCTGGCGATGTACTGCTTATTTCTTCAGTAGGCTATTTATCGTATGAAATAACGGTAGGTGCGGAAAAAAATTACGCAGTAAAGCTAACAGCCAATGATGCCAACATAGGAAACATAACGGTTGTTGGCTCCCGAGGCAAGCCCCGTACAGATGTTAACCGTCCGGTGCCGGTAGACGTTATCAGCTCTAAAGAATTAGAAAACACCGGCCAAACTGATTTGGGACAAATGGCGCAGTTTACTTCCCCATCCTTTAACTCTGCAAAAAATGGTATTAATGGTGTAGCTAATTTTGCTGACCCTGCTTCTTTAAGAGGAATGTCTCCCGACCAGTCTTTGGTGTTGATAAATGGAAAAAGAAGGCACCAGTTTTCTGCCATTAATAATAATGTTACCGTTGGTAAAGGAACGGTAGTAACGGATTTAAACAGTATTCCATCATTAGCGGTAGAACGTATGGAAATTTTAAGGGATGGTGCTGCAGCACAATATGGCTCCGATGCCATTGCGGGTATAATGAATTTTGCATTGAAAAAAAATATTAACAGCGGCACATTTAAAACACAGTTTGGCGTTACCAAAGAAGGCGATGGCGGTACAGCATTGGCAGCATTAAATTATGGTTTTAGTCTAGGTAAAAAAGGAAGCTATTTTAATTTCACATTGCATTATCAATATGTTGGCGGTACTGATAGAGTGGACCCTTACACCGGGATTATTTATAACAGTGCAAAAGGTACTGATGACAGTATACGCAATGCAAGAGGCGTATGGCCTGTCAGTAAACCGGCTTATGTAACCAAATACGGAAGTAACCAGGCAAAAGCCTACCAAACTTTTATTAATGTGGGTTACCCATTGGGTAAAGACTGGACACTGTACAGTTTTGGTGGTGTGTCTAAAAAAGATATACTGGCTTATGGCTTTTTTAGAAATGCCCGTTCGGCTGATGCCAACTCTAACCCATCCATTTTTCCCGACGGGTATATTCCTGAACTTCCGGGAAAAACAGTTGACTATTCACTGCTTGCCGGTGTAAACAAAAAATCTGTTAATGGATGGAATATTGATTTAAGCACCGGCTATGGGTTAAACTATTTGGATTTATATGCCAACAACACTACCAACCCATCAATGGGTGCAGCATCGCCAACAAATTTTTATGTAGGCAGAAATACATTTGGCCAAAGCACTACAGAAGCAACCTTTAGTAAAAGCTATGACGGTGCATTAAGTACCAAATCTATTAACCTTGCATTTGGCAGCCAATTGCGTATTGATAATTTCAAGCTATCGGAAGGCGATTCCCTTTCTTATAAAGCCGGCCCCTTGGCAGCATCCAATAATAAAGCACCGGGCAGTAGCGGAAGGCCAGGAATTGCACCAGCCGATAAGGCAAACGAAAGCAGAACGAATATTGGTGTGTTTATAGATATTGAGGGTGATATTACCGAAAAATTTTTAGTGGCTGTTGCCGGTCGTTATGAAAACTACAGCGACTTCGGCAGCAACATTTCCGGCAAGTTAGCTACCCGTTACAATCTTGCAAAAAATGTTGCGGTAAGGGGTTCCATTAACCGTGGTTTCAGGGCACCGTCGTTGCAGCAGGTCTTCAATAGTCAAACTACTTCAACAGTGCAGGCAGGTGTTATCCGCCAGACAAAACAATTACGCAGCGACGATGCAAGGCTTGCACAATTGGGTATTGAATATCCCAAGGCTGAACTTAGCTGGAACTATAATGTTGGGTTAACGGCAAAAGCTGGCACTGAATTTTTATTTACCTTAGATGCGTACCAGATTGATGTAACAGACAGGATCATAATTTCGGAACAATTACTTGTTACCAGCGCTATACCCGCATTGGTTACTGCGTTTCCAACAAATACCGGCATAAGGGAAGTAACCTTTTTTACCAATCATATTAATACCCGTACAAAAGGTATTGATTTTGTTACCAGCTATAAACACAATTTTACTCCTAAAAGAGGATTGAATGCAAGTGTTGCACTTACAGTCAATAAAACAGAAATCACTTCTCAAAAAGCAACACCTGCACAATTACAAGCAGGGGCCACCAGTACCGTTAAATTAATTGATACGGTAAGTATATCATTGATTGAAACATCGCAGCCACGTAATAAAATTTTAGGCAGCATTGGTTACCAGGGCGGCAAATTGAATGTTACGGCTAAAGCAACTTATTTTGGGAAAGTAATAGCATGGGAAAAGCCAGTCGGCTTGCCTCACCGAAGCCAAACTTTTGCCGGCAAAACATTGGTAGATGCTACCGTTAATTATGACATCACCAAAAAGTTTTCAATAACAATAGGTGCCAATAATCTATTTAATGTATATCCTGACAAAGTATTATCCAGCTACGCCTCCTACAGTAGTGGTCAAATACCTTACACAAGAAATGCGAATCAGTTTGGTTTTAACGGGTCATATTATTACACTACGCTTAATTTAAAATTTTAAGCACTTAGCATACATTCTATGTAAATAATATTAAAGCCACAGGTTACACAAATTGAGACATTTTTTTCTGTGAAAAACCTGTATAACCTGTGGCTTTTTTTGAATCAACTGAAACATATTGGATAAAGTAATTCTCATATTGTTTTGTATAGCAGCTGGTTTACTTCTGCGGCGCTTCAAAATAGTGCCCGCAGAAAGTTACCAAATGTTAAACGAATTACTGGTAAACTTTTTTATGCCTGCCCTTATACTATGGCAGATAACAGCATTAAAGTTTGACAGTAAGTTTATATTTCCAATACTGGTAGCATGGATAATTTTTACAGCGGCATTTGTATTTTTTATTATTGTTGGTAAATGGAAAAAGTTTCCGCCCAAATCAGTAGCGGCATTAATTATTACCGGCGGTATCAGCAGTACGTCGTTTTTGGGTTTTCCTATATTTGAAATGCTGTATGGTAAGGAAGGTTTGCAAATAGCCATTTTAATGAGCCAGGCAGGTTCATTTTTAATTGGTATTACATTAGGTGTGGCGGTGGCATCCTGGTATTCATCCACCACCCCATCAGTAAAAGATATAGCTGGTAATGTGCTTAGGTTTCCACCATTTATTGCTTTCGTATTGGCTATTGGCTTAAATCTTTTAGGCATACATTTTCCAACCATTGTTAATAACATGCTTTCTATACTAAGCAGCCCTTATTTGGTACTTGCATTACTTTCTGTAGGTATGCAGATTAATTTATCGGCAAAAGATATAGAAACAAAAATGCTTACTGCCGGATTGTTATACAAATTGATATTAGCGCCGATACTGATATTTTTATTGTATCATTTTGTTTTTGGTCAGCAAAGTTTAATCATTACTATCAGTGTAATGGGCGCAGCAATCGGGCCAATGAATACAGCGGCAGTAATAGCCGGAAAATATAATCTCAATTCAAAACTGGCATCGCAAATGGTGGCCATAGGCATACCACTTTCTTTGCCGGTTCTTTACATTATTCATTTATTAATGCAACAGCTACAATGAAAAAATTATTTACCAATCTTACCTTTTGGGTTTTAACAGCCATTACCGCCGGTGCGTTGCTGGGGCATATAGCACCAGCAACAGCGGTAAAGATGCAGCCATTGGGAAAGTATTTTATTGAGATAGTAAAAGTATTTATTAACCCCATCATCTTTCTTACTATTTCGTTGGGCATAAGTGGCATGGGCAATTTAAAAAAAGTAGGCCGGGTTGGTGGCAAAGCGTTATTGTATTTTGAAATTGTAACCACTATAGCACTTATCATCGGAGTTATTGTGGCATGGATTATTCAGCCGGGTAGCGGAGTAAATGCAACCGCTGTACAAGGTGGTGATATTTCAAAATACACAACCGGAGCAACTGAGTTTAGCTGGTTAAAATTTTTAAAGGATAACCTTACCATACAGGTACTGTTAGTGTCAATTGCCTTTGGCGTTTTTCTAAGTAAATACAATAACAGGGATAAAATAATAAAGCCGCTTTCCGTTGCATCCAAATATGTTTTTAAAGCTTTGCATTGGGTAATGCGCTTTGCACCCATTGGCGCATTTGGTGGCATGGCATTTACCATTGGGAAATATGGTATTGCTACTTTAATGCCATTGGCAAAACTGATGATCACAGTTTACATTACCATGGCGATATTTATTTTTTTGGTGCTTGGTGCCATTTTGCGATATTATAAAATAAGCCTTTGGAAGTTTTTAAAATATATTAAAGAAGAATTGCTGATTGTGTTAGGCACTTCATCTTCAGAAGCAGCATTGCCATCGCTGATGGAAAAGTTAGAAAGGATGGGATGCAGTAAGCCAGTAGTGGGGTTGGTAGTGCCGGCAGGTTATTCATTCAATTTAGATGGCACTACTATTTATTTATCAATGGCCGTGCTCTTTCTTGCACAGGTATTTAATGTGGATTTAAGCTGGGGGCAAATATTTACCGTTATTGGAATTTTAATGGTAACATCAAAGGGTGCAGCAGGCGTTACGGGTAGCGGTTTTGTTGTGCTGGCTTCTACTCTTACTGCAGTAAAAGTAATACCCGTTGAGGGGCTGGCCTTGCTGCTGGGTGTTGACAGGTTTATGAGTGAAGCAAGAGCTATCACTAACTTTATTGGTAATGGGGTAGCCACCATTTTTCTGGCCAGCAACGAAAAAGAATTTAACCGAAAAAAAATGGATGCTGCATTTGCAAACGAGGTGTATGAATATGATTTGAAATCTTATGAAAGCCAGGAGAATGATTTGGAATCTTATGATAGCCAGGAGAATGATTTGAAAGAAATTGAGCGCAGCAAAGCCTGATGCAACAAACTTGGCAGCCTCCTTGTATGTAAGATATAAATTAGCCTGTTTGCAATGGCTTTAGTGATCGTGCTCAAAGAATAATTTAAATACTAATTGATATGATAGCAGAAAATACAATAGCTCATAATGCCTTACTTCATTGGGTAAAAGAAATAGCGGCATTATGCACTCCAAAAAATATTTACTGGTGCAATGGCAGTAAAGAAGAATATGATAGCTTCTGCAGCAAGTTGGTTGATAAAGGAACTTTTATAAAACTGAATGAAGCAAAATGGCCCAACTGCTATGCCTGCTTTAGTGATGCAAGTGATGTGGCAAGAGTGGAAGACAAGACTTATATCTGTAGTCGCAGAAAAGAAGACGCAGGCCCTACCAACAACTGGATGGAGCCGGCTGAAATGAATGGCATATTAAAAAAATTATTGCAGGGCAGCATGAAAGGAAGGAGCATGTATGTAATTCCTTACTGTATGGGGCCGGTCGGTTCAGATATTTCAAAAATTGGTGTGCAGATAACTGACAGTGAGTATGTGGTGGCCAACATGCACATCATGACAAGGGTTGGCGATAAAGTGACAGATGAGTTAGGAAGCAATGGTGAATTTATAAAATGCCTTCACACATCCGGCGCACCGTTAGAAGAAGGGGAGACTGATAGTAAATGGCCTTGCAACCCAACCACAAAGTATATTGTGCATTACCCTGAAGAAAGAAGCATTGTTTCCTATGGGTCAGGATATGGCGGCAATGCATTGCTTGGCAAAAAATGTTTGGCCTTACGCATAGCCTCGGTAATGGGTAAAGAACAGGGCTGGCTGGCGGAACATATGCTGATACTGGGGGTAGAAAATCCGCGAGGTAAAAAAACATACGTAGCTGCCGCTTTTCCTTCTGCCTGTGGTAAAACAAATTTTGCCATGCTGATACCACCTGTGGAAATGGAGGGATGGAAAGTAACAACTGTAGGCGATGATATTGCCTGGATAAAACCAGGGAAGGAGGGATACCTCTATGCAATCAACCCGGAGTATGGATATTTTGGAGTAGCGCCGGGTACCAATGAAAACACAAACCCCAATGCAATGGCCGCCATGCACAGCAACAGCATTTTTACCAATGTTGGCGTAACTCCGGATGGCGATGTGTGGTGGGAAGGATTAACCAAAGAACCACCTGCTGATATTATTAACTGGCAGGGAAAAAAACATGACCCTGCAAGCGGCAAACCTGTTGCACATCCTAATTCAAGATTTACAGCACCTGCATCGCAATGCCCATCCATTGATAGTGAATGGGAAAATCCTGAAGGTGTACGCATCAATGCTTTTGTATTTGGCGGAAGAAGGGCAACTACTATTCCATTGGTATACCAGGCATTCAACTGGAACTTCGGAGTTTATCTCGCCAGTACAATGGGTTCTGAAACTACAGCCGCTGCATTTGGCGAGCAGGGAAAAGTAAGAAGGGATCCATTTGCCATGTTGCCATTCTGTGGCTATCACATGGCCGATTATTTTAACCATTGGTTGCAGATGGGCCGCAGTCTTCCTGATGCTCCACGGATATTTGGTGTAAACTGGTTTAGAAAAGATAAGGACGGGAATTTTTTGTGGCCGGGCTTTAAAGACAACATGAGGGTATTAAAATGGATAACAGAAAGGGTGAATGGTAATGCATCGGCTATTGAAAGCCCGATTGGTTGGGTGCCCCGCTACCGTGACATAGATTGGACGGGTTTGGATTTCACCAGGCCGCGATACCGGGAGATAATGGAAGTGGACAGAGAAGCCTGGAAAGCAGAACTATTAAGCCACGAAGAACTGTTTGCCAGAATGTATGATAAGTTACCAAAGGAATTTATTTTTATGAGAGAGTTATTATTATCCGCATTATGGCGTTCGCCGGAGCATTGGGGCTTGCAGCCGGAGAGGTGATGGGTAAAATCGATAAAATCTGCATAGTCCGATTCTTAACGCCAGTCAAAAAGGTTTGCATATAATTTCCCATGCTCCAAAGAAAGTAAACCAGACTTAATAAAGTGAAGATTAAATTGAGTTTTTGTTCCTCCATGAGATTGAGCTTTATTCCCCTTTTGAGGAATGAGAGCGCTAACCAGATAAAGGGTAGAATAGTAAAGTCTGTTTACTGCCGAATTCCATCGTTCATTTTCAGATAGCAAGATTGCATCTGCAAGTGTTTCTTTAGATTTGTTTATTCTATATTCTATGTAATCGTTAGGTGTCCCGCTCATTTCAAAATAATTCCATCTCGTTTAATGTTCTGATAAAGTGGGGTATATTTATGTTTTCCTTCCCAATCCAATTTGGAAAAAACAAAAGTAGAAATAGGTTCTCCAATTTCAAGTTCAATGTTATAAAGTTCGTCACGAAATTCTTTTTCAAGTTTACGGGGAACTTCTGCATTATTTAGCAATATTAAAATATCCCAATCAGAATCATTAGTTTCTTGTGATCTTGCTCTTGAGCCAAATAATATTATCTCAGCATTGGGATCCTGTTTCTTAACGCTGTTAAGAATCATATTTCTAATTATTTCTTTCCCGTATATCATTGCGTAAAGGTAAACAAACTGATTTATTGTAAAATCTGTCATCAAAATCCCTAAACCCTTCCGTATTGCCGATAAAAAATATGGGATGTATATTTAACAACCCAATAAGCGTTAAGTCGTTTGGCATTATAACAAAGGAACAACTTCAACATTGCATTCCTATTAAACAGCAAATCATTTATAAACGATATCATATCCAAGGGTTAATTTCAAACAAGGGGTTCATTCAATATGTTTTAATTTTAGTGTCTTACCCTTAAATAGGTCGACCATTTTTTGTTATAAAATTTGGTGAGATTTTAAAGTTACTCCGGAACATTGGTAAGCTTCAAAAAATCTTAAATGTATTTTTTAAACCTTATAGGCTAACGGGCATACCTAGTTGTCTCCGCATAAAATGTCATTCCTTTTAAAAGATCCGATCTTGTTTTTCACGCCATAGCAGGGTAATTTTCCAAAAAAACTAGTTGTGCATCAGCCACCATTGTTACTGTCAGATTTACCACATTACATTGTCGGTATATTCTTTGTCCTTGTAGTTTGGAAAGTCTTTGATTTTGTTTTTTCTAGTGTCATAATGTTAAACTCCCGTATTGAGGAATCGACAATATGCACCGGACAAAAAAAGTGCAGGCCTAAGACTTTAAATACAAAAGCCCAGGACTTTATCAGCAATTTTTTTAAAGATTAACATGCGGATGAATTGGTTTTGCCTGCACATTTTGGCGAAGTATTTAAAGGAGGAGGTGGTCTGTGGGTACCGGCGACGGGGCAGGGAATATTTTTTCGTTGACTAGCAGTAAAGCCAACAACGGTGAAAAAAATTATTGCCTGCATTTAACCGGAGTATAAGAATTAGTGGTTCCAATATCTTCCGGCTAAATGCAGGCAATTTTTTTTTATAATTTATTCTGCTTTAAATGTTTTTATAAATTGAACATTTTCGTTGCGTACTTCAATTGAATACATACCGGCAGCAATATTTGGTAAAGCGATGGGTTGTACACTAATGCCTCCCTGGTGCTGAATCGTTTTCTTTGCAAGTTGCTGGCCCTGGTAATTGAACAGTGTTATTGTATAGTTATCTTTCTGTAGGTTTTGCAGATTCAAATTCAATACGCCATTTTTTATAACAGGGTTAGGATAAATGGAAATATCAATCTTGCCATTTTTTATGTCGATCTTTATAACCGGGCTATATTGAACCCGTCCGTCATGGCTTACGGCACGTATGCGATAAAAATTATTGCCTGCCGATGGGCTCGCATCCAGCCAATTATAGTTTATTGTATTTGCACCACCACCTGTTGCGCTTACTTGTCCTACTGTATAGAACGATACCGCATCGTTGGATCTTTCCACAATGTATTTATCAATATTTAATTCCGCACCTAGCTTCCATTCTACTGTTACACCGCCGGGTTTGCTGGCAGCGCTCACACTTATGAAGTTTACAGGAAGCGTATGCATGCCGCCATTGTCCACCTGGTTATTTACTACGTTAGGTGTTGTTGTAAATCCAAAAACTACGGGGGCAGTGGCACCATTTATTGCAACCGTATTTCCAACGGTACCGGTAGGACTAACATTTACTAAAATGAGAAAATAACCTGTACTGCCTGTAGCCATGGCTCTTGAAATACTAATGCTGTAAGCATGCGGGGCGGCAAAAGTTGCAACTGCCGAACCCAGGAAAGTACTACCTGCAAAGACAGGAGAAGTTGCATTAAAGTATACTAACACAGTCGTCAGGTCATTTGCATCATGTGTACCACTTAATGTGAATTGAATATTGTTGACAACTACCGGTTCAGTGGCTACTGTCATTTGGGTTACGTAGACAATATTATTGTTGGAGCCCGGGGTAAAATTGCTTGTTGCTACGGGAGATGTATTCAATGTAATATCTGCGGCCTGGATGGTTTGTATGCCCGCTGCATCCGTTTGTGTGTTGGTTACATTGGGTGTTGTAGTAAAACCAAATACAACGGGATTGGTTGCACCATTGATCTTTACGGTATTATTATCAGTGGCTCCACTGTTTACATTGGCTAAAATTATAAAATAACCTGTGCTGCCCACAGCCATGGCTCTGGAAATATTAATGCTGTAAGCATGTGGTGCTGCAAAGGTAGCAACCGCCGAACCGAGGAAAGTACTGCCTGCAAAAACAGGGGAAGTTGCATTGAAATATACCAACACAGTCTCCAGGTCATTTACATCATGCGTGCCACTTAGCGTGAATTGAATATTGTTGACCAGTACCGGCTCGGTAGCTACCGACATCTGCGTTATGTAAATAATATTATTGCTGGTACCCTGGTTAATGTCAGCCGCTGCCACCGTTGAAGAGGTAAGGGTAATATCTGCGGCCTGGATGGTTTGTGTGCCCGCTGCATCCGTTTGG
>JBDSAA010000136.1:0-75962 GCA_039922375.1 Ferruginibacter sp.
ACCTTTTTGAAACCGAAGTTTCATGCTGTTGTTTCCAATCTTTCAAAGAACTTTTAAGGCCGTTTCCTAACCCCCCGTTTTACCGGAGTGCAAAAGTAGGTGCCTTTATCTTATTTGCCAAATCTAAATCCACTTTTGTCAACAAATATTTTTATTTATTGACTTGATATATAAAGACTTAGACCCAAATATTTAATGAACTGACCCGATTTTTATTCGGAGTGCAAATGTAGTAGTATTTGCACAATCAAACACTTTTTTTAAGTTTTTTTTCAAAAATAAACTTAAAAATTTTGAGCTGATTTATAAAGAACTTTTCGCTTTTTTACTTGCGGACGGCGAAGATAACATGATATGGTTTAATGGCAAAGTTTTTATGCAAAAAAAATCCTTGATTTAACAAATTTAAAAGACGCCTGCCTTAAAAAAGCTTGACTGCCCGCATTATACAGCAATTAACAGTTTAAACTTTATTTATAAAAGTTAGATGATTAATTAGATGATTAAAGGGGGCAACTAAAGCCAATAAATGGTTTTCTTAAAAAGAGCATTGCAGAACGATGATGGTGAGTTGCTATTTGTGTTGGTTTTAAAAGCTTAAACCTCAATATTGCACATTAATTAAAAAAAGCCCCTGCGATGGTATAGAAAAATCGGCATTAGCACAATCTTTACTTTCAATTATTTCACAGAACTGATCAATCGAAATTTTTCCTGTACCAGCCTTGATCATTGTTCCCACCAGCCCCTTAACCATTCCCCGTAGGAAACGGTTAGAAATTATGTTGTAAATAAGGATCTCCTGCTCCCTTGACCACACACTCTTTAAGACAGTACAGTCAAAACTATTAACCTGTGTATTTCGTTTAGAAAACGATGTGAAATCTTTATAAGCAAGTATTTTTTCTGCCGCTTTGTTTAATTTCGTTATATCTAATTTATATGGATAAAAATGGGCCCGGTCCAACTGAAAGGGATCTTTGTGCTGATAAATATAATATTTGTACTCCCGGCTAATAGCATCAAACCGGCAGTGGGCGTCATCAGCTACCTGGTGAATTTTTTTTACCCCAATATCGTTTGGTAAAATTGCGTTCAAATTATAAACGGCTTTATCTAACTGGCCAGTTGTAAATGACGCTAATGATTCTGAATCGAAATGGAAATAATTACTAATGGCATGTACGCCGGCATCGGTTCTGGACGATCCGGTAAGTGCAAAATCTTCTTTGAAAAAAGTGTAAAGTGACTTTGTTACTTCTGCCTGAATGGAGTTAGCATTTTGCTGAATTTGAAAACCAGCATAGTTTGTTCCCTTATAAAAAACTTCTATGAAATATCTTGGCATAGTGCATCACCTTTCTTCATTGCAGCAATAGCTATTAGGTTAGGGTGGGTGTTTTTAGTGACGAATCATTACCTGGAAACGATTTAAATAGTATGCCTCGGTTAATTGATTTTGAAGCGTACTGAAATTATGAGAATCAGATACAAACGGATAAGCCATATCAAAAAAGGCATATTTTCCTGAATCTTTTAGAAATAATACACTTAGATTCTTTACCTGTTCTACGTTAAAACATTTTGCTTTAAACAATTTTTTAGCAAGCATCATCATATCATCATCATTATCTTCAGCTGCCATTTTCTTTCGAAGTTTTAGAAAATCCTCTTCAGATGCAAGGCTTTTACAATCGGAATTGATCATTGGAGTTTTTTGAACAGTGGGTTCAGCAGGTTTATCAGTGGCAAGTTTCGCCTCGACTTTGACAACAGCTTTTTCTTTATCTTGAATTACTTTATCTTCAGAAGGCTTGGCATCCCCGGTAATTATTGTAATGCTTGGCTGAGCTATTTCGTTTAAATCTTTATTTTTCTTTCGCTTGCCCTTCGAGACTTCTTGGGGGTTTTCCTCTGTTAGCGCCGAACCTTTCTCGGCAGGAATGAACACCCTGATAGTATCAATTTCGCCATTGACTGCATCTGTATAAACTATCTCTATTCCGTCTGCACTTTTATAATATAAATTGCGTTTGATAGCAGGCTTCGATTTTATGACCAATTCTGCCTCTTTTGTTTTTTCAGTTTCCTTGGGGATAGAAGCATTTACTTTTCCGTCATTTACATTAGATGAAACTTCTTTGGAAGATTCACTTGTGACCTGACCTGCTAAAGATTCGTTTGTTTGTAATGCAAGCGAAGGCTTTTTTTCTTCTTCTTTTAATATCTCCGTTTGACGAATAGTAGAGTCATTCACCACGCTTGAAAGTATTGTGGAAAAAGCATCCGTTCTATTTACCACGTCCGGCGTTTTTACCCTGCCATTATCACCAGCCATTATTAAGTTAGATGTCTGCAGATCGTATAATGCCCAGCCTTTACTTGCGATGTTTTTTAAAATATAGCCGAGATCATTTTTATTGACCCTGCAAACCATACTTTGCTCTATCCATTCACTTTTAGGAAATCCCACAGACAGGTTATATTCTCCTTCTTTCAATTTAGGTATTACTACGTAACCTGATGTCGTAGAACTATAGAGCTTGTTATCAAGCTTTACATAAAATGGTTGTTTATTTTCTGTCTGAATATATATAAAGTGATTTTGCTGAGCGCTGGCACCAGCCAAGGAAAAAAGAAAGAGAACAAGAAATCCAAAATGCAAATACTTCATACTTTAATTGCTTTGCTTACAAAACTACTTATTATAGTTATGGATTTACCATTTATCAAAAAATTCGTTTTGCTTTAACAGGAGTACCACTATTTTTACAGTTAAATAAAAAATTTATATGAAGAAAATTTTCTTTTTTATCTCGATTCTTGTTGCAGGGGGCACTATAAAAGCTCAGACGGAAAGCGAGGCCACAGACAGTTCCTGGGAAAAAACTTACCGCGGAAGTTATACAAAAATTAATGACCTGGTCCACACAAAACTGGATGTAAAATTTGACTACACTAAATCGTGGATGTATGGAAAAGCATGGATAACATTGAAGCCCCATTTTTATCCAGCCGACTCCTTGACCCTGGATGCAAAGGGAATGGACATTAAAGAAGTAATAATGATAAAGGGTGCTGCCAGGTCAACATTAAAGTATAAGTATGATGGAATACAATTATCAATAACACTCGACAGGCTTTACAAAGGCGGAGAAAATTATACGGTTTACATTTCGTACACAGCTAAACCTGACGAACTGGTAACAAAAGGCAGCGCTGCAATAACGAATGCAAAAGGGTTATACTTTGTTAACCCAACCGGCGAAGATAAAAACAAGCCCGTACAAATCTGGACCCAGGGCGAAACAGAAGCCAACAGCGTATGGATGCCGACCATTGACAAACCGAATCAAAAGACAACTCAGGAAATTTATATGACTGTGCCATCCAAGTATGTAACCCTTAGCAACGGACTATTAAAAAGTCAAACCAAAAATGCCGACGGCACAAGAACTGACTATTGGAAAATGGATTTACCCCATGCCCCGTACTTGTTTTTTATGGGAGTTGGAGAGTTTGCCATTGTAAAAGATTCGTATAAAGGAAAAGAAGTAAGTTATTATGTAGAAAAAAAAGAAGCTCCTTACGCAAAAGGAGTATTTGGCAGCACGCCGGAAATGATCAAATTTTTTTCAAATAAACTTGACTTTGAATACCCGTGGGCAAAATATGCCCAAATTGTTGGAAGAGATTATGTAAGCGGCGCAATGGAAAATACCACTGCCACGCTTCACCAGGAAAGCGCTTATCAAAATGCCCGGCAACTAGTGGATGGCAACAGATGGGAGAAAACGATTGCCCATGAATTATTTCACCAGTGGTTTGGAGACCTTGTTACTGCTGAGAGTTGGAGCAATTTAACCTTAAATGAAAGTTTTGCCAATTACAGTGAATATTTGTGGGTTGAGTATAAACATGGGAAAGATGCCGCTGATGAGCACAACCTGGAAGATATGCTGGGCTATATTCAAAGTGGCAGCGATAAAAAAGATTTGGTGCGTTTTAGGTATGCCGATAAAGAAGATATGTTCGATGCCGTTAGTTATAATAAAGGCGGCCGGATATTGCATATGCTACGCAATTATGTGGGGGATGAAGCTTTCTTTAAATCATTGAATAATTACTTAACTACCAACAAATTCAAATCAGGCGAAGCCGCCCAGCTAAGATTGGCTTTTGAAGAAGTTACCGGCAAAGACATGAATTGGTTTTGGGATCAATGGTATTACGGCAGCGGGCATCCTAAAGTGGAGATAAGCTACGATTATGATGCGGCAGGAAAAAAAGTTAACGTCTTTATCAAACAAACACAGACAGGAGATAAGGTATTCAAATTACCCCTGGCCATTGATATCTACGCAGGCAATAATAAAAAACGCTATAATATGTGGACAGAAAACAGCGTGGATACTTTTACTTTCAACTATGCATCAAAGCCTGACCTGGTAAATGTAGATGCCGAGAGGGTACTGCTTTGGGAAAAGAATGATAAAAAAACCGCTGAAAACTATGTTTTTCAATATAAGTATGCACCTAATTACCTTGATAGGAAAGAATCCCTTGATTATTTTATTAAAAATAACATGGCAGAATTATCATTAGGCCTACAGGATAAATACGCAGGCTTGCGCAACTTAAGCATAGATGGACTATTCAAATCCAAATTAGCCTCGGATGCAAAAGTGGTTAGTGCAATAGAAAACATTGCCGGCGTTGAAAAAGATAAAAAAACCAAGGCTGCAGCACTACGCTTTTTAGCAGCAACAAAGGATGCCAAATATCAACCCCTCTTCACCAGATATGTAAGCGACTCATCTTATAGTGTTGCCGGGGCTGCGTTGGAGGGATTGACCTCACTGGAACCGGCTAAATCTTATACACTTGCCAAACAATATAGTACTGATGCGAAAGGTGCGCTTGGTGATGTGATAAGTAGTACATTAATAGCAAACGGTACTGAAGCAGACTTTGATTTTATTGCCGCACGATATAACGAAGCGCCCCCCAGCGAAGATAAACTGGCAATGACCGAGGCGTTTTCAAGCTACCTGCTAAAAGTGAACGATATGCAGAAATTAAAAAAAGGTATAGATTATATAGTGAAATTCAGGGGGCTTATTCCCGAACAATACAGAAGTTTTACTGATCCAATGTTTAAGGCTGGCCTTGATAAAATTTCGAATGCAAAGCCAGGTGAAGTATCCGAATACATTAAGCGTGTTTTTAAATAATTATGTTTTACCATAAATGAAAAATCCCGGCAATAAAAGCCGGGATTTTTTTTATTATAATTATTTTTTACCAGCTTCCACTTGAGCCGCCACCACCAAAACTACCGCCTCCAAAGCCGCCAAAGCCTCCCGAACTACCTCCCCCAAAGCCTCCTCCCCCACCGCCACCGAAGCCTCCGCTGCTTCTGCCGCCGCCGCCCAAAAGACTGCCCAGTATAAATGGCATGGCCCCACGACGACTCATAAATGATCCACCGCCACCGCCTCTACCACCAGAACTAAGTGCCAGAAATACTATAACAATAATGATCATAAAAATCGCCTTACCCAAACCCGATGAACGTCCCGATCTTTTATTATAATTTGCAGGTGCCTTGTATTCACCCTGAATAGCCTGGATAATAGCATCTGTACCTTCGTCGATCCCACGATAATAATCACTCCCCTTAAAATTAGGGACGATTATATTTTTTATTATTTGTTGAGCAGTTAAATCCGGCAATGATTTTTCCAGGCCATAGCCAGGGGAAATATTTAATTTTCTATCGTCTACAGAAATTAATAAAACAACACCATTGTTATTTTGCTTGCCACCAACGCCCCAGCTTCTACCTAGCTCTATTGCCGCATCAGCCACGTCCATTCCATTTAATCTCGGAACTAGTACAACTGTTACCTGGTTGGTTGTACTGTCATCAAACTGGTAGAGTTTTGTTTCAAGCGCCTGAGCCTGGTCGGGAGTAAGGATATTTGCATAATCATTTACAAGTTTGGCAGGATTAGGAGGAGTTTTAATTACCGTCTCCATGGAGAAATTTTGCCCTTGCTGTGCAAAAGAAACAATCGTAGAAAATACGAACAGTATTATAAAGGTGATTTTTTTCATGCCCCTATCCCCGAGGGGAATAATTATTGAAGTATAATTGATTATCGTTTAGTAACCATTCTTTGTGATGGTAATAGTGGCTCTTTATTTACCAAATACCATATTATCCGGTAATTCATTTTTATCAGTAGTCGGTTCATAAGGAAACGTTTCCTTTAATGTTTGACCGATTTGCAAAACACATTGTTCTATCCCTACAATAATATGCTCCTTTGAAAATTCTGCTATCATGCTTTTAACTGCATTTTTCCAGTATTCAGCGCCTACTTTATTGTGTATTCCCTCATCACCAAACAACGCCAATTCATGATCTTTCATCGCAATATAAAGTAGCACACCATTTCGATGCGCCGTATCCTGCATCTTTAATTGAAAGAATACTTCCGCGGCCCTGTCAAGTGGATCCATAAAAGGATTTTTACTTTCTACGTATATTCTTATTTCTCCGCTGGTTTCCAATTCTGCAACACGGATGGCTTCCACAATCCGTGCCTGGTCGTGCTCAGAAAAAAACGGTTTCTTTTTAAAAAAGGAAAATATACCCACGGTAATTAATTAAATTTTATTTCTACTGCCTTATCTGCACCCATGTCTGATTGAAAGCCCTCTTTTGATCTAAAACCAAATATGCCCGCCACAATTTTTGTTGGAAAACTTTTAACGGAACTATTATAATTTGCGATGGCACCATTAAAATCTTTACGAGCTACTTTTATTCGTCGCTCGGTGCCTTCCAGTTGGGTTTGCAATCCTTCAAAAGCTGCTGTACCTTTTAACTCAGGATACTTTTCTACTGTAATTACCAACCTGTTTGTAGCCGCTGCCAATTCATTCTGTGCAGCTATCTGTTGGTTGTATTTTTCGGCAGTAAGATCGCCGGGTGCAGTACTCACAGCCGAAGCATTAGCCCTCGCCTCGGTTATTTTTACGAGCGTAGTTTGCTCAAAATCGGCCTGGCCTTTTACCACATTTACCACGTTTGGAATAAAGTCTGTTCTGCGCTGATAAGCATTCTGTACTTCATTCCATTGGAGTTTTACCTTTTCTTCTTTTTTTACCAGGGAATTAAAAGTGATCATCACATAGATTGCGATTAGGACCAGTACTCCACCGATTAAATAACCCGAATAGCGCTTATTGTTCATGCTATGGATGCTTAAAATTTAACTTCGGGAGCTTTTTCTGCGCCAGCATCGGATTTAAATCCTTCTTTTTGATGGAAGCCAAACAATCCACCTAAAATATTCATTGGAAATGAGCGGACTTTGGTGTTGTAAGTATTTACCTCATCATTAAAAACCTTGCGGGAATTTTTTATACCATTTTCTATGCCTTCCAACTGGCCCTGTAGTTTGGTAAAGTTTTCTGTAGCTTTTAAAGTAGGATACGCTTCAACTGTAGCCAATAAACGGCTAAGAGAACCACTCAACTGGCCCTGTGCAGCCTGGAATTCAGCAATTTTTTCAGGAGTAAGATTGTCTGCATTGATATTTACACTGGTTGCTTTTGCTCTCGCTTCCACCACATCTGTTAGCGTTTTTTGCTCAAAGTTGGCTGCGCCTTTTACAGTTGCCACTAAATTTCCAACTAAGTCAGAGCGGTTCTGGTACTCGGTTTGTACATTGTTCCATGATCTTTTCAGACTTTCTTCCTGCTTTACCAAACCATTGTATCCGCTACATCCAAGAAAGCCAAAAATTACAACGATGGCTAACACTACTAATAATCCTGTACGTTTCATATTGTTAAGTTTTATTGTTATTAAGTTTAAATATAATAATTTATCTGCTTCCCATCTTTAAAATAAATCATTGAATTAATACACGTACTATTTAAATGATCGCTTTAATTGGAAGACGAATAAGTCAATAAAATGTTTGAGCCAGTTAGTTAAATATTATTTTCAGGGTCTATTACCCGCTGTAAATAAACATTATTCTTTAATAGCTGCAATCCCAGGCAAAACTTTTCCTTCAAAATATTCCAGCATTGCACCGCCGCCCGTACTAACATAGCTAACCTTCTCAGCTAGGTCAAATTTATTAACAGCCGCCACACTATCTCCTCCGCCTACGAGGCTGAACGCACCTTTTTCAGTAGCTGACGCTACAGCCAATGCGATCGATTTTGTGCCATTTTGAAATTTTTCCATTTCAAAAACGCCCATCGGCCCGTTCCACAAAATTGTTCTCGAATTGTTGATTACCTCGCTGAATATTCCAACAGCTTTAGGCCCAATATCTAATCCAAGCCATCCATCGGGAATCGCATCGCTTGGACGCACATCGGTGTTTGCCGCTGCGTCGAATTTATCAGCAATAACAGAATCTTCCGGCAAATGAATGCTTACATTTTTTTGTTTTGCCTTTTCTAAAATATCAAGGGCAGTCTGCAGCCGGTCATCTTCACACAGTGAATTGCCAATTTTACCGCCTCGTGCCTTTAAAAATGTATAAGCCATTCCCCCGCCAATGATAATGTCAGTTGCTCTCTCCAGCAAATTCTCTATAATCAAAATTTTATCTGAAACCTTTGCTCCGCCTATGATGGCAGTAAATGGTTTTTCTGCCTGGTGTAATACTTTTTCAGCGCTGATCACTTCGCCTTCCATTAACAATCCAAACATTTTTTTATCAGCAGCAAAATATTTTGCGATCACTGCCGTAGAAGCATGTGCCCGGTGGGCTGTGCCAAAAGCATCATTCACATACACATCACCCAGTTTACTTAATTTTTCTGCAAAGCCTTCATCACCCTTCTCTTCTTCTTTATAAAAGCGAAGATTTTCCAGTAATAATACTTCGCCCGCTTTTAATTTTCCGCCATTAAGTTGCGCCTGCTCGCCAATGCAATCATCGGCAAAATAAACTTTCACTGCATTTTCACCATCTGGATTCAATAATTCATGTAAATGTTTTACGAGGTGTTTCAATGAATATTTGTCCGTCGGCCCATCTTTGGGGCGGCCAAAGTGACTCATTAAAATTGCACTTCCACCATCCGCTAATATTTTTTGAATCGTAGGAATGGTCGCTGTCATCCTGTTATCATCGGTGATGTTGAATTCAGCATCCAGCGGAACGTTGAAGTCTACACGTACCAGGGCTTTTAGCCCACTAAAATTATAATCCGAAAATTTGCTCATGGTAATGTTATTTCTATTTGTAATTTCGACTTTACGCCGCTAAAAAGTTACAAAAAAGCAAGGCCTCCAATTAGATTGGAAGCCTTGCTTTAAAATTATCTACAAAGAACTTAAGTGCAGCACTCTAAGTGAAGCCCCAGTTAAAACGCTAAAATTTTTACAAAAATTATTTGCTTATCAACCCTGCGAAATAATGTACCGTACGTACCAACTGAGACACATAACTCATCTCGTTATCGTACCAGCTTACCGTTTTTACCAATTGTTTGTCGCCCACTGTCAATACTTTTGTTTGAGTTGCATCAAACAGTGATCCGAAAGTGGTGCCTATTACATCTGAACTAACGATTTCGTCGGTTGTGTAACCAAAGCTCTCATTACTGGCAGCTTGCATTGCAGCATTCACTTCTTCGATAGTAACTGTTTTGTTTAAAATGCTTGTAAGTTCGGTTAAAGATCCAGTGATCACAGGTACCCTTTGTGCACTTCCGTCCAATTTGCCTTTTAATTCCGGCAATACAACACCAATGGCTTTTGCAGCACCAGTGCTGTTTGGAACTATATTGGCTGCGGCTGCTCTTGCCCTACGCAAATCTCCTTTTGGATGTGGAGCATCCAAGGTATTTTGATCATTAGTGTAAGCATGAATGGTAGTCATAATGGCTGTTGCAATTCCAAATTGGTCATTCAAAGTTTTAGCCATTGGCGCCAGGCAGTTGGTAGTGCAACTTGCACAACTGATGATCGTTTCAGTACCGTCTAAAATATTGTGGTTTACGTTGAATACAACGGTTTTCAAATCCCCGGTAGCAGGGGCAGAAATTACAACTCTTTTTGCACCGGCTGTAATATGCGCCTCAGCTTTCGCTTTATCAGTAAAAAAGCCTGTGCTTTCAATAACCACATCCACTTCGTGTGTGCCCCATGGGATTTGTGATGGATCCTTTTGAGCATATATTTTTATTTCGTGCCCGTCAACTACGATTGCATTGTCAGTAGAAGTCACCTTCTGATCGAAACGCCCCTGGGCACTATCATACTTTAACAAATGCGCCAATACTGCGGGGCTGGTTAAATCATTAATAGCAACAACATCAATTCCCTGCATGTTATAAATTTGGCGAAAAACCAAACGGCCGATGCGTCCGAATCCGTTAATGGCAACTTTTACTGTACTCATAGTTGAAAAAATTTTATTGTTTTAAAAACTTTGCAAAGGTATGAATGATTACAACATAAAAAAAGCCAGAATTTGAAGCTTAATAACATTTTATGTACGCTCTTGCAATTAAAAAACTCATCCTGTTGATAACCATAAATAGTTTAAGAAAAGGCGTTTACACGGATTGTCCGGGACAAAATAGCAGACATAGCTTTTCCCTAATGTTTTAATTTTGAAATGATATCTTTAAACTCACCCCTTTTAAATTTCATTTAAGATTAATGTTTATGGAGAAATGAAACCTGTAACAGACTTACATTTGTTGCAATTTCAAATGCATACTATGACACAAAAAATAAGCGGGAATATTGTTGATGTTTTTAACAGGCAAATTTATTTTGGAGAAATAAAAATAACCGGCGGCCTGATAGAATCCATTGAAAAAAAAGATGCCCCAGGTGAAAGCCAGCAACCGCCAGCCTATATCCTTCCCGGTTTTATTGATAGTCATGTTCACGTAGAAAGCTCCATGCTGGTGCCGTCAGAATTTGCTAAACTTGCGGTGGTACATGGTACTGTGGCCACTATTAGTGATCCACATGAAATTGCCAATGTATGTGGAATGGCCGGAGTTGAATTCATGATTGCAAATGGAAAAACAGTTCCGTTTAAATTTCATTTTGGAGCGCCCAGTTGCGTACCTGCTACCATTTTTGAAACAGCCGGTGACACTTTAAGTCCGTCAGATGTAGATGAATTACTGCAGAAAGATGAAATAAAATATTTAAGCGAAATGATGAATTTTCCCGGTGTTTTATTTGGCGATGAAGATGTATTGAAAAAAATTGCCGCAGCAAAAAAATACAATAAACCCGTAGATGGACATGCCCCGGGTTTGAGAGGTGCCGATGCTAAAAAATATATTGAGGCAGGTATCAGTACAGATCATGAATGCTTTACTGCGGCGGAGGCTTTAGACAAATTACAATATGGCATGAAGATCTTGATTAGGGAAGGTAGCGCTGCCAAAAATTTTGATGCATTGATCGGTTTATTAAATGACCATTCCGGTGAAATGATGTTTTGCAGTGATGATAAACATCCTGACAGTCTTGCTGAGGGGCACATTGATCAATTATGCGCAAGGGCTATTGCCAAAGGCGTCGATATATTTAATGTACTTCAAGCTGCCTGCATTAACCCGGTATTACATTACCAAATGGATGTCGGTTTGCTAAGGGAAGGCGATGCCGCTGATTGCATTCTGGTGGAGGACCTGGTGAATTTTAAAGTAGTACAAACATATGTCAATGGGATATTGGTAGCAGAAAAAGGAACCTCCTTTATTGATGGTCACAAAGCGGGTATAATCAACCAGTTTGATTGCATACTACAAGTGCCCGAGAACTTCTCCTATACAGATAAGGGTGAAAAAGAAATATCTGTGATAGAGGCGCTCGAAGGGCAATTGATCACCAACAAACTAACTGTGGCTCCCAATATTGTGAACGACAAAATTGTAAGCGATGTAGACAGGGACATCTTGAAAATGGTAGTGGTGAACCGTTATAAAATTGCGCCTGTTGCAAAAGCTTTTGTGAAAAATTTTGGATTAAAGGAAGGAGCCATTGCCTCAACGGTGGCACACGATAGCCACAACATCATTGCGGTGGGTGTGGATGATGAAAGTATTTGCAGAGCTGTAAACCTTGTGATTAAAGAACAAGGTGGAGTAAGTAGTGTTAGTAATAATAAAGAAATGATATTGCCGTTGCCGGTAGCGGGCCTGATGAGTAACGAAGACGGCTACAAGGTAGCTTCGGCATATACTGCGATCGATAAAATGGTTAAAGAAGAATTAAGATCATCACTAACTGCACCCTTCATGACTTTATCATTTATGGCACTGCTGGTGATCCCTCATTTAAAACTGAGTGATCTTGGTTTATTTGATGGTGATGAATTTAAATTTGCCCTCAATCCTTAGGGAATGAATTGGAGGAAATTGTTTTATCAAATTGTCTTCGCGGTAATTACGTTTATGACTACACTATCTGTTCCTTTGGGTGCAAACTCCTTGGTTTTAAAACCAACAGATTTACCAGGTTCTATTTTATCGTACACCGTTTCATTTGTTGTAAGCAATAAAGTTCCTGTTTTACTATAATACAATAATTCAAGTTGAACATCTTTGTAAGTACAAACTTTTGCATTGTTGCTAACGGTTCCTTTTATTACTGTTTGCCCCAGTAGGTTGTGTTTATCACGACTGTTTACCAATAAAAAAGACACTGGGCTTTTCTTTTCTTTTTCTTGCAATGTTTCTTTCGCCTGCTGGTATTTTTCCTTTTCTACGGCTGTGTTTTTTGCGCTGTTATTGCAGGCAGAAAATATTATCAAAGATGCACATACAAGGCTGGCGATTTTTTTCATGCTAAAATTTTTGTACAATTAAACTAACCCGTTGTGCGGTTAGGCAGCAAGGGCATGTTTTAAATGATTGATTGGTTTATTATTTGTATAATTCATTGATTGCAATATAGTTACTGCAGCAATTTTGGTTATAAGCCTTGTCGTTAACCCCTTTAAAGATTTCGCATAGTTTCTCTTCAGCATCATCTGATCGCATAGTTGAGAAAATAATGTTTCGATCCTTTTCCTGCATTTTCTGAACACCGGATGCCAGTGCTCCTGGTCCTTCTGATTTGCTCTTCCAGGAGTTTCCAATTTTATGTTACAACTTTCAAACAAATCAATTTTTACTTCTTTCGAGATATATCCTTTGTCTCCAATTAAAGTAGCATTACTCATTTTACCGTACTTAATTTCTTTCAAAACATTCACATCATGTACACTTGCTTTTGTTAAATTCATACTATGAAAAATACCATTGACTGATGTTACCAAATGTAGTTTATAGCCATAATAGTACTGCTTACTAATTGCTGAATATCCTTTGTCAGGCTTAGTTTCAAAGGAATCATTTCCAAATTTGCAACGCTTTTCCCTTGCTATTTTACATATTGGAACAGGTATGGAATCCATTAAAAAAATGTCTTCGCTTTTATTTAGTTCCCCACTGATAAACCTGGTTACTTCATGTATAAAAAAATGTAACCTTCTGCGTCTTTTATTAAAATTGCTTCTGTCAACTAATTGAGGAAAATCGTTTTTGTGATCCTTCCTGATTTTACTCCATAGGTAATTTTCAGAGTCAATGCCGATTGATTCTGCACAAATACAAAGAGCAATAATACTACAGTCATTCATCTTTGGTTTGTTTGGATAGAACTGCAAATTGTCATCTTCATTTAGTTTAATTTGTAAAGAACTTTTGACAATTTCATAAAATTTGTCGAAATTCGTTTTGATGTTGTGCATTGTAAGTAATTGATGTTCAAACTATTACAAGCAAAAATCATACTAAACTATGGTGGCACAACATCTTTTTTTACTTTATTTTCTAACCGCACAACAGGTAATTAAACTAATAAAAATAATATGGATTGTTAAAACACGGGCATTTTATGTTCGTTACTGTTACAGTGTTACCTTTTTCTTCACCCTTAAATACAGAGATCAAGGTTACTTTTGAGGTATGCTGTTAATCAACTGCAAAAGAATAATCATGTTATTAATATGTCCATTGATGACACGTCTTGGGCCGTAAATAATAATTAAATTTCAATTTTTAGATTGCAAAATCTAGATTTGTAAATATAGAGGTATAAAAATCTATTCTCTGACATGATAATTAATTTAAGTGAGCAACATTCATTGGTTAGCAATTGGGTGGGTGAATTGAGAGACCAGGATATCCAAACGGACCAGATGCGTTTTCGGCGGAACCTGGAACGTATCGGGGAAGTGGCCGCTTATGAAATAAGTAAGAGATTGGCATGGGAGGAAAAAGAGATAACAACACCTTTGGGCATTGCCAATTGCAAAATGTTAGTACAACAACCTGTGTTGGCTACCATCTTGCGTGCAGGCCTGGGCATGCACTATGGATTACTCAATTATTTTGATAAAGGCGAAAATGCTTTTCTAAGTGCCAATAGAAAACACAATGCTGATGGCAGTTTTGAGATCGATGTGGAATATATGTGCAGCCCTGAAATAGAAGATAAAGTGGTGATAATAAGTGACCCGATGATTGCCACCGGTTCGTCCCTGGTAAAAGTTATTCAGTATTTGAAACAAGAAGGAGAATTCAAGGAACTACATATTGTATGCGCTATTGCCTGTACGGTGGGACTTGAATATGTGTTGAGGGCTCAACCTAAAGTGACCATTTGGTGTGGCGATATTGATGATGAGTTAACTGCCAAGGGATATATTGTTCCTGGCTTAGGCGATGCAGGCGATCTTGCTTACGGCGCAAAAATCCAATCATAGACATAAATTGTCCCAGGAGGACATAGAGAAATTTCTAATTGATAGAGCAGCTATTAATGCCCTCAATAATAAGCTCAACAGCAGGGTAAGGCATCAAATAATTAACTGTTCAAGTGCAGCATTATACTGCAAATCCCTATCTTTAATATTCCGAATTAGAAAATCATGAGAAAACTAATCATATTAACCTGTACTCTTTTATGCTCCTTTTTACTGCAAGCGCAGGATCCTCATTTTTCTCAATTTTTTGCTTCACCCTTAACTTTAAGTCCCGCTTTTACCGGAAAATTTGACGGACAATTAAGGTTAGCTGCCAACCATAGAGATCAATGGCCTTCTATACCTAAAGCTTATGTAACTACGAGTGCTTCTGTTGATTTTAGCATATTAAAAAATAAGATCCCGGAGGGAGATGTTTTCGGTATCGGTTTTTCCGGATTGAGCGATCAAAGCGCAGACGCCGCATTGAAACTTAATTATGGTTCTCTTTCTTTAAGCTATCATAAGGCTATTGATGAGGATGGATATAACACCATCGGCGCAGGTTTCCAAGCCACCTATAGCAGCGCCATCTTAGATTTCTCCAAACTGACTTTTGAAGACCAGTTAAGGCAAAATGGTTTTACTGGTACCACGATGGAGAGTCTAAATAATGGCAGTAACCAGAACTACGTTGATGTAAATGCCGGATTGTTGTATTCGGGATCCACCGACGGTACAAATAACTATTATCTTGGAGCCTCTGTTTATCATATCAATAGGCCTAATCTGAGTTTTATCGATAAAGTATGGAATCTTTCTCCACGGGTGACTATCCATGGCGGGGGATCATTTCCCATAACAGATCTGTTATCCATTAATGCTTCCGCCATTCACCAAATACAAAATAAAGCCACCGAAACGCTGATTGGCGCTGCCGTATCAGCCAATGTAAATGGCGATGCTGAAAACCCCACCAATGTTTACCTCGGATCATGGATCCGTTTTAACGACGCTATAATTCCATACATCGGTATCGAAATAAATGGCCTTAGAATTGGGGCCAGTTACGATATCAACACCTCAGGACTTAAGGCAGCTACGTCAAGCCGGGGAGGTTCAGAATTCTCTATTATTTATATCAAAAAAGCTGCGCAATCAAAGGGCATTCCTTGTCCTAAGTTCTAATTGTTATCCAAATAATTTTGTTACTTGCAATTATGACTCGACAGTCTCTTCCATTCATCTTACTTGTAGTCACATTTTTTATTTCATGTGGACAGAAAAAGCATGAATCCAAATTTATGTACTTTGGATTGCCAGAAGCATTGACTGAGAAAGATCCTCAGAAAGTATTACGACTAACTCTCGCAGGTCAAAATCTTGATAGTATTCCTGAAGAGGTTCGAAAGTTCACAAACCTTATTGATCTTGATGCCTCAAGCAATAAGATAACCAAAATTCCTTCTTGGTTAACACAACTTACAAGGTTAGAACGGTTAAATTTGAGAGTCAACCCAATTGATACTCTATCTCAAATATTTTTCGATTTAAAAAATTTAGCAGATTTAGATTTATGGGGTTGCAAACTTCAAGCAATTCCTTCAGGCTTTGGGAAAATGAAAAGGTTGAAGGGATTAAATTTAGGGGCTAACAATTTGGAAAATTTACCAGAAGATTTTTCTGGTTTAGACAGTTTAACCTTTCTGTCATTGGATTTAAATGAATTCAAAAAAGTTCCTAAGGTTATCTTCTCATTGACATCTTTGGATAATGTCCATCTTTATAATAATCAAATTTCTGAAATCTCAGATAGCATTTCAAAATTGAAAAAATTATCTCAGCTTACTATTGATAACAATTGTCTGACACTTCGGCAATTTAATCATCTGAAAGACCTTCTACCAAATTGTTTAATGGGTGAATATAATCCAGCAATGAATAACTGCAAGTAACAAAAGGTTTTGTGCAATTGGGGGTTAACGGAAGTACAATCATCGGCAGTGCATATCCAAGCTTTATATCCGGCGGACGGAATTCTGCCAGACGTTAGTTCTTAACATCAACTTTTAATTATAAATTTAGCTTCAGTTCCGGGCGGACAGTTGGTCAATTCCCCAACTGCACAAAGCCTCGAACGTCGTACTCTCCTCCTGATTTTGTCGGTCTCACACTCCATACGTCATAAGTTTTGATTTAATTTTATTACAGAAATTAATTTCAAGGAAAATTAACAGTAATAATTTAAACAAGCTACTATGGCAACAATGCAAAAAATCACCACGAACCTGTGGTTTGATAAACAAGCTGAAGACGCAGTCCAATTTTATACTTCTATTTTTAAAAATTCCAGCATTGGTAGAATCTCCCGATATGGAACAGAGGGGCACGAGGTACATGGAATGCCGGCCGGCACTGTAATGACAATTGAATTTTGGTTAGAAGGCCAGGTTTTTATTGCACTAAACGGTGGCCCACACTTTACATTCACAGAGGCAATCTCCCTGATCGTTAATTGCGAGAACCAGGAAGAGGTAGACTTCTATTGGGGCAAGCTTTCCGAAGGCGGCGATGAAAAGGCGCAAATATGTGGTTGGTTGAAAGATAAGTTTGGTTTATCGTGGCAAATCGTTCCAACAATACTGCCGGATTTGTTAACAAGTACTGATGCCAAGAAGTCGCAAAGTGTGATGAAGGCAATGTTGCAAATGAAAAAAATTGATATCGAATCTTTACTAAAAGCATCAAATGCATGATTAGTTTGTTTTAATCTTTCATATCTCCAATAGTTTCCGGCGTGATGGTTTTATAAGCCATCTCATGCTTTGGTAAAGCCGCATGATCAGAGGATATCTTTTCCTTATCAGTCGTATGGCGACCGTTTCTGTATTTAACCAGGTTGATGATCAATACACTGCCCAGGATGACTATTAAACCAAGTATCTGCAACAACGAAATATGTTCACTTGCAAAAAAAACGCCTAATAAAACGGCCACAACAGGATTCACATAGGCATGTGTGCTTACCTGCGTCACTGGCCGCACCTGCAGTAACCAAACATATGCGCTAAACCCTGCTATTGATCCCATAAAAATCAGGTAAATCACCGACCACCATGCATCCGCAGGTATTGTATTCCATTGCATGTGCTGTACTTCGCCCCGCAGGAAACTCCCTGGAAGGAATGCTATTCCTGCCGCCAGCATTTGCCAGGCACTGTTTACCGAAACTGATCCCTTTGTTGTTTTATATTTTGAATAAAGCGATCCCCCGGCCCAGGCCATAGAACCAATTATCAAGACGACGACACCTTCCACTTCCTTATTACTGTTGCCCGTTGACGATCCTCCGAAAATCTTTTCACCGAATAACAGCAAAATGCCCGCAAAGCCGAGAGCCAATCCACCGATTGTAAATTTATTCCTGAAGTTCTCCGCCCATTTCGGTTTATCAAGCAATATGAACCAAAGTGGGCCAGAAGATATCATTATAGCTACCATGGCGCTGGGCAAATATTGTTCCACCCAAATGACTGCCCCGGTTCCTATAAATAACATTAATACGCCACTTACTACAGCTACCTTAATATCATTCAGGATGAATATTTTCTCCCCTCTGAGTTTGGTCCAGGCAAGCATTATTGCGCCAGCTACTAAAAACCGAACAGCTCCTAATACGAAGGGAGGAAAACCCGCAATGGCTTTTTGTATAAAAAAATAAGTAGATCCCCAAACAATGTAAACAATGGCAAAAGCCAGGATGATCATAAACGGGGAAGCGTTCTTTTTATTTAAAGTATCCATGCTATTATTTTTCAGGAATTATCAATTGTTGTTGTTCTTTTACAGTTTCAAGGACAATGGTAGTTCGGGTGGAGAGAATATTGGGGATTTTGCTAAACTTATTACGCATCAGGTCCATCAAAGATGCGGAGTCGGCAGTTCTTATTTTTATCAGATAACAGTCATCTCCTGCCACATGATGCACTTCCTGTACTTCAGGGATCTTGGCGAGTTCTTTTGCTGTAACATTACATCCGAGCCCATCAGCAGCCTTCATAAAAACAAAGGCCAACAATTTTTGCTGTAAGGGCACCGGGTTCAACCGGGCAGTATATTGCAGGATAACATTCTTCTGTTCTAATTTTTTCACCCTTTCCAATACGCCGGAAGGAGCCATATTTAGCTCCCTTGCGAGGTTTGCATTTGATATTCTTGCATTCTCTTGCATTAGCCTTAAAATAGCAAGGTCAATTTTATCCAGTATTATTTCGCCATCCACTATCATTCTGTAAATGTAAAAATATTATGAATAAAATTCAAAATATTTCACATAAAACTTTAAAAAATTCTTTTTATATGGATTATTTAGAACAATCTAAATATCCCTTCTTTTATTTTTAATACAAAAAAGACCCTCACTTTTAACTGGTGAGGGTCTTTCTTAAAACTTACGAAAAATATTATCCAAATTTAACTGAGGTCATTGTTAGCGATCCCCCTACGGCCTTATCATTAAAAAAGGAAGTAGTATCTGCTTCTCCTTTTAGGCCAAGCGAATAAAGTAACGGCAAATAATGTTCCGGAGTGGGAATGGCAAGCCTTGCCTCCTTCCCCAGGGTTTCGTAATTGATGAGGGGTTGGTGATCGCCGTCGGTAATCAATTGTTTAAACTTTTCGTTCAGCGTTAATGCCCAGTCATACGCATATGAAGGTGCATTTAATTTATCCCATGCTACCATCCCAAGATTATGAACCATATTGCCACTGCCAATTATAAGCACGCCCTTCTTCCGCAGGCTATACAATTCTTTTGCAAGTTCATAATGATACTGGGGCCCTTTCGTATAATCTATGCTTAACTGCAGCACCGGAATTTTTGCTTCAGGATACATATGCCTTATAACTGTCCAGGTGCCATGGTCCAGTCCCCAGTCATGATCCAAATGCACCTGAGCAGATTGAATAATAGCTGCAGTTTCTAACGCCAGCGAAGGATTGCCGGGTGCATCATACGTAACATCAAAAAGTGCCTTTGGAAATCCTCCAAAATCATGAATCGTTGGTGGAAAATCCATAGCTGTGATTCGTGTGCCCTTGCTAAACCAGTGCGCTGATATTACCAAAACTGCCACAGGTGTTTTAATTTCGTTCGCCATGCCGGCCCACCGCCGGCTAAATTCATTGTCCTCAATTCCGTTCATTGGAGAACCATGTCCAATAAACAATACCGGCATTAGCTGCTCCTGTTCTTTTAAGTCATCAGTAAATTTGTTAAATGCTGACAAATTTGTCATGTTACTATTCCTTTTTTTAAAATTTTAAGCGAATACTTTTTTATAGGGCTCATAAGTTTTTATAAAAAATGGCTTCAACGTAAACCATGCCAGCGCTGGAAAAAAATGCATTGGCACTACAAGGCCCGGAAACAATTCAGGTGTTTCTACATCAAAAGGCAACCTGAATGCAAAGGCCGGCAAAATGCTTGCAAAAGAAAGAACAGTTAATACCAAATTGAAAACCGCTTCATCCTTAACCTTAAACCACTTATTAAATAGCCCATAACCAGTACCAATTACCAACCCGCTTACAATACATGTGAGCACAATATTTAAGGGAGCTGCAATTGCATTAAAATTTGCGCCTAATGATGCTGCGTATATTTTTTGATAAATGATCGAAGCAGTGCTGGCAAGTATGCCTGATATTAAGCCAAGAAATAGAGACTTCTTAAACATAGAATTAAATTTATTTTGTTACCGGAATTTTTACACTCACTTTAATTACATCTCCTACTTCGCCACCTGGCGTACCTATTTTAAAATCGTTCCTGTTGATATTAAAGGAGCCTTCAAATGTTCCACCATTGCCATTTCCTTTAAACAAAAAAGGAAGGTTGACGCCTTTGGTAACACCATGCAATTGAAGGTTGCCTGTGGCTAAATAACCGTTGGCTGCTTTTGCAATTTTAGTTGAAGTGAATTTTATTGCGGGATATTTTGATGCATCAAACCAATCCTCGCCTTTGGCATGTTTATTCTGCATACCGTTGCCCGTATTGATGCTATTGATATCTATGGCAATATCAAATTTAGATGTCGCAAGGTTTTGTTCATTAAAAATAATATCTCCTGTAAATGACTTAAAAATTCCGCTTACACCACTTGTTGAAAAACTGATGTTATACTTGGATGCTATTCTCCATGCGTCCGGCAATGTAAAGGAGAATAATGTAGCCACTGCAAACAATATCGCTACTGTAAAAAATGTTTTTTTCATGATCGTGTTATTAAAATCGTTTTTGCTAAAGTATCATCTGATATAAGCAAGGGCTGATAAATAATGCCAGCCCTTGCCGAACAATTTATTTACCAAATTCACCATCGGCTTTAATAGTTACAATGTCGCCTAAAATCGCTGCTGGAAATCCCGTCGCTATTCCAAAATCTGAACGTTTAATAGTACCTGTAACCTGGAAACCACTTGTTGGCGCTTTTGACATGGGATTAGTAGTGGTACCCCTGTACAACAAATCCAATGTCACTGGTTTTGTAATGCCATGTAATGTTAGGTTACCCGTTACCTTAAACTTATTCTTGCCTACATTTTTTAAAGCCGTGCTGGTGAAATTAAGTGTTGGGTATTTTTCTGCATCAAAAAAATCAGCTCCCTTCAAATGCTTATCCCTCATTTCCACGCCGGTATTGATGGACGATATGTCCGCTGTAAGTTCAACTACTGCATCACTAAAATCGGGCTTTTCGGTTTTTATCGTTACGTCGAAATTTTTAAATACTCCTGACTGATCGGATATACCCAGGTGTGTAACTGTAAAGCCTAGCTGTGAATGAGCTTTATCCAATTTCCAGTTTTCGATTACTGTGAAAGATGAAAATGCAACTACTGCTGCTACTAATAAAATACTGATTTTTTTCATGATGTTTTTTGTTTGATTTTTTGATTGTTTTTATTAAATATTTATAGAATGGCGGTAGAGATTTATGCTACATCTTCCTAGAATAAATTATACTAATACGTCAACCTGTGCATAATGCTGATGAATGAAAGCGCTAAAATCTTGAGGCTTTCTTCCCAACAAAGTTTCGAGATCGGTAGTGGTGTTTTCGAGCGCTCCCTTGGAAACAGCGTTGGCATTGTCCGTGAGGAAGTCTTTTAAGTCCCCTGGCAGGCTAGCTTTGTCGAGTCCATCTTTGAAAGCCTCCATAGGGATATCTGCAAACTTTATTTCTTTTCCCGCTGCCTTGGATACAAACGCGGCCAGCTCTGGAAAACTATATGCGTTCAAAGAAGTTATTTCGTAAGTTTTATTGAGATGAGCAGTCGGCTCTAATAAAACATTTGCAAGCGCTTCTGCCATTTCTGTACGGTTGGCAAAATTTAATTTGGCACCGTTAGCCGGGTAATACCAATCACCAGTGTCGATCGCATTGCCAAGAAATATTGATTCAAAATACTCGCTGTAAAATGTGTTTCTTAAAATCGTGTAGGGGATGCCGGAAGCTTTGATCGCTTCTTCTGTTTCGATGTGATCAACTGCCAAAGCACTCAATCTTTTATGTGCCTGTGAAATGCTTGTATAAATAATATGTTTAACTCCCGCTGCCTTAGCTGCATTGATTGCATTTACATGTTGAGTAATGCGGTTTTCTAAATTAGAAGATGAAATAAGCAATAACGTCTCCACTTCTTTTAGGGCATTTTGCAAAGAATTAGTGTTAGTGTAATCACCTATTCTCAACTCAATTCCTTCTTTTTGAATCTCCGCACCTTTTTCTTTGCTTCTTACCAACCCTGCTATTTTTAAAGCCGGGTCTTTTTGTTGCAAAAAATTAATTACTTGTTTTCCTAAATGGCCGTTTGCTCCTGTAATTAGTATCATAACTGTATGTTTATTTGATACAGCAAAACTACGCTGGCCCTATAATTTAATCGTTGAGAAGAAACAAGAAATTGTGTTGATTTAAATCAATGGATTTCATTGATGTATGATAATGTAAGTGGGACTAAACAAAAAAAGTTTATTAGAATGTGGTACCCGTACCTATTGATCAGTAGAAGATGATTTTCCAAGGCGCACTGCATTGATGCCCACAGATACAAGCATTTGTAAAACAGTATCCACAGCAGTTTCATCATTTCCTGCTATTAACACTCCGGGAATATTTTTATCATTAACAGGTGCCTCATTGGATGAATCGTCATTAAATATTCTTACAACCTTTGTGTTAGGTAATAATTTTTGTAGTGCCTCAAGCTGGCAATCAGAAGACGAAGGCGCTACATTTATTTCTGAAGAAGGTAATCCTGTGCTGACCAGGATTTTTTGATTCACTACGTCTTTTATAATCCCGGCTACTTCTTTTTGTTCATCAAAATTTATAGCAAGAATGACTATATCCGCTTCCCATGCGCTATCAAAACTACATTCCATCGCTTCTGCATCGCAGCAGTGCCCGGTAGAATTTATTTCATTTACCAACGCCGCAGCTTTTGTATACTCTTTATCGCAAAGCAGTATATGGAAATTACCGTCTGCGAGGTGGGTCGCTATTTCCCTGCCTGCTTGTTCAGCTCCTATAATTAAGACCGTTTGTTTTGTAAGCATAACCTTTTGATTTCAATATTGTTTGCAAGAAACTCCTTGCCTTATTCGTCTTCGGCACTTATAGAAAAAACACTCTTCATAAAAATGACAGTTTCTGGAAAATCTAAACCATTTATAAACAACGCAAAATTATCACAGCATAAAGTATAAGGCCTTGAGATTAGATAAGAAATACCGTTGATTAAAATCAATGCAACAGCCTGCTTTTCCCAGGATTATTTTTTTGTTGCCATTTGTTTCCTCGCCCTGCTTAATGTTTCCGGCGTAAGCCCAAGGTAAGAAGCAATCATATGTTGCGGTACACGCTGCCCTATTGATGGACAACGTTGCATCAGTTCAGTATATCTTTCTTCGGTGGTGAGGTTCACAATGCCGAATAACCTTTTTTCAAAAGCGATATAAGCATTGCGCATTTGCAGAAAAGAAAATTCAAGAAATTTAGGTATCCGTTTCCGTAATTCTTCCATGCCGGTATAACTTATTAATACTAATTCAGCATCTTCCAAGGCATCGATATTATAGCGTGCAGGTTCACCGGTGATAAAACTATACATATCAGATATCCACCAACCTTCCAGTGCAAACTGTACGATTTGATCATTACCTTTTTCGTTGACCGTATATGATCTTAATAGTCCTTTTTCCACAAATATGGAATATTTACAAACGTCTCCTTCCTGTAGAATATACTGTTTCTTACGCAATTTTTTTGGCAGCAGATAACTTCTAAAAATGGTTTCCTCTTCTCCTGTAAGTGTTATAACTTCATTTAGTTTTTGGAAAAATACTTCATACATAGGGTTCAAAATTAGGTAAACTTTCATAAGAATAAAGTATACCTACTTTACTGCCGGTACAGCTTCCAACTCCCTATTAAGCCTGATAAATTGGAATTGATTTTTTTACAAACGTTACTCCTCACGGGCCGGCACCTTTGTTCGGTTTTTACAAACTGCAACATTTATAGGCTTGCATTATTAACAGATAAATTCTTGATTGTAAGTACCATACGCAATCCACCGCCGACAGGCCGAAAGCCTCTGTAGGGGCTGTGAGGGATTTTCCGTTGGGTATGCTGTATGTTTCGCAGCTAAACATAACGGACCCTGACGGCGGTTGGAAACCCCGTCAGCGGTGAGCAGGGTAACCCAGCCTGTATTATAACGTAATTAAAGTTCCCCATGGTTGTAAAAGTACACGAGGGCGATGCAACAATGTTCAACATTGAATACCAGCCCGGACCAAAATATTTGTTGTATAGGAAAGTGTATCAGGTTGTTTAAGATATACCGATTTATTGCTGGTTCGCTCCAGGCGCAACAGCCACCATCCTGCTGACACATTTGTTCCTGTACCAAACGGTATAAAATTTGCTTTGTTTGTATGGTATTATTTAATTTTATAACACGAATACTTTTGGGTTATATGCGTTTTTTATCAATGGTTGATTTAAGAAACGTATAGTCCTTTTCCGAAGTCCTTGAAAAGATAAATCGCCAAATATCGTTACTACAGGCAACCTGCTATCCAATACCCTCGTTATAAATTCAACAATATACTTAAACAGGAGTGTACAATTAAGGATGAACTTATATTGGTTTACACTCCCTTAAATTTTTTTATGAAAGAGAAAATTATCTTCTTTGCAACAGTAGCAGCCACGGTTATTTTTACTGCATCCTGCAAACATGACCCTGTGGTACCGCCTCCCCGTACCGATATACATTTAGATTCGAATGCTGTGTTAGGTAAATATTTAGTGGATAAGGATGGTAAGACATTGTATTATTTTGCCAATGACGCAAACGGGCAATCTAATTGCACGGGTGGTTGTTTAACAGCATGGCCCGTTTTTTATCCTGATATTGCTACCACTACATTTGGAAGTGGTTTGTTAGGTGCAGATTTTAACACAATCACTACAGGCGCCGGCGTTAAACAAACAACATATAAGGGATGGCCGCTGTACTATTATGCGCCGGGCGGGGTGCAGGAGGCAGCGGGAAAAACAGATGGCGAAGGCGTTGGCAATATTTGGTTTGTGGCTAAACCAGACTACTCCATTATGATCGCTAATTATCAGCTCACCGGCGCAAACGGAACAAATTATCTAGCTAACTACACACCGGGTAATGGGCGCACGATTTACCTCACTGATGAAAAGGGAAATACATTGTATGCCCATGCAACCGATAGTGCATTTAAAAATAAATTTACAACCCCCACTTTTACCAACAATGCAGTATGGCCTATTTACGAGACAACCAATATAAAAGTGCCTTCGATCCTGGATAAGTCGTTGTTTGTTGTTACAAATTTCAACGGTAAAAATCAATTGACGTATAAAGGTTGGCCGCTGTACTATTACGGAGCAGATAATATGGTGAGAGGTTCAACCAAAGGAATAACCATTCCCGCCAGCGTACCGGTGGGTAGCGTTTGGTTTGTCACGGCAAAAGATATTGCATTGGCACCCAGGTAATCTGCCGCTTATTTTCTTCACAATCCTCATCTCAAGATCGTTGCACAGCTATCATGAGATGGGGATTTTGTTTTGCATGCCCTTGATCAAAATCGGGTATGTGTTTATCATATCCCCTGAGATAGTATTAAGTTCTTACCACCCGGTTTTTATTCATTCTGAATTTTACTAAATGACCATACTCTTATTACAATGTAACTTAAATCATCTTTTCGTGTACGGATCATTTTTACTTTCGTATGATGGAAGATGACATTAAACTAAATCCATTATTGGTCAGAAAATATAATCAGCCTGTTCCCCGCTACACCAGTTATCCCACCGTGCCTTACTGGGATAACAGCCTTGATCAAAATACCTGGTCATCTATTTTTGAAAAAGAATTTAATAAACACAATCACCTGGAAGGAATCAGCATATACATACACCTGCCTTTTTGTGAATCACTTTGTACTTATTGTGCCTGCAATAAATTAATCACTACCAATCATACTGTTGAAACTGAATACCTGCTGGCTATTGAAAAAGAATGGAAACTCTATCGGAATTTCATGCAGCAAACACCGGTTATCAGGGAAATACATTTAGGCGGCGGTACACCCACATTTTTCTCTCCAGGTAATCTTCGCCGATTGTTGACGCTTATTTTAAAAAACAGCATCGTACATCCTGCACATGAATTTAGCATTGAGGGTCATCCCAACAATACCACTAAAAAACATCTTGAAGTACTTTATTCGTTTGGCTTTAGGCGAATCAGTTATGGCGTACAGGATAATGACCCAACCGTTCAACAAATCATCAACCGGATTCAGCCATTTGAAAACGTAAAAAATGCAACAGAAATGGCCAGGCAAACCGGCTTTACTTCTATAAATTTTGACCTGATATATGGCCTGCCAAAACAAACGATCGAAAGCATTGAAAAAACAATTGAACAGGTTACAACCCTGATGCCTGACCGGATCGCTTTTTATAGTTATGCTCATGTTCCGTGGGCTGGCAAGGCACAGCGTTTATTTGATGAAAATGATTTACCAGCGGTAGAAACTAAGATGGGCCTGTATTTAAAAGGTAAGGAATTGCTAATGCAGCATGGCTATTTTGATATTGGCATGGACCATTTTGCATTGCCGCACGACAGCTTGTACAAGGCATGGACAAAAGGGAAGCTCCATCGAAACTTCATGGGATATACCACCCACAATACGTGCATGCTCCTAGGCCTGGGTGTTTCATCTATTAGCGATACCGGAACCGCATACGCTCAAAATGCAAAAAAGATAACTGATTATTACCGATCCCTTGAAAGCAACCAGCTTGGTGTAACCAGGGGTTATATTTTAAACGATGAAGACAAGCTATTTCGAAAAAACATACTGGACATAAGTTGCCGGGGAAAGACCTCTTTTTCAGCAGAACAATTAATTTTGTTGAAACAGTATAGTTTCGATGAACTATCTGCATTTGCCGCTGAAGGCCTGATTAAATTTGATGATACAACACTTGAAGTAACCCCACAAGGCCATTTTTTTATCAGAAATATTTGCAGTGCCTTCGACCTTTATTTGCATAGAAACAGCCTGATGGCCGGCAAGCCAGTTTTTAGTAAAGCTATATAACGCTGCCCCCTTTCCAACCTCACTTCATTTAATTTTCTCTGCGTAAAAACGCTCCTCATATACTCCCTGTCCTTCATTCATTTTTCATTAACCCGTCACAAACAATACTCAACAAAACAAATTAGATTATAGAAATCCTATGCCCTAATAATGCTACCAAGGCAGTATACTCAATGTCGCAACTCTTATACTTAGCTTAAAACGTTTGCAAATCATGACAATAATCATATTTACACTTAACCTGTCTCATCGCAAATCAGATAGCACGGGAATAGCTTTGTGGTATTAAAAAACAAATAGTATGAAAAAGATAAACACAAATATTATAAGCATTTTCTCCCTTGGTATAGTACTCTTTTTTAGCGGATTTTCAAATCTTTCTGCACAGGCTAAATACCACGCTCAGTCTCTTGACGTAACAGTTAGCGGAACATCATCGCTGCACGATTGGGATATGAAATCCAGTAAGGGCCAGTTTGATGCTAACATATCAATGACGAATGAGAAAGTTGTTTTTACCGTCTTGAGTTTCAGCATTCCGGCCGAAAGTTTAAAAAGCGGCCATGGCATGATGGATAAAAATACTTACAAAGCACTTAAAACATCTGTTAACCCAAATATCAGTTTTGTACTTTCCTCCGGAAATGTAACTGCGCTTGGTTCAAATAATTACTTGCTGAAAGGCATGGGTAAACTAACCATCTCAGGTACCACCCTGTTAACCGACCTTGAAGTAAAAATGAAATATAACCCCGCTGATAAAAGCTTCTCCTGCACCGGGATAAAAAAGTTTAAAATGTCAGAATATGGCGTTAAGCCGCCTACCGTAATGATGGGCACTATCAAAACCGGTGATGCTATTTCAATCGCTTATAATTTAACAATCAAAAGCTAATACCTACAAGTAAAAGCTGAACCAACAACCAATTACTTAAAAAAACTTAAAACAACGCAAAATGAAAAAGATTATTTTCCTCACTACACTGTTGCTGGTAATAGTTTGTGGTGCGCTGCCCCTGGTTACATCTGCCCAAAGCAGCGACAAAGAATTTTACGGAAGGCCCTCTTACTGGAGGCCATACGACCAGCGGGGCATCAACGTTTTTGAAACGCCTAAGGCTCCTGATACAATGGTATATGAAGGACCAAGAGTTCGGTTTGGTGCAGGCTTTACCCAGCAATATCAAAACCTTAAACATGAAAACAACACTGCTTTAAATAACCAGACAACCAACAGGCTCTACCCATTGCAATCTGGTTTTATGACTGCACAGGCCAACCTGTTTATGGATGTTCAACTGGCAGATGGTATCCATTTAAATGTTACCAGCTATTTGTCTTCACGTCACCACAATGAAACCTGGGTAAAAGGCGGTTATATTCAATTTGATAAACTTCCTTTTAAAGGTGAGTTCTGGACCAAGCTGATGGAAATCACCACCATTAAAGTAGGCCATATGGAAATCAATTATGGTGATGATCACTTCCGTCGTTCTGATGCCGGGCAAACACTTTACAATCCGTTTATGGATAACAATATCGTGGATGCATTTGCAACCGAGATCGGAGGTGAAGTATACCTTCATAAAAATGGCCTGTTCGGTATGTTGGGAGTAACCAATGGCATGATGAAAGGACACATCGATTCGACTTACAAAACCACTACAGATGACAACACAAAAAGAGCTCCATCTATCTATTTGAAAGGTGGAATTGACAAGAGCCTGGCAGAAAACATCAGGGTTCGTGTATCAGGAAGCTTTTACCACAATTCAAGTAATGCAGGCAGCGGCCTTACATTATATGGTGGAGACCGGTCAGGTTCCAACTATCAAAATGTAATGGAGAAAGCCGCCGCAGGCGTAGCGCTTCCTGCTGGTACAGCCGTTGCCTTCTCCGGCCGTCTTAACCCTGGCTTCTCTAAAAAAGTAAATGCTATTATGCTTAATGGATTTTTGAAAGTGAAAGGTGTGGAATTATATGGTACTTATGAAAATGCAAAGGGCAGAACAAAAGCTGAAGCCACTGAAAGAAAAATGAATCAACTGTCAGCCGACTTCGTTTATAGATTTGGTAATGCTGAAAACCTGTACATCGGTGCAAGGTACAATACTGTAAAAGCACAACTGGCAGGTATTACAAATGATGTAAAAGTCGACCGTACTTCTTTAGCTGCCGGTTGGTTTGTTACTAAGAATGTGCTGATGAAAGGTGAATATGTAGTGCAAAATTATAAAGATTTCCCAACCAGTGATTACCGTAGCGGTGGAAAGTTTAAAGGGTTTGTAGTTGAAGCGGTGGTTGGTTTCTAATTGATCAATCCTCTGACTAACCAACACAATTGTGTGTAAAAATTAATCCACATATTTTATACGAATGATCCCGGTAGCTATGCTATCGGGATCATTTTTTTATTATGTAATAATCTTTTGGATTATTACAATGCGATTAAAAGCAGTTTAAATGCACACTAAATACGTCCGCTGAGCGCTTTGTCTATACATGACCACAATCACTTTGTAATTCATCCTGCATCATAAGAAACGCTTATAAACTGAAATAGCTTTGAGTATCAGTGGCACCAAGCCATTTGTAAATATTTAAAAAATCCAGGTTATGTATAGTTTCAATAAATTTTTGTGGTTGTTTATTATACCGATCCTTGCATTCTCCACCCGATATGCACCTGTTAAGGAAAATCCCCCTAAAAACAAATTGTTTAAATGGGCTGTTCAAAAAACCAGCACGCTCCGGATACTTGGTTCTACCAACATGAATTCCTTTGGATGCGATATAACAGGTTACTATCAGCCCGATACCATTGTTTGTTTAGATGAAAGCGCCGCCAGCAAATTAGTTACATTAAAAGGAGAATTGGAAATAGATATTTTCAAATTTGATTGCCACAATAAAATGCTTACCAATGATCTTCGCAAAACATTAAAGGCCAATTCACACCCAAATTTTATCATACGTTTTTTATCCCTGGAACGTATGCCGGTGATTCAAAATGAAAAAGATTGTCTAAGAGGATGGGTAGAAATAGAATTGGCAGGCACTACACGCAGATTTGAAGTGAACTATACTTTTACAAAAACCAGCACCTCTGCCATCCAGTTAAATGGAACCAGAAATTTTAATTTTGCCGATTTTAAATTAACACCTCCAAAGAAAATAGCGGGTCTTATAAAGGTCAAAGACAAGTTTAATGTGGACTTTAATCTTTTACTAAACCCGGTACAATAATGACCAGATCTCACACCGGAAACGGCCTGGACGATAAAGAAAAAGTGCGTTCAACAAACCCCTTTCATGAACGCCATGAGCACTCGCCTAGACCAGGCAAATCCTTTGCCTTGAATGGCTTTCAAAATCATTTTCCCATCAATATGCTGCGGCGTCTGACAGACAAGGAGGCTTCAGTGTGGGCTATCATTGTCTTTGTGCTTACGCTGGTTTTCTCTTACGAAATGTATGGGTATCCCATCACGTTAGCCGGGCTGTTGGTTGTTATACTTTTATCGGTTTTTGTAGAAGATTCAAAGTCTACTTTAATAGCTGCATCCTTAAGTATTGCTATCACCTTAGTTTTATATTGGTACAGCGGAACCAAACTTTCCGAACATCTTTTTATCATCTTTTTAATATTGCTCACTACCATCATGGTACTCTACATGAAGCGACTGAACAAGCAATTGAATTTTGAAAAAACACACATGACCGCATTGTTTGAAAATGCTACCGAAGGAATAGTGCTTACAGACCAGGATGGAAATATAATTTTAGCCAACGGTGCTTCAGAGAGAATGTTTGGCTACCAGGCGAAGGAGCTGATTGGCAGGCCGGTGGAAATACTGTTGCCAAAAAGTATTTCACATCAACATGCTGCTTTACGCAATACTTTCTACACAAAGCCCGACCACCGTTCAATGGGATCGGGAAGAGATTTATATGCACAAAAAAAATCAGGAGAGAAATTTTCAGTGGAAGTAAGCCTTAGTTATTATTACAAGGGTGACCACCGGTATGTGATCGCATTTATAGTTGACATTACACACCGCAAACAAATAGAAGAAAGCATGCGGTTGCAACAGCAGCAAGTGGCACAGGTGAGCAGTGAAATAAAAGAATTGAATGCCGAACTGGAAATGAAGGTGGAAGAGAGAACATTGATATTGAAGGAAGCGTTACAAAAACTGGAGCAATCGCAACAGGAACTAAGCGATGCTTTGGACAAGGAAAGAGAACTGAACGAAATAAAAGGCCGTTTTGTTTCCATGGCTTCGCATGAATTCCGAACACCATTGAGCGCCGTGCTTTCCTCTGCATCGCTGCTATCTAAATATGTAAGGGAAGAAGACCAGGAAAAGCGGGATAAACATATTGATCGCATCAAAGGAGCTGTTAAAAACCTGAATGAAATACTTGAAGACTTTCTATCGCTGGGCAAATTGGAAGAAGGTAAAGTAGGTGCAATAAATTATGCATTTGAGTTAAGTGCTTTCATAGAAGAAACAACTGAAGACATTAAAGGATTATTGAAGGAAGGCCAAAAAATCATTTATGACCACCAGGGCGAATCAAATATCAATTGTGATAAAAAACTTTTAAAAAATGTTTTACTAAATTTAATTTCCAATGCGATAAAATTTTCTGAGCCTGCTACAATGATTAAAATCAGCAGCTCTGTGAGCAATGGAACAGCTACCATTGAAGTGACAGACCAGGGCCTGGGTATTTCGGAAGAAGACCAGGGCCATTTGTTTTCAAGTTTCTTTCGTGGAGCCAATGTTATAAATATCCAGGGTAGCGGGCTGGGGCTTCATATCGTTAAGCGCTACCTGGACTTAATGAATGGTTCAATATTCTTGAAAAGCAAGCTTGCTGAAGGCAGTACTTTTACAATCATTATTCCTACAAACTTAACAACACATGAGTAAGACAATATTGGTAATTGAAGACAATAGTGATATAAGGGATAATACTGCAGAAATTTTAGAACTGGCAGGCTTTAAAACCCTCACTGCAAAAGACGGCAGACAGGGTGTGGATACAGCATTAAAAGAAAAACCCGATCTGATCATCTGTGATATCATGATGCCGGAATTGGATGGCTACGGCGTATTGCACCTGCTAAGAAAAAATCCCGAAACCGAAACGATACCTTTTATATTTCTTACTGCCAAAACAGAAAGAAGCGATTTTAGGAAAGGTATGGAAATGGGCGCTGATGATTATATAACAAAGCCTTTCGACGACAGTGAATTATTAAGCGCCGTAGACGTACGGTTAAGAAAAATGGAAGTACTGGAAAATAAATACCCTTCAACCGTTACCGGCCTGACCCAATTTATAAAGGATGTGAATAACCTGGGAAACGCAGCGCAATTATCAGATGAGTATGAAGTGAATAGTTATGAAAAGAGGATCGTACTTTTTCAGGAAGGCAAGCGCCCACGCTTTTTGTATTACCTTGTAAAAGGCAAAGTAAAATGTTTTAAAAACCACGAAGATGGGAAGGAATATATAACAAACTTATACAGCGATGGAGAATTTATAGGATACACAGCGTTGATTGAAGATACCTATTACGACGAAAGGGCAATTGTAATGGAGCATTCTGAAATAGTGCAGATTCCAAAAGATGACTTTGTAAAAATGATCCATAGTGACATCATTATTGCCGCCAAATTTATACACATCATTGCTAAAAATATAAAAGAAAAGGAAGAACGTTTATTGAACCTCGCTTATAGTTCACTGCGGAAAAGAGTAGCAAAAGCACTTGTGGAAATCATAGATAAATTTCAAATTACAGATCCTGCAAAACCATTAGAAATTTCAAGGGAAGAAATAGCCCAATACATCGGAACCGCTACCGAATCACTTAACAGGACCATTGGTGATTTTAAAGCAGAGGGATTAATAGATATAAGCAAAGGAAAGATATTGCCCATCAATATGGCACAGCTCAGAAAGCTGCCTTACTAGCCCGTGGTATAATAAATTATTTATTTTTTACAATTAAATCTACATAGTAAAATTACTGACCAGGACGACTCCTTACAGTTTTCCAATTATCTATTTAAGACCAGGCATAGGTTGACACGGTACAGCCAAAACGCGTGTGCATCAAGCCCTGTGTGGATTTCCCCAACAACAAGCAAGCCCCAATCAAAAGCAATTTTTTTTCTCGTACCTGCTTTATACAAGGGGATATTCAAACCGATGATTTTCTACTACAAGCACACCCCAATAATAATTAACCAGTAGTTACGTGCAAGACTACATGATTTCATTTTCTCAACAATTAAAAGTACCTTAGCAATGAACACCCTTATACCCCTTGCAAATGCCAAAAAATACAGATCCTGCCCTCAGCAGGATTAAAAAAAAACCAATTGCTCCTATTACTGAATGTGTGATCCATCGCCTGGCTTTTGATACATCTTTACAGCCAAATATCATTACCGAAGTAAGCAGCGGAAAAATAATAATTGCCAACACAGCTACAGGCAAACTGCTTGGGTATTCAAAAAAAGATTTGCTAACCAAAAACAGGTCAACCATTTTTGCCATAAAAGAAAGTAGCTTTAAAAAAATGCTAAAGCAAAGGACTGCTGAGGGGGGGGCAAAAGCTTTTGTTACTGCCATCAAAAAAAATGGTGAACTGATTACCTGCGAAATTACTTCAGCGGTTTTCATTGATGAGGATGGAATAGAAAAAGCCATTACCACAATAACGGATATGCGTGAAACCATCCTGCTACAAAAACATATTGATGAAAAAAAAGAGCAACTCGTAGCGGGCAATATCATATTGGCTAAATCAGTTCAAAAAAAAATTGATATTAAAAAAGAAAAGATAGTTTCAGACGATATAAAACGAGCACAGCAAAAATCCGACATCCGGCTCGCTGAAAATAATGAATGGATAAAATATATCGCAAAGGAATCGTACGATGTAATGTGGGACTGGGATATTGCCACGGGTGAAATTTATGTAGGCGATAGCCTTATAGAGGTGTTTGGTTATTTTCTGGAAAAAAATACAGCAAGTTTTGCTGATTTCCTGGGCTGCCTGTTGCCGGATGAAAAAGACGCTGTTGGAAAAAAATTGAACCAAGCGCTTTCTTCAAGTGCCAAAAGTTGGAAAGATTCGTTCACGTTTCAACGCCATGATGGGTCTATAGCATCCGCAATCTGCAGGGCAAGTATCGTACGGGATGACGATGGTAAAGCCATAAGATTAATTGGAGCCATACAAGACATAAGCAAGCTACAGGAATTGGAAAAGAAATTGGAAGCGCAACTTTTTATACAGGAAGAACATAAATTACTACTTGCTACCAAGCTTTCTGTGGACGTGATGTGGGATTGGAATTTAAAGACAAATGAAGTAATTATCGGCGAAGGGTTTGAAGATTTATTTGGCTATACTATAAAAAATAGTAAGGGAATTATAACGGATAAGGATAATTACGTTCATCCCGGTGATAAAGAAGCTTTTAAAAAAGGTTTAGCTGAGGCCATCGCTTCGTCTGAATCACACTGGGAAAATGTTTACCGGTTCATTCGGGCTGACGGGTCTGTGGCCGTTATATTTGACAGGGCAAGTATAGTAAGACACGACAATGGGACAGCCTACCGCCTTATAGGAGCAATGCAGGATATCAGCCGGCAAAAAGAACTGGATGAAAAGCTGGACTATCAAATTGCTATCAAAACAAAACTGTTGAAAGATTACAAAGAAAGTTTCAAGCTCATTTTCAACTCATCGCCTGATATATTATACGACTGCGATCTTATTGCCAATGAAGTACTAATAAGCGATGCTTATGAAAAAGAATTTGGCTATAAGATCACCAGCAAAATGGCACCTGCAGAAGCCTGGGCAAGCCATATTCATCCCGATGATAAAGAAGCGGTATTGAAAGACTATGAGAGAGTGCTTGCATCCGGGGAATTTGAGTGGAAATATAATTATCGTTTTTTAAAGGCCGATAACTCAATAGCCAACATAATAAGCACCGGGATTATTTTAAGGAATACTGCCGGCAAAGCCTACCGTACGATAGGTAGCATGCACGACATCAGTAAACAAAAAGTACTGGAAGACAGGCTGGATCAGGAAATACATTTAAAGGAAAAACAGATTGCGGAAGCAACCCAGGAAGCAAAAGATACAGAACGCTCAGTGATCGGGAAGGAACTGCATGATAACGTAAACCAGTTGCTGGGTGCCTCAAGGCTTTACCTGGATATGGCAAAACGTGGAGGGGAAAACAGCGAGTTTTATTTAACCCGTTCGTCTGAATATACACTTACGGCTATTGAAGAAATAAGGAAATTATCCAAGGCGCTTACAACTGATATCATTAAAGACCTGGGCCTTAGTGAAGCTATTGAAGACATGGCAAGGGATCTAATGGAAGTGAACCACGTGAAGATATCCTGTATCCTTGATAATTTTATTGAGAACAGGGTCAATGATAAATTTAAATTAAACGTTTTCAGAATCGTACAGGAGCAGCTAAATAACACGCTTAAACATGCGAAGGCAACTAAGGTTACGATCAGTTTTTCACAAAATAAAAAATCGATCAATCTTTCCATTTCGGATGATGGGCTTGGTTTTGATACAACTAAAAAACAAAAAGGAATTGGATTACAAAATATTAAAAGTAGGGCAACAGCTTATAAAGGCATTGCTGAATTTATTTCCAAACCCGGAGAGGGCTGTGTTTTAGTTGTGAAATTTCCTGTAACAGATATTATATTGAAAAAGAATTAAAGACGGCCGGTTGCTAACCAATCTTTAAACTTACACTATCGCTAAAATTTACTTTGATTCCAGCCTCTATATCTGAATCGATGGTTTGGGTTTCTGATTGTCTAAAACCTGGCGGTTGCTGGCCACAATAGATTTCTTTTTATCCGCACTTTGCTGGTGAGGCAAATAATACTCTTTGTAAAATTGCTTTTTGTAATCCTTGTATTGGCTTACTGCCCCCACCAGGTTCATGAATTTTATATAGTACCATGCAAGGTCTACCTGGTGCGGTTTAAAACCACTTCTGGCACTCTTTGGAAATAAGTGATGGTTATTGTGCCATTCCCCCGCGACAAAGCCCGGCCAAAGCTGGTTCACTGAACCATCCTTATGATTGTAATCCACCCCATCGCGTTGTTTAGCTTCGCCCTTGCCATGTCCCTCGTAATTGAAAGTACGAACACCCACGGCCCAGAAAGCAGCAGCGCCAAATAAGCTGCAAGCCAGCGCATGCCCACCAATAAGATAAAAGCTACAATACCAGAATGCCCAGTTTAGTACCCAGGATATTACTGCATGTACAGGATTAACGTAGGAGCCCCAGCGCTGGTATTGAGCATAGGTATTTGCTGTTACACCGGTATGCTTCATCAGCATTTTAACACGGTTGTAATCCGCCTCACTCAAATCTTTTGCAATTGGCTGATGATTGACATCTGCCAAAAAACAATATAAAAATCCCGCCTGTGCATTATAGGGATCTCCGGGCTGATCAGATTTTGAATGGTGTACATGATGCGACACAACATAAATTTCTTCGGGGATTACATTGATCGTTAGGTTCTGGGTAAAGAAACGCCAGAATTTGTTGCGGAATTTGTAAGCGCCATGCGTACAATAACGATGATGCCAAATGGTGCCATGCGTACCCATAATGATCATGCTATAAACGAAGGCTGCAATAAAAGTCCATACACTCAGGAAATTAAAAAGAAACACCAAAAAAAATGGCGTCAAACAAAGAACCTTAAACCAGCTAAAAAATGGCAACCAGTTTTTTTTATTTTCGAAGACATTTAACCGTGAAAAGAACTCCCGAAAAATTTGAGGAACAGAAGGCTTTACTAAATTTCCCTGCTCGTCCTTCCATCCATAAGATGGAGGTTGTAATACGTGGTCTAAAAATGGCATATTGTAATTTTAAAGAATAGATTCACCTGAGATTGCTAAGATAGCCTTTCTGCCGGTACTAAATGTAACAGTATCAATTTTATAAGATCAACTAAAAAATCTCGATATCCTTACTGTTTTTTTGCATCATACCATCTGGTTGTTTGTTTAGTCAACGTTGTCCGAATGTTACCAGGCTAAAAAGCAATCCTGCTTAATATTTTACAATTTCAATGAATCAGATAATAATGGCTGTAATGCTTATGAGCTAAGCGTGAAGAAAATTTCTGCAAATCGTTAAACAAAAATTGAACATGTCTCTCTTAAAAGCAAACCACCGCATTAAAAGGATTACAAACTGTTTTTTAATTTGAAGCGTGCAATCTACCTCAATAAAACGAGCGCTCCTCAAAAAGCGTAAATGATGCAACTTATTTTAAAATTGTGTAACAATTAAAGTGTAAAAGAGAACTACAAACACCGGTCTTATTGTTATATACAAAGAGCAACCCGGGGTATGTCATCATCTTTTCCACGGATTGCCCAATGCAAACATCTGGTCGAAATTCTTATGTATTTTAAACAAGCATCCTATCTGTCATCAATGAATGATCTTACTTATACTTTTTGTCAACAGCTTTAACCAACTTAAAAACTTTTCCTGAATTTCCCCGTGGCCCCCCTATTTCGGATGTTGTTAAATACAATTCTCCATCTTCATCTTCGCCCATGCCTTTCAATAAATAGCCAATATCATTTGGAGAACTTTCCAATGATATCTCCTCGTATGGCCATTGCCCCGAACCGCGGGGTTCTGCAATTAACAATTCGCCATCTGTTGTAGTGGAAGATTGAGCATAGGTGCCAAAAATATATTTTCCCTTAAATTGGTTTATGTCATTGCCCCGATAAATATTCCCACCGATAATAGCGGTAGCTGTTCTTCCTCCGGCAGGATTACGAAAGTTATTCAATACAATTACAGGGTCTATCAATAGATTACCAAAATTATCTACATTGGGGCAGGTAGGAAATGGAGTAAGGCTGCTGGCCGCATTAAAGCAACTGAACCCTTCCTTTACATTCCATCCATAATTGCCGCCTTTTTTTATAACATTTATTTCTTCGTATAATAGTTGCCCCACATCACCTGCGTATATTTCATGAGCGCCTTTGCGGTCAATAGAAAACCTGTATGGATTTCGCAAACCGTAAGCGTACACTTCATCCCTGCCGGGCCTGCCCACAAAAGGGTTGTCCTCGGGCACACTATAGGGATTGCCTGAGTTAACATTGATACGCAGGATGTTACCAAAAAGATTGGCCTCCACATCCTGGCCATTGCCCCCGGCATTGGGTAAATACCAGTCTGGCACGTGGCCTGCAGGGGTATCATTGGCACCGCCTCCATCGCCGATAGCAATGTATAAATAGCCATCTTTTGGACTAAAGGCAATAGTGCCGCCATTGTGATTGGACTGAGGGTCATCAAGCTGAAGAACAGATCTCTCAGAATTGATGTCTGCAATATTTCCATTTGACTGAGATACCTTAAATTCTGAAAGCCTGGCCAGGTTATTCCACGCTACACCCTCTGCGGGACCGCCGGGCCTTGGCGGGGCAGAATAATAGATATAGAACTTTCCATTGTACTTATAATTAGGATGAAATGCAAGGCCCAGCAAACCCCGCTCGTCATTATTTGGATTGAGCGTAACCAGTTTGTTGCTAACATCAAGGAAGGGTTCGGGTAACCGGTTGCCGTGCTTATCGATCACCCAAATCTTGCCTATCTGATCAACAACAAATAAACGTTTACTCCCATCGTGTGCTGACACTACGGCCACTGGTGAGACCAGGTTATCGGTTATTAGCTTCTTGTCCACCCGCACGTTGTCGTCATCAGGAAAATGTTTTCGACAACCCGCAGCCAATATAACAATGCTTAATAAGATTGTTGCCAGCCCAGTTGACTGTTTAAAAAGTTGGCCAATGCGCCCCAAGTCGTGTTTGTTTTGTTTCATAACAATAATTTTTTTAGATTAACAAATACTGTTTAGGCAGAATAAGTTTTTCTGTCATTCTAATTTTCAACGTAAATAAAAAAATGTTGGTTGCCTGTATATATAAATAAATTTACAAATGCGATAAAAATCTGCCATCCCGCTATAGCACTGCCTTTCCTGCCACCGTGGCACAATTTTTATGTAGCGATGCAGTTTAAAAAGGAGGTGAAACATGGAATAACAGGCAATGCATTCGTTCGCCCTGATTGCACCGCTGTCAAACTGTGAGATGAATAACCAACCCCTAAGTGATAGGGAAATACTTTTTTGGCACCAAGGCGGTACCTATTGGAAGTGAGGAAGTCCTATTATTTTTAAAGGCAAGCAAGGAAAGAAAACCAATGAAGATGAAGGCATCAATCTTATTGCAAAACCCACTATACTCACCATTACCCAGGAAAATATTTCAGATGAAAAAACTAAAGAGCATGGTGAACAGAACTGGCGAAAAGTATTGAACGACCTAAAACAATTATTAGAGAAAGACAACATAACTGCATAGCATAAATTGGATAAATGTCGCTACGGCTTTTTTGCCAATAAAACAATTTGACCCAGGTGGTAGGCATCATGTTGTATTAACCCATGAATATTTTTATAGTACGAGGCGTGATTGCCCGCATATGTTTTATTGAGGTCATCATCATTCATTTTTTGTAAAAAGTCCAGCCATTGCTGTTGTGAATCTTTCAATTGCTTCAGCATATTTTGCCATGCAAGTTCTGATTGGTCTTGTACAGGTTCAAAATAATTATCGGGTGGCGAAGGTATAAAGTTGCCCTGCACCCGTTTTAGTTGAGTTTGTCTCCAGGCAATAATATGAACCACAATTTCCCATATAGAATTCCAATGGAGAGCTACTTTTTTTGCAGCATCACTTGCGCTAATGTTTTTTAATGTCCCCGCTAATGTTACATCCAGCCAGGGTTCACCATCATAAATATCTTCAATGAGTTCTTCTATGCGATTGGTCTCTTTCATTTAAATTATTTGAGATAAATTTAAAAAAATCGCCATACAAAATGATAATTTTTTTTAAAATAGTGATAAAAATTTGGTAGACAATTATGCCATGAAACAAATCATAATTTTTAATCCCCACAAGTGCTTAAAATGTCGCTTAGAGTTATCTTTACCATTGAATGTCATTATTTATCACATCAATAAACTCAGGCAGCAATGGCAATTGCTATTATATTGGCAATGATACAGAAGCCGTATTGATAGATGCCGGTATTTCATGCAGGGAAACAGAGAAACGCATGCGCCTGCTAGGGCTTTCAATGAATAAAGTGAAAGCCATCTTTATTTCTCATGAGCATACAGATCATGTCAGGGGATTGGCGGGGCTTGCCGAAAAACATAGTTTACCTGTTTATATTACCAGCCATACCTACCGGCGGTGCAGCATACCTATAAATAAAACGCTGATTCATGAACTATATACCCATGAACCGGTAGCCATCGGTGAATTGCAGGTAACTGCCTTTCCGAAAAACCACGATGCGGTGGACCCTCACAGTTTTATAATTTCTTGCGAAGGCGTTACCATCGGTGTCTTTACTGATATTGGCATATCCTGTGAGCATGTGATAAAATACTTTGGTAAATGCCATGCAGCTTTCCTGGAAGCAAATTATGATGAAGAATTATTGGAGAATGGCAGGTATCCTCAGCATTTAAAAAACCGCATCAGGGGCGGCAAAGGCCATTTATCAAACCGCCAGGCACTTGAAATTTTCACTACGCACCGACCGCCTTTTATGACGCACCTGTTGCTTTCGCATTTATCGAAAGACAACAATAAACCTTTAATGGTACAGCAATTATTTACCGCACATGCCGAAGGCATACAGATCATTGTGGCCTCCCGTTATGAGCAATCTGCCATATACAAAATTCAAAAAGATACGACACTGGCAGCAGTCCAGCCTATTTTATCCATGTCGTGTATGCAGTTAAGTTTGTTTTGACATAGTGCTGTACACAATGATAAACCCCCGTAATTACTGGCAAGCAACAAATACGGGGGTACAACCTGATCAACTATAATACATTACCTGCTTTGGGAAAAACAATCACCGGTTTAAATGTCTTTGCTTCGGCAAAATCTATCAATGCATAGGAAATAATTATTACAATATCTCCTTCGGCGCCTTTACGTGCTGCGGGCCCGTTCAGGCAGCATACACCTGTACCGCGGCCACCTTTAATGAGGTACGTTTCAATTCTTTCGCCATTATTTACATTTACTACCTGTATTTTTTCATGTTCTACCATACTAGCGGCATCCATCAGGTTTTCATCCAATGTAAGGCTTCCTACATAGTTCAGATTAGCTTCTGTTATTACGGCCCGGTGTACTTTTGATTTCAATATCTGTATCTGCATCTTAAAAGGAGTTTATAAAAAATAAATATATTGAAAAAAAGGATATTCCCTGTTTTACCAAATATTTTGCCACTAGAACGTTGTAGAAAAAGGTTTATTGTTTTTTTGAGAACACTTACAAACAATAATTATGTTGAAACTTTGCAAACAATGATATCCAAAAAAAACAAAAGGGCGTGCCGGATGTTATCTTTTGCTTTCGGCACAGTATTAATACCAGAGGATTGATCTGGCATTTCATTTGACGACAAACATTAAACTTATTATTTTATGGAAACAGTTACAATTGAAGAATGGGAAAAAGGCCAGCAAGCCTTTGTGATAAGAGAAGGCGAAGAAAAACTTGCAGAGATGGTTTTTGATGTTACTGAAAATATCATGACTGTGTATCACACCGAAGTTTTCCCAAAGGCTGAAGATAAAGGTTTTGGTAAACAGCTTGTAAATGCAATGGCTGACCATGCCCGTAACCATCAGTTAAAAGTTATTCCTCTTTGCGTATTTGTTCAGGCACAGTTTAAACGTCATCCTGAATTGTATTCAGATGTGTGGCAAAAAGCCAAAGCATGATCATCAAAAATGTAACATGGCTATTCGACCTCGCCCAATTGACCGGGCCAATATTTTACTAACTTTATAGTTCTTTACTTATTTTCAGTATGGTTGATCAATTTTTTATTTGATAACAAATTGAACTGCATTTTAAAAATACCCATTTGCCAAACAAGGTTACATATAAATCAATAAAAAAAGACGAGCTAATCATTGCCAATGAAGAACTTGCTTTTCAAAATAAAGAAAAGGGAAAACGTGCGGCGGAGCTGATCATTGCCAACAAAGAACTTGCATTTCAAAATCAGGAAAAAGAAAATCGTGCGGCTGAACTTATCATCGCCAATGTAGAGCTTGCATTTCAAAATGAAGAAAAAGAAAAAAGAGCGGCAGAGTTAATCATCGCCAACAAGGAACTGACGTATCAAAATGATGAAAAAGAAAAGCGTGCGGCTGAACTCATCATTGCAAATAAGGAGCTCACCTTTCAAAACGATGAAAAGGAAAAGAGAGCCGCAGAATTGATCATTGCTAATAAAGAGCTTGCTTTTCAAAATGAAGAGAAAGAAAAAAGAGCCGCTGAATTAATTATTGCCAACAATGAGCTGGCATTTCAAAATAAAGAAAAGGAAAAACGGGCGGCGGCACTCATCATTGCAAATAAGGAACTCACCTTTCAAAACGATGAAAAAGAAAAGAGGGCCGCTGAATTGATCATTGCTAATAATGAGCTTGCTTTCCAAAATGACGAGAAGGAAAAAAGAGCCGCTGAACTCATCATCGCCAATGTAGAACTTGCATTTCAGAATGAAGAAAAAGAAAAAAGGGCGGCGGAACTGGTCATTGCAAATAAGGAACTCACCTTTCAAAATGACGAAAAGGAGAAGAGGGCGGCAGAATTGATCATTGCTAATAAAGAGCTTGCTTTCCAAAATGACGAGAAGGAAAAAAGAGCGGCTGAATTAATTATTGCCAACAATGAACTGGCTGTTCAAAATAAAGAAAAAGAAAAACGGGCGGCTGAACTGGTGATCGCCAATCATGAGCTTGCATTTCAGAATGAAGAAAAAGAAAAGCGGGCGGCTGAATTGAGCGTTGCTTACAAGGAACTTAAAAAAACGGAGGAATATCTTAAAGAGTATATCCATGGCCTGGAGGAAATGATGTTTATGACTTCGCATAAAGTAAGGCAGCCGGTTGCCAATATAATAGGCTTATCCAGTGTAATTGACAAGGCTATTAATTCACCGGTCAAACTCGAAAAAATTATCAATTACATAAAGAAATCAGCATTAGAACTGGAAGGGTTTACAAGAGAGCTGACAACTTTTATGACCGAGCTGGAAAAGAAAGGGAAGCATAAAACAGACATGTAACGCAGAAGGGTAAGCGAACATCTATACTACATCCACTCCCCGTCTCCAATAGAAAGGCATTCAATTTACAAATCATGAACTTGTATATTTATTATCAGCAGCGAGACAAAGTTGCACCAAATGTGCTGCCCGCCAGGGGCCTTGTAAAACCCCTTTTGTACCCAATCCATTCAACATAAACATGCCGGCGTATTGCGGGTGTTGTTTGGCAATACCTTCCCTGTCCTTTGTGGTAGGTCTTATCGCTGCCCTGTGAGCGATTGTCGAGTATCCTTTTTCAAGCATATAGTCCAGCTTGTTTTCAATCAATTTTTTAGATGCTTCATCCGGCAATGCAGTATCATTATTCCATTGATAGGTAGAACCCGCCCTGAATAGATTATCTCCGAAAGGCACCAGGTATATCCCATTTTTTTTTATGATCTTGTTGGTAATGGGTTGGTAGTAAGCAACTGTGAGCACATCACCCTTGCAGGCAATTATATTTTCTTTGCTGAAGAAGGGGTTGTGAATAGCCCGGTAGCCTTCGCAAAAAATTATATTGCTAAATTCTATTCCATTGTATTGCATCGTTTCGTTAGTTATCAATAATTTTTCATACTCAAATACTGATTCTATTAAAGCATTATTTTGTTGTAGCCAACGGGCGAAGCCATTGATCATTGCACCGCAATCAACCCAACCCGAATGATTAATTTCGCAGGCACCCATCTCTTCTTTTATTCCAGGAATGCTCTCAACATTTGTAACAATATATTTTGACGATTCCGGCTGTATTGATTTTGTCACCAGTTCATCTTTTTCTGACAAAGAATTATATACGTAATGAATGTTCTGCAAATGAAGGAAACTGATTCCCAGCAATTGCTCTATCTCCTGGTAAGTTTTTACTGCATAGGAAATTTGTTGTAGCACCAGCGGCTGGATAGTTTTTCGTTTGCCGCTTATCGGCGTAAACATCCCCGCAGCAACACGGCTTGCAGTATTTTCATCCACAGTGTCTATCACGATAAAGGGGACGCCCTGCTGGTGAAGCATAAAAGCTACCAATGTTCCCGCAATGCCCTGCCCTACTACAAGGGTGTTTGTTCTCTGCATTTTTAAAATAATTGTACAACACCAATTGAGATGATAACGGTTAAAGGTAAGTAAGGGCTTGGAAATAACGTGGCGATATTCATCAGCTGACAGACGCCCGCTATTACCAACCCCGTCGGGGGTTGTAAACAACGGCAGGGTTGAGACTGCTCAAGCAGGCATCTCCGAAAATGTTCAAAATGTTTTGTTGTGCAGTATGTAACTTTCCTTGAGGCAAAGGGGTTGCTCCTATCGGAGCAGATACGACGTTCTAATTTCTTCTACAAAGAGGTAACTCCTCCGGAGTTGGAATATTTTTTTTAACGAGTGCTATGCTAAAACCTGAACCCCATTGTAAAATATGGATACCAGCCTTCGCCGGAATTGCCTGCCATTAGCTGAAAAATCGCCATTTGTGCCGGCGCAAAATAAATACCGCCTCCTGCTCCATGGTGCCAGCCTTTGCTGTTGTATCCCTTCTGCCATACTTTACCTACATCATAAAACCCAACAATACCCAACTGCCCGGGTAAAATATATGAAGCCACATTGGCCACTTTAATACGGGCCTCCAGGTTATTGTATAGCATGTGTTCTCCGGCAAACCGGTACTGATGATAGCCCCGCAGGTTTTCATGCCCTCCTAAAAATAAGGATTGGTAAAAAGCCGCTTTCCCTTTCGTAATGCCGCCCCCAACCCGATTCGCAATTACAACGGCCGACTTCCTGTCAATACTTTTATATACTGCTATTTCTGTAGTTAACTGTGCAAATGATTTTGAATAATCATTTAATCCGCTGTATCCCTTTAACTGCATGTTAATATAACTTCCAAATGTGGGCAGCAACAAATTATTCCTGCTGTCATGCACAAGATTTATTGCAAGCCCCGCATGTGCCTTATCCTTTCCAGTAGTAGCACTATCATAGGAATGTATCAGTGAAGTGTTGGTAATGAACCTGTTTTTATTATCATCCGCATCGTACTGGTAATATTGCACAAAAGGACCGATGGCTATACTATTGCCTTTGCCACTGCGCCAGCGAAATGCAGGAGCAAGGTTATAGAGACTAAACCTTGTTCTGTAAAAACGTTTGAAATCACCCGTTTTGTTTATCACTGATTCGTTGCCCCTGCCAAAAAAGTTTTGAGTATTGTCGGGCGCCAATGCATTGGCCTGCAGCAAAAAATCTGCATTGCCAATTGCCTTTAGCCATTCACCTGAATATATAAACCGGTAAGCATTTGTTGAAAAAGAATGACCCAATGTAAATTGTTGAACACTGGCATAAGGGTCCTTCCTAAAGCCCTGCCGGATAAACCTAACACCACCACCAAAAATAAAACCGTCATCCAAATTATAACCGGCATTTATTAAAGGAATGGTTTTATTATACCGGTTTGTCAACTGCATTGCTGTATTGGCTACATCATCTGATAAATGATTGTGAATGCTGCCAGAAGAACCAGTAATAATAGCATTTTGCATGCCGTCATACCGGTAAATTTTTCGCAGGTATTTATTACTGCCGTTGATTGCATATTTTTTTTCTGCCAATGCATCCCCTACCATTCTGATCTTGATTGAAGCACCTGAATTGTTTATTACAACACTATCATTACCCCCCTGCAAAAACAAGCGTATCTCCTTTGTGACGGAAGGGTTAAATACACGGCTGTAAAGCATCTTACCTGGTTCATTTTCCTTTGATAGTTTGAATACATTCATACTTAATTGTCCATTCAAAGTATCATTGATCGTTACCAATTCGTTTTTATCAGTCAGAGGAATGTCTACTATTTTATTTAAGAAGCGGTAATAGCGTGGCATTTTTAAAAGCAGGTCCGCCCTCCTTTTTTTCAACTGGTCTGCCAGTTGATGATGGGTGCCATTATATACATTCAACGGCAAGTTTTTTAAAGCGGCTTCAATCACGGGATCGGTTAGTGCCTTCACCGTGGCTTCCGTACTTTTTAACCAATCATCATAAGACAAACCATTTGTAAAAATGCCGTCTATCCATCTTGCATTAAATGAAAAAGTATTGATATTTTTAATGGTGCCACCAAATCCCTGGAACTTAGGCATGATCCATGGCAGGGCAGCCAGTTTGGGAAATAAGCCCTGGTTTATATAAAACACCTGGTCCCTGTCGCGGGGAACCGGTGCATACATTTTATCCTTCCCATTCCCTATATCTATCCATCTCCACTGATCTGCATGGCGGTCCCAATCGCCCAGAAATATATCCAGCAACCTCGCTTTTAAAAAAGCCTGCTGGTCAACCATATTATCATTGTCCTCTTTTATTTTATCCTGCATTTTTATTGTTGATATCGATTTCCCTAGAGGCTCCCTCTCTTCAAACAATGCAATGGTGTTGGCAAAATCCTTACTGTAAATGCCCAGGTTTTTATCAGGGGCTATGTACACAATTTTTGGATTGCTATGTGGCACTCCTACCGCGTCAGAAAAAGCCGGCACCGTTAAAGGAGCATAGGGGAAAGCAGCAGTTGAATTGTCTTTTAAAATATCAGCGGCCATCGTATTGGTGAGTGACTGAGGTAATAAATTGTCCGGAAACTTTTCTATACTACGCAGCACCCATTCTTTTTTACCCTCCATTAACCTAAGTGAACGCGTTTGCATACCACCGCCTAATTCCTTCGGAGTTAAATTAGCCTCTGAAATTCTAAGGACCGGTATTTTATTTTCCATGGCCCATACCTTTCTATAATTTTGACCAAAAAGGCTGCTGTGTAGTTTACTTACTTTATCAAAATCAGCATTCAATTTAATGGTAACACTATCTCCGGTTATACTACTGCCAGGTGGTTCTATTGCCACCGATGGATCTACATAAGGTTTATCATAAACAAAGCTGGTATCCATGGTACCTTTTTGATAAGTGCGAAAAGTGAGCCGGGTACTTTTATCTGCCAGCATATCTGCTATCACATATCCAATCGCTGACCTGGCATATAAACTTCCACGGCCCTTTTTAACAGGCGTATATCTCGACCCAGCACCGCTTACCAGCTCAGGAACAGCCCCTTCAATTAATTGCAGTGCATGCTCGTGGCCTGCCACGTGTATAACATTGGGATGCAGCTTTAGTATGTCATCCACATTCTTTTTCATATCCTTGTACAATACATTTTTTACATCTTCCGGCGAAGGAAAAACAACACGCAGCAACGGATACAGGGAGCCGATTACGGGCATGGGTATGTAAAGGTTTTTGTTCAGATTGGTAAAAGGAAATACGTGGTCAATTAAATTATAGTAGCCCCCATGTGGGCCATAAGTTGTAAATGGATGATGCGTTGCAAAAATGACGGCCCTGGTTCTATTGCGTTGGATGATATCATTGAGCTTACCTAGTACATCCCGCTTTGTTTTGCATTCACAGTCTGCATCTTCATTTGTTTTTCTAAAAGGGTACAACCACCATTCGGAGTCCATTGTAATTAGCACCAGATTGTCCGAGATGTTGAGTTCATATGGCCCGGGGCATCCATCAGCCGGTATCATTTGCAATAATGAATCGTTCTGCGCCCGCAGCCACTGACTTGCACGGACAATTTTTTCCAGGCCTTTCGGGCCACTTTTATCCCAGTCGTGATTGCCCGGGACAAAATAAACGGGTATGCCGGCTTTTCTAAAAGCTTCATACTGTGACCTTAAAATATCTTCTGTTGACGGTAGCTTTTTGTCGCCTGCCACCTGCATTCCTCTTGGATAAATATTGTCGCCCAGAAAAAGCACCATTGTTTTGCCGGCAATGGCATTTTGCATGGCATCCTGCAACACGGCTTTCTGCTCAACATTTATTTCGCCGGCATCTCCAATTAATATAATACGATTTTGTACAGCCTTCTGTGCAGCAGTATGCTGAAGCAACACCATTGCTACAACCACCTGGAATAAAATTTTACTCATAATGATAATTTTGAATGATGAAGCAGCATCGTTCTTATTTCATCAATATTTTAGGCGTGAAAAAAAATTGTCGCCCCGGCAAAAGCCAGAATACTTATGATCAACGTAAACATAAAAATGGTATAGGATAGCCTGAGCAATTTGTATTTGTTGCCCAATACTTTTCCCTGCGAATGAATATCCCTGATTAGGCTTGCATATAAAAAATCGCCGTCTGCCATTACCATTTTCATGCCCTCATAATATTGCTCATAATTCATTTTATAAAAATTTCCGAAAAACAAAAGGTTGACAGTTTTGTTGCTCAATTGTTCGGGGGAAAAATAGCCATCAGGGATTTTTGGCCTTGTCGCCAGTACAGAAAAAATAGCTGCAATGACGCAACCAATCAATAATATCATCGTAGGTAAAACCAAGGCCGGCGTAGCTTCCAGCCGACGAACAACTAAGCCTATGACCAGTGAAATTATAATTGCATTTACCGAGATCATGATATTTGCTTTACTGTCTGCCATATCACTCAACCGCTGGTGATTGGTGACTGCAATCCGGAACATAGTTTCAATACCCCTGGAAGGCCGTTGCGTATTTTTTACGGGCATCTGTTCATTATTATTGATGTCGGTTGATGGCACACTTGCTGGCTCCGCTTGATCCGATGACTTTTCTTTTTCCTTTTTTAATAATTTTTTGAGGTTCTCCTGCTTTTTTCCATTGAGTAAGGCCCGGCAATAATCAGTATGATACTGATGCGATTGAAGGAACCGGATGGTGCTCTTTCTCCAATCATCTTTGCTGATCTGAATATTTTTAGTGGCTTCACATTCGTTGCGCATTTGCTTATTATGTTTTCCAAAATCATCTGTGCCCAAATGAAAAAGGTCCGCATCGCAAACAATCTCCTCTACCAGGCTATTGGGGTGCTGAGGCACTTTTGTAGCCATGATACAATTTTTTATAGCGGCAATAGTTGCTTCAGACACGTCTTTTTCTTTCAAAAAAGATTCCGCAGATTCAGTGCTTTTTTGTTCATGCATTTCAGCGGTGCCAGCCATACAATAACCCATGTCGTGAAACCATGCTGCGGTTACCACCACAAAAAAGTCATGTTCGTTTAGTTGGTAATGTGCTCCTATCTGCATAGCCGCATCCACTACTGTTTCAGTATGGTGAATATCATGATACAATAGCTCTGTATTGCTGTTATTGGCAAAATAGGTAACAACATACTGTTTTACTTCACATGTTATCTGTTGGTAATTCATTTTCTTATGTTAACATTTTATCGAGACTAACTGAAGGTTTATTTATCCCACGCACATCATGAAAACTTGAATCCATCGATATTTAATTTCATGCATGCATGCCAGATCAAAATCTAAAACCAATTGAAATATACGGCAAGCTTCCCTCTTTTGAAAATCCAACCACTGCCTGGATCAGTAGCAATTGAGCCGGCACGATATAAATTCCCGTGCCGTATCCATCGTGCCATTTGGAAGAACTTTCACCGGGCAGCCATACCCGGCCGACATCATTGAATGCAATTAACCCTACTGTGCCGGGCAGTATATAAGAATTGAAATCGAATAACTTCATTCTTAGTTCAAGGTTATTATACAACATGGTTTTGCCGGCAAATCGGTTGGAGTGAAAACCGCGGAGTGTTTGCTTTCCTCCTAAATACATTTGTTGAAAAAATGCTGGTTCACCTACCGTTGTTCCTGCACCCATGCGGCCGGCAATTACAAACCCTTCTGTTTTAAAAGGAGCCAGGTACACACTAAACTCCGACAGAACATTTCCATAGCTGTCCTTTTTGCCATTCATTTCACGCATTGCTCTCACAGTAGTGTTCCAATAAATACCACGTGAAGGAAGAATTAAATTATTGCGGGTATCCATTTCCGCTCCCGCAATGAGGCCGGTGTATGTTTTGTTTTTATACAATAATGATGCAGGGTAATCTCCATTGTATTTGTCAAAAAAACGCCCACCATTATTTGATTGCCTGCTGGTATAATATTGTGCAGCCACGCCACCACTTATTCGCCAATGAGCAGCTATATTTCGGTAGAGCCTTACATCCGCATTTACATAATCATAGCGGGAACGGTAGTAGCCAATTTTTTTACCGTCGTTGTCTTCAAACACGGTTTCATTTCCCAGACCAAAAAAATTGCTGAGGCTACGGGGCCCTTTTGAATACAGGTTAATGCCTAAATCATTTTTGCCCACCAACTTTTTAAATTCAGCAAAATAAGTGATCAAAAATGTTTGCCTTGCCAATGAATAATTTACCATCAACTCATTGTAAAATGCATAAGGGTCTTTCCTGAATCCATGGCGCTCATTAGAAAAGCCTACCCGCAGCAATAGGCGGTCGTCCAGGCTATAGTTTGCCAAAAGGAGCGTAGCATACCTGTCATATTTAAAAGCTTTTTTATCATACACGTTTACGTCGCTATCATTTGACAAACGCATTTTTACTTCGTCTGCTGAAGGGTAAATATTTTGTTCTGCTTTCCGGTCGTAGATAAAAACTTTTCGGTTCCCGCCAATCGCAAAGCTGTCCCTGCCATTGCCGCCGATCATGCGGATCTTTATCGGTGAAGAGCCTTCGCCATTCGATTCGAAAACATCGTTGCCATCAAATCCATACAACCTGATCTCTTTGGTAACAGCCGGATCAAAAATCCGGTGATACATCAAATGACCTTTTGTATCGTCTTTCTTTATTTTATTGATACTGACAGTTATCGTACCACCGCTGTCATTGGTAATCTCGAAGTATTCTCTTTTATCAGAGGCAGGAACATCTACATTTTTTGAAATGGACCGGTAGTAAGCCATTGCCAGCGGAGCAATATTATTTCGCCTGGCGGTGATGGTATTAATTAATTGCTGGCCGGACAGTGAGAAAATTGTATCCGGCAATATTTTTATTGCAGCTTCTATCAAACTGTCACTAAGCTTATCCTGCACATATTTCAGTTCATCCTGCCATTCCTGTTCGCTTAGCTGATTTAAAAAATACCTGTCGAAGTACCGGGCATTTACATTGAAGCCCTTAATATCCCTGATGCCTGTATGAAATCCCTGGAACTTTGATTTTAGCCATTGATGGGAAACGATCCATGGAAATACACCCGAAGTGTTGTAATATACCATATCGCGGTCACGGGGCACGGGAGTATAAACCTTCTCATCTTTTGATTTTTTTTTATCCCATCGCCATTGATCTTCATGGCGGTCCCAATCTCCCAAAATCATATCGAGCAATCTTGCCCTTAGTACAATTTTTTGTTCCACCCTCGTATCATTGTCTTCCTGTAATTCCTGCTGAACTTTTTCTGTATTGTCTGAGCCTTCTCCTTCCAGCGGTTCCCGTTCTTCCAATAAAAAAACTGCATTGCCAAACTCTTTTCTGAACTCGCCCAGGGATGGATCGTCCGGCACAAATACAATTTCAGGATGAGCATGGGGAATGCCGAGTGCGGCTGCAAATGGCGGCACAGTTAAGGATGCAAAGGGATGGGCGGTGACTACCTGGTCCTGCAGAATATCTTTTGCCAGCCCTGCTCTCAAATTAGCTGGCAGCGCCTGCTCGGGGTATTTCTGTATGGTTCTTAATATCCACTCATTACCGGAGCCGTCCTTCAGCCGGAGGGATTTTGTTTGCATACCCCCACCCCGTTTTATGATGGTCATACCTCCTTTTTCTTTTGCCAGGTAAAACTTTTTCAATTTTACCGGAGCAGCCCATAATTTCCTGTAGCCTTCCCCAAACATGAAACGATGAAATTTTCCAACTTGGTTGTATTCAGGCGCAATTGCAACTGTAACACTATCCGCATTTTTATTTTGCTGGCAATAAGTTTGCCCGCAGCAGAACAAACCTATTGACAATGATAGTATATACCTCCATCCGGCAACGATATTTTTGAGTAGCATATTATCACGTTGACATTTAAACCTAAACATTAGGTTACAAACTTTGCATAAAAAATCGACTATTCAAATTTAAAGAAAGAATAATTCTTTATATGATAGATTAAATAGAATTTGACGTGCATGTCGCAGACGCAAATGGAGGGAGTATAGAGTTGATAACATCTTTCACGCAGGGTCATTTATAATTGATACTTGCTGGAATTGAGCGGAACTATCCGGTAGTACACAAAATATGTTTACTTATTTTTTAACCATTCAATGGTATCCTCCAGGTATTCCGGCGGCTCCGATTCCACCCCCGGGAATTGTTTAAAATATTCTTTCAAAGCTTTTTCAAAATCAGCCAGCGCCAGCTTATAATTTTGTTTTAAAATATAGCTTTCCCCTCTCAATATCAAAGCACCAATATTAGCGGGATCCTTTTTCAATATTGCTTCGGCATAGCCTATTGCTTTATCAGCATCATTTCGCAGGAGGTAATAATTGCCCAGGCGCAATTGCATATCAGTGGACTTCAAAACACCTCCGGGCATATCTTGCTTTTTGATCTCCAGGGTTACAGTATTGGACCATACCTGGGCTAAAAACACTTTTATTTTATAGGTACCTGGCGCCAGCATGGATACTTGCTGCGGAGTTAAATGATGCTTCACCCTATAATACCCTTTTTCATCTAAAACAGCTACAGGATCAGAAGCTACGTTTCCTAACAGGTTTATAGGCCATGCATTCTGAGGAACCATGCCATTGGAAAATATACGAAAAGAAATTTGCTTGAACCATGGAGACTGGACACTTCCTATGGTAATGATATTGAGGTTGCGTTTGCCACTATTTGCCAATGCAGTTTCTTTATTAAATTCATCCAATGAAATTTTTCCTGCAGTATAGTCCTTCGAAAGCTGGGTCAGCCATTCATCGGCTGCAATATTCCATTGTATGTTTTGTCGCAAGCCATCATTGTAAATACTGGTGGTAAACACTAGCGGTTCATCATGATAAGCCGTGTAATCCGCACTTTCCTGCACCGCCAAAGAGATAGAAAAGTTGCCTTGGCAATATATTTTTGGTATTAATAGACAAATAATAAATAAAAGGAAAATATACTTTTTCATACAATCATTTTAAATCCTGTACCCGCTTTATGTTACGTTAACATCCGTGTTCAAGCCATCCTGCTAATTTCTTCTTGGAAAGGTGATTGTTCTACAGGATATCCGGGGCTGGCCAATACAGTTGCCCCTGGGTGCAGCGGCATCACCAAAGCAGTTAGGTACCACGCAAGGTATGTTCGCATTATATCCTGTACCTGTTGGGCTGTTACATAAAATATTACCGATATCCTCTGTAGCATAACCAGCTACCCGTGGCAACCGATTATCATAGCGCATATAACAGCTTAAATTCCCACTTCTTAAACCATTCATCGTACTTTGGTTGCCGCCCGGCCCTGGCCGCCCGTGATGCCACACATTCAGTGCATGGCTTAATTCATGTGCACAAACCTGATTAAGTTTTTCTGCAAAGTTTACTCCAAGCCTTGTAGCAAAACTGGCGACATTGTCTTCATATATTTCCACCCTTTCTGTCCAATTGGGAGGGGCAGGTTCCTCCAGGGGCGATGTGGAAAAATGTTTGCCATTGGTTCCCTCCCTAAAAGCATTTCGTTTTGTAAGAAACAGTCCCTTTTGAACACGGATCGGCTCCCCACCCGTCGGTAACATATGCAATTGAGGATTGTAATTAAAGTTGATCTCCCGCCGTATATTGTTGACGTATTCTTCCAGTTCGATCTGGTGTACACGGATGCCCCCACCTGCATTTGTCAATGCGCTTTCAAGCACTATCAGGTTAAAATTATCAGGATTGTAAATAAACAAATCCTTATTGTTAATATGGGTACGAAGGTGGCTCCCTTTTACAAAAAACCCACGGTATTCTTCATAGTTGGAAAGGCCATCTCCTGCATAACCATCCCCGGCTATCTGGCTGTCGTCATCATTCTGTGGATTTGCCGGGTCATTTATTTTTGCGCCGGCCAGGCTTCGCCAGCCATCATCCGGTATCCTGTTTTCATCTACATCCCTTGGTACGGTAACACGGTTATCCAGGTAATTATTTTTTTTAGGGCGGCCCGCGGGATGAGCAATGGCAGCGGCAGCTACAGGCACCGCTACATATACCGGCAATTCTCCTTTTATGCTATCTCGTTGCCCCTGGTTGATATTTGCAAAGCTTCGCAAAAAGCCATAGGATCCATAATCTTCCGAATTGACAGTTACCGTGGTTTCTTTTAAAGGCTTTTGTGTACGGGCATGCACAAAATATCCATCCGTTTTACAATTGGGCATTTGAGGATTGTTTCGATTAAATACTTCAGTATGGCCTTCCTGTTTCAATAACAGATCCCGGCATTGGTCTGCATCATTCGGTACTGGCGAATTCATAGCGATTCCTTTTTCAGTGGATACATCTAACAATTCAAAAAAATGAATGCGGGCCATATGCGCCAATGCTGGTTGCCAGGTATTGTTTTGAAAATATGCCAGGGATGATTTCAGGCTTACTGAATTGCCCTCAGTGGGCAACCAGTTCAACGGCGGGTATTCAAGTTTTACGCCAGGCTTAAACACTTTGAAAGTAATGGGTTTTGAAATTTTGTATTGGTCAAGTTCCTGTACGTTCTCGTTAGATACACTTACCACCACATTTATGGTTAGTTCATTTGTCTGCCTGTTGGGCATACTATCGGGCGCCGCATAAATTACGAACCTACCTGTATTGCCTCCCACAAATTTTCCCAATGAACCATCATCCTTATCCAGGAACCATTCCCAAATGATGTTATCATAATACTCTTTTTTACCACCGTCATCGGTACAGTCAGTTGATTCGCACACCATCTTTAATTCATCTGTTTCATTTTGATTGTTTGCTTCCAGTATCATCCATTGCCCCAGCACCATCTTGTCATTGTCCGGCACGGCAGGAAGCTTAATGGTGGGTTCTTTCAGGTCATTGTCCTTATCCCAACTGTATCGTGCTTTGCATACACCATTGTTGTCTTCTTTCAGGTCCAGTTTGATCGGCTTCCATGGTATACTTTGTATTTCGATGTCATAATGGTCCGGATCCTGGTTTCTTGAACGTTTAGTGGTAATAGTTATCCTGTCATAAACATTCTCATCCAACAGCGCCCCTGTGCCATTTTCATCCGAAATACGAAGAAAGATGACGGTTGTTTTAGTATTTGATTGATTGTTATCAGGCCACGCAACATACGGCGGCTTAAAAATTACTCTTTCGCCATCAGCAGTTGTTCCATTGTCGGGTAAGCTTCCCAATTTTACAAAACTTCCTTCGCCGCTTTGGATCTCCCATTCATATTTTACTTTTCCCGCCAGCAACACATCCTGGCTACTTTTCTTTTGGGAGCTATCGCATTCATACGAAGGCGTACATTCGATCGTTACTTTATCATAGTCTCTTCCTGACCCAATCAGGTAAATAAATTCATCCCGCCTGACCTTCTCCTTTTTTTTAATGACGTCACTCAAGCCTCCAGCCATCATAGGCAAATTGCTTTCAGTGTATTTAAAATTGCATTGTTTCTCAATGCGTGCTGTGTCAAAACAATAATCAAAATTAAATGAACCGCAACTTTTTGTGCCATCACTACATTCCACATCCGCCTGCACCCGCATGGTGTAGGCACCGTTGCCCTTTATGCGCACGTTTACGGTTTGCTGATTGTCAGCGCCTACAATTTCAGCAACAGCGTTTCCTTCACTTACCTGCCACAGCCAGGTAACGTTTTTAATGGCGCAGGGCGTGTAAGGTGCTGTTGGCCCGTACTCACCTGTGCATCCTCCCTTCAATATCCCTTGGTAGACCCGCAAATTTCCCTGAGGTGGGTTCCGCTTACAATCTACATCTATATCGCAGCTACAGTTTTTAGGCTGATAGGCAAAAGAATCACGGAAAGTTTGGGTAGAATCACAAGTGGTGCCATCACTGCATACGATCGTTCCTTTTAACGCTATCGTAAACGTGGCTGGACCTGCTGTGGTAACATTTACAGTAGCACCATCGGCCGGGCCATCAATAAATGCACCACCGCCCACAATGCTCCATAAATATTCAATACGGCTAATGCCCTGACAGTAATAATCGCCTGTGCAGGTGCCCTGTACATCGCCCTGGTAAGAGAAGAAATTAGGGCTTTGATTGGTGCGCTGGATCGTAACACTGCTCACCGAGCAATTGCAGTAATAACCCATCGTGGCAGCAGATGCAATAGTGAAAACATTTACGTCACTTTTTGCTGCATTTTTTAAGGTCTTTTTTTCAGCTTTGGAGCCGATAGCGGTTACTTGCCAGGCATAGGTTTTGCCTGGTAACAGCCTGGGCAATCCGGGTGTATACAGAAAGCTGGAGGAGCTTACAATGTTCTCAAACAGCGGCGTACCTATCAAGTCGAATCCATTGCCTGCCTTAATTTTACCGGCCTTTATCTCTGTTATTTTCAATACATATTTTGTACCAGGCGATGTAAGGGCAGAAGGTTGCCAATCGAAGGTTAAACCTCTTTTTGATACTTGTGTTATTACCTGTTTATTGTAAGGATATTTTAATGTCGGCTTATTAACTATTTCAGCATAAACAGTGTCTGTATAATACGTAGCATTGCTGCAGGTTGAAACCCCTCCACAGGTAACGGTATTGGCCAGCCGCAAAGTGTATACCCCTTCGCCTTTTATGCTTATTGCCACTGTGCTTTCGGATGAACTTCCAATAATTGAAGCGGTATTGCTGCCGTTTGTAATGGCCCAGTTGTAAGTTACATTTGTCACATTACAGGTATCCATTTTCGTACCAACGTCCGGCGAACTTGTAAAAGAAGTATAGGTAATGGGACTGCAGCTTGCATTTGAAATACCCTCGTATGTACGCACAGTATCGTTCTTTGATTCTGGATTAATCTGCGGAAACACATCGCATAAACAACCCGAAGTATCCTTCGTTGCAACGACATGTTGAATTGGGCTTTTATTTGTAAATCCAACCGGAATATCAAAGCTTATTTTGCTGACTTGAAAGGGAAAAGAATTTTTAAATGATATGGATTTTTCCTGATCCTGTGCTTTTGAAAATAAGACGCAAGAGTTAAATAAGAACAACCAAAGTATCCACCTCGGTAGCATGACAAACAATTATAAGGGGAGATAAAGTTATAATATATGGTAGAGAAATGCAACAAGTTTTATCAGAAAGATTTCCGAAAAAAAGTCGTTGAGAATCAATAGCGATAACTTAAGTCGCGAAATTACGCGGTAAGCCGGGAAGCGGCAGGCTTGTCGATAAACCACTGCAAAATGCCATCCACTGGTTGAATTAATTGTGCTGGAAAGTTTTCAAAATCATTTACTCCTTGTAATATATTGGCAACTGCCTGTGCCTTGTTTTCGCCATACACCAGGAATGCAGCCCGATGAGCAAGGTTGATCAATGGCGCTGTGAAACTGATCCTGTAAACTTGTTGGTCTTTAAGGAAAACTGATTTTACCCCCGGCACTTTTTCATGAAGGATATCGGTGTAAGGAAACAGCGATGCGGTATGGGAATTATCACCCAACCCCAATAAAACCAGGTCGAAACGTGGTTCGGCTCCCTTAAAATGGTTGCTGATATTTTCCAGATATTTTTCGGCAGCGTTAGCGGGGGGAAGCGATGTGTCGACAGGAAATACCTGGGAAGGCTTTATTTGCAATGGTTCAAATAAAATCTCATTTACTATTTTGAAATTACTTGCGTGGTCCGTTGACGGAACATACCTTTCGTCACCAAAAAAGAAATAAACTTTATTCCAGTTAACCCTGTCGCAGTAATAAGGAGAAGCCAGCAACCCATACAATTTGCCGGGGGATGAGCCACCTGAAAGGGCCACTGAAAAACGGCCCTGGTCCGCAATAGATTGATTGGCAGATTCAATAAAATATTCAACCAGTTTTTTTAACACCTCATCAACGGTTGTGTAAATATTCAATTTCATTTGATAATGAATTATTATGTTGAGCCCTATCCCCCCTTTGCTCCATTTTCATTGTAAGTGCCTGGCAATTGCGCTATTTTCTGTTGACAATTGAAGCTATTAAGTTTTCATGCCTTTGTAAAAGCGCTAGTAAATTTTTGGAGGTACTTCAATGATTAAAATTTGCATTTTTATTCTTTTATAAATGTAGATTTAAACTACACCATCAACCATCAACCATCAACTATCAACCATCTACCATCTACCTTCAACCATCAACCCTGAACCTTTTTATGATTGTGCGGCAGCGTGAACCAATGATAACCATCCTGCGCAATCAATGCTTCTGCAAGTTCAGGCCCCCAGGTATCGGCTGCATAATTGGGGAAACTTAAGCTTTGTTTGCTTTCCCAGGCACTCAATATTGGCATGATTAGTTCCCAGGCTGCTTCCACCTGGTCGCCTCGCATAAACAGGGTTTGGTCACCCTGCATGGTATCGAGCAAAAGTGTCTCGTATGCCTCGGGAGTTTCCGCAGGATACGTGCCTTTGTAATCAAACACCATATCAACAGGGTTGAGCACCATATTCAATCCCGGCCTTTTGGCCTGCACCTGCAGTCGAATACTCATTTCAGGCTGAATACTTATTACCAGCCTGTTTTGTTCCCAGCTTTCCGAAACTTCGGCAGGAAAAATAGAGTGCGGCACATCTTTATACTGGATACTGATAACGGAAGAAGACTGCTGCATGCGTTTGCCTGTACGCACATAAAAAGGGACGCCTTCCCACCGCCAGTTGTCTATAAAAAATTTGATTGCGGCAAAGGTTTCCGTATTGGAATTTTCTTTCACATTTTTTTCCTCCCGGTAGCCCGGAACTTCTTTGCCCTCCATCCAGCCTCCACCGTACTGGCCCCTCACCACCAGCTTTTTAATCTCTCCTGGAGTGAATTTTCGCATGGCACGCAATACATCTACTTTAAGGTCCCTTATTTCATCCGCACTAAAGTTAACAGGTACTTCCATGGCAATAATGCAAAGCAGTTGCAGGATATGGTTTTGCACCATGTCACGCAATGCGCCCGACCCTTCATAATATTCGCCCCTGTCGGCTACGCCTAACTGTTCGGTTACCGAAATCTGCACGTGATCAATATAGTTCCTGTTCCATTGTGGCTCGAATAATGCATTGGCAAAACGGAAAGCCATAATATTTTGTACTGTCTCTTTCCCCAGGTAATGATCGATCCTGTATATCTGCTTTTCATCAAAAATACCCTGCAATAATTTATTGAGTGCCTTCGCAGATTCGAGATCGTGGCCGAAAGGTTTTTCAACAACGATCCGTGTTTTTGCAATATTCTCACACAGCGCATTTTTAGAAATGTTTTCAGCAATAATTGTAAAAAACTGCGGGGCCACTGCCAGGTAATAAATTATATTGGCTTCCACCTTCCATGCGGCCTCTTGCTGTCCTATCTTTTCAGCAAAGGAGGAATAAGTTGCCGCATCTTTTATATCCGAAACCTGGTAAGAAACGTGTTGGGAAAATTCTTGCCATTTTGCATCATCTGCTTTTCCTCTTCTTGAAAAAGAGTTGATGCCTTCGAGCAGTAAAGCCCGGAATTCTTCATCATTCAATTTTGTACGGCCGGTACCAATAATCGAAAAAAATTCCGGCATCCAGCCGTCGAGGTACAAATTAAAAAGAGCAGGCGTTATCTTTCTTGCATTCAGGTCGCCGGTGCCGCCAAAGATGATGAAAATGGTAGGCTGTAAGTTTATTGATTTCATAAATGTCTGATGTCTGATTTTCTGATGTCTGATTTATTTAATTCGCTACTTTCTGAATTTATTTGTTCGCTTTTAATTTATTTGTATCGGCTTCGTATTTCTTCAGTTATTGTGTCGATTATTTTTTGTCCGGGCTTAAGTATTTCAAATGAGCATTGTTGCATCGCCCTCTTGTGCTGAATACTTCCGGGGATCTCTTCCACGTTGCATCCATATGTATCTGCAAAGGATTAAAGTGACAACCTATTTAGCTTTCTTTAATTCAAAACACAATCAAAGATCAATGATGGTATGTGGTACAAGTGAGTGACACAACGATGACGCACATAGCTTCTTAGCCCAGGCAACACAATTACCAACACCATCACCAACAAGATATCCAAAACATAAATGCATAAACAAGCAAAGAAAATCAGACATCATAAAATCAGACATAAGACATCACCCCTCAGCTCCATTCAGTATGAAAAAAGCCTTCCTGCCCTTTTAACTCATAAGTATGTGCGCCAAAATAATCACGTTGCGCCTGTATCAAATTGCTCGGCATATCAGCGCAGCGAATGCTGTCAAAATAACTGATGGCGGCGGCATATGCCGGAATGGTCAATCCCGTAGTAACAGCACTTGCCACTACGGAGCGTGCACCCGTCAGCGTTTCCTGCACAAGTGATTGCACTTCGCCATCAAGTAACAAATGCGCAAGCTTGCTGTCCTTTGAAAAAGCCTGGTAAATTTGCTCCAGGAACGCAGAACGAATAATGCATCCTCCCCGCCAGATCTTTGCGATCTCTGCCATGTTCAGGTCATACTTATATTCCGCAGATGCTTTGGATAGCAGGTGCATCCCTTGCGAATAAGTGATGATCATTGCAAAATAAAATGCCTGTTCAAGCGACGTTAAAAATTCGTCCTGGCTGGAAACCTGCAGGCCTTTATCGTCTTTATCAAAAGATTCCGATAACTGTACCCGCAACGATTTATATTTTGAAAGATCCCTCATCGAAACGGCTGTATCAATAACGGTAACGGGCAGCTCCAGGTCCATAGCAACCTGCGATGTCCATTTGCCTGTACCTTTTGCACGTGCCTCATCCTTGATATCATCTACGAGTAAATGATCGGCCCCATCCTTTTTAAAACTAAAAATATCTTTGGTGATCTCGATCAAATAAGATTGCAACCTGCCATCGTTCCATTGGGTAAATACTTTTTGTATAGCGTTGTTATCGAGCTTTAAACCATTTTTTAAAATACCGTATGTTTCGGAGATAAGTTGCATCAGTCCATACTCAATCCCGTTATGCACCATCTTTACAAAATTGCCTGCTGCGCCCGGCCCGATGTAAGCAACACATGGTTCACCATTTACTTTTGCTGCAATGGCTTCAAAAATATATTTCACATGCTGGTACGCTTCTTTGTTGCCGCCCGGCATCATGCTTGGCCCCCTCCGTGCGCCTTCTTCACCACCGGATACGCCCATTCCGAAAAAATTCAGGCCTTTTTCTTCAAGGTAAGCTACCCGCCGGTTGGTATCGGTAAAGTGCGAATTGCCACCATCAATAATAATGTCGCCGCTTTCAAGTAAGGGAAGCAGTTCCTCAATTACACTATCAACAATTTTGCCAGCAGGCACCAGCATCATGACTGACCGTGGCTTTTGCAGGCTTTGAATAAATTCAGGTAAATCACCAAATGCTTTTACTGGTTTGCCTACGCCTTCTTCTTCCAATAGCTTTGTCTTTGCGATATCTTTATCATAGCCGGCTACTGTAAAATTATGGTCGGCCATATTAAGTAAAAGGCTGCGGCCCATGGTACCCAGGCCAATCATGCCAAACTGATTATTTGCTTCCTGCATTGAAATAGTTTTATATTTTTAAGAAGGCGAACGGTGAAAGGTTGATGGTTTAAGGTTGATGGTTTAAGGTTGAAGGTTGAAAATAAAGATTGAAACCTTCAACCTTCTTTTGTCTGAACCAGGATTTTTTTGATTAAATGATTTACATGATTTTGTCCGACTATACAGATTAGATTTTGATTTAACATCAACTCTCAACCCCGGCCTTCAGCCTTGCACCTTCAACCATCTACCTCATAGCCCTTCTATTATGGCTTTACTTGATTCAAAATCTTTGTGGTGAAAAGCGTTTATACCTAACCTTGAGGCGGCAGCCACCAGCATAGGGCGGTCATCAAAATAATAACATTGCTCAGGGGTAGCCTGTGCTATGCCCATGGCCAGTTTAAAAATGCCTGGATCGGGTTTGCGCATTCCTACTTCACAGGAAGAAATAAAAGCATCAAAGCAACGATGCAGCTTAAATTTCCTGATGCGGTAATCATTCAATTCCCTTGGCTCGTTGTTTATTGAAATTATCCTAAATCCGCAACCAGCGTTCTTCCATTCGATGACCCACTGCAACATACCCGGAAGTTCAACGGACTGGGCATACATAAAGGATTTAAAATCCTCTTTTGTAAACTCCCTTGGCTTATTAAAGATCACCGTATCCAGGTATTGTTCCAGCGTTAAGCTTCCGATCTCGTACACGTTGAAAATAAATTCGTGCAACCGGTTGATTTCTTCATAATTCAGCTTAAATTCTTTTGCCGCAGCTTCCCGGGATTCGTGTCCCCAGCCATTGGTTAAAAGCACTCCGCCCACATCCAGGAAAAGTACTTTCAGGCCTGTTTTTTCCATACGTGTTAGTCTTTGATTTTTTTCTTTTCACTTTCTATTGCTGCCAGTAATTTATCATAAGGCTGGTTGAATTTTTCAATACCCTCCTCCTCCAGTTTCTTAGTAATTGCATCCAGGCTAATGCCTGCTTTTTTTATTTCATCCAATACTTTTGTTGCATGGTCCAATCCCTTCTCCAGCCTGTCCGCAGCCTTTCCATGATCACGGAAAGCAACCAGCGTATCCATTGGAATGGTGTTTACCGTGTTAGGGCCTATCAGCGCTTCCACATATTTAACATCAGAAAAAGCGGGGTCTTTACTGCCGGTGCTTGCCCACAATAATCTTTGAGGCTGGGCGCCTTTATCCTGCAGTTTAATAAAACGGTCACTGGTGAAAACACGCTGGTAAATTTCGTAGGCTTTTTTGGCGGAGGCAATAGCTACTTCACCCTTTAAATGAGCGAGGCCTTTCTGCTCCAACAGCGGATCGATCATTACATCTATCCTGCTAAGGAAAAAACTTGCTACGGAAGCTACATGGTCAATCGGCTGATTATTTTTCAACCGGTCTTCTAGCCCTGAGATGTATGCATCCGTAACTTCTTCATACCGCTGCAGTCCAAAGAGCAATGTTACGTTTATGTTGATCCCTTCCCGTATCGCCCTACGAATAGCGGTTAAGCCCTCAGCAGTGCCAGGTATTTTGATCATCACATTTTCTTTCCGTACTGCTTTCCAAAGCTCAAAAGCCTGGTTGGCCGTACCCTCCGTATTGCGTGCAAGGTGCGGCGATACTTCCAGGCTTACAAAGCCGTCAGCGCCTTCTGCATCATCGTACAAAGGTTTTAACATATCCGCCGCACGCTTGATATCTTCTATCGCAACGCCGTAAAAAATAGCTTCATTGGTCATTTCCTTTTCAGTCAATTTTGCAATATCATCTTTGTAATCATTGCTGCTGCTGATCGCCTTTTCAAATATGGCCGGGTTGGAAGTAATTCCTCTCACGCCATCTTCTTCGATCAGCCGCTTCAATTCACCGCTATCCATTATTTTCCTGTCAATGAAATCGAGCCATATGCTTTGCCCGAAATCATGTATCTGCTTTACGCTATTTTTTTCCATGATTTGTTTTATTTTTAATTTTCAAGTTGTTTTACTTTTTCAAGACGGCGCAGGTGCCTTTCTTCTCCCTTAAACCGGGCATTTAAAAAACTGCGTACCAATTCCTGTGCTATCATATTCCCTGCCACACGACCACCCAGGCAAAGGATATTTAAGTCATCGTCTTCTACTCCCTGGTGGGCCGAAAAATGATCATTTATTAATGCCGCCCTTGCACCATTAATTTTATTAGCTGCTACTGAAGCGCCTACCCCACTTCCGCAAACCGCAATACCACGTTCTACTTCTTTACTTGCAACTGCCTTTGCCAGCGGAATTACAAAATCAGGATAATCATCGGTGTTATTCAATTCGAAAGCGCCGAAATCTTTTATATCATAGCCCAATGACAATAACCAGGTGTTCAATTTTTCTTTTAATTCATAACCGCCATGATCGGCTGCAATTCCTATTTTCATACTACTAAGTTTATTGTGAATTCATTTTTAGCTGATCAAGGCTTTGGCACGTGCTACTACATTTTCTACTGTAAACCCGAATACCCTGAACAAGTCTTCGGCAGGTGCAGATTCTCCAAATCCTGTCATGCCAATAATATCACCACCATCGGTTACATATTTATGCCATCCGAGCGTGGAGCCTGCTTCCACTGCCAACCTTTTTTTAATGGCCACCGGAAATACTTTTTCTTTATAAGCTGCATCCTGCTTTTCAAACAATTCCCAGGACGGTATGCTTACTACCCTTGCTGCAATGGATTCTTCTTTCAATTTTCCCCGGGCCTCTATTAATAAAGAAACTTCTGAACCAGAACCCATTAAAATAACATCCGGTGCCGCTTCACTGTCAGCTAAAATATAGGCACCTTTTTCCAGTTCAGTTGCTTTTGTAAACTTTTCCTGGTCTATCACCGGTAGGTTCTGGCGGGTTAAAACAATTACTACAGGGCCACCGATGTGTTCGATTGCGACCCGCCACGCCTGGGCTGTTTCATTGGCATCGGCTGGCCTTATTACAGTAAGGTTTGGAATGGAGCGTAAAGAGATCAGTTGTTCGATCGGCTGGTGCGTAGTGCCATCTTCACCCAGGCCAATACTATCATGGGTAAAAATAAAGATCGCTCTTATTTTCATGATGGCCGCCAGCCTGACAGCAGGACGCATGTACTCAGAAAATATTAAAAAAGTAGCACCGTATGGGATGATATTTTTTGTAAGTGCCATTCCATTCAATGCCGCACCCATTGCATGCTCCCGTATGCCAAAATGAAAGTTGCGGCCACCACGGTTGTCCGCCGAAAAGGAGTCATATTTATCAAGGATCGTATCCGTAGAAGGAGAAAGATCAGCGGACCCTCCAATAAGGCCGGGCAAACTTTCAGCAATCGCATTCAGTACTTTGCCTGAAGCCTTACGGGTAGCGACGCCGCCTTTTACTGTTTCAAAAACAGGCAACTTTTCCTTCCACCCATTGGGCAATATTCCGTGACTGCCCTGCTCAAATTCTGTAGCAAGTTCAGGGTATTGTAATTTATATGCGGCAAACAATTGGTCCCACAGGTATTCAACCCCGGCCCCTTTCTTGCCCGCAGCACTGTAATACTCCAGCACTTCATCGGGTACCTCAAAGAATTTTTCAGGATCGAAACCAAAGTTCTTTTTAACCAGCTTAACTTCTTCAGCCCCTAACGGTGATCCATGGGCGCCTGCGGTATCTACTTTATTAGGGCTGCCAAAACCAATATGGGTCCGCACTTTTATCAGTGAGGGCTTGTTGGTTTCTGCTTTTGCTTTTTCGACGGCTGCAGACAATGCTGCCACATCATTTCCATCGGGTAACACTTGTACATGCCAGTTATATGCTTCAAACCGCCCGGCAACATCCTCATCAAAAGTTAATGCGGTATTGCCTTCAATTGAAATATGATTGTCATCGTAAAAATAAATGAGGTTGCCTAGTTTTAAATGCCCGGCAAGCGAAGCTGCTTCAGAAGAAATACCTTCCATCATATCGCCATCGCTACAAATAGCATAAATGGTATAGTTGAAAAGATTATAACCCGGCCGGTTGTAGCGTGCCGCAAGATGATGCTGGGCTATGGCAAAACCAACACCGTTTGCGAATCCCTGTCCCAATGGGCCTGTAGTAACTTCAATTCCGTCCAGCAGGCCATGCTCGGGATGGCCGGGTGTTTTGCTGTTCAACTGGCGAAAATTCTTCAGGTCTTCAATCGTAATATTATAACCCGTGAGGTACAGGAAGCTGTATTGGAGCATGCAACCATGGCCCGCTGATAAAATAAAGCGGTCACGGTTGGCCCATGACGGATTTTTTGGGTTGTAATTCATTTGGTGAGCCCACAGCACATGACCCATTGGAGCGGCGCCCATCGGCAGCCCCGGATGGCCGGAATTTGCTTTTTGTACGCCATCAATTGCCAACACCCTTGCAGTATTAATTGCTAATGTTTCAATCTCCTTTGATTTTTTATCCATAGTCATATATTCAATTTCAATGCATTAAAAAATATCTCCTAAATGTTGTATCTGCGACAGATCCCTATTTTCTATTTCGACCCTGACAACATTTCTTTTGTTATAATTCAGCAGATCAGATTTTATCATGAAATAGCAGCTTCAAAAACCTGATAGTTCATCCATTTTTTGCAATTCCAACTCTGTTTTTATCTGCCACAATTTAGCGCCTCCCCTGATACCATCCTCGTTAGAAACCAGCGTAATATTGTTATCCAATTCAAGATTGATCCTGCGGGAATTACCGCCTCCAATATATAAACGGTCATAATTAAATACTGTCTTCAAAACTAACAAAACCTTTTGTAAACGTTTATTCCAATTTACTTCGCCTTCTTTCTCCAATGCTTTTTTGCCAATATATTTATCATAAATGATATTAGCTGCAAATGGATGCTGGGAAAGTTCAATGTGTGGAAGCAATGTGCCGTTTAATAACAGCGCAGTACCCAGGCCGGTTCCAAGCGTGATCAACATTTCAAATCCTATTCCGCTTACAATACCAAGGCCTTGCATATCGGCGTCATTAATTACCGCTACCGGGCAATCAAATTCATCATGTAATATTTGCCGGAGATTAACACCTCCCCATTTTTTTGGAGCCAGGCTGGGCGCAGTAAAAACTACCCCGTCTTTAACATAGCCGGGAAATCCCACTGATACTTTATCATACTCAGGAAATTTGTGAACAAGGTCGTTGATGGCAGCAACCAATTTTTTGGGTCCGGGTAGTACAGGAGTGTCTACGGATTCGTAGCCAATTTGCAATTCTCCGGCAGTATTTAAAATAGTAGCTTTAATGTGAGAACCCCCAATGTCAATGGAAAGAATTTTGTCACCGGATACTGATTGATGCATGGGCGTTTTTTAAATGATTGTGTACTATTTTGTGTCTTATTTTATCAGCCCCGTTTTAACAATCTTGTCCGGTGCAAAAGAAGCCCGCCTGATTAATTAATCCTTTGATGCAGTAGAAAGTGCCGAAATGAAACAGGCGGAATAATCCATAAAATATTTAATTTATTCGCATTGCTTTAAGTGATTTACTCCATTTCGCCAGTTCCGACAACATCGCATCAGCAGATCTAATAATCCCATCGTCTGGTACAAAGGCTTGCTGTTCATTTATAAACCTTGTGATACCAGGTATGTTTACGCTTTCCGTTACCGGCATCATTTTTTGGGCGGTTACCACCTGCTTAAGCATTTGCACCGACCGGGTACCACCTGCCATTCCTCCATAACTTACAAATGCTACGGGTTTGTACGACCATTCGTGGTAGAGAAAATCCAGTGCGTTTTTTATGCTTGCGGGGTAACCAAAATTATATTCAGGTGTTACAATAATGAAGCAATCAGCATTATCAATTATACTACTCCAGTTTTTTGTGTGTTCATGCCCATATTTTTTTAACCGTGGATGCTCAACTTCATCTAAAAATGGAAGGTTTATGATAGCAAGATCCAAAAGTGTAACATCAAACAAGGGATTATTTTTTGCCACTTCATATATCCACGATCCAACAGCCGGGCCTTTTCTGCCGGGCCTGGTACTGGCTATAATTATTTTAAGATTAAACGTTATCATATTAAGTTTTACCTGCTTGTGCGCAGCAATTATAAGAGCCAAATGGTTTCTATAAAAGGCTTTTATAAAAAATTAGCGTCAATTATTAATTGGGCAAAACTACATCATTTAGAAAATAAGGCAAATGAATAATTCTGAACAGGAATGTGTGTATCCCGGAGGGAAGCGTATGGGAGATACACAACCGGGTTTAGTAAATTTTGCAGCGATTTTTTAAGTTAAAGTAGCAACGATATTTTTGGATGCAGATCGGATAGCGGGGTCTATTTTTGATAGTCAAAATTCTCTGACGACATTTTTTCAATGCCAGCTACGGTAATGGTAATTATAAGGGTATCCAATTGCCGGGTTATTACCAACCCCTCATCTTCGAGCAATAGCAAATGCTGCTGAATTACACTCCAATCCTGAAACTGGCGTAAAATGATCTCCCTTGGCCGGCATTGATAAGTAACTGGCTGAGGGTCTTGCTGCGAAATATTAAAGATAGTTTGGAGGGTTTTGTATTGAGATTCCATTCAATAAAAGTATTCAAAAAATATTTGAGGAAAATAAAATTTGTTCACATATTTTTTGGAAAAAGTTAAGAAGGGGAATCCTGCTTTTTACTCATCACCGTTGATGACCGAATCACCAATTCTGCAGGTAAATTCAGTTGGGTAATGGTGTCATCGCCTTCTATGGCTGCTAACAAAACTTTGGTAGCCAGCCGGCCCATTTCAGAAAGCGGTTGATTGATATAAGTAAGGGGGGCGTAAAACAAATCCAATGCATCGGTCTTATCAAAGCTAATAAGCGCTAATTGTTCAGGTACTTTAATATTGAGTTCATTGATCCGCTTCAATCCATAGGTAGCAATTGCGTTGGTGGCAAAAAGTAAGGCTTCAATAGGTTCATTAAGTGCCAGCAAGTGTTCCAGCGCATGTTCTACGGCCGCTTTCATGTTGTCGTTACCTATTTCAATTACAAGATTTTTATCGAAAGGAATCCCATTGTTTTTAAGTGCATCAATATAACCCCGTTTACGTTCGCTAATATTAAATAACGAGGTATTGAAAGTGATCAGCGCTATTTTCTGATAACCACAGTTGATAAAATGCTGCGTGGCCGCCCAGGAAGCTTCATAGTTATCAAGCGCAACATAGTTGGTTTTAATATCAGGAAAATAACGGTCAACCAATACAAACGGTATGCGTTGTTGCCGAAGCAAAAGTATTTGGGCAACGGCATTTTCTCCGGGTGCAATTATTAAACCGTCCACCTGCCTGTTAAGAAAAGTATCAACGAGTTTATCGAACCTGGCAGCGTTGTGATCGGAGCTGCCAAAAATTACGGTATAGTTGTTTTTATAAGCCTCGTTTTCTATAATACGGGCCATGTTGGAAGAAAATGGGTTTGAAATGTCAGCCACGATCAAGCCTATCGTAAACGTTTTATTGGTTTTGAGACTTTTAGCAATCTGGTTGGTACGATAATTCAGTTCAAGTGCGACCTCCCTTATTTTTTCAGCAACTGATTTTTTTATCCTTCCTTCTTTTTTATTGTTTAATACATATGATACCAGTGCAGTAGAAACACCTACCTTTTCAGCAATATCTTTTAAACAAATTTTCTTCATCATTTTATGAGCGTCCGTTTTTAAGGGCAATTTGGGGGATAGTGGATAAGAAATGATAACTACAGCTACATTCTGAAAACCAAAAAGTTATGCCAGATCTTCTGCCCGAAGTAAGGATTGTTTACAATAAGTTAATCCCAGTTGTTTAATCGTTTAAACAAAATTACTTATTTTTGCTTTTGATAAGTGGAAATCGGAATTATTTATTTATTTAAAATTACAATTATGAACACAATTAAAAATATAGGATTGATAGAATGCGGACATGTACAAAAACCAATTTATGTATCACCGCTTAGTATATTGGAAGGATATTCAATAAAAAAAATATTATCAACTGCAGATACAAGTGAATTGAATATTAAATCGAGGTATCCTTCGGCAGAAATAGTAGAGAATACAAGGGATATTCTCGATGACAAATCAATTGATCTGGTCATTGTCTCCCGCCCTTCACCCGATGATATGGGCATGGTAGGAGAAGCAATACAGGCCGGTAAACAAATCAGGATCATTTAAAAACCATCTCACATGATGTGATCAACAATTTTACAACTAGCCTTAGACACTTAATTTTTAACCGTACCCTATAGTGACTAAAGGCCTTCAATGATGCCGGCTGGTAAAACAGCTGGCAATCATTTTTTTATAGCTGTATTGTAAAATTTGCTGGTTTCACCTCCTGCATTTTTAAACCGGTTTCTTTTATGCTTGAAATAATTTGATCTGCATTATTTTTGAAGAATGCAAATACAGGAATTATATTTAATTTTTTTACAGCACCCATCCATACAAACCGATACCCGAAAACTTAAACCAGGCGACTTATTCTTTGCACTGAAAGGGCCTAATTTTAATGGCAACCAATTTGCAAAACAAGCATTGGATGCAGGAGCTGCCTATGCCATCATCGATGAGCAGCTAAGCTTTACAGATAGCAGGCTGATCAGCACAACTGATAGTTTACAATTATTGCAGGATCTCGCAAAATATCACCGGGCGCAATTTAAAATCCCGTTTATAGCAATTACAGGAAGCAACGGGAAAACCACTACGAAAGAACTGGTGAATGAAGTGCTTGCCGGAGCCTATAAAACTTATACCACGCAGGGCAATTTAAATAATCATATTGGTGTTCCGCTTACCATTCTTTCTGTAAAAGAAGATGCTGAAATAGCAGTAATAGAAATGGGTGCCAATCATCAAAAAGAAATTGAAGGCTATTGCCAATATACAAAGCCCACGCATGGCATTATTACAAATTGCGGAAAGGCCCACCTGGAAGGATTTGGCGGTATTGAAGGCGTAAAAAAAGGTAAGGGGGAACTGTTTGATTATTTAAGATCCAATGGAGGAACTGCCTTCATTATGAACGACTACGATTACCTGAAAGAAATGAGTAAAGGAATTGCGTCCATCAAAACATATGGCACCGTGGATGCAGGTATAACAGGGGTAGCAAATAAAACTTCGGAGTTCCTGGAAGTAGAAATGACCGGTGGTACAGCTATCAAAAAAATAAAGACCCACCTGGCGGGTGATTACAATCTTTCCAATGTGCTGGTAGCCGTAGCAGTGGGTAAGTATTTTAATGTACCGGAGGAAACGATTAAAAACACACTGGAAAATTATATCCCATCTAACAGCCGCTCACAATTAATAGTGAAGGGCAGCAACAAAATTATTTTAGATGCCTACAATGCCAACCCAACCAGCATGAAGGCAGCTATCGAAAACTTTTCAAATATGGAGGGCACTGATAAAGTCTTGCTCCTGGGTGGAATGATGGAATTGGGTGAGGAAAGTATTGCAGAGCATGCAGGCATTGTAAGCCTGATCGACCAAAATAAGTGGAATGCGGTTGTATTGGTTGGCGGCGATTTTGATAAGGTAAAACACAATTATATTTTCTTCCCGGATTCCACAGAAGCCAAAGCCTGGCTGGTTCAGCAGCATTTTGAAAACACTAAACTATTGGTGAAAGGTTCCCGTAGCATGCAGATGGAAAAGGTGTTGTCTGAGGGGTGACAGTTGTATGTCTGATGTTTGATTTTTTGATGGTTGATTTCTTCCCCCACATGCAGCTCTCTGTCCTTAGCTGCTTTGTTGCTAATATTTTGTACTTAAGCATTTTTAGTTTGTAAGAATCACTAACGAATTAGAATTTTGAAAGATTACCGTTCGTTTAATAAATTTTTGTTGTCCGGGCTTTGAAGCAATGGGCAGCATCGTTGCATCGCCCTCTTGTACTGTATACCTGTGCGCAACTTTGCCCACGTTAATTTACCATAGCGAACTTGTAAAGGTTTATACCTTTTTAAAATATGTAAACCTTTGGTTGATGTTAAAACCGCCGGGGTTGAAAAACGGTAGCCGGTTTGGTTGTACAAAAGTTCAATTGCCCGAAAATATTTTCCTAAGTAGCAACCGCTAATGCATCTAAAAACAAAAGACTTGCAGCCAAACTTTCCTGTATTAATAATTTCAACCGTGGCCAGGCAAAAGAAAATTTCGGTTCGTTGCGTTTAGCCATTGGTGTAAGACTATCATGACAACATACTTTCTCCCCGATCATTAATACGTGTCGCACTGAACCCTTATTTTGTCGCTCTCACCCTGCTTCCATTGTAATGTGCCTTTGTAGATTTGTATCACATCATCTTATCAAAACATGAAAACAATATTCGACCAGGCAACAAGAAACGAATTGATCAACAGGATTAATTCATTGAATGAAAACAGCACCGCTCAATGGGGTAAAATGAACATCTATCAAATGTTGAAGCATTGCACCTTATGTGAAGAATTGTATTTGGGAAAAACACATCATAAACGTGTATTTATGGGTCGGTTGTTTGGCAAGATGGCACTGAAAAATATTTTAAAAGATGAAAACCCTATGCAACGGAATTCACCCACAAGCCCCGTATTTAAAGTAAAAGAAATAGCTGGAGATACACTCGCGGAAAAAATAAAATGGATATCCCTTATTAAAAAATACGGCCAATATTCAAACGAATACTATACACATTGGTTTTTTGGAAAGATGACAAAAGAACAAGTTGGGCATTTTGTTTATAAGCACGCAGATCATCATCTCAGGCAATTTAACAGCTAGCCCGGCGCTCCCCTTAACCTTTAGATATACTCACACCCTGGTGTAAACCTTCGCGGGGTCTTTGCTTCCGTAGTTTGGTTTACTGTTTACTTACCATTAAACTCTCCTCCTCCGTGGTCCGGAGTCCACCACACCACCGGCGACTTATTCCTTTAAAAATACTTCACCAAAATGGATAAGCAATTTGCCTTGATTTTTTTTTGTAACATAACTGATTTCGCTACCAGCCGGTGGGACACCGACCTCGGAGAGTAAATGCAAAGAGCCTGTCAAATGCTGATGGACAATACCCAAAATGTAAAGACCATTGCATATAGTCTCGGCTACGATGATCAATATCATTTTTCCAGGCTTTTTAAAAATATAATGGGGGTTTCGCCTAAGGGTTTTAAGAATAAGTAGGTTGGGTTTATCAGTTGTAGGATATGATTGTTCGAGTTGTAATAACAAGAGGGTGCTGGAAATTCAGTATGAAAACGCAGGCCTTACTCCTGCTCCTGGGAGCGTTTTGTTTGAGTAGCATCATGCGGCTAGGTGGTATTTGCATTACAGAAGGCATTCTGTATATTTGTAGCTACTGATACCAATAAATGAACGCATTAGAATTGTTTCACAAAAACCTGGAAGATAATAACTGGGATGCTTCCAATAATATGGAAATCAATAAAGGCTTTTTGACTGTCTATGATGAATTGATTGGCAATAGTGATATCAAAACAGCCCATCTTGCTGAAGTTGAGCGCCAGGCTTTTGCTTTTAGTAAGACACCGGAAAAAAGATTGTCTGATAAACTTGCAGGCGAGCAAACCTTGGAAGACGGAACGAAAATACCTTATGAATGGCCTGATATTAAAGTGCTGCGTTTAAAACAAAAAATGGCGAAGATGGCCTGTCTGTAAATATAGCTTCCCTTACTACGCCTACGAATACCGCTGGAGATTCTTCACAATTTGGTGTTGCTGAATTTCCGGCGGCCGTACCTTTAAATGCAGGTTACAGTTGTGTACAGAATAAGCAACCTGCAAATGATGCCCACGCTTTAATTTTGGGAGATACCAATCCAATCGCAAAAAAATTATCAAAATCAATTATTGCAATCTATTAAGATTTAGATTCCGCAACTTGAAAACTGCATTTACATCATCTACCATGCTACAAATACTTACGCTTCGGTTGTTGGTCAACAACGGCCTCCTGGATAGTTGACTATTTTAAATACCTGGCAACTACGGTTAAACGAATACAACAGCACTAACGGCTCCTAAAATAATCCCGCAATTTTAAAGAATTTTTATTTTAACCAGGCAACACGAACAAAGACGAAGAACTTGTATTTGAAACAACAGATTAACAAAAGGGTGGAATGGCATTTTTAAAGGAGAATTACAGCCGGCCGGAGCCTATATATTGACTATCTCTTTGGTAGACATTTAGGGAAGCAGCAAAACAGTAAGCGGTACTGTGTTGCTGCTAAGATAAAAAGCCCCTAATGAATTCCATAGTCATTAGGGGCCGGCATTTAATGGCAAAATTTAATCATGTGATGCTTCAGTGTATTATGCATGCACTTCACCTGCCAGTTCATAATAAACCGGTGTGATCATTGGTGGCACTTGTGTAACACCCACCTTTTTCAAAATAGGCGTTAGGGTTTCACCAAATTTGTTGAAAAGCTCTTCCGATTGCCAAACATCCACTACTATCCAATTATTGCCTTGTTGCCCGGCTACATGGTAAATAAGTCCATCTGGGTGTTCATGCCCTGCTTTACGCAGTTCATCCCAGGCCTGGTCAAACTGTTTTGCTGTCATTCCGGGACAACTGAATTGAACCAATACTTTTTTCATAATTAGTTCGATTTAGATTGTTAGAAATTTTGTTACTGTAATAAAACTACTCCTTTTGTAAAAAAATTACAAGCACTTTTTTAGTAAAAAAAACAATCTCCTCCCTTGTTGGTATCCTTCGTTTTGCTGCTAAAGCTCTGGGTATGCTTCCGTGGCTGGTATCCGGCCGAACTATTATACTCTCCGAGGCTGTTGTCCGCACCAGCCTGCAGCGAAATGAGTTATTTTACTAAAAAAGTACAAGCCAAAGATTTCAAATACGAAGCCCCGGTCTGGGGCAGGATATTGTGATGAAAGATAATATTTTTTCAATGGCAGTTTTACGGTGTACCCTTCGGCTGTTGGTCAATAGGACCCAGCAACGGCTTCCGCGATAGTTAACTATTTTAATACCTGGCAACTATGGGCAAACGAATACAACAGCACTAACGGCTCCTAAAATAATCCCGCAATTTTAAAGAATTTTTATTTTAACCGGGCAACACGAACAAAGGCGAGAATTCGTGCAGCAACCCGACTGGAAAATCTTTGAATGGATGATTATCATCAACAACAGCAATGGTGTGGCAAAAAGTGAATTGGTGAAAATATTAATTTTCTATATATCCGGAATCGCTTCTTATAAGCGGTTATGATTTGCATTAAAACTTTATTAACTTAGTAGATACTGCTTTATTATCATCATACACTTCTAAAATTACTACTATGATTATCGTTCATGACATTTTCATTTGCAAGCCCGGTAACGCTTCAAAGTTTGCCAAACTGTTTAAAGAAGCTATG
>JBDSAA010000137.1:0-4837 GCA_039922375.1 Ferruginibacter sp.
GACTGCTGTGTCAGGGCAGATTTGTACAGGAGCTGCTGCTCTTTCTATCACCGGATCTGGCGTACTCCCTGTTAATTTGATCAGTTTCAACGGAACGGAAATCAATAACCAGGTAATTTTAAATTGGCGCACAGCTGGTGAAATAAATAATCGGAAATTTGACATTCAGCGCAGCAAAGACGGCAGTAATTGGATGGTGCTGGGATCAGTAAAAGGAGTTGGCAATACTGTGTCAGTAGTCGCTTACCATTTTACAGACAGCACCCCGTTGCGGGGCAAAAACTTTTATCGGCTTATTCAGTATGACATCGATGGCAGAATCGCCTCCTCTGGTATCATCACCGTAAATTTCTCGACATCTTCTGCTTATACAATTGCCGGTAATCCAGGCAATGGTATTTACCAAGTGAATATTCAAACTTTCAAACCGGTTACGATTTGGCTTTCAGATTTTTCCGGAAAACGACTGCAAACGAATTTGATGGTTCCTGGCATGCATGCTGTTGACATCAGCAAGTATCCTGCTGGAATGTATTTGCTTCAGATCAATACCGGCACTGAGATATTTACCGAAAAACTGCTAAAAAATAACCGATGAACCACCACCAAAATACCCGCAGAAGTTTTATCGCCAGCATAGCAATACTGTCTGCAGGGGCAGCCTTGCAATCGGCCAGGAGCATCCTTTCAAATGCCGGTAAAAATGATTTTAAGCAACAATGGGCATCGTTCTGTGAAAACAACAATGGACAAGTGCCTGCTATACAGCCCTCGTTAGATCCTTCAACAATTCCTTCCTGCGCCGGACATTTTTATAAATTAGGGGAAGCTGTTTATTTTGCCACGGAAGATATACTGGCGCAACCAATCTGGGTACATTGGGGTCAGGAGAAAAAAGTTGCAGATGACCTGGTAATTAATTTTTATAGAAATGACAAAAATAAAAGCAAGTTTTTTTGCATCAACCGTTTTGAGCTGGAAGGGTTGAATGTGCTCAGAAAAGACAATAACTCCTTAAGCCTGCTAAATCTTTTGGAAGCAACACCTACCTCAAACAAAAGAAACAACAAGGATGTTTTTCGGGTAACCACTACCGTTGACAGAAAACAGCGGGCTAAATCAGTGGCCTCCTTATCACAGCATCAAATTGCATTTCGAAATCAACTTATTTATAACGCTTAATTTTTTTCAACTATGCCTTCAGAACCATTTATCGGTGAAATATCAATGAGCGGATTTAACTTCGCTCCGCGGGGTTATGCCACATGCGACGGGCAACTATTACCAATAGCCCAAAACACAGCTTTGTTTTCCTTGTTAGGTACTCAATATGGGGGCAACGGCCAGACAACCTTTGCTTTGCCCGACCTGCGGGGACGAGTGCCCATGCACCAGGGCCAGGGTCCGGGTTTATCCGTCAGAACTATTGGCGAGGTGGCCGGGCAAGAAAATCATACCCTGATTTCTACCCAGATACCTGCTCATACCCACACATTAAATGCTGTGTCCAATGCAGGTGACATTGCAACGCCGGCAGGTGCCTACCTGGCTAATACAGGGGCGCTTGATAAAGAATATAAGGCCACTGGTACTGTCGTTGCAATGAATACAAATGCTGTAGGTATTACGGGTGGAGGCCAGCCGCATAATAACTTGCCTCCATATCTTGTTATTAATTTTTATATTGCTATGGAAGGGATTTTTCCGAGCCGTAACTAACTAAATTGTATAGAAACAATGGATACCGGGCATTGGTGGCAGCAACTGGAAACACAATGGAAAGAAGCTTTTGCTGAATGTTATTTTAAGCATAACAATGAACCTACGCCAATGGAATTGGAACAGCTTTATTCGGGGCCGGCAATAAGGCTGGCTGGTCCTTCGGCTCCTTATCCCAACATGTCATTTGAGTTATCCAATTTATCAGGCTTGGTGGGATTAGAAAACTTACGCGTAGTGGTAGTAACGCATCAACTGATTGAGACTATAACCGAGTTAGAAACATTGCCCCAATTAACCAGCCTTTTCTTATTTAACAACAAAATCACCAGCCTGGCGGGAATCGGCCAGCTTACCGAATTATCGCAGCTATTTGTTCAGTGCAATAAACTAGCCTCTATCACGGAAGTGCGCAATTTGGTTAACCTGAAAGAGCTTCATATTTATGACAATATTATCTCCTCGCTGGAAGGGTTAACTGAAGAACATGCTGATAAATTGGAGCGTTTTTTTTGCAAGCCAAACGATCAGTTAAAATCAAAGGAACTACTGCGGATAGAAAGAGAAATGGGCATTCGGTGCCTGAGTGCCTAACCGTTGCAATACCGGAATGCCAATGTCTCCTTTTACTGAGTTTTCAATAATAGCATGGCTCCGTCTTTATAACCATGCCCATAAAATACAATTGCCGGATCAATATCCAGGTGGATAAAGGCTGCATAGCTCCATAAGCCCCTGACCGGTAACTTGCTGGTTATTAAAATGAATAACTAACAGTTTTGCCTGCATTATTTTCCATAACCACGATGCTCCCCTGGAGTAATGTTGTCCGAATGGGGCATCTTGCGTGGGATAGCTATAAACCTTCGGAAGGAAAATTTGATTTCGCTTAATTTGATAAGAATTGTTTAAATAAAATTGACTTTGTATGAATCGAATGTGTAGAAAATTATTGCCGCTGCTTACCTGTGTTGTTGTTTCTTTTGCAGCATATTCACAACAAACAACAATTTGTAATCCCATGAATCTGAGTTACAGATTTTGTTTGGATACTCCTTCAAGGCGTGAAGCTGCCGACCCAACGATGGTTGTTTACAAAGGTGAGTACTATTTGTTTGCTTCAAAATCCGGCGGATATTTTCATTCAACTGATTTGATTCACTGGGATTTGATAACAACCAGCGACCTTCCGGTAGAGGATTATGCGCCCACTGCTGTTGTGATGAATGACACCTTGTATTTCATGGCTTCCAAAAATGCTCCTCCGCTCACGATTTATAAAACTGCCAATCCCAAATCAGGAAAATGGCAAATTGCCAATGCAGCTTTCCCCATCGGCATGACTGACCCTGATTTATTTGTTGACGATAATGGCCGCTTATTCTTTTATTATGGCTGCTCCAACGTTAATCCCATTTATGGTGTTGAGCTGGATGAAAAAACGTTTAACCCCATTGGAAAACCTGGTGCGCTTTTCAACAGCAAAAAAGAAATGTATGGTTGGGAACGAAAAGGCGACTACAATAACGAATGGGAAAACCCATGGATAGAAGGTGCGTGGATGACGAAACGCAGTGGCAAGTATTACCTGCAGTATTCCGGGCCCGGTACCGAATACAAAAGCTACAGCGATGGAGTATATATTTCGAATAATCCGCTTGGTCCTTTTACGCTAGCGAATCACAATCCTGTTTCGTATAAGCCGGAAGGCTTTATGACAGGTGCAGGACATAGCAGCACTTTCCAGGATAAGTATGGCAACTACTGGCATATATCCACGATGACAATTTCTGTAAAACACATGTTTGAGCGCCGTCTCGGTTTGTTCCCCACTTTTTTTGATAAGGATGGTGAAATGCATGTGTACACAGGCTTTGGTGATTTTCCATTGAAGGTTCCCACTAAAAAAATTACAAGCGCCGATGAGTTGTCACCCAAGTGGGTGTTGCTTTCTTATAATAAGCCTGTTGAAGTATCGTCTGAATTAACGGATCATCCAAAACGTTACGCTACTGATGAAGAGATACGTACTTTCTGGAGTGCGCAAACCGGTAATAAAGGCGAATGGATAACAATGGATTTACAGAAAGAATGTACCGTAAACGCCATCCAGATAAACTATGCCGAAAACGGGACAAAACTTTTAGGCCGTAGTCCTGAAATCTATTATCAATACTTGCTTGAGTATTCTTCCGACAACAAAACCTGGAAAACATTAGCGGACAAAACACAAAACAAAACCGATGCGCCGCATGATTACCTTGAATTGAAAACACAAGTGAAAGCCCGCTATGTAAGGCTAACCAATTATCGTGTACCCGATGGGACCTTCGCCTTGGCAGGCTTCCGTATTTTTGGTAATGCAGGAGGGACAGCGCCTTCAGTTGTTGAGAGTATAAGTGGAACACGTTTTGCAGCTGACCGCTGTGTTGTAAAATTGAATTGGAAGAAATCGCCTGATGCAACAGGTTATAATATCCGGTACGGAACTGCAAAGGACAAATTGTATCATACTTACCAGGTTCTTGGTGCGCAATCTTTGACAATAGGAAGTTTAAACAGCCTTCAGAAATATTATTTCACTGTAGATGTATTCAACGAAAATGGCGTTGTAAAAGGTAAAAATATTATAGAAGTTAAGTGATAAACGTAACAACCTAAAGTTGGCAAAACACTTTGATTAAAATAACCAAAACACTGAGGGGTTATAGATTGAGATAGCATGAACAGGGATTTCAGCAGGAAGAGTTTTTTTACTACTGGCCTTCTTTTCAACAACTGTTTTTTGAGCAAATGATGTTTGCGTAATGACCAGGATTTCCTGTTGAATATTTTTTGGCTCATGACTGATTTTCCCTTGCCGTTTGTTTGCAAATTGTTTGCAAAATTTCAAAATTGGCCACTTTTTCGGCGAAGGAATGAAGAAGTCTTCTAAACAAATCAAAAAGTAAAAAGATAAAATATAAATGGGATAACCGACGAACTCTTTACAGTAAATTGAAAACCAGCTAGTTTTTGACTATTCTTTCAGTTATACCAAAATAAAAAACCCGCTATAACTAGCGGGCTTCTTTGTGACCCCTCAGGGACTCGAACCCTGGACCTACTGATTAAGAGT
>JBDSAA010000138.1:0-6087 GCA_039922375.1 Ferruginibacter sp.
CCTTACTAAAATTCAATGCGCAGGCGAAAACCCGCCGCAGGAAACAGGTCTCACTTATAACAGTTGGTATGGAAAGCCGCACATAGAAATGCATTGGTGGCATGCAATACATTTTGCATTATGGGGCAGGATAGACCTGCTCGAAAAGAGCATGGCCTGGTATGATAAAGTTGCCCATACTGCCAAAGAGATTGCACAGCGGCAGGGATACGAAGGTGTTCGCTGGCAAAAGATGACCGATAACGATGGCAGGGAGGTGCCCTCCTCCATTGGCGCTTTTCTAATTTGGCAGCAGCCCCATTATATCTATTTTACGGAATTAATTTACCGGCAAAAAAGCAATCTGCAAACATTAAACAAATACAAAGACCTCGTGTTTGCGACAGCCGATTTTATGGCTTCTTTTGCACGCTTTGATTCTGCAAAACAAAAATATATTTTAGGCAAAGGTGTAATTGCCGCACAGGAAAGGTTTAAAGCCGAGGAAACTTTCAATCCAACCTATGAGTTGGTATATTGGCATTGGGCATTATCGATAGCACAACAATGGCGGGAAAGGCTGCATTTGCCACGCAATAAGAAATGGGATGCTGTCTTGAAAGACCTTTCTCCATTGCCGCTGCAAAATGACAAGTATTTGTTTACTGAAAGTGCAACCGATTCTTACACCAACCCTGAGTTTAAGACCGATCATCCATCGGTATTTGGTGCACTGGGCATGTTGCCCAAAACGAATATGCTCGATACTGCGATCATGCGCAATACTTTTGATTGGATATGGGCCAACTGGAGCTGGAAGGATACCTGGGGCTGGGATTTTCCGATGACAGCCATGACTGCAACACGGTTAGGCCTACCCGAAAAATCAATTGACGCATTATTGATGCCGATCACCACCAACACTTATCTTCCAAACGGACACAATTACCAGGACGACAGGCTTACTATTTATTTGCCAGGAAATGGCGGGTTGCTAGCTGCGGTGGCAATGATGTGTGCAGGATATGATGGAAGTAAAAAAATGAATCCTGGCATTCCGGCAAATGGTAAGTGGAATGTGAAGTGGGAAGGGCTGAAACGAATGCCGTAAAAGTTTGCACTAAGCGTAAAAAGTTTACACCTTTTCAGAAAGGTGTAAACTTTAGGGGAGGGCGCCGGTAAATTTGTAACAGGCCAACAATTATCTTAACAAAAATAGTCAACCAATTTAAGGGCGAGACACACATCTATGAATTTGAAATTCACATTCCTCTTTGGAGCTTTAAGTTTGCTCAGTTCTTGTGGTATTCAACAGCAAGAATCAAAAACAAATAAACCGTCCGCTGAAACGAGTCCTATGAATTGTTACAGATATATAAATAACAAGGACACGGTTGTTCTAATGGCAATTTATATAAATGGGTTTGTGACTGGGACCTTAGTTTACAATTTCTATGGAAAAGACAAAAACAAAGGGACAATTCAAGGTAAAATGACAGACGATATACTGTTTGCGGACTATTCATTCAGCTCCGAAGGAATTCAGAGTGTTAGGCCAATTGCCTTCAAAAAAATTGGAGAAAATTTTATTGAAGGGTATGGTGAAACAGAATATACAAATGGCAAGACCTTTTTTAAAGACAGGGATTCTTTAAATTTTGCTCATTCAATCGTACTTAAACCATATGACTGTAAAAAATAAAAATGCGCCCAACATTAAGAAGTCCCCTCCGCCTTGGTTCGGGGCAATTTTAGTGTTACCATTATTCGGCGGTAAGGTTTATGAAACGGGTTTAGATGGTTTCGTTTCTTGAAAAATATTTTTACTGTGTTTATATCGAGATTGATTGCGGAGAAAGGTTCGTGGCACATGAGCCAAGGCGGAGGGACAGGAGTATTGCCCCTGATGGAGGGCCTTCCCGCCAATTATGAAAATTATGAATATCGGTAATTACTTAAAAATTAATGGTCAATGATGAAAGCGTTATAACTTTCATCATTGACCATTAAACCGGTAGGACAGACACGAGCTGATCCCTTACCTTACATACAATTCTATAACAACTCTCCGGTTTTGCGCCCTTCCGGCTAGCTTAGCATTTGACATCACTGGCTTGGTTTTAGCAAACCCTGCACTTACAATCCTGCTTTCAGCAACACCTTTACTCAACAAGTATGCTTTCACTGCATCTGCCCTGCTGCTAGAAAGCATTTCAGCATCTTTTTCAAGCGCATCCGTGTGGCCGCTGATTCTTACATTGTAATCAGGATATTGACTGAGGATGCCTGCAATTTCATCAAGCATCGGATATGAAGCCGGTTTAACCACTGCGATTTTAGTATCAAAATTTATAGTACGGGCTGCAAATTGCAAACGTTTAGGAGCAGCTTTCACTGCAGGAGGGCAACCGTTATTACCTATTTCCCCCTTTTCAGTTGGACATTTATCAGCAACATCCGGTACACCGTCACCGTCGGTATCTGCAGGACAGCCATTAGCATCCACTTTCACTCCTTTTTCTGTACCGGGACATTTATCAGCAGCATCCAACACACCATCACCATCGGTATCTGCAGGACATCCTTTGGCGTCAACTTTGACTCCTTGCGGTGTAGCGGCACATTTATCATCTGCATCAGTAACACCATCTCCGTCTGTATCAGGGCAACCCTGGAACCTATCTAATCCCTTTGCGTTCGGACATTTATCTTTTGAATCTTCTACCCCATCTCCATCACTATCGGGGCAACCTTTAAATCTTGCAAGGCCTGGAACATCAGGGCAGGTATCATCAAAATCGCTTACGCCATCTTTGTCTTTGTCCTGGCAACCATTCAATGCCTCTGTACCAGGGATAGCCGGGCATTTGTCTAAATAATCCGGCACACCATCTTTGTCAGTGTCTAAAGGGCAACCGGCTCCATCCACTTTTACACCTGCAGGGGTTCCGGGGCACTTATCTCTTTTATTTTTAACGCCATCCCCATCAATATCCTTTTTCATTTCAAATTTGGAAGGTGCCTCCACCTGTGCAAACAGGGGTGTAAAGGCGGTTACAAAAAATAGTACTGTAATCAGCCTGTTAATTTTTTTTAAATTCATAGTTGGTTTTTTATATTATGATTTAGGTTTAGCACACAAAGGTTCACCTTTTAAAAATAGGAAGCATTATGTAACGCTTAAAATAAGTTGCATTATTCACACATTTTGCCCTGTGGTAGGTATATATAACCCTCCAGGGTTGGTGTACTAACACCTGGCCGCCAACTTAAGCGCTAATATTTTCCAGAGGTTTGTTCGTAAGTGATAATTACTGTAGACGGGCTTATTGCGAATCATTTACTTTTATCATGAGGTTAGCTCCTCTGGATTCACAGCTTTCGCCTCCTCCCACAGGCGCCCGGCTCCGTCCTGTGTCTACCCTGTTACTAATCTCCGTGACTCTTAGTTTTCTGAAATAATTTTCCGGAACAATTTTTCCGCTTTGGTTCGTGGCATACGAACAAATTTTTGTGTTACCATTATTGCTCGGCAAGGTTTTATGAAACGGGTTTAGATGAGTTTGGTTTCTTGAAAAATATTTTTACTGTGTTATATAGGGATTGATTACGGAGAAAGGTTCGTGTGCCACTGTGCCACGAACGAAGGCAGAGAGACACCAGTGCTTCGATTGTTGCTTTTCCCTTTTGGGGCTTTCCGTTGTTTAAACTCTTTTCTATCCGCTACTGCAAAAGGAGTTGATCCAAAAGCTCCTTTAACCGTGGCTGGCTTGGAAAAGGTGCATCGGCGTTTATCATTTTCCCTTTTTTGTCATACAGTACATACCTGGGGATAGTACTCAGTCCAATTTCCTTTACCAATGCAGCGTGGTCTTTGTTCAAAAGCAAATAACTACTTACGCTATCACCATGTAATTGGTTACGGCGATTAAGCCATTCCTCCCTTTTTGTATCTAAAGAAACGCTAAGAAAAGCGATTTTGTCTGCAGGATATTTTTGCCTCAATGCTTCCAATGCCGGCATTTCCTTTACGCACGGTACACACCAACTGGCCCAGAAGTCCACTAACACATATTTCCCTTTATACCGGGATAACAACTCTTCAAACTTTATTTTAATTTTACCGTCTACTCCTGTGAGTTCAGTGGGAACAGTGGGGCTATCTTGTTGAAGATGTTTTTGCTTGCGGCTCGCACGGGCAATGATTTTTCTGTAGTCCTTGTTCATGGAATAGTTTCTGTACAGCATCCGGTAGTCAGATGGAATGTCGGCCCCTTGTGTTAAGGCCCGGTACATCAAACGACTGAGCAGGTAATCTCTTGCAGGACCGCTAAAATTTGCGGCCACACTATCAAAACATATCTTAAATCCGCCCTTTGTAGCCATGTTGCGAATACCATTGTAAGGGAATAATGAGCCGTACAGGCTATTAGCCCCGCCTTCCACATTCATATTAAACTGAGAGGGCTTTGTCAATCCGTTCACCAGTGGCAGCAATACCCTTACCTTATCCCAATACTCATGATGGGTTATCAGCGTATCCCTGTACACGTCATAGAAGTCAAGTACAGCAAAGTCATAGCGGTTATGGATATAATCTTTAGTCAGTTTTTTAAATTTTCGGCTGACATGATACGCAGTACATAAAGAATCAAACAGTAGTTGCGAAGCCTGTTCAGTGGCTGCAATCTCTTCTTTTAATTTTTTTTCTACATCCAGGATCGTTTGAACAGTATATTTTTCTGGCAGTAGGGGTGCAACAGGCTTTTGTTCCAATTCCCGAAAGGTTGTTAAGACCAACAGTTCACTATCTCGCCTCTTGTTTTTACCCATGGTTGAGAAAGTTGGAATATAATAATTGGAAGCATCGGCAGAAATAAAAATGTGCTCTTTCGGATAAACCAAAAACTCCCTATTTCCCTTGCGAAAAATGGTTGGTAGAGCAATATAAGTTTTGACTTCCTTTCCTTTTTGCAGGTCAACCACTTCTGCACACGGTGCCCCTAATCGCTTTAGGTTTTGAAAAAACACTGTTTGTACTGGGAAAGCGGTGTCAGTAAATACGACATCAGCAGCAGAAAAATAAACCGGTTTTACGCTGCCTTCCAGGGTGCGGTAACTACAGGAGGTAATTGTAAATAAAAGAACAACAGAGAGGAAAAGTCTTAGCATATAACAAGAATTAATAGAACTCGTAAAACAGCTTAAATTGCAAAATGGCTCGTTTTGATGTCATTCATAAAAATGTCGGCTAACGTTCGAGTATTGCTGCAGTTTGGGAATTGACCAACTATCCGCCTGGAACTGAAACTAAATTTATTATTAAAAGTTGATGATAAGAACTAATGCCCGGCAGAATTCCGTCCGCCGAAACCAAAGCTTGGATATGCACTGCCGATGATTGCTTCAACGTCCAGCCCCAATTGCAGTAATACTTTTGTTAGCGGCAGCATTGCGGACCTCCATAAACATCACACGAAAAGAATTTAAAGCCATTTCTTGTTTCAACAAAATCAAAGGCCACTATATACGGTTCTGTATCTTTTAAGTCTACCTGAACACGTTTTATGGTAAAAGTTTCTCCGTAAACTTTTAACTTCGAAAGAAAATAAGCTGAATAATAACTTGAAATCACTTCATTGTTTTGTACCAGAATTTTGCTCGTATCTCTAATTCGGTTGAAAAATAATTCACTTAAAAGTTCTGAAGAGCAATTTTTTATGAATTGTCGTAACAGCATTCTTTTGTTGCAGGCACTAATTGTATCCATACTCACATTTAAAAGCTGTTCATAATTCTTTTGCTTGCCAGCCTCAATTAGCTGATACCAAGTTGATTTGACCTCATAGTCAATTTCAGTATTTGGGTCAACAATAGAAGGTGTCACCTCCCGTGAAGATAATTGAATGGATTTAGGCTTCGTTTTACATCCGAAGATTATGAAAATTAAAAGCCACGTATATAAAAGAAGTTTTGTCTCGCCCTGAAATCGATAGACTTCGCTTGCTACGTTGAATAACTATGACAACTTTCTTAACTTCATTCGTAACTTCAGAAATAAGCCTGGAACTTAAATGGCACTTTTAAAGTCCCTCCTGAAATTTGGGC
>JBDSAA010000139.1:0-52494 GCA_039922375.1 Ferruginibacter sp.
TCAATTGACGCGATATCATTTGTGTTAATGTCATTAATGGAACCATTAAATGGAACACCATCCACCACCACAAAAGGTCCGGTAGAAGCGCTGATAGAGCTTTCGCCTCTCACTACTGCACTGGGGGCAGCGCCTGGCACAGACGAACTCTGTGTAATATTAACACCGGCAACAGCACCTTGTATTGCCTGTAAAGCATTGGTGACAGGAAGCTGCGATAAACGCTCTTTAGGAACCGAGGCTACAGAACCGGTAACATCAGAACGCTTCTTGGTGCCATAACCTACCACTATTACCTGTTCTAATGAACCGCTAGCCACCTTCATCTCTACGTCTATTGTGATGGTTGCGCCTTCCTTTAGTTGGTAACCTGATAGCGTTTGCGACTCATACCCCACATTGGTAAAAGCGAAACTGTACGGTCCGCCAGCGGGTACACGGGAAGTGAAAATACCTGCTGAATCTGTTTGCGTACCAGTAGTAAAATTGGTTTTGCTGTTGCGAATGACAACCGATACACCTGTAAGCGGTTGATTACCGGCACCCTGCACAAGCCCTTTCACTACGGTGGTGCTTACCTGGGCGCTGGAAGTAATCGGATACAAAAAATAAACGATGATAAGGAGGGCCAGATGAGAAGCCCTGGAGTTGAAGGGTTTAAACGTCATATAGATTGCAATGTTTAGTGAACAATAAAAGTCCTTCTATCAGTATGCCTGAACAGTCATTCCACGTAGGAGGAGGAATGCAAAATTTTATAATGGTTGATTTTTACTTGCTTATGATATAAGCATTGTCTTTTTTGATAACTGTGAGGCCATTGAGTATTGCTATTCTCCTGAGAATTATTTCTAAAGAATCGGAACTATTATACTTGCCAATGAAATACAAGGTCTTAACATCATTTTTATCATAAATAATATTTACACTATACAAGCCCGCTAAATGTTCGAATACTTCACCTAACGATTGGTTGTTGAACATAAAATAAGAGCCTTTAGCATTTTCAGGTATGGAAGGATTGTCCAGTGGTAATTCTTGCCTGATAATTTGCTCCGGAGCAATAACTCCTTTTATTTTAAATTCCTTCACTTTAGCCATTTCCTGGCTTCCATACACAAAGGCCTGGCCTGGCAATAAGTAAATATCGTTTTTCATCTTTTTGTTGTTCTTTTCTACCGCTTTCACAACAACTTTACCCTCGTACAACCTGACAATGACACGGTTATTTTTTTTGGAGGCCGTTATGGTAAATTCAGTCCCCAATGCCGTCGTTGAAATATCGCCACTGATAACGGTAAAAGGCATCCTCTTGTCTTTGGCTACTTTGAAATAAGCTTTTCCTATTAAGGTGATATCCCGTCTGTCGGTAAAAGGTTCATTATAAATTAGCTCGCTTTTGTCTGCCAACACAATCAAAGAGCCATCTGTCAATTGAATCCTTTTTTCTTTTCCTGAGGTATTTAGTTCGTGCCGCACAACAACCTGTAAACTATCAGTCTTTTTGATAGTATTCTGAACGACTGGTATTTTTTCTTCATTATTGATAAAAAATTTCCAGCCTAAACCAATTACCAGGAGCACAGAAGCTGCGATGGAAACTGAAACCAATAATCTGTATACCACTGATTTGCGAGCTGGTCTTTCCTCTTCGTATTCAACCTCAGAAGTTTCCTCCGCATTGATGGGAATGATCCGGGACTGCTCATCTGTAATATCTTGTTCCAGACGATTCCATTTTTCCTCTAAATTTACTTCATCAAGTAAATATGCCAGATCCTGATTTAATTCAGTTAGTTGCAAGGCCTTTTTCAGCCGATTAAAGTAGCGCTGGTTCCCTTCACTGGCATCGAGCCAGTTTTCCACAAATACTTTCTCTTCTCCTGTCTCCTCATTAAATAAGTACCTCACCAAAAGTTCGTCATATTGATTGTTATTGTCCATGGGCTCAGTATATATACACCTAATGATGAATTTTTCCCTACAAGGAAAAAAAATATTTATTACTTTTTTAAAAAAGGTTGAAGATCAACGCAAGAAAGAGGATGAACTCTGACAGTTTTTCCTTCAATTTTATCATAGCCCTGCTCATTTGTGTATCCACGGTTTTTACAGAAATATTTAACCGGCTGGCTATTTCGGCGTATTTCAAACCTTCAAATTTTCTAAGTTCAAATATTCGGCGCATTTGTTCCGGAAGTTCCGAAAGGGCGATATCAATCGCTGAAATTAACTGCTTTAAATCCACGCTGTCAAAGCTTTTTTCAGAAATGTCTTCGGTAGATGTTTTTAATAGATAGGCTTCATGCTGTTTCTTTACCTTTTCGTGTCTTAAAATATTCAGGCTGCTGTTATCGATAATTTTATAGAGGTAGGATTTAGGAGATATCCCGGGGGCTAGCGATTGGCGCATTTCCCAAAGCTTGATAAAGCTTGCATGAACAACATCCTCTGCCAGGTGAATGTCGAATCCGTACTTTAATTTGCAATAAATACAAAGAGATGGATAATGTTTGTTAAATAACTCTTTAAAGGCGGCCTTGTCAAATTGTAAAACACCAGGAGATGCACCGTGCTGATTATTCACATTGGAGTTTAAGCTCATTTTGCAGTTACTACTTTTGGGTGAGAATAGAATCTGGATTCGGCTTTTGTTAACACTGGCTCAACAAATGTAGCATTAAAGGCGATGTATTCATTAAAGTGGTTTTTTTACTTCTGAAATCTGTGCTACCCGGGATTGTCAGAATCAGCATTAAATTAATTAAAGAATTTCAACATTATAAATGCACACCCACCGCTGCTAATTTCTTAATGCAGAAAATTCTGATGCAGACACTTCCCAGAAACCTTTTCATTTGCCTCGCCCTACCCTGCTACGTATTATTTCCCTTCAGCCACCCCATTTATTCTGTATCTGGTACAAAGAATCACAGAACTCAGATCCTCTATCAGTCGTGTTACTAGTCTTTAAAACCATTGTAAACATAAAACAACTTTGATAAAGCCTATGGCCATTACTTTGAGTATTATAAAGATTATAGCCCTGCTGATGATTAATTTAAAATTGAAGCATTGCGAAATCCTTGGCCATTTCATGGCTTCTGCTTAACATTGAACATTATTCACTTCTAAGCTATAGTGACAAGGAAAACACAAGGCTGTGGCCCTACGCCTGATGGAGGCGCATGAGCATTAAGTGGCTGCACTTATTTTATTTCCCGTGAATAAAACCGGCTTTCCCCCTCCATTTGAGATCTGTAATATTCATATTGTTTACAGCAAGACCAAGTATAAAAAAATTCATACAAACTATAGCAGCGATCGACCATGAAATGTAGAACCATTGTTTTAAAAGACGAGCGTTCGCATATTTAATATTTATCTCATTGTACAAGTCTATAAACCCGTCCTTCTTGACGTACTTGCTGTAAAAAATGATTAGGTAGGAGATAATTATTATCCAATTAATATTAAAGGCGCTCTCGTATTTGATATTAAATCCGTAAAAAAGTAATGCGCCACTATTGAAAATGTAAGAAACATACATATTAAAGTTATCACCGTAAGGGGCCTCATCCAGTAAAGAGAATCCTGCTCAGCTCCATCTTTATAAAAAGTATTAAAAATGCTATATATAAATAGTTTATAGTAGTTCATAATAATAATCAGTTTTAATAAATATCAATTGTTCCTGGTTATTTTTTTGGCAGGGATTATACAGATGCAGGGTTCGGTCCGGTACCAGTGCGAAGCTACGGAACATTCCTTCTGATATTTATTTTAGTGCCGCGAATGCACGAATGGGCACTAATCCTGGTAAGTTAATTTGTATGGTAAAATTGGCATTGTTTTTAAAACTGGCGGTTTGAGATATTTGGCCTCACCATAGCCAATGATACATCCGTGATATAATTTTCTATATAGGCTTCTTCCCCGGCTCGCTTTTAATTTTTAAATATCGCCATTCTTTTCTATAAATTCTTTGCTGATCAGCAAGCCAAGGGCGGTGACTTTTTCTTTTTCAGTACCGCAACGGGTAATCGTAGCATGTTTTTCAAGCAGCTTTTTTATTTTGGATTCACTAAGGCCTACGCCCCCGTCAATGTTTCAATGGAGATATTGTTATCTGCTGCAAATGCTTTTATTTCCACTTCGCTATTACGCTGGCTGAACTTGATCGCATTGCTCAGCAGGTTGCGGATAATGAATTCTATCATGTCTTTATCAGCATGAGCGGTCAATCCCTGCTTGCCCTGTGCCTTAATTCATAATTCTTAATTTATAATTCATAATTCTCACTTCACCCTGGTATAAAAATTCGCCAGCGGAATATCCACTGCCAAGAAAAAATGCCATCTCCTGTTCAATTGGTTTGAAACAATTTTATCTGTGTTATTAATTACTCTTAAAGCAGGACCGAACTGGTACGTGTAGCCGATCGACAGCGGCAACCTGGGAATACCGTAAATCAGCCCTAACCCCGGAGCAAGAATATTCTGCAACTTCACTTCTGGAAGCGATGCGGTGCTGTCATCTTTTAAGCGATAAGATGCTACTGCCCCTATATCGATCAATGAAAGAAAAGCACTTAATGATGACTCTCCTACCCTGGTACTAAATGTAATGCCTACCGGCGCATACATTCCACTGATTGCACCCCACCTGTTTGTCTTTTTTGCCGCCAGGTATTCATTGCCATAAAAACCACCGAGGTACCCATTCAATGCTATGCTAAATGACATTTTCTTTTTTATAGATGCACTGCCTGCAGGCAATACGACCGCTTCTATGGCTCTTTCCACGTCATCAGAATTTTTTGCCTGAACAATATTGGCTGCAAAAGAACCATACTTAACAAAAAATTCTGTGAAGCCTGATATCTCACCTTTTTTACGCAGGTAACCCGATAAAAAATCAAGGGTGCTTATGATAGCAGCATTGTAATTTCGAACAGCAATATCATGCGCTATTTCCAGGGTTTTAACACTTTCTCTAAATACATCCTGCAAAACCGTTGGAAAATGTAATAAGGGGTGCAGTAGCTCTATATTGGAAACAACAGATAGGAACTGATTGGCCGCTTCAAAAACAGCGGCGTGGTAATTGCCCAACTCAGCTTCGCCTTTTTTTCTTGCTTCATCAAGGCGTTCGATCGCCCTGGTAATATCATCGCTTTTATTTACCAGGTTAATTACGAACGACCTTATACTATTAAAATTGACAGGAGTTAAAACAGTGGCCCAGTTAATACCTGTGAATGAAATACCGTTTCCTGTGATCTGTTGATAAATTAATCCAAGGTAAATATTCCTGGTATCCGCATCATTAAAAAGCGCAGTAATCTCTTCTTTGCTCACATAGTTTTTGCCAAATTCATTATTGCGTAAACTATAATTCAACACATCAAAAAGCTGTATTGAATTTAAAACGGCGGGACCTGATCCAATAACCCCTCCGAGATATTCCGGACCGGTGATCTTATGAAATATATCCGGCAATTTATGCCCGGCAATAAAACCATTGCCTATTTGAAAAGCTGTCAATACCATATGACCGTTTTCCGTTGCCAGGAAAGCTGTCAATTCATCAATCCTTTTTTTAGCTTTTTCATCGCAGTTGCAGGTAGAGCTGTTCAGCAATTTTATATTGGGGAAATTCCCTAACAAACCTTTCAAATCTTTATCAAATGCTTCCCTGATCGTATTGGTAGCGTTGGGATATTCCCATGCCTTAAAATTATCCACCAACAATTTCGTCTTTGGAAAAATGATTTTGAACTCAGGATATTTGGTTGAATCCTGGAGTTTGGTGAAAAAAGAAATATACAATTCTTCCTTTGCCCGCTTTACCAAAAACTTTGCAAGGCCATCCGCAAAACTGGTAACATCCAGGTTGCCAATTTTTGAAACGAGGCCACCCAGGGCGCCTGAAACATTCTGACTTTGGAAGCTAAGATATCCTGCTGCACCAGGCAACGTGGCTATAAACGGGTTTCTTAAATACCGAAGCCGGACAAGGTCGGCTGTGGTATCAGTATTATTTGGTGGCAGGTACCTTGCCAATATCCTGCTGGCTTCCTGGTAAGTATCATTATTCATTGGAGCTGAAAATATTTTTTTCAACTCAATAGCATCGTAATAGGCAACCTGAGAGATTGCAGAAAAACAGGTGCATACAGTAATGATGACGACAAAAAACTTTTTCATTGCATTAAATTTTTGAATGATTCTATAGGGTTGATAATTCCCTTTCCATATTTTAAAGGAGCGTCTTCGGGTGCAATATCAAATACCAGTTTATTAATAAATTCTGATGCTTTGAAAGGCTGGTGATTGGTTTTAAAATGGCCGATTAAATTTGCTAATATGCCTGCGGCAAACGGGCATGCGTAGCTGGTAGCAGGTTGTAAATTGTCTACCGTACCTGTCAACCCGTAGCCTTTTAGATCTACGCCAGGTACCACAAAAGATAATTTTTTATTCCAGCTCGAACCGTTCCATATTTTTTTGCCTGCACCAAATGCGCCAATGGAAATACAACCCGGGTAATTGGCAGGAAATGCGTTGAAATCAATGGCATTTTGCCCAAGGTTACCGATGGACGCAACAAATAATTTATTTTTTTCATTGTGCATTTTTAAGATATAATCTGCCACGGCTTTTTCTTCTGGGGTACCAGGTGCATCGCTAATGGATGGAAATGAAAACGACAAAGAAATAATATCTGCATTGCGTTCTTCACAAGCCCATTTTAAAGCAGCAAGTGTGATAGCCGATGCTTTGCCTACGCTCTTACTTTCTATTTTTGCAACAACCAGTTTACATGCCGGCGATACCCCAAACAAGTTCCCGCCCCTCGATGCAATAATGGATGCGCAATTGGTTCCATGGCCGAGATCGTCCTGAATGCTTTCGTTAGGGATAAACGATTTACAATCGAGCTGCTTATTTTCCACTGCATCAAACACATCTAATACCTGTGTATTGATACCCGAATCCAATACTGCTACTGTTACATTTTGTCCCATCAGGTTATGCTCATTCCAGAAACTAATCAGGTCAATGCCATCGGGGCCAGCAAATGCCCAACTCATTTTTATTGGGTCAAATTTTTGCGGTGATAATAGCTTTCGGACAACAGCCGTTGGAAGTACGGTCTGCATTTCTATTGTATCTGACACCATACTCCCACTCCATACAAAGCCACCGCCTTCTAACCGATACCACTTATCATTTCCTTTATATTTATCACCAATCACCGTTGCCGCGATATCAACTATTTCACCCGGGCTTAGGTAGGCATTATCAATATTATTGAAGGGAAGTATTTGCGGTGAGCCCGTCCTGATATTGACGTATGTTTTTACACGGGCCTTCATTAAGCTTCACGGTTTAAAGGTGATACTGTAATGGATCTGACAGCGGTAGTGCTGTTTGTCTCTTGCTTTACAGATGTCCTCAACCGCATCAATTTATTCAACAGGTCGAACCAAAAAGGCGCACCGAGGGAGATGGCAAAGGCAGTAACCAGGAAACCAAAAAAATGAATGCTTAATAGGCGAAAAAAATACCTCCATTTATCGCCTGAAGAAAGCCGAATGACGCCTTCATTGATGTTTTTATCTGCAGCAGATAAAGCGCCGGCATCGATATGCGGTGTGTAAATTTTCTTTTGAGCTTTAGCATCAAAACTTACCGCAATAGTATCCGGTGGCCAGCTTCCAAAACCCAGTATCGTATTGGCGTTTTTTATGTCCTCATCCAGGCGTTTTTTTACCTCCAGCAACGAATCGAGTTTTGAGGTAGCGCTTTTTAAGTTCGCAGAGTCTTTGCTTATACTTGTATCAACGGAAGTATTATTGCTCTGAACGTAAGCATTGGCCATACTGACCATTTTATCTCTTGCATCCGGGTCTGTGGACAGTTTGGATATAATTGAAAAAGTATCGGCATTAAAAACCCATGCCATGCAAAATCCCAGTACAAGCAGCACAATTTGAATTTTGCGTTTATACCATTCCGTAGCCTGTTCCATTGTACGGTCGAACCAGGCTTCAAGGTGCAGTTTGAATTTTACAATATCTCCATACGATTCCAGCCACAACAGATGGATATATTTTGCTGTTTCGGCGTCCAGTATCTTATGCTCATCATCCTCCACATTTTTGCTTTGAGAAAATCGAATGATCTCATTCAGCCGGGCTTCTACTTTTTCTTTGGTTATTTCTTCATCTCCTATTAAGACATAAATCAGCGTTTTGGAAAAACTGACCGCTTTGAAAGAAGAAGGTATTTTAAATATGCCGGAGCTTCCGAGGTATTTAATTTCGGGGTGGTTATAAAAATTGTTTATGATCTTATTGTCAGGGTTCTTGGTTAGTTTTAACGAGTCCCACAGCCGTGCCCACCAGCCTTTTTCCTTTTCATCATTTAACATTCTGTCAATTGCTTCCTTTAAATTCCTTGCCCGGAGTGCTAATTTAGTAGCGATCAATTCTGAAACTACTGTGGCAAGCAAACTGTATAACAGGTAAATAAATAGCAGCCCAATGACAACATTAAATGCAACATTATTAAACATACAATAGATTTTTTAGGTACCCTCCTTCCCTAATTGACATTTGGGCTTTTACTAAAAATAAAAAGCAATAAGAAGATAACAGAGGCGGCAACAATAACGGCTATTCGAAGGATGGATTATACAATAAACTTAGTAACTTATTGCGACAAATGCAAGGGATAAGCCTCGTGTAATTTAAAACGCAATTAAAGCTCCACATAGGTATGCGGTACAAGGGAGTGACACAACGATGATGCTATGAAAACCGATGCTTGTCAACAAAATAAATAACTACTGAACAAAATTGGCCTTTAGGAAATTGAAAGCGTTGGTGAAAAAAATCCCATCTAATAATGCATCCACATCTACTTCGCTTTTTTTAATTGAAAGTGGCTTCCAAAAAGTAGGACGGCTCTTCAATATCTGCCGCAGGTGATCTTTAAACGCTGAAAACATTTCGGCTGAAATACAGCAATCAAGCGGATTGATCAGCCCGTCATAGTCGGAGCCAATGCAAATACAACTGATTGCCTGCTGAAGTGGGATACCGCTTTTTTTTGCTACCTGTAAAATATGGAACACCTGGTTTAAGAAATAATAATAGTGAAATTCAACACTCATTTCGCCATGCACCAATGCCTCATCACCTGTTAACACATCATCCTGCGAAATATATGGGTTGATATCGCCGGGATCATTCACTCCCCGGAAAAATATATCGTCCTCGCCGGCTGCAATATACTCCTGGTCGTAGGGGCTATCGTTTACCTGGAACGCCACACTGTCCATCGGGAAACCTAATATCCTTTGATCGAGGGAAATTCCGATCAGACCGTTCGTTTGTATTATCATCACAACTTCATCATCATACAAATTAATACTGCTTCGGTTAAACGATGAATCCTGCACTACGCCGTAAGGTTTATGATGCCTGATACGCCATACGCCTCCCGTCTTTTTTGGGCGTGTGGACAAAAATTTATAACGGAAATTACTATGGCAACCAGTTAGCCCTGCGTGTGTGCATATCAGTGGCTTGTCCTCATGCCCTATCGAGTTGCGCTCTGCCATCAGCTGCGTGCGGGTGAAATAACTCATGTGCTTTAGATCAACCAGGATACTATCGTCGTACATTTTTTTTATAACACGTTTACCCCACGCAGATAGCCCGCTGCCATTGGGGAAAAACATTTCCTCATTGATAAACTGCATGCCAAATGCGTGATTGGCGCAGGGAAAATCCTGCATATGAGGAATATTAACGGCGAAGATCTTTGTATTATACCGGGCCTTGAAGTCAGCAAAATTATTCTCAAAATCAGCCTCTGCTGTAGCGCTGAAAGGATCAGTACACAAATTATGCAGCCCTTCCAGGATGAGCAGTCCATGTACGGTTTTTGTATCCTGTTCGTTGTATTCATTTACAGAATTAATAAATTTAAAATTGGCCCCTGCGGCTGCCTTGATGCCTGGCCCCGGTTTTAAATTATTGGTAAGCGAATCCATTGTCTTTTTTGTCCATTCATAATAGTTGTTCCCTTTCTGCATTTCAAGCAACTTAACCGGATCGAGCAAATTGATTTTTCCTTTGCTGGCAATTTTTCGTTCCAGAATTCCCTGCGCTATTTTGTTTTCGATGGAATACAGTACCACGCCGGCAAGGTTTACGCCGGCCTGTTGCATTTGTCTCAAATTGCTTTGCGAATTAAATGCGCCGTTGAATAACTGATTGATGCCAATGGATATCTCACGCCCAAATAACTTGCCCACCGACAGTTTAACTTTAATATCGTCCCAGGGCGTAAGCGTAGAGCCAGCCGGGGCCAGCAAATGTTTGAAGGCGGGATGACAGTGGAAATCGAAAAATGGCATACACAAATTTTTAAAAGTTACTCTATAAATTGTTACTTCCTAATGCTAGGCATTTGGACTGAAATAGATTGCTGAGTGATTGCGGAAAGCGAGTGCTGTATTTATTTGGGTAAGGTTGAATATGAAAACTAAAGTAATTACTTATTTGAGAATATGCAAGCGTTTCGGCAGGCATTTTTAAATTTTCTACAGGAGGGTGTAGTTCCTTACGTGGCTGTCTGTAAAGGTTAGCCGCTATGTACAAAAGGGTCATCCCCAATAATGAGGGTAACCGCATTTGTGACGAGGGAAGATGCCCTGATATTTATAATTAAAGCAGTTAATCAAACGGTAAAAATTTCTCCTGCTGTACCTGCTTCAATTTTGGAGGTGTCTGATTTAAATACTCTCCGTTGATTACCTTCTCATACAATGCTAAATACTGCAGGGTCATTTTATCTGCAGTAAAATTATCCATTACGTACTGGTGGCAGGCAGTACGGTTGTAGGAGTCAATGTTCTTCACCGCTGTTACCAATTCGTCTTTTTTGGCCGATAAAAATCCAACTTCCTTCGGTATCAATTCCGTAAGCGAACCGTAGGGTGTACCAATAACAGGGCAACCAAAATATAAGCTTTCAATCAATGCAATACCAAAAGGCTCGTTCCACAAAACAGGAAATAACAAGCCCTTTGAGCCATTGATAATTTTAATTTTTTCATCGCCGCCCTTCATCCCATGGAAACGTGCATTAAGATCAAATGTGAGACGAATGCCCATATTGATATTAAACCTCACACCCCCGATTACCTGCAATGGCACAGCAGCTTCCTTTGCTATCTTTATTGCACCCTTTACATTCTTAATCCTCCAGGCTGCGTCGGCTAAAAAATGTATATAATTTCTTTTGGAAGCCAGATCGGGTTTGCCATAATCTTCCACATCCAGGCAATTGTATACAAAGCTTTCACTGCCGTAACGGTATGCATGATTGCGGGAAACAAAAACCGTATTTCTATCCAATTCTATTGCTTCATTTAAATTGCCCTGCATGGTAATAACATATGGCTTATCAGGTATTTCATTGTTGCCGCTCAACAGATGGACTACATCCGCAGATACAGGCACCTGGCTGTTGAAAGGCACGGCGGGATTTAGTTCATACACATCCGCAAAAGGACAGTAAGAACCTTTGGCAACAAGATAAGACACCTGGTGACCCGATTTTACCAGCATCTTACCAAGCCACCAGATCATTCGTTCTGTGCCGCCATATCTTAATGCAGGAATAAAGGAATTGTTTACAATGAGTATATGCATTTGCACTTGATTTCTTAAGGCGGGCAATTTAAGGAAGTTTGCGAGATAGGCAACGGAATTTTAAACTTCAGAACTAAAGCAAAAAATATGAAATGATTAGCAGTAATTTCCTTAGGATGTTTTAGTTAATTTCGCCGGGATTACGACATGGTGAATCATTATACCCATGCTCAGAATATGGAACCATTTTATAAAAAAACACAAATCAAATATCCTCTTCAAATTATGTTTAAGCATTCACTTAACCGTTTCAGGCTGGTAGCTTTTTTAGAAGGCTGCTCCTTTTTATTGTTCGCTATTACGATGCCATTGAAATATATGATGGGGATGCCCAGGCCCAACTACATTGTTGGCATGGTGCATGGCTTTTTGTTTTTGCTGTACATCGTTCTGCTGTTGCAGGTTTCGACTGAATATAAATGGCCAATCAAAAAAATATTCCTTGCATTCATCGCATCGCTGATACCTTTTGGAACTTTTTATGCCAATAAAAAATTGTACCCCGCAGAAGCCGATGATGGATTGAACTAGTAGGCTAAGGAAGCTATTTTTTTATTTTGCAATGGCCACGCCGATAAAAGAATCGGCAGTGCCATAATATAAATACCATTTGTCTTTAAAATATACGAGCCCTTCAGAGAAAACAGTGCCTGCTTTATACTGCCCCGTTATTTCATGCGGTAAAGAAGGTTTTAAAATACAGGTATCCGTCCTGGAAATTATTTTTTCCATATCATTTATATCAAATACTACCTGCCCCACTGAATACGTACCCATTGCCAGGCTTCTATCCGCTTTTTCGTTGTTAGCATTTTTACCATTATAAATAAGCAGTATGCCCTTGTCTGTTATCAATGCAGGCGGGCCGCATTCAGTCAGGTCGCTGTCAAACTTTCCCGGGCGGGTTATCATTGCTTTGCGCAATTCACCGGATGAATCCAACAGAGGATGCCAGTCAGCAAGGTTCTCAGACCAGGCGAGGTTTACAAAATGCTCGCCCCAATACATCCAATATTTATCTTTTATTTTGGCTAGTATTGGCCTGCCGTTTTTCATTTCGATAATCATTGATCCGGATTTTGTTGCCCGGTCTAAAAATTTGCCCTTGTGGGCAACGGCAAAAGCAGGCCCCGTTTTCTTCCAATGAAAAAGATCGTTTGAAACGGCAATGGATAAACGGGGAACATCGTAATTCCAGCTTGTGTAAGCTATCACGTACCTTCCATCAGCCGTCTCCACCACACGAGGATCTTCGCATCCGCCCGGAAAATCGTACTGTTTAAAATTACCATCCGGGTACAAAACAGGTGTTGGGTGATTTTTAAAATGAATGCCGTCCTCACTAACAGCTATGCCAATACGGGAAGTGCGGCCACCCAGGATTGCAGCGGGATTGTCTTCGCTGCGGGTGAACAAATAGACTTTACCATCTTTTACTATCGCAGCCGGATTGAATACGTCTGCCTTTTGCCATTTTACCTGTTCGTTTTTGAGGGAATCATAAAATATAAGGGTGGAGTCAGCACTTAAAATTGGTTTATCTACAGGCTTGTAGAATGCAGACAGATCCGCCAGTTTTACTTGTTGGGAACCACAGCCTGCCAAAATATATACCAAAACAACATAGCACAGTTTTTTCATACACAGCATTTTGTTCGTTAAAAATAAAGCTAGTTGATTTTATTCTAAAACGGACAAGGCCGGCATTTTATAAATTGGTTAATTTACTGCCTGTAATATACGATGAGTTAAATGGGGTAGAACTGTCCGCCTGCCAGATATGTTAATGAGAAAAATAAATCTCCGTAGCGCCATATCCATAAGATGAATGGTATTGATTGACGAAAGATTTTACCTCTTTTTTTAATCGCAGCAGTTCATGTATCTCATCCCTTAATTTGCCGGCACCTACGCCATGTATCACCGTAAGTGATGGCTGGTGATGGGCAATTGAAAGATCATAAAACCTTTCGAATTCTTTGAGCTGTAGCGTGAGTATTTCAAAATTACTGAGGTGTTTCCAGCTATCGGTTAACTTTTCAATATGCAGATCTACAACCGTTCGTGCCGGAGGCAAATTTTCTTTTACCTTGCCCACATCATAAATCCTGAATCCTGCATTACCCAGCCTGCTCAAATCTACTTTTTCATCATCCACTTTGTCGGGGTATTTATCAAATAGCAGGTACGAAAACGTAGGTTCGTTTTTTAATTGTATCTCTTCTATTCTTTTAAAAAGCTGTTTGGCTTTGAGCTTTAAAGAGGTTTCGTAATAAGGCGCCTTTTTCTTGTCGGCATTTGCAAGTGAAAATTCTACATCAAAACGTGGATTATCACTCAGGTCTTCAAAGTTTACATTGTGCATGTAAAAGTCGCTTAATGGCCCGATGGTATTCTTTAATTCGAAACTGCTTTCGCCGCTGAAAAATAAATTGTAGGTAAAATTGTAAGCCGTTTCGGTTTGATTGATGAGGTATATTTTTAATTTCTCTACAACATCATCATCAAAAACATCCTTATCAAATATGGGCATGAACGCAATAAATACACCGTTATCCACCTTAATCCTGGTGTTTCCTTTTTCCGGCTTCACATCATCAATAAAGATCTGCTTCTTTGGAACAATCTTTTTTTCAGAAAACATTTTAAAATAGGGAAAATCGATCTGGTCCATATAAGCAGGAAAGCGCACGCCCTTTACTTCTATCATCACCATTTTTTCGTTCATGATTTCCACCACCTTGCCTTCTTCGTTGGTAAGTAACACCAAAATTTTATCGCCTTCCTGGTACTTCATATTCTTCCCCTGTTTTCAATATTGATTAATGGTGCAAAGATAAATGGTTTCCTGTAGGATCAGGCCGCGGCCCGATCCTACAGGTGTCTGTTATTACTGTAACCCGGTGGGAAAATTTAAACTATTTTTTAACCTGCTATGAAGCCAGTTTACTTTTTCTATACCCGTAGGCAAAATAAATTACCAAACCTATTGCCAACCAAATCAAAAAACGCCACCAGTTAGTATGGCTTTCTTGTGCCATTAAATAAAAACAGCTTAACAAACCCAGAACAGGGATCAATGAAAAGTTTCGCAGGAAGGTAAAGATCACAATCAAAATAGCTACTATAAAAAAGATTACCATTGGAAATCCTTCCACGCTTAACAAGGAAGGGAAGTAGCCCGGAAATCGAATGGCCACAGTTAGCAAAGCGCCTATCATCATGATCGGAATAATATACTTTCCATTAACATATGGAACTCTGAACTTACTCTCCGGCTTATTAGGCATTTGATGTAAAACCAAAATGCCGCCGCATACCAACACGAATGCAAACAGCGTTCCGATGCTGGTGAGGGCTATCACAACATCTAAATTTAAAAACAAGGCAGGAATAGCCACCACAAAGCCTGTTAGTATCGTAGAGAAGGATGGTGTTCCGTAACGGGGATGGATCCTTGAAAATATTTTTGGCAGCAGACCGTCTCTGCTCATGCTCATCCATATACGTGGTTGGCCCATCTGAAAAACCAACAGCACGCTGGCGGTCGCGATGACGGCGCTAACAGAGACTATACCGGCGATCCATTTTAACCCTTTCGCCTCAAATATCATCGCCAGCGGATCACCAACGTTCAATTTACTGTAATTTACTACACCAGTTAAAACCAATGCGAGCAGTACATACAGGACAGTACAGATAATCAATGAATACATCATCCCCCTGGGTAAATCTCTTTGAGGATTTTTGCATTCTTCAGCAGTTGTCGATATTGCATCAAAACCAATGTAAGCAAAGAAAACGGCTGATACCCCTTTCATGATGCCGCCAAAACCATTTGGCGTGAAAGGATTCCAGTTATCAGGATTAACATAGTAGCCGCCCAATACAATCACCAAAAATATGATGGCTAATTTTAGCAGCACCATCATATTACTTGCCGTACGAGATTCTTTAATGCCTCGGAAAACGATATAAGTAATAAGCACCACTATGCACATAGCTGGCAGGTCCATTATCAAATGAAGTCCTGCTAACTGCGGAGCCTGGATCCATGCATTTGACTTTTCCAGTGTTGCGGGATCAATAGCTATTGAAGCCGTTCCTTCACTAATTAGCTTCCTCATTTCGTTGTATCCTGAATGAGCAGTTGAATAATCCATGGTAAGCCAATCAGGAATATGCAGACCAAAACCCTTCGTTAACCTTGTAAAATAATCGCTCCATGAAATTGCTACTGCAATGTTTCCAATGGCGTATTCCATCAGTAGATCCCAGCCAATTATCCAGGCGAATATCTCACCGAACGCCACATAAGAATAAGTATAGGCGCTTCCCGAAACGGGCACAGTGGAAGCAAATTCAGCATAACATACAGCAGCAAAACCACAGGCTACCGCAGTAAATAAATAAAGGTATATCACACCCGGCCCGCCGTCAAAACAGGCTTTTCCGATACTGGTGAAAATGCCGGCACCAATTACCGCAGCTATCCCGAACGCCGTAAGGTCCTTCACGCCTAACACCTTTTTTAAACCACCTCCATGAGTTGAGTCCGACAAACCTTCTTTAGCGTCTTGTAAAATTGTAGCTATTGATTTTTTTCTAAACAATGGACTTGCCATAAAAGATGCAGTTAATTATTTCGGTAAAATCGTAGTGAAGCATTCCAAAAATATAAATATACTAATTTACTATGCAACTAACTTTCCCGCTGCAATAAGTATTCGGCTAATTCGCCCAACGGTTTTTTACGTGCAGAAAGTACCGCAGTATCTTCCAGGTGTTGCAGCGCTGTCGCCAGGTATTTTTCTTTTAATTCTTTTGCCCACTCATCTACTTTACAGTCTTTAAAAATCTCCAATACCTTACTCACCTTATCACCATTATCCGCTGCGTCATTACCCATTAGGGCTGCCAGTTGTTGCTGTTGTGCATTGGAAGCTACCTCCATCGCATGGATCATCAGGAAGGTTTTCTTATTGGCGATGATGTCGCCGCCTACCTGTTTGCCAAATTTTTCAGGCTCACCGAAAGCATCCAAATAGTCATCCTGTACCTGGAAAGCAATGCCGAGATTTTTACCAAACTCATACAAATGTTGTTGGTTGCCATTACCGGCCCCACCCAATATGGCGCCGAGTTGCAAACTGGCTGCCAGCAATATGGATGTTTTTAAAGTGATCATACTTACATACTCATGCAGACTTACAGAAGATCTTGTTTCAAAATCCATATCCAATTGCTGCCCTTCGCACACGGCTTTTGCCGTCTGGTTAAAAAGATGGATGATTCTGTGGGAATAATCACGTTTTATTTTATTGAGGTATTCATAAGATTGCACCAGCATTACATCGCCGGCAAGCAATGCAGTTGATTCTCCATATTTGGTATGCACCGTTTCCATTCCCCGGCGCAAGGGCGCTTTATCCATTATGTCGTCATGTATCAAACTGAAGTTGTGAAATAGCTCGATAGAAGTTGCTACCTCATACGCATCCGGATTAATTTCACCAAACAATTCATTACCCATCAACACGCACACTGGCCTGATCCTTTTACCACCTAATTGTAAGATGTATTGGGCAGCATCATACAATGTAGGTGTATGGGTAGGAAAATGCCGGGTATTAAATTTCTGTTCAAAAATTTGCGACAGTTCTGTAAAAGAATGCATAACGTAAACTACTATATTGCAAAATTGCTGAACCCGTTTGTAAGTTCAGCAACATGCGTTTTAAATGATTATTTTTTCTTTTTTGGAGCACCCTTCGATTTTGCGACATCCAGTTGAGGCTTGTTTTCATCCTGCACCCAGTGATAATCCAGTTGGCGCTTTTCTAAATTAGCTGCTACCACTTTGATTCTCACCGCATCTCCCATCCTGAATTTTTTTCCGGTGCGGAGGCCTACCAATGCATAGTCTGCATCGTCCAGTTTAAATTCATCAAATTCACTCAGGTCTCTTACCGTTACCATGCCTTCGCATTTATGCAATACTGTTTCTACAAAAAAACCAAAACCCGCCACACCACTGATGATACCGTCAAATTCGTCGCCCAGGTAATCCCTCATGAATTCAACCTGTTTGTATTTATTGCCCGCCCTTTCTGCCTCCATGGCTTTGCGCTCTCTGTCACTGCAATGCTTACATTTCTCTTCCATCTTCTTATCAATCTTCAAATCTTTATCCAGGCATTCCTGCAGTACCCGGTGCACCATTACATCTGGGTACCGCCTTATGGGTGAAGTGAAATGGCAGTAATGCTCAAAACCCAAACCGTAATGGCCGATGTTTTTTGATGTATAAATTGCCTTTGCCATGGTGCGGATACCCAATTGCTCCAGCACATGCTGCTCAGGCTTGCCGTTTACGTCCTTTAATAAATTATTGAAAGAAGCTACCACCGCTGCTTCATCATGTATATCGAAACTATAGCCAAACTTTTTTGCAAAGGCAGCAAATGGTTTTAGCTTTTCATCGTCTGGTGTATCATGTATCCTGTATGGAAAGGGCACCGGCTCTTTATTGCTTTTTATCCTGGAAACATATTCTGCAATGGTGCGGTTGGCAAGCAGCATAAATTCTTCAATCAATTTATGTGCATCCTTGCTTTCTTTCACTACAATACCAATTGGCTTTCCTTTTTCATCGAGGGTAAACCTTACTTCCTGTGATGAAAAATTAATGGCGCCATTTTCAAACCTTTCGTTTCTAAAATGTTTGGCCAGTTTATTCAACAACAAAAGAGCTTTATGGTGAAGACCGTCCTCCGTTTCAATGATTTGTTGCACCTCATCGTAACTAAAGCGGTGATTGCTGTGAATGATGGTTCTGCCGATCCACTTGTGCTTGATCTCTCCCCGGTTGGTTACTTGAAAAATTACGGAGAAGGTATATTTATCTTCGTTTGGCCGAAGGGAACAAAGTTCATTGCTGATCTTTTCAGGCAGCATCGGATTTACCCTGTCGGGAAGGTACACACTGGTAGCCCTTTCATAAGCAGCTTTATCCAAAATGCTGTCTGGTTTTACAAAATGGCTTACATCCGCAATATGCACCCCTATCTCATAATTTCCGTTATCAAGGTTCCTGATTGAAATAGCGTCATCGAAATCTTTTGCATCAACAGGGTCTATTGTAAATGTCAGGATATCCCTGCAGTCTTTTCTTTTCTTCAGTTCTTCCCTTGTGATGGTTTCAGAGAGTGTCATTGCCTCATCCATAACCAGTTTGTCAAATTCCAGTGGAAAGCCTGCTTCAATCAATATCTCCTTCATGGCGGCATCGTTTACATCCTCCGCTTTTAATATACTTACCACTTCGCCTTCAGGTTTTTTATCCGTTTTATTCCATTTTACAAGACGGGCCACCACCCTGTCTCCGTTTACAGCTCCGTTCAATTTTTCAAAAGGAATATAAAAATCCGGGATAGGTTTTTCTGAAGCCGCCACAAAAAATGCATTGTTTTTATTTACCTGCATATTGCCGATAAAGGTTGTCCTGAACCGCTCCACCACATCTGTTACCCTGCCTTCAGTACGCCTTCCCCGGCCGCTTTCTTTACTGATCTGCACCTTTACTATATCGCCATGAAATGCATGGTTGAAATCGTTGGGCCTTACCACTATATCCTGTTCCATTCCCTCTACTATCACATATCCCATCCCGCTCCGGGAAATATCCAGTTTACCTTTTACCGTCAGCGTTTGGGCTGATTTTTTTTCACTTGTTTTTCTGTCTTTACTCATAATATTCTATTCATTTTTCTAAAACCTGCGCACTCTTTTACCAGGTTGTGTCTATTGTTTAATTTTTGCCATCGCTCTCACCGGAAAAGTTCCCACTCCTTTAAATTTAGGAGGAATTGCACTAAATGTAAAGGCATCATCCGGTAATAAATATAAATTACAAAGATGCTCTACTATCAATATTTCAGCGCCTAACAGCGTGGTATGCACCGGCCTGCTTTTTCCTTTTGTGTTATCAATATTGTGTGAATCGATACCCACCAGTTTTACATTGCAATCCTTTAAATATTCCGCCGCGTCTTTTGTTAAGTAAGGATGATTGTCATAATAATTTTCTGTATTCCAATGTTGATCCCAGCCTGTGTGCACCAATACAGCACGATTGCGGAGCTCATGGTTTTTCAACTGTTCGGCAGATACCTCCAATGTTTCAGTAAATGGCACCCTGATAACAACGGCGTCTAAATCTGTAAAACTTTCAAGGCCGGTTTCCGAAAGGTCCTTCCCATTTTCGAAGCGGTGAAAAGGGCAATCAATATATGTTCCAGTGTTGGCCACCATTTCAATTTTGCCAATTTGAAATGTGGTGCCTTCTTCATAAAACTGCTTCGAATTTTCCCTGCTTAAAAAGTCACAAATAATCGGTGCGGGTAACCCTTTGTAAGTGATCAATCCGTTTTCAATTGTATGGCTCAAATCAATAAAAACAGGTTGTCCGCCGCTTGTTGCTGGAGGCTTTCTTTTATGTGCTTCATTCAAAACCACTTTATTCTTAATAATGGTTTTCCCAGCCATTAAAAGATGGAGGTCTTCAACAATATAGATCGCCAGTTCTTTGTCTGATATATCCTCTTCCTCAATGTCAAGTTTAAAATCTTCGCCTTTAATACTTCCTCCGTTGGTGAAATATATCTCGAAATCAAATTTTACCCTCTTATCCATTTCCATCGTTTTAGGCTGTAAATGATATTAGCGGTTTTTAACTCTTATAAAATATACACTAACCAAATGATCCTCAGCAATTGGCTGTACCAAAACAGTACCTGTAAAGTATATAATTTGACGCTGCAATGTACCAACTTATTGCTACATTCGGTATAAACGACCATTTTGCAAACTCCCACAAATTCTCCACAAAAGATAATCAGCCCCACAATTTGGCTATTATCGGCAGTAAGCCTCTTTACGGATACTGCCAGCGAAATGCTTTACCCCGTGATGCCGGTTTTCCTGAAACACATCGGCTTTACAGTTGTATTCATTGGTGTTTTGGAGGGTGTGGCCGAAGCTGTGGCGGGTTTGAGCAAAAGATATTTTGGCAAAATGAGTGACCTCAGTGGCAAACGCTTACCCTTTGTACAATTCGGCTATGCATTGAGTGCCATCAGCAAACCAATGATGGCTATTTTCATTTTTCCCGCCTGGATATTTCTTTCCCGTACGATTGACCGGATCGGAAAAGGCATACGCACGGGGGCCAGGGATGCGATGCTTAGCGATGAGTCAACACCAGCAACAAAAGGTAGGGTATTTGGGTTTCACCGAAGTATGGATACGCTTGGAGCCGTTATTGGGCCATGCATTGCCCTTGCTTATTTGTATTTTAATCCGTTGGATTACAAGTCGCTTTTCTTAATTGCCTTTATCCCGGGACTACTTGCTATCATCTCAACTTTACTGATCAAAGAAAAGAGAAAGCAGCCAGTAACTAAAGAAACAATAGCAAATCAGGCCATCGTTGCGCTTAAGCCGGTTTCCAATTTTGCAGCTTACTGGAAAAATAGTTCCCCTGCTTACAAAAGACTGGTAATGGGTTTACTGGCGTTTGCTTTATTCAACAGTTCGGATATCTTCTTGTTATTAAAAATGAAGGAAAGCGGCCTGACAGATACTACGGTAATTGGCGTGTATATTTTTTATAATCTCGTGTACGCACTGGCGGCATACCCCACCGGCATTATCGCTGATAAAATTGGGCTGAAAAAAATATTGTTATCCGGCCTTTTCCTGTTTGTGATCGTTTACGCAGGGTTTGCATTTAACCAACATTTTTATATTTACTTGTTGCTTTTTGCGTTGTATGCTATGTATGCTGCTGCTACGGAAAGTATTTCAAAGGCGTGGATCAGCAACCTTGTCCATAAAAATGAAACGGCTACCGCCATTGGCACTTATGCGGGCATGCAAAGTATAGCTGCATTAATTGCCAGCAGCCTGGCCGGAATAGTGTGGTATAATTTTGGCGCAACAACCACTTTTCTAATTACTGCAGGTGCTACATTGGGAGTAATATTGTATTTATCGGCCATGCCCGGCGCACCTCAGACGGTGGAGGCTTCTTTAAAACCTAACGAACCAGCAATAAAGAAAAAACAGAATCCTTAACTTTATTTAAAACTACCAATATGGAAAATTATGATACGGTCGTAGCTGCGCTGACTGGTTTAAAAGCTAAAGGATACACACTTGATTTCAATATCGCTTTTGATAAACTTATCTGTTCAGATAAAAATATTTGCCTCAATCCGAATGAATTTGAAATTACAGAAACCTACCGATTCGAAGGTGATACTAATCCAGACGATGAAGATATCGTGTATGCAATTGATTCAAAAGATGGCAGTGTAAAAGGTACGATGACGAGTGCTTACGGGGTGTATGCAGATACCATCAGCAATGACATGATAAAGAAATTATCAGCGCATCCATAGTCGTGAATGGTGAATGGGCAATGGGCAATATACTCAGCAATTGTTACAAAATTTAAAACCTGGCTAAATGAAATTAAGTGACTGAATGCAGGTGATGTAAAAAATAAGATTGAAAACGCTAAGTCATCCATTTGGTTGCCTCTTCACCATTCAATGTCGTTTAGTTAAGAAAATTATTTGTTTACAAGCATTTGTTTTTCAATTTAACATCGTTGTGTCACTCACTTGTACATTTTCAGCAATAAGGAGCAAGGAAACGCCGATCCTTAACTGAACGACATTGATTCACCATTGATCATTGATTATTGTTCATTGTTCATTCACCATTGACCATTCACCATTCCGCCATTCACCATAAAAAACCACGAATATGGCTTCTATCATTGGCCGAAGAAAATTTTTACAAATTTCAACGCTTGCTGCTCCTTTACTGGCAACAAAAAAATCCCTGGCAACTGATTTGAATTTGCCCGTTGCTCCTATTGTTATTTCCACCTGGGATGCGGGTATGGAAGTAAATGCAGCTGCATGGAAAATATTATCCCGTAATGGCAAATCCATTGATGCAATAGAAGCAGGTGGCAGGCAGATAGAAGATTTGACCAGTTGTTGTGTGGGCCTGGGCGGCTACCCCGACAGGGACGGCGTGGTGACATTGGATGCCTGTATCATGGATGAACATTCCAATTGCGGTGCTGTCGCAGGTATGGAGCAAATTAAAAACCCCATCTCAGTTGCAAGAAAGGTAATGGAAACTACACCGCATGTTTTATTGGTGGGCAATGGTGCCCAACAATTCGCCCTGGAAAATGGGTTTAAAAAAGAACCAGCTCAACTTTCTGAAAGTGCGGAAAAAGCTTACAGGGAATGGCTGAAAACATCCCAGTATAAACCACTGATCAATATTGAAAACAAAAAATCCGGCGGTCCATTTGCTCCAAATTTTTTTCCTGATGGTACCGTCAATCATGATACAATGGGGCTGCTGGCAATGGATTCAAAAGGCAATTTATCTGGAGGGGTTACCACCAGTGGAATGGCGTTCAAACTGCATGGGCGTGTGGGAGATTCTGCTATCATCGGTGCTGGCTTATTTGTTGACAATGAAATAGGTGCTGCCACCAGTAGCGGCGTGGGTGAAGAAGTAATTCGTATCAGTGGCACTCACCTTGTAGTGGAGTTTATGCGCCAGGGCAATAGTCCGGAGATGGCTTGTAAAAAAGCCATAGAAAGAATTATAAAACGTGATCCGGCAAAGGCAAAAAAGTTGCAGGTAGGTTTTTTAGCCATCAATAAAAAAGGCCAGTACGGCGCTTACGCCGTACAAAAAGGCTTTGTGTTTGCAGTTAAAAGCAACAACGAAAATAAGATTCATAATGCGAAATATCTTTTGTGATGGTAGTAGATGGTAGTAGATGGTTCAGGCCGTACTTTCTAATTAACACAAGTAACAATAAACTCTATGATTTTATGTCTCGGGTTTAAAACAGTAACTGGATAAGCCGCCTCTTTTGGTTCGGTTCCGGCAGAGCCGGAATTCAAAAATTGCGAAGCAACATTTTTGAAAGAAGCAAAAGTAGCGGCGTTCCAGTTACGCAGCCCCGCCGGCTGAGGAGGCGAAGCTGGGAATTTAAAAGAGAGAATGAATTAGAAAATTATGATTAAAAACAGCTTAAGTACACGACATTGATTCACCATCCACTACAACAAATGAAATACACCCTCGAAGTTATTGGCTTTACTATTGAAAGCTGCACCATTGCCCAGGTTGCAGGAGCACACCGCATTGAGTTATGTGATAATCCTGCGAGTGGTGGTACTACCGCATCTTATGGATTTATAAGAGCTGCCAGGGAAATACTTTCCATAGAATTGTATCCCATCATCCGGCCGAGGGGCGGCGATTTTTTGTACACCAAGGCTGAATTTGAAATAATGAAAACTGATGTGCAATTATGCAAAGACCTCGGATGTGAAGGCGTTGTCATTGGGATGTTGCAGGCAGATGGAACAGTTGATAAAGAAAGATGCAGGCAGTTAGCGGATATTGCCTATCCGTTAGGTGTTACTTTTCACCGGGCCTTTGATAGAACCGATGATCCCTTCAAAGCGCTGGAAGATATTATTGCAATTGGCTGCGAACGAATTCTGACCAGCGGTCAAAAGCCCGGTGCATTGGAAGGTGCTGCATTGATCAGTGAATTGATTCAGCTGGCAGATGAGCGAATTATCATTATGCCTGGTAGCGGCGTTCGTTCCGATAATATTATTGCCATTGCTGAAAAAACAGGCGCAATAGAATTTCATTCTTCAGCAAGAAGTATTTCTTCCGGAAAAATGAATTTCATAAATGATGAAATGAAAGAAGAGCTGTTGTCGGTTGTAACGGATGGCAATGAAGTAAAAAAAATGATTGCCTTGTTAAATCAGCATTCATTGATTCAATAAAGGCCTGTCGTGCAGGAAGCGCTATTACGATATAAAAAAATTATGGTAGACACTTTTAACCTAAGAGAAGAAATTTTAAAAGAACATTCAAAGGCACAATGCCATAAAATAGTGGAATGGGTAGGCGGCAACCAACAACGCTTTGATAAATTATTCCGGCTTTTTTTGGATGACGAATATCGTGTGACGCAGCGGGCTTCCTGGCCATTGAGCTATTGCGTAATTGCCCATCCTGAATTGATTAAGAAAAAATTTGGTGAGCTAATCGGGAACTTATATAAACCCGGCTTGCACGATGCTATTAAAAGAAATACCGTCCGCCTGTTACAAGAAATTGATATCCCCAAAAAATACCAGGGTGAGATTATGAATATTTGTTTCAGTTACCTGGAATCTCCCACAGAAGCTGTAGCGGTCAAAGCGTTTTCATTAACTGTATTGGCAAATCTTGCCAAACTATACCCTGAAATTTTACCGGAGATCAAGTTGATGATCGAAGAGCAATTACCTCATCAAACAGCCGCATTTAAAAGCAGGGCAAAATATTGTTTGAAACAGTTTGCAGTTGACAAATGATCCTTAACGCGACAAAGTTGCGCATTGATTTAGGGACAGGTGAGGTCTGAATGTTTGCAATTTTAAGGGTTGCTCCTACGGGAGCAGAATCTGGTAATGATAGAACTTCAAAGAGGTAGCTCCTCAGGAGCTTTAAATCTATTCTGGATGAGTCTTTATTAAATGCTTGTACTACAATAATATTCTAGACTCTAAACCACTTCCTTCACTGCTGCTGTTTTTACCAGTTCCGATTTTACTGGCACCGGCTTTGGTTCCCGGTAAAAAACTTTAAAGATCAGCCGCAGGTTCTGATCGTAGGTAAAGTAATTGTACAGCCAGTTAGTGAAAACAAAGAACCTGTTTTTTACCCCCAATATCAACATTAAATGAAGCCCCATCCAAATCATCCAGGCAAGGAAACCACCAAAATGCAATTTGGGTTTGGGCATGTCTACCACCGCCAGGTTGCGCCCAACGGTGGCCATGCTACCGCTATCCTTATATACAAATTCCTGAAGCTGTTCATCACCGCTTTTCATTTCTATCCGGCGCAGGTTGTGCGCAAGCATATCGGCTTGTTGCATGGCCACCGGTGCTACCTGCGGATGCCCGTTTGGCCAGGCAGGCTCTGCCATATAAGCCACATCGCCGATCGCATAAATATTTGAAAAGGATTTAACCAGGCAATGCCTGTCCACTATTATACGGTTGCCTCTTGCAATCAGTTCTTTATCGATTCCCGCAGGCACATTGCCTTTAATACCGGCAGCCCATATCACAAGAGATGTATCGATCGTTTCGCCATTTTGCAGCATCGCTTTTTGGCCGTCAAAATCTTTTAGAATAGTGTTTGTCAAAACAGTTACTCCTAATTTATCCAGGTAACGCAAAGATTGTTCTGCCGATTTTTCACTCATATTACCCAGCGTTTTTGGTGAGCCTTCCAGTAAAAATATCTTCATCTTTTTAAAATCAAGTTCAGGATAATCCTTCGGTAGTTGGTATTTTTTCATATCCGCAATAGCACCACTTAACTCTACACCTGTTGGGCCCCCGCCTACGATAACGATAGTCATTAGCTTAAGCAACTCAGCTTCGCTTTTTGCATTCAATGCGTCTTCGAAATTATGTATCAGCCGGTGCCTCAACTGTATAGCTTCCACGGTGCTTTTCATTGGGAAGGCATGGTCAGTCATATTTTGATTACCAAAGAAATTGGTGTCGGCGCCTGTCGCAATCACCAATACATCATAATAAAATTCGCCGATATCAGTCACCACGGTATTTTTCTCTGAAACTATTTGCAACACTTCCGCCATCCTAAAATGTATGTTCCTGCTTTTTTGAAAAACCTTGCGCAACGGAAATGAAATATTGCTTGCATCCAGCCCCGCAGTTGCTACCTGGTAAAACAATGGCTGAAACTGGTGATAGTTGAACCTGTCTAATAAAGTAATATCGATTCCGGGCCTGTTGCTAAGCTTACGGGCCAATTTTAACCCACCGAACCCGCCGCCAATTATGAGTAATTTCATATTGATTTATTTAAGAATACAAAGATACAGACCTGGCCTTAAAGCTAAATGGAACCTGCAAGGCGAATGGATTGCATCATTAAACCAATGAGGGAAGTTTTTGTTGCAAATAAGGCAAACTGATTTGATATGGGCTTGTTAATTTCTTTTATCAAAAAAGAACATTTTCTGCGGAAGAAGCCCTGGATTTGATACTGATAAACATCACTATAATACCGGTAAATAAAATAACTGCTGCTATCAACAGCATAAAGTTCATGTAGGGAATGCCGTTATAACTTAACGCGGCCACGCCTTGTATCATCAGCAATAACTCATTTATAATAATGCCCGCAACAAAAATAAAAACACCGGTTTTAAATTTTGGGGTAACGGAGATCAATTGGAAGGAAACAATATAGCCGATGATAAAAATACTGGTGACTGCCAGTAAAACAAGGTGAAGGTACCCAATAATAATGGGCCTGAAACCATATGATAACTGGCTGAGTGCCGGATGAACTGAACCGGACTGTAACACAAGTTTTATTGAAAAAGCAATGGCAGCAAGCACCAATAATATTCTACCATATTGGGTAAATTGCCGGGCCATAAAATGTTTTTGTTTAAGGAAAACTGTTAGCATTAATAACCATCCAGCCAGTTGCGCTATCACCGCAGCTATGATAAGGAGATAAATGATAAATGGAATGGGCAGCCACAAAGCAGATAAAAAATATGCGGGAACACAAGCCGGGCAAAACAGGATAAAAGCATACTTCAGGCGCTTGGCGTTGCTGCCATCTTTTTCCAGTTTAGCAACCAGCAGGCCCATACCAGAAAAAAGGAACCAGCCATTGTATTGAAAATGTAGAAAGAAATAGATCGCCGCCAGGTACCAGTTTTGGTGTGTGATTTTATTTGCCATCATATAGGCAAGTCCGAAAGCACCTGCGGATGAAATGATACTAAATATTAAGGAGGCTTTAAACCACCAATGGCTGATATTTTTTTCACGAATGCGGTTGAGGTCGTTCCAATAATAAGCGGCAAAAAAATACGAAACGAAAATGGAAAGTGTAGAGAAGCTGATGGAAAAAAAACCATAGCCCTGCAGGATAAAACTAATCAGCATACCGTAAGCCGTAATAACATTTGCGTACAGCAGCCAACGGTACTTTTTTAAAACCTTTCCATCGTTTTGTGAGCTAAGATAATAAACCAGCAGCACCATCAGGGTTTGGGTGATCCAACCGGCAAAAGCAAAATGCGAGTGGCTGTGCAAAACAAATTTCTGCTGTATGAAAGGGAGATAAAAAGCAATCTTATACCGCATGATAACCCCCAGCGTGGCAACCAGCAGCAAATTAAAAAATGAAACCAACAGCCAACTGCGCAGGAATTTATTCATGCAATTTTTTCAAAATAACAATAAAGAAAGTTATGCCATCATGAGTTCAATCATATTGGTACAATATACCTTGCCCTTTGCAATGACCAGTTCGCCTTTATCATGCATACTGCGCATGGTGCGTATAACTGTTTCTACCCGAAGGCCCGTCATATCTGCTATTTCCTGCCGGGTTAATTTAAGCTGGTTGCAATTAATGCAGAAATTTTTATTGTCTGCTTTAAGGCCATTAATTAAAGTAGCGATCCTGTTTTCGGGGCAATGAGACGCAAAGGATTTTATTATTGAAAGCTTGAACCGCAGGCGCTTTGACAGCAGCCGGGTAAAAGCAAAATGAATGTCGCTGTTCTCTTTGATCAATTGCAAAAAGGTAGGCTTATGTAGCCTGATCAAAATGCTGTCATCATCTGCAATAGCAGTAGCGGCATAAGGGCTGTCATCAAATAGCGGCATTTCGCCCAGCGATTCGCCATCTTCTACTATCGAGTGAATACATCCTTTACCATCCTCATCGATGTTAACCCATCTTATTTTTCCACTTACAACCTGGTAATAAAAGCAACATGACTGGCCTTCACTGAAAATTGTTTCGCCGGCATTTACTTTTTTATAAGCAGCCCCCCATGCAAGTAAAAGATCAATATCAATCATTATGGAATATTATAGATTATAGAATTTCTTCAGGCATCAAAATTATTGGCAACTCTTCTGTACACTTATGACAGTCATTTGTGAATTATATGATTGTACTCATACTTTAATTTTTTAAGGACGGTTAACTTGCGGGTCATCTGATTCAATAGCATTGAAAGGCTTTATCGCTACACGATCATACAAAAGGTAGTGCCTTTACAGATTGGAAAGGATGTTCATTTTTATTAATGATGGATAATCGGGTTAAAAACTATCATTTATGTGAATCATGTAACTTATTTACAAAATTGTGTAACATTTCGCCACGGCCAAATGCTGAATTGTGTTAGATCTTAATTTTAAAATCATTGTTCCTGCAAGCCATGGGGCGCTTATTTATTGCGAACGTTGTAAAACCACACATCATCTATAAAAATTTAAAGCATATGAAAAAACTGATTGTAATTAGTATGGTAGTGACTTTTTTAGCTTCCTGCGGTGAGAGTAAAAATTCAGATTACACATCCGAAGGCAAGGACAATAAAGCCATTAATACCACACCAACGGAGGAAACTGATAAGGTGGCTGCCAATCCATCGTATGATCCACATAGAGGTGAAGGAAAGTTTACAAAAGTAGAGTTGGGAGCTTCTTTGGATAATGCCAAAGCGGACGGCGGAAAGAAAGTTTACGAAGTAAAATGTAGTGGTTGCCATAAAGTTACGGACGAAAAATTAGTAGGACCAGGCTGGGCAGGTGTTAGTACACGCCACACGCCGGAATGGATAATGAATTTCATTACCAATACAGAAGTAATGATCGAAAAAGATCCTAAAGTGCAGGCTCAACTTGAACTTTGCCTTGTTCGTATGCCCAACCAAAACCTGGGAGATGATGAAGCAAGAAACTTGCTTGAATTTATGCGCAAAAACGATGGGGTAAAATAAATGTGCTGTCGAATTAATGTGATGGCTGATGATTAAGCCGCCTTTCGTATGGCTTACCGGTTAAAACTCCTTCAAGCCCTCCTTTTATTACAGAATATAGCAATGTTTAAAAGCGGTTTTTCTGCTTAATGCTATTGCTATGCCACAGCCTTGCAGCAAGGTTTAAAATACACGGTTGAAACAAAACATTCAAATTAAATCTTACAATAATGAAATTGATAAAAAACTATACAATTGGCCTTGCCGCCCTTGTGTTATTACTTAGCATCAATGCATGCAAACCAAAAAATGTAGGCTCCGCTGTTAGTGGAGATGCTGCTTCCAAAACTTATGTAGCGCCAGGGAAATACGATGAATATTACAATTTTGTTTCCGGCGGATTTAGCGGCCAGCTTTCTGTTTACGGAATACCCAGTGGAAGGCTGCTTCGGGTAATCCCGGTGTTTTCTGTTGATCCTGAAAAAGGTTGGGGCTATAGTGAAGAAACAAAACCTATGTTAAATACCTCTCATGGTGAAGTGCCCTGGGATGACCTGCATCACGTAGCGATGTCGCAAACAAATGGTGATATTGACGGACGTTGGGTTTTTGTAAATGGAAACAACACTCCACGTGTAGGCCGCATAGACCTATCCACTTTTCGTACCACAGAAATACTTGAACTGCCCAATAGTGGCGGTAATCACTCCTCACCATTTATTACAGAAAATACAGAATACGTTATTGCAGGCACCAGGTTCAGTGTGCCACCGGATGACAAAAACGGTGATGTTGGCATCAATACTTACAAAGAAAATTTTAAAGGTACCATCAGCTTTATCAGCGTAGATAAAACAAGCGGCAACATGGATATAGCGTTTCAGTTACAATGCCCCGGCGTAAACTTCGACTTAAGCCATGCGGGAAAAGGTAAATCACACGGTTGGTTTTTCTTTAGTTGTTATAATACGGAACAGGCTAATACTTTGCTGGAAGTAAATGCATCTAAACGTGATAAGGATTTTATAATGGCGGTTAATTGGAAGAAAGCAGAAGAATTGATTAAAGCAGGCAAAGGACGTAAGCAAGCTGTAAAATATGCAAGCAACAGGTTCGATGAAAAAACGCACACTGCAACTTCAACCATCAAAACAGAAGTAACAGTTATAGACGTAAAAGATTTCCCCGAATTGGTTTATTTTATTCCTTGTCCTAAATCACCTCATGGCTGTGATGTAGACCCAACGGGCGAATACATCGTTGGCAGTGGAAAACTGGCTGCATTGATTCCCGTATTTAGTTTTGATAAAATACAAAAGGCGATTGCCGATAAAGCTTTTGAAGGAACCTTTGAAGGCATACCGGTAATAAAATATGAAGCCGCACTATATGGTGAAGTAAAGAAACCAGGCCTCGGCCCTTTACACACGGAGTTTGATGATAAAGGCAATGCATATACCTCCATGTTTGTGTCCAGTGAAGTGGTAAAATGGAACGTGAAGGATTTAAAAGTGCTGGACAGGGTGCCAACCTATTATTCCGTAGGCCATCTGATGATACCGGGTGGTGATTCAAAAAAACCTACAGGCAAATACCTGATCGCTTACAATAAAATTACCAAAGACCGGTATTTACCTACCGGCCCGGAACTGTCGCAGAGTGCGCAATTGTACGATATCAGCGGTGATAAAATGCAACTGATATTAGACTATCCAACCATCGGTGAACCACACTATGCACAGGCAGTTGCGGCTAGTGTTGTGCGTGAAAAATCTGTTAAGTTTTTTAAGATTGAAGCCAATGAACATCCTTACGTATCTAAGGGCGAAGGCACAGCTAAGGTAGTAAGGGAAGGCAATAAAGTGCATGTATATATGACGCTGATCCGTTCACATCTTACACCCGATAATATCGAAGGTATCAAGATGGGAGACGAAGTGTATTTTCACACAACTAACCTGGAACAGGATTGGGATGTACCACATGGCTTTGCCATTAAAGGTGCATTGAATGGGGAGTTACTGGTGATGCCGGGTGAAACCACCACATTAAAATGGGTACCCGATAAAGTGGGGATGTTCCCAATGTATTGCACCGATTTTTGCAGCGCCTTGCACCAGGAAATGTCAGGCTATGTAAGAGTATCGCCAGCCGGCAGCAACGTGCCCATCAGCTTTAGTACTGGCACCAATATGCCTAAAGCCGATACTGCTGCAACAAGTAAAGTAGTTGCTGCCAAGTAATTTTTATACAGGAGAAATAAAATGTTCAAAGCATATTTATTTCTCCTTTTTTTGTCTTAAACGATTGTAATGAAAAATAATAAAATCTCTACCGCGGCCAGGATAATGCTGTTTATATGCGGCCTTGGTTTACTGGTTGTTTTATTTGCCCCTATGTGGCGGATTGACCTGCAGGCACCCCAGTACCCGGAAGGATTAAGACTATTGATCTACGCCAATAAATTGGCTGGGAATGTTGATATTATCAACGGGCTCAATCATTATATTGGCATGAAAACATTGCATACCGATGATTTTATTGAATTCAAAGTATTGCCGGCTATCATTGTATTCTTTAGTGTTTTGTTTATACTTGTTGCTCTCGTTGCGAAAAGGCAGTGGATGAATATTTTATGTGTGCTTTTTGTAGCTTTTGGTAGTATCGCCATGGTTGATTTCTGGAGATGGGAATATGCTTATGGCCATGACCTCAATCCTAATGCCGCCATCATCGTTCCCGGTATGGCCTATCAGCCACCGCTTATCGGCTTCAAACAACTCTTAAATTTTGGCGCCTATTCCATGCCGGATATTGGGGGCTGGATCTTTGTATCAGTGGGGGCTATATTGCTCGGCTGTGTAATATTTGAATGGAAAAAAAGTAGAAAATTAATTATGCAACTCAATTCGATTTCGATACTGATCATCGGATTGCTGAGCTTTTCACTTACTGGTTGCAGTACCGGCCCACAGCCCATTCGCATTGGCATGGATAATTGCGATTATTGCAAAATGACCATCAGCGATAACAGGTTTGGCGCAGAGATAGTGACAAAAAAAAGTAAAATATATAAGTTTGATGATGAACATTGTGTGATTGCTTTTTTACACTCAAAAAAAATAAACCGGGAGCAAATAGCCGGCATATACTTCATTGATTTTAGTGCGCCCCACCAATTGATACCTGCAGAAGAGGCTCATTTTCTGCAAAGCCCTGGCTTAAAAAGCCCCATGGGTGGCAACATAGCCGCCTTTAGTAATGAAGATAGTCTCGTCAAACTATTACCAACCATTTACGGCAACAAAATCTCCTGGGAGGACATGCAGAAATGAAGCCTTTGTTTATTATAGCATCCTTGTTTTTTTATCTTTCCGGATCTGCTAAAACAATTCGTGCAGGCACGAGACAAATATTCAAATCTGTCACCACAGCTCTTGCTGCCGCCATGCCCGGTGATACTATCCTTGTGGATGCCGGTCATTATAAAGAAAAGAACCTCATCATAAATAAACAAATTGTCCTACTGGGAATCAATTATCCCGTATTGGATGGTGAAAAAAAATATGAAGTCATTTCTATCAAAGCTAACGGAGCTGTTGTGGATGGTTTCAGGGTAGTGCACTCAGGTGTTTCAGGCCTGGAAGATTTAAGCGGGATAAAGATTTACGACAGCAAAAATGTGGTTATAAAAAACAATATACTGGAAGATACTTTTTTTGGGATCTACACCCAATATGGCATCAACTGTACCATTGAAAATAACCGGCTGACCGCATACAGTAAGGAAGAACAACAAAGTGGTAATGGCATCCATTGCTGGAAGAGTGACAGCATGCGCATCATTGGCAACAAAGTAACCGGCCACAGGGACGGCATCTACTTTGAGTTTGTAAAAAACTCCATTATATGGCGCAACACAGCTATCAACAATATACGGTATGGGTTACATTTTATGTTTAGCAATGATGATACCTATGTGAGCAATATTTTTAGTAACAATGGTTCTGGGGTGTCCGTAATGTTTAGTAACAGGATAAAAATGTTCAGTAATTATTTTGAAGAAAACTGGGGCGATGCAGCTCATGGGATTTTGCTCAAAGAAATTTCCGACGGCTATATGGAAGGAAACCACTTTACAAAAAATACCAGCGCCATTTTTATGGAAGGCGCCAACAGGATATACATGAAACGGAACACCTTTGAGAACAATGGCTGGGCTTTAAAAATTCAGGCCAGTTGCATGGACGTGGTGCTGGAACGGAACAATTTTATAGGAAATACTTTTGATGTAGGTACGAATGGATCACTGGTGCTCAACCGGTTTTTTAATAATTACTGGGATAAGTATGATGGGTACGACCTTAATAAAGATAAAATAGGTGATGTTCCCTACCGCCCGGTAAGCATGTATTCTATGATCGTAGAAAAGTACCCTCCGGCAATGATATTATTCAGAAGTTTTATAACATCTTTATTGGATAAGACCGAAAAAATATTACCCAGCCTTACGCCGGAAAATTTGAAAGACAATGCGCCGTTGATGAAAAGGGCATTTTAAATTGTCTGAACCGGGATTTTTATGATTTGTTCAATTTCTTTGATTTTTTACTGTTTGTTGTTGAGACGCTAACCGTTAATTTAATATTTCCTATAAATCACACCAATCATAAAAATCCCAGTTCAGACAAAAGCAGAGATAAAAATACACCATGATCATTGCAAGCAACGTAACCAAACAATTTGGAAAATTAAAAGCGCTGGATAACGTCTCCACTATCTGCAACAAGGGAGAGTGCATCGCTTTGATCGGGCCAAACGGTAGTGGTAAAACGACGCTAATAAAATCAATCCTGGGAATGGTGGTGCCCGATAGTGGCTTTATTACTTTTAAGGATAAAAATATTCTGCATCACTGGCAATACAGGGATGAAATAGGTTACATGCCGCAGATAGGACGGTACCCCGACAACATGACCATTGGCCAGGTACTTGACATGATGAAAGACATCAGGAATAAAAAAGCAGCGCTGGATGAAGACCTGATCAAATCATTTTCGTTGCATACATTATTGAATAAAAGAATGCGGACATTGTCTGGAGGCACCCGGCAAAAGGTAAGTGCAGCACTAGCATTCCTATTCGACCCTGCCGTCCTTATTTTGGACGAGCCCACCGCAGGGCTTGACCCGGTTGCTTCGGAATTACTAAAAGAAAAAATTATATCTGAGAAAGAAAAAGGGAAGCTGGTACTCATTACTTCGCATGTGTTGAGCGAGCTCGACGAACTGGTGACAAGGGTTATTTACATGCAGGAAGGCAAGCTTATTTTTCATAAAACCATTGAAGCATTGAGAGAAGATACCGGGGAAGAAAAACTTTCGAAAGCGATTGCGAGGGTAATGACAAATTTATAACTATGAACAAAATCATAAAATATGTTATCACTGATATACTCCGCAACAGGATCGTATTGGTGTACACTTTGTTCTTGCTTGCAGCATCCTTCAGTGTGTTCAGCCTGGAGGATAACAGCAGCAAGGGCCTGTTAAGTTTATTAAATATCATTCTGATTGTAGTGCCGCTGGTGAGTATTATTTTTTCTACCATTTATATTTACAACAGTGGAGAATTTATTGAACTGCTCGTGAGCCAGCCCTTAAAAAGAAAAACGATCTGGCTCAGTTTATTTACCGGTTTAGCTGCTTCACTTTCCATTGCATTTTTTATCGGTGCAGGTATTCCTGTTTTAATATACCAGGCAAATATGATTGGCTTTACCATGATCGGCACCGGCATATTGCTAAGCATTATTTTTGTGGCCATCGCTTTGTTAGCCACTGTAAAAACAAGGGATAAAGCAAAAGGCATCGGGGCTGCAATCATGCTCTGGTTGTACTTCTCATTATTGTTCGATGGCCTCGTATTGTTTTGCTTATTTCAATTTGCTGATTATCCAATGGAAAAACCAATGATAGTAGTAAGCGCCCTTAACCCCATCGATCTCAGCCGTATATTAATTTTGCTGCAGTTGGATGTGTCCGCAATGATGGGTTATACCGGAGCTGTCTTTAAAGATTTCTTCGGCACTTATACAGGAATATTTTTTTCATTGCTTGTTTTGGTTTTATGGATCGCATTGCCGGTATGGTATTCAACACGAAAATTCAACACTAAAGATTTATAACATGAAAAGACACCCAGCCCTTGCACATTTATCCCGCGACCATCACGGCGCTTTAATCCTTGCGAGGCTACTCCAAAAAAATGCACCGGCTTATAAAGGGCTGCCGGCAGACATAGAAGGAAGAGCACTGTATGCTATGAAATTTTATAAAGAAGAATTGGTAAACCATTTTGCCGACGAAGAGAAGGCTTTGCAATTGGTGATGGGTGTTAGTGAACATTTGGACCAGATGGTGCAAACCATCTTTCGTGAACACCAGGAACTCCATCAATTATTCAATTCAATCAATAGCCATGCAGATAAAACCCTGCCCCTGGATGAGCTTGGAAAAGCATTGGAGGTTCATGTACGAAAAGAAGAAAGGGAACTTTTTCCTTTGATAGAAGAAACCTGCAATAACCAGTTAATGGCAGCCATCGATCAATCTTTATCACCTCATTTATGATTAATGAAAAAGGATATTAAAACCCGCAAGGATATTGAATTGCTTGTAAATACTTTTTATGAGAAAGTGTCAGCAGATAAAGAACTGGGTTTTATATTTAAAGAAGTGGCCAAAGTAAATTGGTCAACACATTTGCCCGCAATGTATAATTTCTGGGAGAACATAATTTTATTTTCCGGAAACTACGAAGGCAACCCGTTAAACCTGCATAAACACCTTCACCATATCAAGCCGTTGAAAGACACTCACTTTGATCAATGGAACAAACTATTCATCCGCACTATCGATGAACTATTCGAAGGAACGAATGCCAGCCTTGCAAAATTGCGTGCTATCAGCATATCTGATATCCTAAAGAAAAATATTATGGAATACCGATCAGAAAAAGATATCGGAATATAGCAACTCTACAATCATACGGTCACGCAGCTTTTAATCATCACTGGTGATACAATCTCATCACGGTTGAGCCGGCGGCGGCAACAGCACAGCATCAATCACATGTATTATTCCATTAGAAGCAGGAATGGATGCAATGATGGTAGCGGTTCCATTCACTATAAACTTTCCATCTTTTTTTGTGATGGTAATATTGCCGCCATTCACCTGGCCAATCACCTGGCCATCAGTTAATAATTCAGTTTTAAAAACTCCGACAGCCACATGATATTGCAGTATATCTGTCAACGCTTCTTTCTTTTCAGCTTTCAACAATCCTTCAACTGTGCCTGCAGGCAATTTATCAAATGCAGCATTGGTAGGTGCAAATACGGTGAAGGGTCCGGTGGTACTCAATACCCCTGCCAGATCGGCTGCTTGTACTGCCGTTACCAGCGTGGTGTGTTCACTGCTGCCGGCCGCTATCTGCACTACGTTTTTTTGAGACATGTCATCTGCAACCGCCGGTTGGCTTACACCATTTTCAACAGGCGCTGCTGCCGTGACGGTGTTAGTGTTTTTCTCTGAGCCGCTGTTGCAACTAACAATAATCAGGCAACAAACAATAAATGATACTGGTAAAACCATTTGCATAATTTAAATTTTTAATTGTAAAATTTATACAAAGTATTCACTTATTCCCGCTCAGGGTATGACTTTAATCACATTGGAAATAATAATTTTGAAGCCAAAAAAACAGGCGTTAAAAAAAGTGTCCTGAAAAAAAAAGCGGGCAAAAAATTTACCCACTTAAAAAATAAAATATAATTTATAAAATCAATAGAATTAGGTGGACGTTCGCAATTCGCAATCAGTGCTGGTAGCGGCCTCTAATAAAAAGTGCTGGAAAATTTCAATATGATCCGTTAAGAAATCAAGGCTGTTTGAGCCGGGCATAAGCTTTAAATCATTGAACTACTGGCGGCGAGTTCCTTGATTTTAGGATCATGTTGAAATTTTCACGTTTCCCGACGAACGAAGTGGAACTCGGGAGCCTTTTTATTCGCAGCCTTGCTTTTTTTCTTTCTTTTTTTTATTAAGAAAAAAAAAATGAATGCCAACCTATTCTCAGCTTAGGTTTACGAATGTTTTACATAATCCAAAACCAATTTAATACAACATCCTCACTTTAATTGTCTCCTTCACTTTCCGCAGCAACTCGAGGGCATTTTTACTCAGGCCTTTGTCAACATCCAACACCACATAACCAATCGCATCGTTTGTTTTAAGGTATTGGCCCAGGATATTTATTTTGTTTTTGCTCAGCGTGGTATTGATCTCACTCAATACCCCCGGCACGTTATTATGAATGTGCAATATGCGGTGTGTACCTTCCTGCGGCGGCAGGCTTAGCACGGGTATTGTGTGCGATCCATAGCTCACGCCCTTTTCGAGGTAGTTGAATAATTTAGCGCTTACATCATCGCCAATATTATGCTGGGCTTCCTGTGTGCTCCCACCAATATGGGGCGTCAATAAAACATTGCTCAATCCCTGCAATGGTGTGGTAAAATGGTCACCGTTCTTTTCTGGTTCCCATGGAAAAACGTCGATAGCTGCACCACCTAAATGACCTTCTGATAATGCTTTCGCCAATGCATCAATATCTACCACTTCACCCCTTGCATAATTGATCAGAATGCTTCCCTGTTTAAAGTTTTTAAGCAGGCTTTTGTTGATCATGTTTTTGGTAGTAGGAAGCTCGGGCACATGCAATGAGACGATGTCCGCTTTAGCCACAAGCTCCTTCAGGCTTTTACTATCTACCGCATTGCCCAATGGAAGCTTTGTTTCAGTATCATAATAAATTACTTTCATTCCTAACCCCTCAGCCAACACGCTCAACTGGCTGCCGATATTTCCATAACCGATTATTCCCAATGTTTTTCCACGCAGTTCGTAACTGCCTGTTGCCTCTTTTAACCACACACCATCATGTGCAGCTTTATTTTTATCAATAATCTTTCTTATTAATACAATTGAAGCGCCGATCACCAGTTCTGCCACGCTCCTTGTATTGCTGTAAGGCGCATTAAACACAGCGACGCCTCCTTTGGTGGCAGCTTTTAAATCCACCTGGTTTACTCCAATGCAGAAGCATCCAATGGCCTGTAATTTCTCTGCAGCAGCCAATACTTTTGCAGTAAGTTGTGTTTTACTTCTTATGCCTACGAGGTGCACATTTTTGATTTCTTTAATTAATTGTTCTTCACTTAAAGCGCCATTTAATTTTTTAACATTCATATAACCAGCGGCATTAAAATACTTAACTGCCACATCACTGATGTTTTCTAAAAATAAAATATTGATTTTGTCTTTCGGATAACTTGTTAATTTTTTGTCTGACATTTTATTTACTCCTTATTTTGCACAAATATATTCCATCTAAGTCTTAATATTTTTATGAGCCGAACTTTTTATACTTTGTTGAGCATCGTTGCGTCGCACTCTTGTACTTTATACCGCTGTGCAGCCTTATCCACGTTGATTGTTTTAAACGCATGTAACTCCACTCCCGCCAGCATTAAAACGATACCTGGTGAGAATATTGTTAAAATTTTATTACCCGCTTCACCGCTTACAAATGCTGAAAAAGAACGCCTGCGTATTGCCTGCGAGGCATGGTACGATTCTGTGTTAAAATCAAGGGGGTTTGTTGGTGGTATTGTTGTTGCAAAAAAAGGAAATATAATTTTTGAAGCATATAACGGCAGTGGCCGCAGCGGCAGCCCTGACAATATGAATGACAGCACATCTCTTCATATTGCATCTGTTTCTAAAACATTTACTGCAATGGCAACTTTAAAATTATGGCAGGATGGCAAACTAAATATCGATGATGAATTATCCAAATATTTTCCCGCTTTCAATTATCCCGGCGTTACCATACGTACCTTACTCAATCACAGGAGCGGCTTGCCCAACTATGTTCATTTCATGGAGAACATGGGATGGGATAAAAAGATCAATATCACCAATGAAGATGTCCTTGATTTTCTAATTACCCGTAAGGATGAAATAGCAAATATAGGCACCCCGAACAGGGGCTTTAGTTACTGCAATACTAATTACGCCCTGCTTGCCCTGCTGATAGAAAAAGTGAGCGGCCAAAAATATGGAGACTTTTTACAGCAAACATTTTTTACTCCCTTACAAATGAAACACACATTTGTATACAACAAAAATGATTCTGCCAGGGTGTTATTAAGCTACGACTGGAGAGGCGCATCCATTCCATTCAATTTCTTAGACATGGTATATGGTGATAAAAACATTTACAGCACTCCCCGTGACCTGTTGACATGGGACAGGGCATTAACCAGCGGAATACTTTTTACCCCAAAAACCTTATCAGAAGCGTATGCGCCTTATAGTAATGAAAAGGCGGGCATCCGCAATTATGGTCTGGGTTGGCGGATGAATAATCTTCCGTCAGGAAAAAAAATGATCTATCACAATGGATGGTGGCATGGCAACAATGCGGCATTTATCCGCTTAGTGGAGGATTCGGCTACCATTGTGGTGCTAGGCAATAAATATAACCGCGGCATTTATCATGCAAAGGATCTTGCCAATCTTTTCGGAAACTATTTTGGAGATGGCGGAGAAGAAGAAACAGAAATTGTTAAAGCACCGGAACCAATAGTAAAAAAGGTTGTCCCCTCACGCAGACAAAGAAAAATATCCACAGCAAAAACTGTTATTAAAAAACCAGTCGCTAAAAAAGTGACAAAACCTAAAGCCCCTCCTTCAAAAAAGAAACACCGGTAATGTTTTATACTTCGCAAGGGATAAATCAGTGACTTTATCAGCCTTGCAGGTTTTAACCCTGCCCGTTGCAGCCTTTGCAGCTTTTTACGCACATATGCACAATTATTTGCATTTTTATGCGATATATTTTCTATCTTGGATTACCAATTCGTTCATCAATGCTTAGAGAAAGTCAGGTAAGTATAATACACTGAGTTACCCTTTATATTACACTCCCCCACTTCTTTCAGCCCGGTATACAAGCGATGATTTTTATGCAATAAAAAACAATTGCAGATTTTGAAACATCGCCGTTTGCGCTTATCTCTTCTCAGCCACCAGAACTTTTATCAATTAAAAGTGCCCCGGTACTATCGCATAAAAAGATTGCCAGCCCTGAAAAAGCAAAAATATTTTTAACTAAAACAACAAAAACAGACATGAGAAAAATGCTGCTTTTGATGCTGCTATTCAGCATCATTAAATGTTTTATTACACCCGTCAGGGCACAGGAAAAGATTGTAACGGGAACGGTTATCTCCGACAAAAATGAACCATTGGAGGGTGTAACAGTAAAAGTAAAAGGTACCTCAAAGGCTACCATGACTAACAGTTCGGGTGCCTACAAAATTGCTGCAAAAACGGGTGATGAACTCGAATTTTCATTTGTTGGACACATTGCAACCCCCGTAAAAGTTGGTGCCCAGGGTATAGTTAATTTAACCTTGGTATCCGAGGCAAAATCAATGCTCGAAGTAGTTGTCACCACGGCATTTGGGATAAAATCCCGCAAAAAAACCCTGGGCTACAACGTGCAGGAAGTGAATGCGGAGGAATTATCAAGAGGCAAAGAGAACAGCTTTTTAAATGCATTGCAGGGAAAAGTAAATGGGGTAAATATTGTATCATCCGGTGGGGCACCAGGCGCAGGCACCGATATTGTGATACGCGGTATTTCATCCTTAAACCCTGGCGCCAATAACCAACCGTTAATTGTAATAGACGGTATGCCGGTTGATAACAGTACGATAAATGGAAATATTTTGCCCAGTACCGGCACCAATGGAAACCAGGCTTTAAGCAGGGATCAGTTCGCCACACCTAACCGGGGTCTTGATATCAACCCGGATGATATTGAAACCATTTCAGTGTTAAAAGGAGCAGGCGCCACCGCATTGTACGGTTTAAGCGCCGCCAACGGAGCAATTATTATTACAACAAAAAAAGGTGCCGCCGGTAAAATGACGGTTACATTTAATAGTTCCTATGCTATAGATTACCTGACTAAGTTTCCGGAAATCCAAACTAAATACCGTGAGGGACAGGGAGGCCGTATTAACATTAATGCCAACGGAACTTTGGGTACCCCTTTTCAAAGTTTTGGGCCTGCACGCACTGCGGATGACCCCATTTTTTACAATTTTAGGGATGCCTTTGAAAAAGGAGGTCGTTTAAATAATTCGATCACCATACAAGGCGGCAATAATAAAACCACCTACTATAGTTCCGTTTCAGCGCTCAATCAAACCGGCCTTGTTGCCTCTACTAAATATGACCGCTACACTTTCAAACTGGCTGGTAGCAGCCAGGTAGCTGATAAATTAAGCGTGACCGGCTCCGCCACACTTACTACATCGGCCAATATAGCGCCTTCGGCTGGCGACAAAGGTATTATGACAGCCCTTGTATATCATACCACCACTGTAGATGTAAGGGATTACCAAAACCCTGATGGCACCATGAAAGTGTATTCGCCAGGGGTTATTGACAATCCAATTTATGTAGCAAAATTCAGCCAGCAAAAAAGCAACCTGTTCCGCTTTTTGGGAAATATGGGATTTAGCTACAACATCCTTCCCAAGCTGAAATTTGACTATAAGATTGGGGGCGATTTTTATAGTGATGTTAGAACACGTGTGGTTCCAGGCCCTTTATATCCCGGTGCTCCCACGCTTGATCTTGCCGCGGGAGTTGGTGGATTTATTACAGAGAACCGGATCAATTACCGCGATATCACGTCCAATGCATTTCTTACCTGGCAGGATAATATCAATAGCGATTTTAATTACAGCGTATTGCTTGGCAACACTTTGCAAAATACTTATACGGATATCGTAAGCGCAAGGGGCGAAGGTTTTGCGCTTCCCAATTTTTATGATCTAAGCAACACTGCAAACCTCTTTAGTTCCGATGCTACCAGTAAACGTAAATATGCGGGTGTGTTTGGCAATGTAAAATTTGGTTTTAAAAATGCTTTATACCTGGAGCTTTCAGGACGCAACGACTGGAGTTCTACACTTCCGTATGCAAACAATTCATTCTTCTATCCATCTGCCAGCTTAAGCTATATTTTTACTGACCTTCATAAGATTTCTAACGATGTTTTAAATTATGGCAAATTGCGTTTCTCTTATGCCCAGGTAGGCAAAGACGCACCGATCTATAGCAATGGCCCTTATTATTTATCGGCCCTCGGATTTCCTTTTAATTCATATCCCGGATCGAGGCGTTCGTCAGTATATGCTGACCCTAACCTGATACCTGAGATGCAAAAAAGTATTGAGGCAGGTGTAGAACTTCATTTTTTAAAAGACAGAGTTAACCTGGATGTTTCGCTTTATAAAAGCAAAAATGAAGACCAGATACTATCCGTTCCCATTTCGTACAATAGTGGTTACAGCAACTTTCTCACTAATTCAGGTTCTATCGAAAACAAGGGAATCGAAATTGAATTAAGCACCACACCAGTTAAAACAAAAAACCTTAAATGGAACCTCACTGTTAACTGGTCGAAGAATGTAAGTGAAGTGCTATCGATAAAAGAAGGCATTGCTGAAATACCCTTTTATGCAGAAGGGAGAATAACAAATAAGCTTAAAGTAGGTGGCTCAGCCAATGACCTGTACGGCATTGCTTACAAAAGAGATGTCAGCGGAAATTTAATTATCAAAGCAGATGGCTTCCCCGATATTACTGACCCCTCTCCTGATAAATGGGTGAAAGTGGGCAATGCCACACCGGATTGGTTAGGCAGCGTAAACACAAGCATTACCTGGAAAGGGATCATATTGAGCGCTCTGCTGGAAGTAAGGCAGGGCGGGGATATGTTTGACGTAACCATGCGCAATGGTATTAGAAACGGTGTACTAAAAATAACGGAAAACCGCTACCAGCAAGTGACTTTTAATGGGGTAATGGCAAATGGTTCGAAAAATATCATCCCGGTAATTCTGGATGAAAATTATTACAGGAACGCCAATCTCTTTAATAATATCGCCGACGTTATTGTACAGGATGCCAGTTGGGTAAGATTAAGAAATGTGAGCCTGGGGTATGAGATACCTAAACGCATTGTCTCCCGGTCGGGTATTGTAAAAGGGTTAACTGTTACTGTAACGGCCAACAATTTTATTTTGCATACCCCATACGTTGGGTACGATCCGCAATCCACTGCCTTTGGAGCGGGGTATAATGTTTATGGATTTACAGGCAGCGCTATTCCCAATTACAGTTCATTTATTTTTTCATTGAATGCCAGCTTCTAAAAATTATAAGTTATGATCAGATACATAAAATATATTCTTGCATTTACGTTGTTTTTTGCAAGTGTTAGTTGTAAAAAATTTGTGGAAAAAGGGGATGTAAATATTAACCCCAATGCCGCAAGCACTACTACATTAAAAAGCCTTTTGCCGGCACTAATTGATGCAACCGCTACCAATTATTATTATGTAGCCTACCACACATCTTTGTTTAGCCAACAAATGGCAGCGTACACCGGCGGGCCGAGCGCCACCGATCAAAATATTGATGTGAGGGTAGATGCAATGCTGGGGCTATATCAAAATGGTATGACCAACGCAAAGATTCTAATGGATTTAGCAGTGGAACAAAATGCGCCTTACTATGGAGCAATTGGTAAAATTCTAATGGTGGCAAATCTTTCCATGGCCACTGATCTGTATGGCGATGTTCCTTTTACCAATGCCTTCCAGGCACCACAGGTTTTGTATCCAACATATGATAAGCAGCAGGACCTATATCCGTTGATGCACAAATACCTTGATGAGGCAATAACAGCGGCCTCGGCTGCAGCAAGCGGGGAAGTACCAGGTGGGGATGATTTTTGTTATAAAGGAGTAATGATTAACTGGATACAAACAGCACGTTTGTTCAAAGCCCGCCTGTTTATGCATACCACAAAAAAAGGAACGGCGACGGCTGCCAACAGCGCCCTTACTGAACTTGCAGGTGCCTATCCTTCCAGCGCTACTGATTTACAATTGGTATATAACTCTCGTAATAAAAATCCATGGACTTCTAATATTGCGCTTAAAGTTATTACGGGGAATTTATTTATAACTCCCTCCAAACGATTTGTAGATGCAATGAATGGCAATTCATATCCCGGGTTGATTGACCCCAGGCTACCTCTTTTAATGGATAAGAAAACCAATGCCACCTATTCGGGTTTGGCTAATGGCGGAGGCAATACCGGAAGCACAATTGATTTAACTACCAATACATATTATGCTTCGGATCCTTCGCCGCTATTAATGGCCACCTATGCCGAACAAAAACTAATAGAAGCGGAGGCACGCTTTTTATCAAACGGTGGCAGTGCCACTTCTACAGGCAGTACGCAGGCAGCTTATGATGCTTACCTGGCAGGCATTAAGGCGCATATGACAAAGCTGGGCGTTAGTGTTGCTAATATGAATGCATATACGGCCAATCCACAGGTGGCCACAGGCCCGGCAGGTTTAAAAATGGAGCATATTATGCGTGAAAAACAAATAGTACTTTATCTAAACCCGGAATCCTGGGTAGATGTTCGCCGGTACGATTATTCTCCCGCTGTATTTATTGGTATGGCACTGCCCCTCAATCAATGGGTATCGATGGGTGGGCAATTTATTCGCCGTTCCGGTTTACCCAATGACGAGTTGAGCCGTAACCCAAATGCTACAGCAGCAAATAAACTTACTACAGAAAAAGTATGGTGGGATCAATAAATGATAATCTATAAAACATAAGAAATGAAAAATTTATTTAGCCTGTTTATAATTGTAATAGCCGTGATTTTTTTTAATGCCTGTAAAAAATCAAGTGATTTTATTGCAGACAATACTACTCCGACACCAGTGGGCTTTCGCCCAGTTTCAACAAATCCGCTAAGAGATATTGCTACCACAACTGCAGTTGACGGCGGAAGGTATTTTGCAAATAGTTCCTTTACCACCGAGCTGCAATTTTTCTCAGAAAGCCCTGTCAAGGAAATCAACCTTTTTAGCACGATTGGTACAGGCGCACGGGCGAAGGTTAATACATGGCCTTATGCGCCTGCCCTTTCCAAAATAAAAAGAGCAGATACGTTGTTGATCAATTATGCTGTCCCGGCAGTAGCAATTGGTACCAAAATTAAACTGGAGTATGAAATATTAAATGTGAATACGCTTAATCTGATCAGGACAGTAACGATTACCCTTAAGTAAAATAGCATTTATTGAAAATAAAACTGCCAACCAGGCCAGGCGGTTCTTTTATTCTCTTTTTTTTTGAGGCAACTAAGGGATTCAGCCGTGTATGCAGTTCTTCAACACACTATCATCATAGACAATTGGATCTGGTATAACAATAACTATCCAGATTTCTTAATTTTTATTCCCCTGCGGTTTTATTTGTAGAAATGAGCATATTTTGCGGCTTTTTGCGTAAAAAGTGCAAGCTTCCTGTCGATCGTTGCATTTTTATGCAATATTCTTGCTATCTTGAATTACCAATTCGTTATTATGCTAAGAGAAGGGATTTACAAATTTTACCAACAAACGCTGAATAAAAAACTGCAGTCAATTTTGGCTCTTTCTTTTATGCATCGCATAAACAATATAAACTCTTACTATTTACAGCAAACAAAGGTTAATGAAAAAATTTGCATGTCCCCCGGCAGAACGTCATTCCGGCCATATTGGTGCCTCCATTCTAAATCAATAATTTTTTCTTTATGATAGCATAAAGCAATTGCTATAAAGCTGAAAGGTTTGTAATTACGTCATTTTTAATACAACAAATATGGACCTGGATAAAGAATATTAATCCCCCTCCGAAACCACAAAATGCATACTAAAAGGCAGCTTATATTTCAATAAAACTGTCTGATTATTTAACTATTAACACAAAAAAACGGATAAAATGAGAAAAATTCTGCTATTAATGCTTGTAGTTTGCGGGTTGCTTTTTAATGATGCTCCGCTATTTGCACAGCAAAAAACCATCACAGGGACAATTTTATCAGAAATAGATAGTAAACCACTACAGGGAGTTACTGTGCAAAACCGTCAGACATCGCAAAAAACACAAACCAATAGCGCAGGATTTTATTCAATTGGGGCAACAACAGGCCAGCAATTGGTTTTTACTTTTGTTGGCTTTGGCACCAGGACAATAGTTGCAGGCAATGCATTAACCCATAACCTTCAGATGAAGGAAGAAAACAAAGACCTGGAAAATATAGTTGTTACTGCCCTGGGTATTAACAGGTCGAAAAGATCACTGGGATATGCGGCTAATGATGTAAAGGGAGCGGAGCTTGCACAAACACAGCGTGACAATTTCATCAATGGACTGGCGGGCCGTGTTCCGGGAGTTACCATCAGTGGTACAAGCGGGATGCCGGGAAGTTCGACCTCTATACAATTAAGAGGAGTTAATTCATTGAGCGGAAGCAACCAGCCTTTATTCGTAATAGACGGCTTGCCAGTAAATAACCAAACTTTTAATGCCAACAACATGGTGGCGCAAAGTGAAAACCGTACAGTAGATTTTTCAAACCGCATTTCCGATCTTAACCCCGAAGATATTGAAAGCCTGACTATATTGAAAGGGCCTGAAGCAGCCGCCCTATACGGTATTGATGCAGCAAATGGCGCTATCGTGATCACTACAAAAAAAGGCAAAGCCGGCGCTGGTTCTATTTCCTATTCCTATAACTACGGTGTTGAAAAAGTAGGAAGGCTTCCTGAAATTGATGGGGTGTATGCAAGAGGTACCAATGGAATCTTAAATAATAATGCCATCAATGCGGCTACCAATTCACCGCTATACTTTGGACCAAAATACCCGGATGGTACTGTTAAATACAATAACCTGGACAATTTTTTTCAGAATGGAATTGTAAATAAACATAATCTTTCTTTTGATGGAGGTGCAGGCAATTATACTTACCGGCTTTCAACCTCATACAGTACAAGATCAGGTGTGGTGCCTAATACCAAATACGACCGGATCAATATTTCGTTAACAGGCACTGGACAGATCCTGAAAAATTTAAAAGCAGAAACCAACCTTCAATACATCAATACAAAGAATCAAAAAGTATCAAAAGGCGCCAATAGCTTTTACCTGGCGTTGTTAAGCTTCCCAACTGATTCAGATATCACGGATTATCTTACCCCCAGCGGAGCAAGAAAAAAATTAACTACAGCCGGTACTGAAATTGAAAATCCATTTTTTGACGTAAATAAGAACAAACTGAATGACAAAGGAAACCGGGTAATTTCCAACCTCGGTTTTGTGTATGATCCTTTAAAATGGTTGACCTTAACCGGTAGATTGGGAATTGACGTTTCATCCAATGAATATTTTGTGTTGTATCATCCTGAGGCCAATCCAAGAGCTAACTTCGGAAATACCAATGGCAGTTTGGATATTTCAACACAGGTAAACCGCGTTATTACCGGTCAATATTTTGCTACCGTAAAACAAAATTTCCTGGATAATAAATTGAAGTTAACGCTTCGTGCGGGTAGTGCCACCTACGTTTTTGACGACAATGTGTATTCTATCAGGGGTGAAAATTTCCTGGAGCCTAATTTTAATTCAATTAATAACACTACTACTACTACGCAACGCACTAAATCTATTAAAGCACAAAAAAGAGTTGTCGGTGCATTTGGAGATTTCAACTTAAGTTATGCTGACTTCTTTTATTTAACCGCCACCGGAAGAAATGATTGGACCAGTACACTGCCCGAAAGCAATAATTCATTTTTTTACCCTTCACTAAGTACATCGTTTGTATTTACTGAGCTGTTAAAAAAATCGGGTATCACCGATATTTTAACATTGGGTAGAATTAGAGGCTCTATTGCCCAGGTAGGTAAAGATGCATCACCCTATTCCACTAACCCGGCATTAGAAGCACAGGCCATTACAGGCGGCGGATTTTCTTATGGCTTTACTGCACCAAATCCATTGTTGCGCCCCGAAAAAGTTACGTCAAAAGAAGTGGGGATGGAATTGCAGTTTTTTAATAACCGTTTAAGTTTTGATGGCGCTTATTACAAAAGCAAAAGTGTAGATCAAATTATTAATGGGTTAAGAATAAGTTATGGTACCGGCTTTATATTGAAGAACATAAATGGTGGCGAGTTGCAGAATTCCGGAACGGAATTGATCGTACGCGGTACACCTGTTAAAAGCAAAAGCCTTACATGGGATGCATCGGTCAACTTTACAAAAACAGATAGTAAACTCACCAAGCTTCCTGCAGGCGTTACTGAATTTTATAATTCTGATACCTGGTTGTTTGGCAATGTTAGAAACGGGGCAAGACCGGGTGGGGCATTAACAACGCTTACAGCTCAATTTACCTACCAGTATAACAACAATGGGCAACTGTTAATCAATCCAACTTCCGGCCTGCCGCTTACTACCAATAATGCTATCTGGCCCGTTGCCGGCGACCGAAACCCGGATTTCAGAATGGGATTCTATAATAGCTTTACCTGGAAGGGAATTAATCTTAATTTCCTGTGGGACTATAAAAAAGGCGGTGATGTATTTAATGGCACGGGGTTATATCTTTATAACCTAGGATTGCATCCAAGATCTGTACAAAACAGGGAAACCAACCTGACCTTTGATGGTGTATTAAAAGATGGATTAGAAAATTCAACTAATTCAACTCCAAATAATGTTAGCATCATTCCATACTACAATAATAGTTTTTACAGCGGTTCTGTAATTGACCAGGAATTTATTGAGCGGGATGTAAACTGGTTAAGGATGCGGGATATTACCATCAGCTACCAGATACCAGCCAGATTATTGGGCAATACCAAAATTTTCAAGTCTGCGACAATTGGGTTCACCGCTACGGATTTAATTTTAATTACAAATTACACCGGTGGTGATCCAGGCGTTAATGGAACAAGTGTTGCCACAGGTGGTAGCGGAAGCATGGGTATTGATTATGGCAATTTACCTGTTCCCAAAACTTTCAACTTTAATTTAAGAGTAGGATTATAACTTTTTTAAAATAATTATGATGAAAAAAAATACAAATATTATTGTCATCGGGTGCTTATTACTAACATCAGTAAGTTGCAAAAAATTCCTGGATGTAAATAAAAATCCCAACGGGCCTTCCACCGCAGACCCTGCACTTTATCTTCCTTCTATTCAAACCAACTGGGCTGCCGGCCTACAGTTTGATGGAAGGTTGATTGGCCCCTATATTCAGAATTTCCAGCATTCCACAGCCGGCATAGCATACGATATTTACGGATATGTTCCATCCAGCGATTTTGGCGGTGAACTATGGAGAAGCGTGTATTGGAAAAGTGGTATGAACACAATTGATTTACGCAATGCTGCCCGTGAGCAAAAAAAGTGGGACATCCTCGGAGCAGGACTAGCTATGCAGGCCTGGGGCTGGCAAATGCTGACTGATTATCATGGACCCATTATTTTAAAACAGGCTTTTGATCCATTGAAGAATACATTTGATTACGATCCACAGGATACCGTTTATGCTTATGTGAAAAGAGAATGTATGGAAGCAATAAGCCTCCTTGATAGAAAGACAGATGCAATCGGTTCACCATTGTTTGCAAAATTCGACTTGCTTTACAAAGGAGATCCTCTAAAATGGAAAAAATTTGTGTATGGGGTGTTAGCAATCAATGCACATCATTTAATTAAAAAATCAATCTATAAACCGGATGATGTGATTGGTTATGTTGACAATGCACTTGCCAGTAATGCAGATGATGCAATAGTTCCTTATAACGGTACCAATAGCACGGATGCCAATTTTTTTGGTACCCTTCGAGGTAATATGGGGGTATATGGACAATCTGGTTTTATAGTGCGCTTAACTGACGGCACCATTTTTAATGGTGTGAAAGACCCCCGTCAGCCAATCATGTTAAATCCATCAACAGATGGAGTGTATAGGGGACTAACACCTGCGCTGGGGCAATCATCTGCACTAAATGCGGCTACCAATGGGGTAAGATCTATATGGGGAACCACTTTGGGAACCAACACAGTAACTTTAGGCACCCCCGGAAAATACCTTTTCCAGGATAAAGTGGGCTTTCCATTAATGACTTATGCATCCCTTCAATTTATAAAAGCAGAAGCGGCGTTGGTAAAAGGAGATAAAGTATTGGCTCTGCAAGCTTATAAAGCCGGCATTAATGCCAGCCTCGATTATGTAAAAACATTTACTGCCGATCCAACAGCTATTGCAACTTTTAATACACAACGTACCGCGTTTTTGGCTGAGCCATCAGTGGTTCCTGCAAATCCCGCCAATTTAACCATCAGCCAGATAATGCTGCAAAAATTCATTGCGTTATGGGGATACGGATTTATTGAAACCTGGACTGATTTGAGAAAGTTTGATTATGATCCAACTATATTTACTTCGTTCACTTTACCTGCTACTTTATATATAGACAATAATAATGTGCCGGCATACAGGGTAAGGCCAAGGTATAATTCAGAATACATCTGGAACATAGATGCATTAAAGGCGATTGGCGGTTTTGATGCTAACTACCATACCAAAAAATTATGGATTCATTTACCTTAAACAATTCAAATATTTAAACATGAAAAAATCAATATACAGCCTTATCATTACGGTAACGCTCGGTATTAGCGGATGTGACAAGATTGATTCGATACCTACCCGGTTTACGCCCATTCCGGCGACAAATACAAACGTAAAGTTTTTGATGTTGTCACCGGATGCTCCGCAGGTTAATTTTTTTGCAAACGGCGCTAAAATTTCTTCAATAGCCCCCAGCGCCACCAATGCGGTACTAGGCTTTGTTTTTCCATCTGTTTACCCCACAGCCGTAGGGTATGCCACTATTCCTTCAGGATCTATAAAAGTGGATACCAAAGTCCCTGATTCCTCTGTGGTTACACCAGGTGCCATAATTCTTAGTACCACACAAAGCTTTAATCCACTAAAATTTTATACTTATGCCATTGTTGACTCTTTGAGTAAGATCAGTACGGTTGTGGTGGAAGATGACCCAACTGTAGCCGACCCAACAAAAGCATATATCCGGCTGGCGAATTTTGTATCAAATAATCCCTCTGTAAAAATTGAAATTGTAAAAACAAGTACCGGAACTGCTTTTTCAAAAATCTATCCTGCTGTTGCGTTTAAATCGGTATCCGCATTTGAAACGCTGGAAGCCGGGTCTGGCGAGGTTTATAGAATCTTCCTTAGAAACCCATCTACCGATGTCAAGTTAGATTCAATTGCAGCTTTCACCCCTACCAACACAAAAAAATATTCAATATATGCCAGGGGAGTTTTTGGCCTTCCATTAACAAATGCGAAACGCCCTATCATCACCAACTTCACTAACTTTTAAAAGGAATAATAAAATAAAAAGGGTTGTCAAATAAATGACAGCCCTTTTTATTAATATTAAATTGCAACCATTTCCCAATTAAAGTGATATTCATTTGCCGAATCGATATCGGCTTATCTCTCATGCTATGATCGGATCATTTATAAAAATCCCTATCCAAAAAACAAATAACACAAAACAATCGCAGTGATAATACCCACCAGGTCTGCCAGCAGCATAGTGCCTATGGAGTAACGTGTATTTTTAATACTTACTGATCCGAAATATACTGCTACCACATAAAACGTGGTATCAGATGCACCCTGG
>JBDSAA010000140.1:0-21292 GCA_039922375.1 Ferruginibacter sp.
CGCATCTTAAATCAGCATGAACGGGAAATCAACGAAAAAAAAATCTCCTTTTTTACAAATATCTCTCACGAATTCAGGACTCCGCTTACACTGATCATTAATCCCGTAAGGGACCTTATCCGAAAAAATCAGGGAGACAAGGCTGAGCAGGAATTAAATATTGTATACCGCAATGCCCGGCGGATGCTTAGTTTGGTGGATCAGCTGCTCCTGTTTAGAAAAGCGGAAAGTGGACTGGATAGGTTAAGGCCATCTAAACTTAACCTCTACAATTTGGCAAACGAAGTGTACCTGTGTTTTACCCAACAGGCAAAAACAAAACACATCAATTATGTATTTGATTGTGGCAATCAAAACCTCGAGATTTACGCAGATCGTGAAAAGCTCGAAATAATCTTATACAATCTTCTTTCCAATGCGCTGAAATATACCCCATCGGAGGGCAGCATTCATTTTACAATCAGGGAAACACCATTAAATATAGTATTTGAGGTTAAAGACTCCGGTGCAGGTGTGCCGAAAGAAATAGGCGATAAGTTGTTTGACAAGTTTTACCAGGCAGAAAGAAAATTTACCAGTTCGAAAGCTGGTTTCGGCATCGGCCTGTTTTTAGTAAGGCACTTTACTGAACAACACAAGGGAATGATTACCTACGAAAGCCGGGAAGGGGAGGGAGCTGTATTCACACTGGCAATGCTAAAAGGGAAGGCGCATTATGACCAGGATATCATTGTTGCTGAAAATGAACAAGGCCCCGTATTCCTGGAGGATTTAAAAGATGAAACGGGCGAAATTTTAGATATTCAGGAAATTGAACCGGTTAAGGATGTTGTATCGGAAAAGCCGGCCATTTTAATTATTGATGATGATGAACAGATAAGGCAATACCTCGTACAATTGTTCAAAGACAAATATATCATCTATCAATCTGAAGCTGGAGACAAAGGACTTAAACTAGCCCGGGAATATTTGCCCGATCTGATTATTACTGATATCCACATGCAGGGCATAAATGGTATTGAATTGTGCGGCAATATAAAAAACAGTGAAACCCTTAATCATATCCCGGTTATTTTACTTACCGGCAGCACTTCTGAAGCGTTAAAGCTGGAAGGTGTTGAAGGTGGTGCTGATGATTACATCACAAAGCCATTCGATAGCCAGCTTTTAATTGCACGGGTAGCTAATCTTTTAAAAAGCCGCAATAAACTGCAAAAGTATTTTTACAACGAAATAACTCTTAACACAAACAGTCAGAAAATATCTCCCGAATACAAGGAGTTTTTAGACAAGTGCATTGCAATTGTTGAAGCCCACCTGGAAGATGAAAATTTTTCGGTGAAAACCTTGTTGGCAGAAATGGGTATGAGCCATTCTAATTTATTTAAAAAAATGAAAGCGGTATCCGGGCAGCCAATTAATGTGTTTATCCGGTTCATCCGCCTCAGGAAGGCGGCGGAGATACTTATTAATAGTACCAGTAATATCAATGAAACTGCTTTCCAGGTGGGTATGCAGGATATCAAATATTTTAGGGAACAGTTTAATAAGCTCTTTGGCATGAATCCTTCTGATTACATCAAAAAGTACCGGAAGGCTTTCGGTAAACAATTTACCGTTGATAAGGATTCAATAAATCCCAAATAGAATCATAAAAATTTACAGCTGGGTTACAACTTGTAACAATTCCCTCCCGATAATTCTGGAGGGATTTTCTTTATACGGCTATCAATGTCCTTAGTGACAACCGCCGTCAGGGTTTGCAATCGCCGAAGGGGTTGGGCTAACCCCAACGGGGGTCATTAGGCCCGTCGGCCAATGTCATTAAGTCAAGAATTGTCACTCGTTCCGTAGGAACGATATATTGGTAATTAATAAGTCACCACACACTCGTTCCGTAGGAACGGCATGAAAGCGGGTGTTCAAGATGAAATTGTCGTTGTAGATAGAAAAGTTCAGCACATATCGTTCCTACGGAACGGTTGAACGATCATTATTGTGTTACCCACATGACGTTCCTACGGAACGAAGGATTTAATGACATTGTCCGTCGGAGGTTGATTAGGCACTATGGATTACTTCAACAACATTTATATGGCTATGGCGAAAGATCACTAAAAGCATCCCGAAGTTTTTAAAAAAACGCTCATAAAAGAACGAAAATAGCAGATATGTCCCTCATTTTAGGCATTTGCCCCCCCTGTGTTGTTTTTTTAACCCCTCTAATTTTACAGAACAAAGCGCATCCGCCTTTTTTTGCTACTTCTAACAAAACGATTGTTTATGAAATCTAATCAACCTGTCTTTATTAAAATGATGTCGTCCTTTGGTTCGTGGCGAACAATAGGTTTCGCTTTTACACGCACTGAGATGCCCGTTGGAAACATTTATTTCCGGAGTTAACTTCTTTACAATTAATTTTCAATCATTTCAAAAAGGATGACCTGTTTACCACTCTTCATCCCATCCAATAAAAATAAAGCTAACACAATGCGGCAACTCTACTCAAAGGTCTTTAGCGTTTTCCTGGCGACCTGTTTGTTATTTCAATTTTCTTCGCAGGCTCAAAACGACGATACTGTACTGGTTAACCTGAAATCAAATCATTTGAAACAGGCAACTTCTCCGGTATTATTTGGAGAACAACCGAAAAGCAGGTTAGTCCAATCGGTTGCCACAGTTTATACCAACCAGTTAACAACTACACCAAGTCCTCAATTTTTGCAGGCTTTACCGGGTCGCATTCCTGGTTTGAATATTACATTCAACAGTGGCGGGCCTGGCCTTGACGGTAACGGAATGAGCTTCAATATTCGTGGGGCAAGAGCACAAATCATTTTGATTGATGGTGTTGAAAGAGGATATCAGTCCATCGATCCGGAACAGATAGAATCTATAAGTGTATTAAAAGATGCACTTTCGACGGTGATGTTCGGTCAGCGTTCTTCGTATGGAATTATCTCCGTCAGAACAAAAAAAGGAGATGTCGGTAAGCCTCGCATTTCATTTACTGCTCAATCAGGTATTGAAACACCAGCAGCTCTTCCTAAACCCTTGCTTGGCTGGCAATACGCCACTCTGTATAATGAGGCCAAACAAAACGATGCCGGAACAATGCCGGTTATTCCTCAGTATTCACAATCCCAAATTGACGCATACCAAAATCATACAGATCCATACACTTATCCTGATGTGGACTGGTACAATAGAGTTTTGAATAAAAGGGCGGGAGTAAGCCGTTATAATTTGAATATACAGGGTAGTGGCAAAGGTTTCAGGTATTTTGTTGATCTGGATAATATGAGCGAAAAAGGACTTTTTAAAACCAGTACTGATAATAAATACAATACAAACTCTCAATTAGACCGCTACGCTATGCGTTCGAATGTCGGAGTTGATGTAACGCCTGTCACTTTTGTGCAATTGAACCTTTTCGGTCGTTTTCAACGTTACAACCAACCTGGTGGAGGAGTTTCAGGTATTCTTTCGTCCTTACTAAATACTCCGCAACTTGCGTACCCCGTATTAAATCCTGATGGCAGTTTTGGTGGCAGCGATAAATACCAGGGCAATGTCAATATATGGGGCCAGGCCATTGCCAGAGGATACCAATTTCAGGATGTAAGAGATATTGCGGTGGACCTGGAGGTTACTCAAAAACTGGATGTGATTACAAAAGGCCTTGTGCTAAAAGCTAAAGCTTCCAACAACAATACTGCTTTTTTTACAACCACACGGTCTAAAAATTTTGAAGTATACCAGTATCTAAATAACACTTACGCTAAGTATGGCTCCACGACCGAGCAAACAAGTACGGGAGGCGCAAATGAAAGATATCGCATTGTTTATTTGGAAGGATCGCTGGGTTACGATAGAACGTTTGGAAAGCACGCCATATCTGTGCTTACGATTGCAAACCAGCAAAACAGGCTGGTTTTCAATTCTACTAATCTTCCGGAAATATATACAGCCTATTCGGGTAAATTGAATTATTCCTTTAATGAGAAATATATTGCTGAAGGTGCTGTTAGCTATGGCGGATACAACTGGCTTGAGCCATCAAAACGTTGGGCAGCTTACTGGGCTGGGGGAGTTGGCTGGAACTTGCATAAGGAAGCGTTCATAAGCCGAAACCTTCCTTTCATTAACAATCTGAAGCTAAGGGCAAATTATGGATCGACGGGTCAGGTAAATGCCGGGTACTTTTCGTATATACAAACCTATTTCAACAATGCTACCGCAAACAGCAGTTTTGCCTATTGGTATGGGTCCGGATCTTCACTTGAAAGAGGCTCGGGAGAGAATGGTATTGCCAATACCGGTCTTGACCCTGAAAAAGCAAAAAAACTTGATGTCGGAATGGATCTTGGTCTTTGGAACAATAAGTTGACAATAACTGCTGACTATTTCTTCAATAAGTTCTATGATCTTGTTGCTGCACCTACCTTGACAACTGTGGTATTTGGCGCAGGCTATCCGCTTCAAAACTATCAGAGATTCAACTATTGGGGTACCGATATTTCAGTAACCTGGCAACAGAGCATAAAAGCGTTTAACTATTTTGTTTCTGGTAATTTCTCGCTGGTTCGATCAAAAGTGGTTTACAATGCAGAATTACCCAAAAATTACGATTATCAGATCACGACTGGAATGCCCGTCGGGTTACAATATGGTTATACTGCTATTGGCGTGTTTAAATCGTACGATGAAATTAACAATGCTTCTACCGCAGTGCTGCCTTCATCCCCCAAGTCTTCGTTAAGGCCCGGCGACATACGTTATCTTGACCGCAATAGTGATGGCCAGATTACAATTGACGACCAGGGCCCAATTGGTAATGCAAAACCTGCTATTTATTATGGTCTCAATACAGGTTTCAGTTTTAAAGGTTTTGATCTTTCAGTCCTTGTTCAGGGTACGTGTTATCGCCAGAGTTATTTGAGCGGCGATTTCATGAATGGCTTTGGAAATAGTGGACAAAATAATACCTACGAGTATAATCTGGGCCGGTTTACAGCAGCAACGGCTCAAACAGCAACACAACCGAGGTTATGGTTGGGTAACAACACAAATAATACTCAGACCTCCTCCTTTTGGCTAAAAGACAATGATTTTATCCGCCTCAAAAACGCAGAGCTGGGCTATACGCTCCCCGAAAAATTATCCCGCAAAGTTGGCCTGGCCTCCGCACGCTTGTTTGCTAACGGATTGAACCTGCTTACCTGGGGGGAAATTTATGACGTGAGAAAAGATCTGGATCCGGAAGCCTGGGGTGCTGCTTATCCCATTATGAAGATTTTCAATTTCGGTATCAACATTAAATTTTAATCGATAATGTATTGTTTTATGAAAAAGAATTACGGCTGGCTCTGTCTTACCTTATCTGCAATCATCTTTACAGTATCATCCTGTAAAAAAGCTTTCGAGGACAAACCTCTCGAAATGCTTACTAAAGACTATATATTCGATCCGTTTGATCCGACAGGAGACCAGGCAAGTAAGTGGATAACGAATATCTATGCGAAAATTCCTTCCGGATATAATAGGATGTTGGGTGGCTCTAGTTGGGCTATTAGTACTTCAACCAGGAATAATATTTCGCTCGTACCATTGGAATGTTTTTCTGACGATGCCGTTCCGAGTGCTGATGGAAATGAAGGATGGAATATCATTCGCGGAGGTTACAGTCCCGTTTCTACATTTGATGATAACTGGGGCAGCTCTTATAGCGCTATTAGGGCAGCGAATATTTTTTTACAGAATTATCAGCAGGTTCCCTGGACAGACTCATCCCGTAAAGTATGGTTTCCCAATGAGACCCGTGCGCTCAGAGCCTATTTCTATTTCGAATTGATCAGGAGGTATGGTGGTGTTCCCTTGGTGGATAATAAGGTTTTTGACCCCAATGAGCCTGAATTATTAAATTTAAAACGCAACAGCTTTGAAGAGTGTGTCAATTACATTGTCTCGGAACTTGATATAGTTAAAGACAGCCTTCGTCCTGACGCTTCCCTTGCCAATAGAACAACCGATCCCGACTTAGGAAGAATGCGTAAAAGTGTCGTGATGGCGATAAAAGCTCAGGTATTGCTCCTGGCTGCAAGTCCTTTGTTTAACCCTTTATCAACTCCGGGTAAGGCCTATACCGGGTATCCCACTTACAGCGCAGAAAGATGGAAAGCCGCCGCCGACGCTGCGAAAGCGGTGATGGATCTGGGTATCTATGACCTGGAGGCTAGTCGCTACACCCTCGTATTATCAAGGGCGAACAAGGAACATATTTTTTTCAGGATGAGTGATCCACGTGTTGATAATTCATACGCTTATTACATGTCTCCCCCGGGATACAAGCCCGCAAACCGAAATAGTGAAGGACGTGTTAGCCCGACACAGGAATTTGTGAACGCCTTCCCAATGAAAAATGGGAAAGCAATTACTGACCCTACCTCTGGTTACAATCCATCAAACCCTTATGCCGGCCGTGATCCCCGTTTGGAACAAACCGTTTTTTATAATGGCGCTAAATGGCTGCAAAGACCGTTAGAAATTTTTGAAGGAGGCAAAGACAAACCGAACAATGCAACGCTTGCGCCTGTGCAGACACAAACAGGCTATTACGCTAAAAAGTTTTGCGCAAACGATAGCAGTAGTGCAAATTATACAAGCACTTTTTTCCGGGACGGTGGCTTTACTCCTCCATGGTGTGTCATTAGGTATGCGGACATTCTTTTGATGTATGCCGAGGCAAAGAATGAATATTCAGGGCCTGATGCGTCTGTATATGCGGCTGTTGAGAAAATTCGCCAGAGAGCTGGTCTTTCACCATATACTTTACCGGCTGGATTATCGCAGGCTCAAATGCGTGATGTTGTGCGGAACGAACGCCGAATCGAATTAGCATTTGAAGAACAAAGATTTTGGGACATCCGCAGGTGGAAAATTGCAAAAGCAGTTTACGGAACCACACTTCACGGAGTAACCATTACTAAAAATGCAAATGGTTCACTCACTTACGCTCCTAAGGATGTCACTACTCCTTATTTCACGGATGCCATGTATCTATTTCCTATTGCAATAAAAGAAACGCAGGTAAATCGTGGAATCGAACAAAACCCTGGGTATTAAACCTTTTTGACATAATAAACAACAGACAAATGAAAATAAAAATATTCATACTGATATGGATTTCGCTGATGTCAACCGCCGTATGGTCTCAAAGCATGAGAGTAACCGGATATATAGTAAATGATAAAAATGAAGCAATAGGCGGAACTACTATTTCAGAACTTGGCAACGAAAAGAATGCAAGCGTCTCCGATGAACAAGGAAATTTTGTTATCTCGTTAAAGACCGGCGGTAAACTGATGATCGCCAACGTCGGTTATCAGTCTCAAACTGTTTCTGCTGTTTCAGGTGCTCCAATGCGGATTCGTCTTGCAGCCGATGTAAAAGGATTGGAAGACGTGGTGGTGGTTGGTTTTGGACGTCAGAAAAGAATCACAAGTACCGGGGCTGTTAGCTCGGTGAAGGGTGAAGAGATCAGATCGGTTCCTACTGCAAACATTCAAAATACCCTTGTTGGCCGGTTACCTGGATTTTTCAGCCAGCAAAGAAGTGGTCAGCCTGGTTCCGACGCTGCTGACTTTTTTATTAGAGGCGTTAACTCTATCAATGGAACAGATAACAAACCGCTGATTATTGTAGATGACATTGAATACGATTATACCCAGCTTTCACAGTTAAACGTAAACGAAGTAGAATCTGTTTCCATTCTAAAAGATGCGGCTACAACGTCCATTTATGGATTAAAAGGTGCCAACGGTGTTTTAGTTATTACTACTATCAGGGGACGCATTGGAAAACCACGGATTAATGTCACTGCTGAAAACGGAATTAATAAAGTGATCAGGCTGCCGACCTTCCTTGATTCTTATGCCACTGCTTTGCTTAGAAATGAGGCAACTATAAATGATGCATACGGACAGTCTCAAACACCTGTGCTTCCTTTTACTCCAAACGATTTACAAAAATTTAAAGACGGCTCTGATCCTTATGGGCATCCTAATGTTAACTGGTCGGATGTTTTATTGAATAAAACATCTTCACAATCCCGTTATAATGTGGATATAAATGGAGGGAATTCTTTTGTAAAATATTTTACATCACTGGGTTATTATTCTGCGAATGGTATTTTAAAAGAATTCAAACCGGTTGGAGACTATGTCAACACCGATTATTTCTACCGGCGCTTTAATTACCGCTCAAATCTTGATATTACCCCTACAAAGACGTTAAAAATCCGGTTTGATGTCAATGGCCGCTTTGAAACGGTTAACAACCCAAGCGGGACTGTAGACGGGCTTTTTCAGGAATTGAATGCCTTTCGCTACACGGCTCCCTATGCCATGCCGGTAATAAATCCTGACGGCAGTTATGGGTATGCCTCTCATGTTGGGGCTGTAACTAATAACGGTGCCATAAACCCAATTTTCAGGTTGGCGAATGGGGGGTACATAAGAAGTTTCAAAAACAACTATAACATTGTTGTGGGTGCAGACCAAAAGCTTGATTTTATAACTTCAGGCCTGTCCGTTAAAGTAAATGTTTCATATGCCGGCAATAATAATGAGGGCCGCAATCTTAACCGTAGTGGTTTGCCTGCATATAAATATAACGTAACTACGAACTCGTATTCAATAAGAGATGCGGGTCAATACCGTATGCTGCCATACTCAATTGCTGTTCCAGGTGGTGCTTTTAATTCTACAACTATTGTTCAGGGATCTCTTAATTATGACCGCACATTTGGCCGACATCATTTCACTGGAATTTTGTTGGTAAATCAGCGTAATTATATTGATGGCGCAAAAATTCCTATTAACTACCGCGGTACTACTGCCCGTCTGGATTATGATTTTAAGCGCAAATACCTATTGGGTGTTACGGTTGCCCGTAACGGTAATGATCTGTTCCGTAAAGAGAACCGCTTTGGAATATTTCCGGCAGTGTCATGGGGATATAATCTTTCTGAGGAGAAGTTTTTCAAAAACCTGTTCCCGTTTTTCGACATGTTTAAGGTTAGGGGTTCCTATGGTCTTGTTGGGTCTGATGCCAGTTATCCAGCCACTGTAACCTCTGTTGTTCAGTATTCTACAACAGGCTCAAATAACTATGGTAATACTACAGCGGAAGGGGCTTTGGTAAATCCTGATGTTACCTGGGAAAAAGAAAGGAAAACAGACCTCGGTTTGGAGGTGAACATGTTCCAGGGCAGGATAACATTAAGCGGCAGCTATTTTTATAACTTCCGTTATGATCAATTGATAGATCAGGGAGGTGTTCCCTTGTTGATTGGTCAAACGCTCCCAAAAAAGAATGTTGGTAAATCAGAGAACAGAGGCTTTGATGGAATGATAACCTATAAGAATAGCGCTGGAAAGATCAATTATTCGATCAGCGCAAACGCTTCTCATGCTGTAAACCGCATTGTTTACATCAGTGAGGCGGCGGATTATCCCTATCAGGCAAAAACGGGAACCAGATTGGGCTTAATAATGGGATATCATAACCTTGGATTCTACCAGCTTGAGGATTTTGAGGCGAATGGAAAAGTAAAGAAAGGTATAGCCGCTCCGCTGTGGAGTGTTATACAACCGGGAGACCTGAAATATGCTGATATGAACGGGGACGGTGTCATTACAGATGCCGATAAAACCTGGTTGTCAAAACCTAATTTACCCAACACCAATTTGGGCGCTGAATTTACAATTGGCTACAAGGGATTGACATTAAGAGCACTGCTGCAAGGCGCTTATGGTTATGCCGTGCAGGTAACGGCGGAAGGTGCCGGCGATGCCTTCAATAGCAATTTGCGTCCATGGAACCTGGAGCGCTGGACACCAGCTACTGCGGCTACTGCCAGCTATCCACGTATGGGCCTAAACTCTAACATAAACAATATATCCTGGCAAACAGTCTCTGATTTTTGGGTTGCCGACAGTTGGTATGTAAGGTTGAAATCATTGGAGCTGGCTTACCAAATTCCCGATAGATGGTTAAAGGCCACCAGAGTCATTCAAAATGCGAGGGTTTATGTTGCAGGATATAACCTTTTGAATATTCAGGAGATGGGTAAGTTTCAGCAGGACGCTGAAATAGCGAATGGTACAGGCAATGCCTATCCTAATACTGCAAATTTCAACCTTGGATTACAACTTGGCTTTTAACTCTAAAAAATTACGTATGACCAGACATAAAATATATTGGAAAATCTTATTTGCAGGGCTGGTTACAGCTTCATTTTTCACCGCGTGCAAGAAAGATTTTCTTGATCAAAAAACCTTGTCAGCTATTGATGAAGCGACAGTCTTTCGCGATAGCACCAGGTCATTGGGGATGATTAATAACCTTTATTCCAGCTTGGGAATTTCTTTTAATCCCAGGAGATTCAATAATACAGGATTGGATGCTGCCTGCGATGAATCTGAACCGCTTCAGGATCCTACCATTTATACTTATAAAATCTCAAGTGGAGGTATTAACCCGAATAATGCTGACAAAGGATTGTGGGCAACCACCTTCCAGATGGTTCGGGTTGCAAATATCTTTTTGAAAAACAAAGACAGCATCCCTGTATCGACTGCAACAAAAGAGTACTGGATTGGACAAGTGCGGTTTTTAAGGGCATGGTATCTATTCACACTGTTAAAACATTACGGTGGCATACCATTAATTGGCGACAAAATATTTGCGGATGATGAAAAAATAGATGTTCCACGCAACTCATTTGAAACCTGTATTAAATATCTAACGGCTGAATTGGATGCGGCTGCTGCAACACTGCCGGCATCTTACCGTTCGGGGGATGCAAACCAGGTGAGGGTGACCAAGGGATCCGCATTGGCAGTAAAAGCACGGATGCTTTTATATGCAGCCAGTCCTCTGTTCAATAGTGGGGCAAAAGCAGGTGACCCAGAAAATTTACTCACTTTCCCGAGCGCAGATCCCGAACGTTGGAAGCAAGCTTCAGACGCTGCAAAGGCTGTAATTAATCTAAATGTCTATAGCTTATATTCCTCATCTGCTACGCCTCTTTATACCCTCTTTTTACAAAACACACCGCAGCCGGAGCATGTTCTCGTTTATTGGCAGCCCGGAACCACTGCCAACAATTTTTATATTGAAGCCAGCGCTAATCCTCCTTCAAGAGGAGGTATGAATGGGTGGCAAGGGGTAAAATATTTTCCAACACAGGAGTTAGTAGATGAATTTGATATGATTAATGGGCTACGTATAACGGATCCTGTTTCCGGCTATCCCGGCATAGGCAATAATATGTACAAAAACAGGGATCCCCGTCTAACCTATACGGTTAACTACAATGGTGCCACTCGCACTTTGGGCTCATTCGGCGATCAGCCCGTCAATACCTACACTGGCGTAATTCCGACTGGGAATGCAGCGGCAACCAGTGCAAGTGTTGACGGAATCTATACGTCCACGGGCACATTAACGGGTTATTTCAGATACAAGATGTGTAACGGTGCTACCGGCGAGCTGTATCGCCCCTGGGTAGTGATGCGTTATGCAGAAGTGCTGATAAATGCGGCTGAAGCAACGAACGAATACTCCGGTCCAACCACAGAAGTATATGACTGGTTAAAGATGATACGCAGCCGTGCAGGAATCACGCAGGGCGTAAACGGTCTGTATGGTTTGAAGGCAAATATGACCAAAAATGAAATGCGGGAAGCCATTTGGCATGAGCGCCGTGTGGAGCTGGCTTTTGAAGAACACCGATTTTGGGATGTTCGGCGGTGGAAAATTGCACCGACAGTTGAAAACGCAGAAACACATGGTATGGAAATCACCCGGTCAGCAACAGGAAGCTTTTCCTACCGGACCATTATTGTAAGAAAACATGTATTTACGGATGCCATGTATTTCTGGCCGATACCCCAGAGCGAAATAACCAAGTCGCCCGCTTTAAAACAAAATCCCGGATATTAAAAATCCTAGCAAACCGAATAAATACTTAAAAACTTACAACATGAAAAGATTTTTAATGCCCGTTTTAATACTCTCTGTAATTTATTTAGCAGTTAGTTGTACAAAGGGTGGAGTGCCGGAAAAAATTAACGGTGCTATCGACAGTGTGTATGCTACTGCAACCAGCAAACAATTGATTCCTTCAATTGATACAACATCCACCGGAACCCTGACAGGCACCTATGATGAAGTGGCGAACATCTTCAGCTACACGGTGGCCTGGACAGACCTTTGGAGAGATACAAAAAAAGATACCATAACGGCGATAAATTTTTATGGTCCTGCCACTGCCACCGGTAACGGGACCCTTGTGAGATCATTGCCATTTAGCAATACCAACCGCACCGGGCAAGTTGTATTGGGACTGGCAGGCATTTCGGGTTTTCTTCCTTCTGAGGTAGCTGTTTTTTTGAAAGGCGGATACTATTTTACTTTAAATACAAGGAGATATCCAAATGGAATTATCAGGGGACAGCTTAATGTGATCAAGCAATGAGTTGCCTGAGGTCTGAAGTCGTTTTTTCCAGTTGAATATGAAAAACCAACAATAATTTTTCTTATAGCAAGTAATCAATCGTCCGGAGGGAGTTTCTACTCCTTCCTTTTATTTTCTTTTCTGCCTGTCTTGTCGACGAACAGCAGTTGCTTTAATTTAAGTTTCGCTTGTTGTCATTAAGCCAGGGAACGAGCCGATCCTCAACGCATAACAAGCGACAAACCAGTAGCAAATGAATCAAAAGATGAAAAATGTAATGTATTTCTTTGGCCTGTTGGCAGGCCTTGTAACCTTTGAAGTTTCCGCCCAGGAATTGATAACTTACCCTGCTCCCCAGGCCGTTATTTATAGCCAGCACAATGATGATTTTACCGTTAAGGTTCGTAAGCCTGGCGGAGAATGGCAGGATCTTTTTGAATACCAGGTAAAGGTTGATCTTGACAAACCACAGGAAGCCTCGATGGTTTATTTCGATTTTTCCGGCGAGGTTGAAGTGGCAGTAAGAAAAAACAATGGCTCAGTTCAGTCTGTAAAAATCCGGCCCAGCGCTGTTGGAATTGATGCAACCTTAAAAGGAAATACCGCTTTTTTTAAATTGGCCAGGCCAACCAAAATATCTGTTGAATTTGATGGTGACAAGCTGCATAACCTGCACCTGTTTGGTAATGCCATTGAAATCAATCCGCCCAATCCACAAGATACCAATGTGGTATACTTTGGCCCGGGTGTACATGCGCCAAAAGATATGCCAGGTGATACCTATAATATTGCATCAGGCAAAACTGTATATATTTCCGGCGGCGCAATTGTTAGGGGAAAAATTGTTTGCAACGGGGTGAACAATGTACGCATAATAGGGAGAGGAATCATTGATCAGCCGCAGCGCGGCATTGAGATCAGGAATAGCAATAACATAACCGTGGATGGCATTATAGTCGTTAATCCAAAACACTACACAGTTTATGGCGGGCAGTCGAAGAATATCACCATTCGCAACCTGAAGTCTTTTAGCGCCAATGGGTGGGCCGACGGAATTGACTTAATGAGTTGTTCAGATGTTATCATCGATGATGTGTTCATGCGTAACTCTGACGATTGCATTGCAATTTATGGCCACCGCTGGGACTTTTACGGAGACGTGCGAAACTATAGTGTAACCAACTCTATTCTCTGGGCTGATATTGCTCATCCAATCAATATTGGCCTTCACGGAAATACAGAGAAGGACGGTGAAACAATTGAGAACCTGACTTTTAAAAATATTGATATTTTAGAACAGGATGAAGATGATCCCGATTACCAGGGTTGCCTGGCAATAACAAACGGCGACATGAACCTCGTAAGAAACGTTCGTTTTGAAGATATCAGAATAGATGATTTCCAGGAGGGCCGGTTATTTAGTCTTCGGGTTGTTAACAATGCCAAGTATAATACCGGACCGGGCAGAGGTATTGAAAACATCAGTTTCAAAAACATTAGTTACACCGGTGTAAATCTGAACCCGGCCATCATCATTGGCCTGGATGCTGGACACGGTATTAAAAATATAAGTTTCGAGAATGTCACGGTCAATGGTGTGCAGGTTGTAGGTGCTGCGGCTGGCGAATACATCAAGGTAGGTCAGTTTGTATCTGGTGTTGAGTTCATAAAAAAGAGCATTGTTGCCTTGCCTGTAAGAAACAAAAAGCTGCCGGTCAAAACTATCGTAATCGCTCACAAATGAATACTATTGCAGACACTTTAGAACATTCCTGCTAAGAATGAAGGTTGCTGCCCTATTCATAAATTAAAATTATAGACGATGGTAAAAATAGAAAGGGCCGTTTTTTTTGCTCTTAAGTTGTGTAGTTATTAGTAACTACATATTATGACGATAAAACAGTACCGACTAAAGCCAGAGTTAGCATAAAGCGAATAAAAGTAAATTCAGCTACTTTTTTTAATAAGACTGTTGCAGAAATGCATCATTAGATTCAGACATTTCAATTTTTAATAAACAAACTACCGATTAAATTTATGAGAATTAAGCTTCTGATTATAATATCAGTGTTAATAGGCCAGGCACAAATAGTTATGTCTCAGGAATACCAGGTTCGCTCACCCGATGGCGATATGCGTATGCGTATCCTGGCCAACAACGGACAGCTTGTCTACAGCGTAAGTTTTAACAAGAAGGAAGTTATCAGCCAATCCCTCCTGGGACTGGTAGTCAATGGGCATGATAGCGGACAGAAGATAAACGTTAAGTCGGCGAATAAAAGCTTTCAATCCGAAAAGATATCCTGGCCTATAGGTGAGAACTCGGTAATTGATAATACCTATAATCAGCTTATGCTGGCTTGCGTGTCCGGACCTTATACGTATAATCTTAACATTCGGGTATTTAATGGTAGTATTGCTTTCAAGTATGTGTTCCCTGAGCAAAAAGGCCTCGGGAAAGTTAAGATCGATAGTGAAAAGACTTCTTTTACAATTTCTGAACCGGCTGTTATATACCAATACCATCATGAATCGGTATTTACTCCTGTTAAACTGGACTCTTTAATACAGACCTGCGATTTTCCGGCTACGCTTAAAAGCGAAAACTTTTATCTAAGTATAGGAGAGGCAGATAACCGTAGTTATACGAAAGCTGAGTTATGGAAAGGAGCAGAGAAAAATTCACTTTCAGTAAAATTCGTACATGATAAAGAGGTGCAGTTTGAGGGCGGATTTGAATCACCCTGGCGCACAATCAGTATCTCAAAGTCAGCTATTGGGCTGCACCAGTTCAGCGAGCTGTTTTTGAAACTTGCCCCACCTTCTAATACTGATCTTACCAAGATTGTTCCGGGAAAACTTATTCGATCTCAGTTGAATACGCAAAGCGGATTAGATTGTATAGACCTGGCTAAGAAACTAAATTTCAAATATATCATGTTCGATGGTGGGTGGTACGGGCCAGATCGTCTGCTAAGCTCAGACCCAACAGTTCCAATAGCGGCTATTGACATGCCAAAAGTATTAGAATATGGAAGACAGAACGGTATAAAAGTTATTCTTTATCTGGACTATCTGGCCCTCCGGCATTATTTGGACAAAGCACTTCCAATTTATAAGCAGTGGGGAATTGCTGGTTTGAAGTTTGGCTTTGTAGACGGATTTAGTCAGCAGGGTTTGAACTGGTTGAATAAGGCTATCAAAAAAGTAAACGATGCCGGCTTGTTTATTAATATCCATGACAATTATAAACCTACAGGGCTTAGCCGGACTTATCCTTACCTGTTGACCCAGGAGGGTATCAGAGGAGATGAAAACAGCCCGGATGCATTTCATACCACTACCTTACCATTTACCCGCTTCCTTTCCGGCGCTGCAGATTTTACCTTTTGTTTTCCTAATCCTACAAACAGCTATAGTAAAAATATAAAAGTAAGTAAGGCGCAGCAGTTGGCCTTAACGGTAGTTTACTTCAGTCCGCTACAGGCGATTTTCTGGTATGGAAGGCCTAAAGATTATACCAACTTCGACGAAATAGAATTCTTCAAATATGTGCCGACGGTTTGGGATGAAACAAAATATTTAGCCGGAGAAATAGGAGATAATATAAGCGTAGCAAGGAGAAAAGGCACTACCTGGTTTATTGGTAACGCAGCAGGCCCGAATGCCTGGAAAACAGACATAAAACTCGACTTTCTGGATAAAGGAAAACGCTACAAGGCAACATTTTTTGAAGACGGAAATAATGAGCAAATTGTAAAACGCACTTCCCGGCTAAAAAGGGGCGACAAATTAATAATTAATTTGGAAGCTAAGGGCGGCCAGGCGATTATGATTGAGCAGGAACAATAGTTAATGCTTTAAGTGTTGTTCTGGTTGAAAATCCGGGGATAAATTCTCCCTGAATTTCATGAGTTCAAACCAACTAAATGTGCGACAGAAGTTGTGATAAACCGGTTTAATTATTATTATATTATTGAACGAAACTAAATCCATTTATGCTAAATAAAATTTCAGTATTTTTTTTCCTGAGCTTACTAATCAACCTTCCTTGTTCTGTTAATGCTCAAGGCGGCAATGGAAAAATATCTAATCCCATAATGCCCGGTTACTTTGCGGATCCTACTATTGTAAAAAACAAAGGTACTTATTTCATCTATGCAACAATTGATCCATGGGGAGGTGAGGAGCTTGCGGTGTTCGAGACGATAGATTTTGTGAGTTTCAAGCGTCACCATCTTAACTGGCCAACCAAATCAGTGTGTACCAGTCCTACCTCAAACAAACATAAGGTATGGGCACCCTCGGTGGTGAAGGGTATAGATAATAATTTCTACATGTATGTGTCGATTGGTAGTGAAGTTTGGGCAGGAGTTAGTGCAAATCCACTCGGGCCATGGAAAAATCTTAAAGAAAACAATAGTCCCCTGATAAAATTTACGGATTTTCCTGACATGCACAACATCGATGCGGATTGCTTTATAGACGACGACGGACAGGCTTATCTATACTGGGGTTCGGGGTGGAACTGGGTGAACGGGCATTGTATGGCCGTAAAGTTAAAAAAGGATATGAAAACCTTCGATGGTGCTCCTCTCGAGGTTACTACTCCGCATTATTTTGAAGCTCCCCACATGATCAAAAGGAATGGAAAATATTATTTGATGTTTTCAGAAGGTAAGGCCATTGATGCAACTTATCAAATTGGTTATGCCACTTCCAATAGTCCATTGGGTCCGTTTACTGAACCAGAACGGCGTGTAATTTTAAAAACAGCAAGTGATAGTTCTATTGTTGGGCCGGGGCATCATACAGTATTCAGTGTGAAGAACCAGGATTATATTTTATACCATCGGATTTTTCCTCAAAAGAAGGATTTTGTACTTAGGCAACTGTGCCTGGATAGCCTCAGCTTTGATCAGGCAGGAAATATTAATAAGGTAAGTACAACAGGGGTTGCAAGCACGTTTAAAAGAAAATAGGTTGTTCGGCTGGACCATGCCTCTAATTTGAAATTTTTGAAAATAATTAAAATGTACTTTAAGTTGATGAAGAAGTTATCCGTTCTTGTTGTCGCACTCGTTTGGTTCGCATTGAGACATACAGCTTTTGCACAAGACAGCCTTGTGACTTATGATGTTCCCAAAGCCATTTTTTATTCCATGCACAATGATGATTTTACGGTGCAGGTGAGAAAGCCAGGTGGACAATGGAAAGATCTTTACGAGTACAGAGTGCAGGTGGACATGGACAAAGTGCAGGATGCTTCCATGGTTTATTTTGACTTTTCAGGAAAAGTGGAAATAAAAATACGTAAGAACAATGGAAACATCGGAACGGTAGATATCAGGCCATTGTCCTATAAGATTACTCCTGAAGTTAACGGGAGCACCATCCAGTTTACCCTTGATAGACCCAGAAAAATTTCAGTGGAGGTGAACGGTGACAAGCTGCACAACCTTCACCTGTTTGCCCACGCTATTGAGAGCAGCCGGCCAAACCCCAACGATCCTAACGTCGTTTATTTCGGTCCGGGTGTACATGAAGCGCCGGATAAGCCCGGGGATGTCTACCGCATCAAAAGCGGGCAAACCGTGTACATTCACGGTGGTGCAGTAATCAAAGGAAAACTGCTTTGCGATAATGTTAAAGACGTGCGTATTATAGGAAGAGGGATTATTCTCGAGCCTGAACGGGGCATTGAGATCAGGTTTTCGGAGAATGTGGAAATCGATGGAATTCATGTCGTCAACCCTCGGCATTATACCGTTTTTGGAGGTCAGTCAAAGGGATTGAAGATCAAAAACATAACCTCTTTCAGCGCCAAAGGTTGGAGTGATGGTATTGATCTGATGAGCTGCTCGGATGTAGAAATCGATGGTGTTTTCATGCGCAATTCAGATGATTGCATTGCCATTTATGCACATCGATGGGATTTTTACGGTAATGCAAAAAACTTTAAGATCACCAATTCCACCCTATGGGCAGATATTGCCCATCCCACCAATATAGGAGCTCATGGTAATACAACCCATCAGGGAGATACGATTGAAAACATCACCTTCTCAAACATCGACATCCTGGAACACGATGAAGATGATCCGTGCTGCCTGGGCACTATGGCTATAATAGCAGCTGATAACAATCTTGTGCGAAATGTAACTTATGAAAACATCCGGATAGAAGATATACAAGAGGGGCGTTTATTTGATTTACGTGTGGTGAATGATCCGAAATACAATACCCAATCAGGAAGATCGATTGAGAATATTCATTTCAAGAACATTACTTACAATGGTTCTAGCTTACGCCCTTCTCAAATTATAGGGTACAATGAAAGCCGGAATGTCAATAATGTAACATTCGAAAATGTGAAGATTAATGGTAAAACGGTAATGTCTGCCCGAGAGGGCGATATTATCATCGGAGAGTATGCAAAAGATATAAAATTCAAAAAGTAGTAGCTACAAAATAGCAGGTCTATAAATAGGTAGCACCAGGCTATCGAAACCCTTAAAGAAGATGCGGTTCTTAAAAATGATGATCAAACGTACCATAAAAATATTAATCATATCTCTTGCGATCCTTGTTCAAGGATTAGCTGCAGCTGCTCAGCCCTTCATTCATCCCGGCATTTATCACAGTCGGGATGATCTTGAAAGGATGAAAAAAGCAGTGATGGAAAAACTGGAACCTATCTATTCTGGCTACAAGATTTTTGCCGAAAATCCCGGTTCTAGCAGTTCCTATAAAATGCAGGGACCTATGTCTATGGTGGGTAGAAATCCAACGGTAGGCCAGGGCGTTTATGACAGTGACGCAAATGCGGCACATCAAAATGCAGTAATGTGGGCCATAACTGGAGAAAAAGCCTATGCAGAAAAGGCAATACAAATCCTTAATGCATGGTCATCAACTTTAAAATCAATTACAGGAAAAGATGCCGTTTTGATGGCTGGCTTAGGCCCTTTTAAAATGGTTAATGCTGCAGAAATTATACGTTATACAAATGCCGGATGGAAGGATGAAGATATTAAACAAACTGAAAGGCATTTTAGGGAAGTGATTTACCCTGTGATAAAAGATTTTGCACCTTTTGCCAATGGAAATTGGGAAGCCGCGGCGATGAAGACAGTCATGGCTATTGGTGTATTTTGTAACGACAGGCAGATTTTTGAAAGAGGTTTGTGCTATTATACAAACGGAGCAGGTAACGGGAGATTAACGAATTATGTAATTAATGAAGTGGGACAGATACAGGAAAGCGGGCGTGATCAGGGGCACACACAATTGGGTATTGGGATGTTAGCTGAATGCTCAGAAATTGCATGGCATCAGGGTCTTAATCTTTATGGTTATGCTGATAACAGATTGTTAAAGGGATTTGAATATGTAGCAAAATTTAATCTCGGGAACGAAGTGCCTTTTGTCGAAACCTTAGACCGTACAGGAAAATATCACCATCTAACAATAGCACGGCAAGATCGTGGCCCGTTAAGAGCTGTATATGAACAGGTGTACAATCATTATGTGAAAAGAATGGGCTTAACAGCTCCTTATTTAAATGCCGCTGCAGAAAAAATACGACCTGAGGGGCCAGGGAAACCAAGTGCCGACCACCCCGGATATGGAACTTTATTCTTTAGCAGGCCAGCAGTCACTAATATTAAACTTTCTGTTTCAGCTCCGGTAGCTCCCGGAGGATTAATAGCGGAAGGAAGCTTAAATCGTATCTCTCTGAATTGGATAGAACCTGCGGGTGCACAGGTATATACCGTAAAACGATCAAAAAAAATTGAGGGACCTTATACAACTATCGCAAGAAATCTACCTGGCTCGGGTTATACAGATCGAACAGTAAAACCAGGAAAACTATACTATTACACTGTAAGTGCTTCAAATAAAAAAGGAGAAAGTGCAAACGCTGTTGAAGTAGGTATTTGTGCAGGATTACCTGCTCAATGGCAGCAGAGAAGTATTGGAAAGCTTAGCAAAGAAGGCCATTGTCTGTTTGACGGAAAACGTTTTATTCTTACTGCTTATGGAAAGGGATTGGATAGCTTAATCGATGAACTGCATTTTGCGGGACGGCCTCTTAAGGAAAATGGAGAAATTACAGTTCACTATATTCCTCAGATCAGCTCTCAATTTACAAGTTTTGGAATAACTATCCGGGAAGGCTTTAATGCAAACGCCGCTCATGTTTCACTAGCGATAAATCCAGGAAAAACAGAACAAATAGAAGCCCCAAACTGGCATGTAAAATTTCTGAAAAGGGCCAGGCAAGGTGAGGTGACTAAATGTCTTAGCACAGTTTCAAATTTGCCGGCGACAGTAGTAACTAACGGAAGGTTAACAGGTTACTACTGGATGCGTTTGAAACGTACGGATAAGAAAGTGGAGGCTTTTGTATCGTTGAACGGAACAGAGTGGGAATCTGCTGGATATTCGGATTTTGCTTCGAACCAACCTTTATATATAGGAATTATTGCGGCATCGGGAATGCAAAACAGTACAGTTGTAAAGCTTGATCATGTAACTGTTACTGGCAATTAAATGAACCTGGTGATATACTGTAGTAGACCGAATCACTAGAAGATTGCCGGTTATGAACCAAAACTCCCATAAAAGTAGATGGCCCACTGTAGGCTCCCCCAAAAATAGTACGTTTTAAAAGTAGACAAATTTCTAACTTTAAAAAACGGAAATATGAAAAAGAGCACATTCAGTCCTGCCCAGATTGCAGGCATCCTCAAAGAGTTTGACAAT
>JBDSAA010000141.1:0-4341 GCA_039922375.1 Ferruginibacter sp.
AACGAGCGATGATCCTCTGGTGTACAGAGGCAATCAGACGCTGGTTACTCATCTGCAGATATATTGCAGCAGCTTACTGGAATTTTATTGCCCTAAAAGCAAAATCGACTTTTTGAGGGACGACTAACTATATTTTTTTATAGCCCTTTTCTTTGGCATCATTCAGGCACTGCCGTAAGAGCAATTTTCCCAAACCTTTCCCACGTGCAATCGGGGACAGGTACATTTTCACCAGTTCGCAGGTATTATCGTCTAATCCTTTTGTAGGATAAACGCCTGCACCTCCAGCGACCCTGCCATTGAGCAAAGCCACATTGTACAAGCTTTTTTCAGTTTGAAATAATTCATATAGATGATCCGTGCTTTCATCAAAATAAACGGTGCCGGGTTTGTTTGCTTTAAATTCTGCTAAGGCATTTCTTATAATTTCTGCCAATGCAACGTTATCCTGCAGTTGTATTGCTCTTATGACGATATTATCCATACCTGCTAGCACTTTTTTCCAAACCTTATCCGGTTATTGTTATTATCTGTAATCATAAACTCCTTAATGCCCCATGGTTTGTCCACTAGTTTTCCTTTCACTTCAATTAACCCTTTGGCTGAATAACTGGCATATAGGTCTTCGATATTTTCAACCATGATAAGGCAGGCAGCATTGGTGCCGGTTGATTGATCGCAATTCATCGATAAATGAATCTCAATATTTTTGAAATGCAATATGGCGTAGTTGCCATAATTGATTGCTTTAAAGCCAAGTTTCAGTACATAAAAATCAATGGAATGATTAATATTAATTGCGGGTAAAACAGGGATAGCTTTTTGCAACATTTTATTAAAACCGGTGTTAATGTGAAAGGTATTTTAAAAATCTTTATTTTCGGGAACTTAATCAAAATTATATTTTGGAAGTAGTACAAAAATACAATGAAGATGAATTGGTAATGCTGCTTCAAAGGCAGGATCAGCAGGCATTTTCATACCTCTATGATAATTATGCGCCTGCATTGAATGGTGTAATCTTTCGATTGGTAGCTGATAAAAACCTTTCGGAAGATATTCTGCAGGAAGTTTTCATTAAGATATGGAATAATTTTTCAAGCTACGACCCATCCAAAGGCCGGTTGTTTACCTGGATGATGAATCTTACCCGAAATCTTACTATCGATACATTGAGAAGTAAAGGGTACAAAAAGCAAAATAAGATCTCAGGGGACGAAAATTCCGTAAATAATTTACAGGATGCCACTGCGGGCATGGATAAATTTGATGCAATGGGTATCAGAAAGCAAATAAGTAATTTAAAACCCGATCAGCGGCTGATTATTGACCTTGCTTATTTTAATGGCTATACACAGGATGAAATAGCAAAAGAGATTGGGATTCCGTTGGGTACTGTTAAAACAAGAATGCGAACGGCCATTATGGAACTAAGAAAAATATTGAGATACAAATAAATTGGAAACACAAGATATCATATCATCAGGTTTGCTGGAGTTGTATGCCGCCGGAATCTCTTCTGAAAAAGAAAGTAAAGAGGTAGAGCAATGGGTAGAATTGCATCCGGAAGTAGCAGCAGAGCTAAAAGAGATTATGGATAGTATGGAAGCATATGCTAATATTCATGCTGTCGAACCCACTGCAAGCGTAAAACAAAAAATATTTTCCCAGATCAATAGCACGGGTAATAATGAAGCAAATGATATTAGTTTGAATGTTGCCTCAGGGGCAAAAGTAATTGAAGGTTATCCTTATTGGAAACTGGTGGCCGCCGCTTCCACACTACTACTTATTGGAAGTATTGCGCTTAACATTGTAACCTATAACAAGTATAACACAACCGATAGAAACCTTTTGGTTGCAAGGCAAACAGTGGAAAGCCTTGAGGGAAAAAACAAGATAATGGAAGAAGGAATGGGCATAGTACAAAGCAAATACAGCGTGCCAGTTGCTTTGAAAGGATTGGATGCGGCTCCCGATGCGGCAGCCAAAGTCTTCTGGATGGAAAACACCGGAGAAGTCTTTATTGATCCAAGCAATTTACCGGAAGCACCGCAGGGAAAGCAATACCAGCTTTGGGGTATTGTAGATGGAAAACCCGTTGATGGCGGAATGATACTAACTTCTAAAAAAGGTGATAAGTACAGGATACAAAAAATGAAAACCTTTGGTAAAGTAGAAGCGTTCGCAGTAACACTGGAACAAGAAAAAGGCAATCCAACGCCACAAGGGCCAATGTATGTAATGGGTAAAATGTAAGCACACAATCCCCGATGTTTAATAATCCTTGTTTTCTATAAATGATAAGATGAACAGTATTTGTTCATTCTATAATTTCTTTTTTTTTACTTCACGTCGACGCCACCATCTCAAGACAGCAAAATAATTTTCCAAAAATTTTCGCCATTAAAGCTGCATGAAATTGTGCCATGGATCTTCATGCGTCCAACGGTAACAAAATCTTTTTTTTATTCTGTAAATCCGTACCAGCTCATCTGTCGTACATGATGAAACACAAAAAGTCATAAAAATTTAAAGATGAGAAATTTAAAAACAATGTTGATTGTAGCAATAGCTGCATTATTTTCCAACACTTCATTTGCGCAAACGGCATCAATGGCCAAAGAAAAAACAGTTGAAGTAGGAGGTGCTCCTATGTATCCTTCAAAGGATATTATATCCAATGCGGTAAACAGTAAAGCCCATACCACTTTGGTTGCAGCCGTTAAAGCAGCAGGCCTTGTAGAAACGTTACAAAGCGCAGGCCCTTTCACCGTGTTTGCACCTACCGATGCAGCATTTGATCTATTGCCTGCAGGCACCGTTGGCAATCTGCTAAAACCTGAAAACAAAGCAACCCTCACAAAGATATTAACCAATCATGTGGTGGCTGGTAAGTTTAATGCGGGTGATGTAATGAAACTAATAAAGGCTGGTAACGGTACAGCATCAGTTAAAACAGTAGCGGGCGGTAACTTGATGCTTAGTATGAAAGGTAATAAACTAGCAGTTGCAGATGAAAAAGGCGGGGTGAGTTATGTTACAATTAAAGATGTAAATCAAAGCAATGGTGTGATACATGTAGTGGATCATGTATTGTTACCAAAATAAAAATCTTTTTAGGTTCATGTTAGGTGGTATTGCGGTTTCGGTTTTCCGGAACCGCATTTTTATGGCCAATGTTATTGTTCAGTGATAAGTAATATTTACAACGTTAACAAACTGCAACCCCTTATATCGGTGTTGTCCAATCTGCCCATTACTTCGAAACTGCCGTCGCTGTATAATTTGCCCGCATCTTCCGTTGCAATAAAAGAGCAGGACCATATATTCGCAAGGTCAATAATATTTATTGCACCTGTGGTGGCAGCCTTAATCGTATAGGCGCTTTGAATAGCAAAAGGGTCGTCTTCTTCCCGCAGTAAAATTTTCATCCAGGGAGGAGATTTGAACCTGCCGTCTCCCATGGAATATGCCTGGCTTAGTAACTCCGTCATACCATATTCTGAATGAATATTTTTTAAGTGAAAACTTTCACTCAATATTTCATGCACCTGTTGCCTGGTCATTTCTTCCCTGCGCCCTTTCATGCCGCCAGTCTCTACGATAATGGTATTCTTCAAAGGCATTGAGCATCGACTGGCAAAATCCAGCAAAGCAAAAGTTACCCCGATAAGTACGGTTTTTTGCTCGTGTTTTTCTAGTTGCTTTAAAGTGTCTTGCAAACTTACCCAGTCATCGAGGTAATAGCCACTCAGTGCATGCCCGCTTTGCCTGATCAGTTTGTCCGCCATCATTACAAGCGATGAGTTGTTTCTTTCCAGGTAAGAAGGAAGCAACGCAATAATGCACCAATCTGCCGGCTCTCCATAAAATAGCCGGAAGGTTTCATTAAAGCTTTTTTCATAGAGGCTTATATCTTTTACAAAGTGCCTGCTGTTGATTGTTTGCGTAGTGCCGCTGCTTTCGAAAATTGCCTGCGGTTCAAATTCAGTGGTAGTCACAAGGTGTGTTTTAAAAAACTGGACGGGCAAAAAAGGAATTTGTTCCAGGCAAATTATTTTATTGCGGTCAATTTTCAATGTGTCGCAATACCTTCGGTACACTTTATTATGTTCATATTGAAACTGAAAAAGGTCCAGCGCAAGTGAAATAAAATTCTCCTCCCTGACAGAAAAAATTTTAGAGGCGAGCGCCATATTTTTAACAGATACATTCAATTTCTATCAGTATTTTTGAGAAATAAAATACAAAGATGCGTAACACAATTATAATTTTGGTCATTAGTTTAATTGCAGTTAGCTGTGGGAAAGATAAATTTACCTCCGCCCCACAAATAAA
>JBDSAA010000142.1:0-3181 GCA_039922375.1 Ferruginibacter sp.
AACGAGCGATGATCCTCTGGTGTACAGAGGCAATCAGACGCTGGTTACTCATCTGCAGATATATTGCAGCAGCTTACTGGAATTTTATTGCCCTAAAAGCAAAATCGACTTTTTGAGGGACGACTAAATAATCTCTCCAGCCTGTTGCCTTACGTTTTCACTATTAATAACAATGGTATTTGCTTCTCCGCAAAATTCCGCTGTATTTTCTTCCAGCAATTTTTTTATTTGCAGGCTGATTTTTTCTTTAATTGTATCAAACTCAATCAAGTCAATTGGTCCGGTAAAATATTCAATAAAAATCGTCATGCCATTTTTGCTGATGTCTTTTAGAAAAACGGAATGCGTGGAAATTTGATCATTATTTGCCCCGAGAATTTTCTTTAATTCAGCAATAATGTTTTCGATGGTTGCTACCGGTGTTTTGATAGACAGCTCTAATTTGATCTCTGCCCGCCGTTGAATTCTCATGCTCCAATTGTCTACAATGGAATCTACCATTTGCTTGTTAGGCATTGTTACGATCGTTTTATCTCCCGTAAGAATGCGTGTGCTGCGCAACCCAATCTTTTCCACTCTTCCAACAATGTTATTTACTTTAACTGTATCGCCTGCAAAAAATGGTTTGTCAAAGAAGATGATAAATGACGCAATTAAATTTTCGAGGCTTTCCTTAGCGCCTAACGCCAAAGCTGCGCCTACGATACTTAAGCCTGTAAGCAGATTACCTAAGGGTTGATTGAATGAAGCTTTGATAATAAGCAAAATGCCTATTATGCCAATGATCACTTTCAAAAAATCCCTCAGGAAAACAACCAGTTGATTGTCCCTTGCATCAGCCGTCAGGTTTGCTCTTTCTTCCAGCACAAAAGCAATAAAATCGATTACCCTTAATACAAGCCAGATGAATGAGATGATAATAATGGCTATTCCCAGCCTTGTGATGATATCAGCGGTGGTGTGCCCATATATTGTGTACAACATCGCTTCTGGAAACTTAAGCCTGTCAATAGAAAATACAGCAACTGAAATTACCAGGAACCATTGCAAAGGCCCCACCACAAGGTTTATAAAGCTTTCTTTATTTAATGTTTTCCATATTTTTTTTACTATTCTAAAAAATATGGAAACGAGGTAATGGGATAAATATTTTTTTAACAACAATGCCAATAATATAATGCCAGCCACTGTGAACCAGGCCCGAAGGGTATTATCAAAATAAATTTGGTCTACAAAATTCATGGATTAAAAATAAAGGAATGAGGTTAATTTATTTTAATAAAAATTGCTGCACGCCATCTTTTTGAAGCAAATACACTTTGTTGTTGGCAACCCTTATTTGCAGGGCATTTTTAAAAAAAGCCGGGACGGGATATTGAATTAAGTTGAGTGAGCCAGTTTGATATTGATATAGGATGCCCTCATTGAATCCGTACATATTTTTACCAATGATCTCTGTATTGTTCCAATGTAAAAAAGGCATATTATTTTTGAGGGCGCCATAATAATCAAATGTATAAAAGCCTTTGTTGGGGTCATATAAATGTAGAAACCCATCCTGGTCAGTGATTTGGATGGGTGAAGGCACTGTGTCGAATAAAGTTCTGAAGTCCACCGTTTCCTGCAGCACGTCGCCGTTATCGTCTATCTTTTTCAACTTGTTATCACCTTCGTCAAACAACCAAATATTATTATCGTATGAAGTAGCAATAGCCCTTACTTTAAAAATATTTTTTTTGCCTAAATTAATCGTGTTACGTACATTAAGAAACCTGTCTAATACAACAATGGTTGCAAAATTTTTGTAAAACAGTAACAGCTTTAACGGGTTGGTGGCATCTATTGAAAACAACCTGCCGTACTTGCGCACATTGTTAAATACACCAGCAGAATCGCCGTTGCCGTCCAATTTTTTCAACTGGTTGCTATTGTTATTTACAAGGTAAATGTTGTCAAGGTTGTCAGTAGTGAAGTAAGAAAAATCGCCAGGGATGGTTTTGTTTAAAACAAAAGTAGTATCCTTTTGGGCATATATTCTTTGGCCGCAAGTGCAGAGTAAACCAATCAGTAATATTTTTATAAAATCGCTCATTTCAGGATCGGTGATAGGGTTTGACTATTTTCCTCTGTATAATATTTTAGTTCCACTTCATTGCCATCGTATACGGCGTAGCTGTTATAATTCATCCATTCGCCCAGGTTGATATAGCGGGTTTTTTCTTTAATTATAAAATCGACGGGCAAATGGCGGTGGCCAAAAATCAAATAATCGAAGTGTTCATTTTGCAATACTTCTTTTGAATAAATGATCAGCCATTCCTTTTCTTCACCTAAGAATTTTTCAGGAGCATTGCCTGCTGCAGCCCTGCTTTTGCGGGAAAAGTAATTGGCAATGCCCATACCAATGGCGGGAGGAATAAGGCCAAACATCGCCTGGCAAAGTTTATTTCGAAATACTTTTTTTAAAAATTTATACCCATTATCACCTGGCCCAAGCCCATCGCCATGGCCGATGTAAAATTTCTTTCCGTTGATTTCAAAAGTTTTTGGTTCAAAATATACGGGGATATTCAACTCAGTTTGAAAGTAATTGCTCATCCACATATCGTGGTTGCCTACAAAAAAGTGAACCGAGATACCTGCATCGGTTAGCTCAGCCAATTTGCCAAAAAGCCGGGTGTATCCCTTGGGTACTACCGCGGAGTATTCAAACCAAAAGTCAAACATATCACCGACGATAAAAATTTGTTCTGCATCATTTTGAATGCTGTTAAAAAACCGAACAATTCTTTTTTCTCTCTGCAGGCTGGAAGCGGCATTGGGGGCGCCCAGGTGAAAGTCGGACAGGAAATATATTTTTTTACCGGGCGTTACTGTCATGATGGGTGAATGGTCAATGGTGAATGGTCAATAAAATAACAGTGTCTTTTTACATCCCGTAAATATCATTTTGCAGGACTGTCAATCAAAAACAAATACACTTCCTTTGGGCCATGCACTCCCGTTACCAAAGTTTTCTCAATGTCTGCTGTACGGCTTGGCCCGCTGGCAAAGGTTATCAATGAAGGAAAGTTATTGGTATAGTTGTCTTTTAATGATTGCAATGCATCCTCAATATCGTACACCAGTTGATTGGTATAGGCTATACAGATATGAACGGGCGCATATACACTTACCGTAC
>JBDSAA010000143.1:0-22485 GCA_039922375.1 Ferruginibacter sp.
GTTATACACCTGAGAAATTATTTAAGCTAACCCATTCTTATAAATTAAAAGATAAGGCGGGCCTCGCTAAAACAACCGAAGATGAATTTTATATCGACAAAGATTTAACGACTGTTGTTAAAGTCCACAAAGTATATTGACCCTTGTTGTGAAATCTCAATTACTTGAATAAATAGTCTTTACTCATCTACAAATCTGCCAATAAATTAACCCTTTTTTTTGTTACACAGATGTAATTAAACTTACTAATTTTAGTAAATGGAAAATAAGGGGCTCATCTTTATTCCCGATATCAGTGGTTTTACCCGCTTTGTAAACGAGACAGAAATTGAGCACAGCAGGCTTATTATACAGGAACTGCTGGAGATATTGATCAATGCAAACGAGAGCGGGCTGGAAGTTTCTGAAATTGAAGGCGATGCTATTTTGTTTTATAAATTTGGCGAGCCGCCAACCCTGGAGTCGTTGTACAAACAGGTGGAAAAAATGTTTTGCGCATTCCATAGAGGCCTTATTTCTTACGAGCATAATCGCTATTGCCAATGCCGCTCCTGCAAAGCCGCCATTGATCTTACCCTTAAAGTAATTACGCATTATGGCGAGTTTACCGGTTATAATGTGAGGAAGTTCAGTAAGCTGATCGGCCGTGACATTATAGTTGCACACCAGCTTTTAAAAAATGATATCGATCTGCACGAATACTGGCTTATAACTTCACCACTTGCCGGAGAAAATAAACCACCCGCTTTTCTTACAGAGTGGATGCAATGGAACAGCAGCGTCAAACAAACTGAAGCAGGGGAGATACATTTTCTGTATACGCAGCTCGGCGATTTAAAACACCAATTGACACGAGAGCCGTTGTCCCAACCTGATCTTTCAACAAAAGCAAAAGTGATTTCGGTATCGCAGGTTTATGAAAGCGGGATCATCCCTTTATTTCATGCGACAGGCGACTTCAATTACCGTAGCATGTGGCAGGAAGGAGTAAAAAACGTAGAGGAGATCGCTCATTTGCTGCCAAGGATAGGAATGCGTTGCAGACGTATTATGGAAAATGGCGATACTATAATTTACTCCAGCAGCTATACCTACCAGTCTGGTAAAATCGAGTTCAGTGAGACGGATGAGAAGAGCGAAGAAATCACATATTATATTTTGGAAGAAATAAATAATGGTAGAACAAAGCTGACCATTGATTTTTATATTAGTAAAAATATGCTCACCAAAACCGTGTTTAAAATTTTAAAAAAACAACGAGCCGAGGCAGTGTGGAATAAATCCCTGGACAATTTGCAGAAAGTGATAAAGACTATAAAGGTTTAAATTTATAATGATCTTCATCCAGGTAAATGCGCTGAGCTTGGATATAAATTACTGGCATAATTCTTATCAGTATAAAATTAAAATAGTGTAGTTGTTATTTTTCAATTAAAAATATTTTCCTTATGTGGACAAAGATCAATGATTGCGGCAAACAGTTAACTGTTCATTCTAAAATAAGAGAAGAAAATGAAGGGCAATTTAAAGTGTATGATATTATTGAGATAGAATTTGACCAGTACAAAGTGGAACTGATCCTAAAAGAAAATGTACAGGAAGTAGAAAAAATTCACCAGGTATTCAGTTGCGAACAACTGGTTCAATACAACTTTGAGGTGGAGGAGGATGAAACTCAATAGTTGGAAAATGTATAAGCAATTTCAAGTGCCGACTCTACCAGCACTTGAAATTATTTATCTATCATCCCTTCTTCGCCTCTTTTGCCCATGCATCTTTCAAGGAAACGGTACGATTAAACACGAGTTTCTCCGGCATAGTTTCTTTATCAACACAAAAATATCCTTTGCGAATAAATTGGTAGCTGCTTCCAACCGGAGCGTCTTTAAGGGAAGGTTCTACGTAAGCATTGGCAATTACATTTAACGAATCCGGATTAATATAATCTTTGAAATCGCCTTCTTCCTGCGAAGGGTTTTCAACTTTGAATAAGCGGTCATATAAACGAACCTCTGCCTTGATAGCATGTGCAGCACTCACCCAATGGATAGTACCTTTCACACTGATACCACTTGCATCACCTCCACTTTTAGTTTCAGGAAGATAGGTACAATGAACTTCGGTTACATTTCCATCCTCGTCTTTTTTAAAGCCTTCGCACTTTACAATAAAGGCGCTTTTCAACCTTACCATTGTACCGGGTGCCAGGCGAAACCATTTCTTTGCGGGCTCTTCCATAAAATCCTCTCTTTCTATCCACAACTCTTTGCCAAATGGGACGATACGGGTGCCATAAGATTCATCAGGGCCATTTTCACTTACCAGTTGTTCCGTGTGCCCGTCCTCATAGTTGGTAATGATTAGCTTCACAGGGTCAAGCACAGCCATTACCCGCATTGCGGATTTATTTAAGTCTTCTCTTACACAAAATTCAAGCAGGCTTACATCAATCAGGTTTTCTCTTTTTGCAACACCGATACGGTCACAAAAATTACGGATACTTTCAGCGGTGAAACCTCTGCGGCGCATACCGCTAATGGTGGGCATGCGGGGATCATCCCAGCTTTGCACATGGCCTTCATTAACCAGTTGCAATAATTTACGCTTGCTCATTACCGTATAGGTCATGTTGAGCCTTGCAAACTCGTATTGCCTGGAGGGGAATATTTCGAGTTTTTCAATAAACCAATCATATAACTCACGGTGAGGAATAAACTCCAGCGTACAAATACTATGAGTAATATTTTCGATGCTATCGCTTTGACCATGGGCAAAATCGTACATGGGGTAAATGCACCACTTATCGCCGGTACGATGGTGATGTGCATGTTTAATGCGGTAAATAATGGGATCCCTCATGTGCATGTTGTTAGCAGCCATATCTATTTTTGCTCTCAACACTTTTTCGCCATCGGAATATTTACCCGCTTTCATTTCTGAAAATAGTGACAGGTTTTCCTCAATGGTTCTGTTGCGATACGGACTGTCAGCACCGGGCTCGGTAGGGGAGCCTTTTAATGCCGCCACTTCATCCGCATTTGAGTCGTCAACATAAGCAAGATCCTTATTGATAAGCTTTACAGCAAAATCATGAAGCTGATCAAAATAATCACTTGCATATAATTCATTTGACCAGGCAAACCCCAGCCAGTTCACATCTTCTTTGATACTATCTACATATTCTGTTTCTTCTTTTACGGGATTGGTATCATCAAATCTAAGGTTGGTTTTGCCTCCATATTTCAATGCCAGGCCAAAATTTAAACAAATACTTTTAGCATGGCCAATGTGCAGGTAACCGTTGGGCTCAGGTGGAAAACGGGTATGGATAGCCGCATATTTTCCGGTTTCCAAATCTGCTTCTATTATTTCTTCCAAAAAATTCAGGCTCTTTTCTTCAGGCATCTTTTTTATTTTCTATTGCAAATTTAAACAACATAATTTAAACAGCTTCCCTCTTTAAGCATGCGATTAATTTTGTGATTTTTTTTTCATTTCTTCCAGCAGCAAAATGATCTTGTCTAATTTTTTAGTTTCCAAATTGTTTAGCTGTAATTGCAAAGCTTCTATTTCTTTTTTTGCTTCAATATTTGTTTGATAATCTTCCTGTGCCTGCACCCTGTCTCTCTGACTCTGCCTGTTTTGTGACATCATAATGATGGGGGCAGCATAAGCAGCCTGTGTGGAAAATATAAGATTCAATAATATAAATGGATATGCATCCCAGTGTTTTAGCCACCCAATAACGTTTAACGCCATCCACGTAATAACAAACACTGTTTGTAATATAATGAACCGCCATGATCCCATTCTGTTTGCTACGGCATCGGCTATTCGACCGCTCATCGGTAAAGATTCCACATGCTTGTCATGCCAGTTTAAGTTGCTCATTTTTATAATATTAAATTATGAAGAGTTGGTGGGGGAAATTGAAAAGGTATATCAAAGCTCCAACTCATCGTATTCCATCTGTAATGAAACATATAGATTGGCTTAATAAAAAAAACCTTTGAATCTTCCGGATACAAAGGCTGTCTGAACATAAAAGATATTTTAATCTGCTCTTCCCATTCTCCTCAGATAGGAGGCATGTGATGCAATAGCGTGACGCATTTTTGGATATTCCACATAATGAATACCAAATTCATCGCAGGTTTGTTTTATTATTTTACTGATAGCCGGATAATGAATATGGGAAACTTTAGGGAACAAATGATGCTCTATCTGGAAATTCAAACCCCCCACCAACCAGGAGATCAGTTTGTTTTTTGTAGCAAAATTTGCAGTTGTTTCCACCTGGTGGATAGCCCACTCATTTTCAATTTTGTTAGTATCTGCAGTAGGTAAGGGAAATTCAGTATGCTCTACCGTATGTGCCAATTGAAATACAATACTGATCACAAAACCTGTTACCATACTTGTGATCAAAAAACCCACCATCCACTTTACGAATCCCAACATAAATATTGGGATCACGATAAACACAATAGCATACCCTACTTTGGCGCCCCAAAAACCAACATGTTCTTTAACGGAAAGCTTTTTAATAGGAACTGATCCAATTCTTTTCTTAAAATACTTTTGATAATCGGTAAGAAATACCCAGATTAAATGCAATAATGTGTATAGAAACCATACATAATAGTGCTGAAAACGATGCATCCAATAACGCTTTTGCGTCTTGCACATTCTTAGGTAGGGTTTTATTTCAATGTCATCATCTATGCCATCAATATTGGTATAAGTGTGATGAATAATATTGTGTTTCATATTCCACATGATGCTGCTTGCACCAAGAAAATTTACAGAAACGGCGGCGAGTCTGTTAAGCATTTTACTTTTGCTGAAACTTCCATGCCCGCCATCGTGCATTACATTAAAGCCAATGGCAGCAGTAAAACAGCCTAACAATACACATTCAGTAATGGCAAGCCATACAGCAGGGGTAAAATAAACCAGGTGAACGTACAGTGCAATATAAGCAGCGAAGAAAAATATAGCCTTAAAGTAAAGGCCAAAATTGCCAGTTGATGATTTTTTTCTTTCAATAAAGTACTGGTTTACCCTTTTCTTTAATTCCTGGTGAAAATCAGTACTTGTTTGAATAAATTTGGGAGTTGCCATTTACTAAATTTTAATCCCGCAAGGTACATTATTAATGCCTTTTCACGACTTTTGTTTATGCCCAATTCAGGTGTTTTCCTTGATAAATGAATCAAAACTGTTAAATCCTATCATTTTTTTACTTATAAACCCTTCGGCATATTTTACACCAATCATCTTACCATACATTTTTGCCCGGTAAATAATGCTGTCCAAAAAGTCAGGATTGGAAATATAAGTCTGGGGCTCATCCATATCCAGGTTATTAAACTGGGTGCCATATGCTTTTATGGCTGCTACTTTTTGTTCCATAACTTCCGAAATATCAATCACAAAAGCGGGGCGTAGATAGGTATCCTGGATGTAATTGAAAACATATTTTGCCCGCCATGGCAACTGTGCTATTCCTTCCCCGATAGTTGCTACTTTTCTTAACCCCGATAAAAAAGCGGCGTCTTCTACTAACCTGGCGCTACGGCCATGATCTGGATGCCGGTCTTCAGGAGCATTGCAAAAAATAATTTCCGGCTGGTATTTTCTTATGGCTGTAATTATTTTGAGTTGGTTTTCTTCGTCATTCTTAAAAAAGCCATCGGCCATCTGCAGATTTTCCCTAATGTCCAGTGACAAAATTTTTGCGGCTGCGGCGGCTTCTTCTTTCCTGGTTTCAGCAGTGCCACGTGTACCCAATTCGCCACCGGTTAAATCTACAATACCTGTTTTTCTCCCTTTTAATTTTTCGGTAAGTAATATGCCCCCACAGGAAAGTTCAGCATCATCGGGGTGTACAGCAAAAACAAGTATATCTAACTTCATTAATAATTAGTTGAAATTTTATGATTGAAATTTTAGAAAGGCTAAAAGAGATATTATATTTTTTAGGCCTTATCAATTAAATTGCTCTGTTGTTTAATTGAAGTATCCAATGAAATTAAAATGCCTGTGAACAGCTAATTATCGATTCACCATTTTCAATTATCCTCCATATCCATACATTCTTTCTACTTCCAATACGATTTTCTCCATCTCAAATTCATCCCCGTTTTTATCATAAGGCTGTTTTAAATTAGTACTGAAAAAGAAAGCCACTGTTTGGTAGAACCTTGCTGTGAAAGCGCCTTTATATTCCTTAATAATTTCGTAGCAATTATTACCTGTTTGACGGTTTATCAATTTCATTAATACTCTTCCTTGGTAAACACTCAAATTAGTAAGGGGGTCAGTAAACTCTTTTTTCAATTCCTTCTCCCTTGACTGGATATATTTTTTTCTGACTGCTTTATCGCTGATCTTAACAAGATTAGCGTTTATATCATTCATAACTACCCCGGCACGTTTGGCATAGGGATAGGTAACGTAGATGGCATTTCTTAGCCTTGTCCACTCGGCTCTTTGTTTTCTTTGCGTTGCCGTAAGCCTTGCGTAAAGGCCGAGTGCAGGCAATGTTTTAGCTTCGATGGTATCTCCGTTATATATCACCGCATAAGACAAAATAGTATCGTTCACATTTTGTTGTGCATGACCCTGGTTGCCTGCTGCAAAAAATGCCACAAGCATACAAGCACATAAAATTTTATATTTAAAAAAACGGGTCATTTGAACGTGAATTTAACATTATCCTAAATAATGGCTTAGTTAAATTTATAATAATAGTTAACGTCTAAAAACGGGTAATTTATATACGTCGGCCAGGGATTAATAGTTTAGAAGAAAAATCATGCATATTAATTTGCCAGTAAAAACATATAAAACAATGCTACAGCAGCAACAACCAGTACCGCGGTGCCAGCAGCAGGGGATAGGTCCAACCTCCTTATCATACTCATCACAAGCCCGGCTGCCATTGTAATTAATCCAATCCAAACAAGGTTGATATACGGAAATATGTAAGCCTTCAACGTTACAAAGTCAATCATTTTATCAGATTCTTTGACACCGATCTTTAACTTGGTTTGATCTGCAGTAACACCTGCAAACTTGACAAAAAGATTTTGTGCATAGACAGTATCATCTACCTGGTTAATACCAAAACTGTCAACCAGTATCATAGGTGTGGCATTGTATTTCGAGCTGTCTTTTGCGGTAATCGTTATATCAGCCAATACTGTGGGCCCAGTTAATGGGATATTGAACTTATTGGCAGGCGGGTTTTTAAGCACCTTATTCAATACCATAAAGCCTTTGGAATAAAATATAGTGTCGCCCTCTGCTACTTCAGTTATTTTGAAACTGCCGGTATCTTTATTCGCATCCGGGTTAAGGGCATACGAAATGTAAGTAAACACATCGTGGGTTAAATAACTCCTCGTATCGGGATTACTGCTCATGTTGTTATCCTTCATGAGGTACACATCCGGACTGAGTGTAAATGCTTCTTTTACTTCTTTCGTTTCGTCATCCTTTCTTTCAAAAGCCAAATGATAAAAGCGTCTTCCTGTTTCGGTACCAGTACTATCATTTAAATACGTAACATCGTAAGGCCCCATTTTTTTTGACACGTGTCGTACCAGGTTTATATTTTCTGCTGGATTATCCTGTTGCTTTGTAAGCGGATCGACTCCCATTTGAATTACGAAGTCTTTAAACTTTTCTTCACTGATCACTTTTTTATTGCCGGATGAGATGAGCATGCCTGCTATCATCAATCCAAAACCAAGGTGGGCTACTGATCCGCCCGCTGCCTTTAGCTTGCCGTTCAGACCAATACTAATATAGGACGCATTGGCTACGGCTGCATAAATGGTTGCGAATAATGCAAAATAGATTGCTCCCAAAAAACCCACGCCTTCCTTGTAATAAGTAATTGGGTAAAATATAGCCAGCAACGCAGTAATTACAGCTGCGATCAATGTGGGAAAGGCTATTTTCTTAAGAAGATAAGGGGTGGGAGTGCTTTTGTATTTAAGGTATTGTGTCACGGCGCTCAACATTCCAATAATAATAGCTACCAACACCATTACTTTATTATAAGAAAATTCGATGTTTTCAGGCGGGGCCAGTTTGGTTCCAAATACGGCATTGACAACAGGCGTGGATGTTTTTGCAATAATGTACATGGCTGATAAAAAGAAAACCAACGCACCGATAAACATCCAGAACTCGCGGGAACTAGTTGATTCTTCCTTATGGATAGCAGGTATTTTTTTATAATTGATAAAAAACAAAATAAGAACAGGTAAGGCAAATGCTACTAGCAAAAGGAGTATCAGAAGGAACATTGGCTTGCCGGCTGCAGCAAAAGCATGCACGGAGTCATCTCCCAACACACCGGTTCTGGTCAAAAAGGTAGAATATAGAATGAACACAAATGTGAGTATTGCAAACAAGTAACTTGCCCTTAAAGAGTGGCCTGTAGCTTTGTAAACCACCATGGTATGCAATCCTGCAATTAGTATCAACCAAGGCACCATTGATGCATTCTCTACGGGGTCCCAGGCCCAATAACCTCCAAAGGATAGGGACTCGTAGGCCCATTTGGCGCCCATCATTATTCCTACTCCTAACACACACGCACTGAACAATGCCCAAGGTATAACTGGTTTTACCCAATCACCGTAGCGTTTGGTTTGTAGGCCGGCGTATGCATAAGCAAAAGGAACAATGGTAGAAGCAAAACCTAAAAAGAGAACTGGCGGGTGGATGACCATCCAATAGTTGCGAAGCAAGACATTTAAACCCACCCCGTCTTTCATCAGGCTGAGGTAATTGGGCATACTGAAAATGGGGCCATTGATTTCATTTCTTGTCAATACAAATGGGCTGTTGCCTATCTTGGTGCCAAAAATATAAACCCCCATGATCATCATGGCTAAAAACAGTTGAGCCAAACTCACAACGGACATCACCGGTGCTTCCCATTCCTTGCTTTTGCGGATGAGAAACAGTCCGAGTACACAATGCCAAATGCTCCACAATAAAAAGCTACCACTTTGATCTTCCCAAATAGAAGCAAAAAGATATTTAAATTCCAACTCTTTTGAAGTATGCTTATAACCAAAAAGGTATTCGATGTAATGATGGGAACAAATATAAAATATAGCGGAAAAAACCAGTAGTACGGCAGCTACTTGTGTAATAAAGCTGATCCTGGCAAACCTGATCCAGGATGATCTTTCTTCCGATACATTTTTTTTGCCAGCAATAAAATAGGCGATCGTGCTAAGCAATGAAGCAGTAAAAGCTACTAGTACAAAAAAATGGCCGGCTTTCCCTATCCACAGGTGTTCTCCTTCAAATTGCATAATTTCTCTGGTTTTTTATCGCTGTTATTTGTGTGAAAGTGGGATAATGATGATTGATGTTTAATTTCTCATGTTGATTTTAACAATTCCCGTTTATTCAACCGGGAATTTTCTTGAAAGCCGTTGCCAGAGACCGGCGGCTGCATTGAAGAACTACTATCAATGTGATATTGTATCAACAAGTAATTACTGATCTCTATTTCAATATTTATTCTCAACAACAGTCTTTTCCAGTTGGGCTTTGTCATCCTTGTATTTGCTTGGACATTTTAGCAAAATATCGCTGCACTCGAAAATTTCTCCCTGCATCTTTCCTTTCAAAACTATTCTTTCACTTTGCTCCAGTTCAGGAGGTTTTGTATTTAAATACACCACTTTTGCCTTTGCGCCTAAACTATCAATGGCCGTAAACGATAAATAATTGGGATTTTTCGCCGGGTCGTAATCTAATGGAACAGATTTATCCAATTTCGCTATCAGGTGCACAAATTTGCCCTGCTTTTGTTTCGCCGATTCGATTGTATCATAAGTAGAAAAATCGACTGACATCATTAGTAATGCACCAATAGCCGCCGCAATGGCTACCAGGATTATTATATGAGTTTTTTTCATAGTACCACCTGTTTAAGTGGCAAAGGTAAAGCAAAACGGGTTTGGATTTTTTGATTTGTGAATGAAATGAACGCAGCCAATCCTACTCAGCGTAACAGCAGGGGTTTAACAAATGTTCAGTCATTTAACCAGCAATAAAAAAATAGTAAAGCCGTTATTTACCTGGGTGCATAAGCCAATCATTTGTAAAATATCTTTCAACAGATAAGTCGCTTAACAAACGGACGCTTATCTTTGTATTCGCCTTCGCCTTAATGCAGGGTTTACTTTTTTATTCAACAATCAGTAGATGACGGACCTCTCTCAATTTGATCCTAATACAGTAGGTAATCCTAACAATAATATCTTCGGTTTACCCTTTACTGAAGAAGAAGCCAGGTTAATAATTTTACCTGTACCCTGGGAAGTTACAGTGAGTTACAATGCAGGTACAGCCCGTGCTCCCGAACATGTCTTTAAAGCAAGTATACAGATCGACCTTTTTGATCCTGAAATAAAAGATGCCTGGAAACAGGGATTTTTTATGCGTCCCGTGGATAGGAAGATTTTGATGAAAAGTGATTACCTCCGCAAAGAGGCAGAATTGTACATCAATTATATTGCAGAAGGCGAAAGTGTGGATGATAATAAATTCATGTGCAAAACCTTAAAGGAGGTAAATGCCGGCAGTTTATATATGAATGACTGGGTATTTCAGCAAACAAAAGACTTGCTGGATAGTGGAAAGTTAGTAGCCTTATTGGGTGGTGATCACAGTACACCGTTAGGGTTTCTGAAGGCAATTGGAGAAAAACACGGTGATTTTGGAATTTTGCAGGTGGATGCACATTGTGATCTGAGAAAGGCTTACGAAAACTTTAATTATTCCCATGCTTCTATAATGTATAATGCATTGGAAGAAATACCAGCGCTGAAAAAATTAGTCCAGATAGGCGTTAGGGATTTCTGTGAAGAGGAATGGGACTACATTGAGAATAGTGAGCAACGGGTTATCACCTATTTTGATAAAGATATAAAGGAACGGCTTTATGAAGGCCAGACCTGGCAAAAGCAAGTGACTGAAATAATTGCCCACTTACCTCAAAAAGTTTTTATAAGTTTTGATATAGATGGCCTCGACCCGAAGCTATGTCCCCACACTGGCACGCCGGTCCAGGGCGGTTTTGAATCAGAACAGGTATTTTACCTGTTTAAAAAACTACTGGAAAGTGGCCGCCAGATAATTGGTTTTGACCTGAATGAAGTAGGTGTTAGCCACGATGAATGGGACGAAAACGTAGGCGCCAGATGCCTGTACAAGCTGTGTAATTTACTGATCGCTTCCAATCCTGTTGCTACCCCGGTGACAGAGAAGGCATTAGATGCAGCATCGGTTTCTTAATTTTTCCGTTCAACTCGATAAGCAATTTATCGGTATTAAAAATAGCATCAGTGCTGCGCCACTTCCCGTATGTACACTTTCATCATAAAAGACAATGGCCCTGATGTAGATATTTTAGTTACCAGGTCGATGCTTGCACTTTCCGCAATAGCCGCATTGGTCTACAGAAGCGACGACTATTATTATTTGAATGTATTATCTGCGGTAGTCCTCCTCTTAGCGGCTATTTTTATTAACGTATTGGTGGTTAAATTCAGGATTAAAAAATTCGTTTTATTATCTGCTGCCGCAGTAGTGCTTTTTATCGCAACTCATTCAATTGCCTTTGCGGTGATTTTACTTTTATATGGATACCTTGTAAAATTTTTATACAAAAAACCTTTACTGGAAGTTGCTGACGAAGGAATTACAATCAGGAAGCTTTTTTCAGCACCCGCCTATCAGTGGAATGATTTTTCCAATGTTGTATTAAAAGACAATTTACTTACGCTTGATTTCAAGAATAACAAATTGATCCAGGTAAATATTGATGAAGGAAGAACTGCTATTGATGAAGAGGAGTTTAATTACTATTGTAAGACTTTTATGTGACGGCCATTCAGGTAATCCGAGCTGAAACAATCATTTAATTGCGCCGAATAAAAATTGAGGAACTCCGACAAATTGACGATTTTTGCAGGCAGCATTTAAAAAAAATATTGGAGTATAGGATTGTTTTAATATCCATATTCTTCAAGTTATCAATGACAATAATTTATGCAAATACAACAAAGTCCCTATATACTTTACTCTGATGGAGAAGGAAATATATTCGAGGATATGACTTTATACGCTACCGGCCGCAGCGGATGGGATGCTCTCCCGGTGCCGTTAGATGAGTGGATCGAATTACCCTTCGGAGGAAACTTGTATGAATTGCCAGGCCGTAAAGGGATTGGTATTGATGTGCAATCAGGTGAAATGCGCTTGTGTGAAAAAGGCTGGGCTGTTGCTGCTTTCATTCCGCCTGCACATACCGGCTTATACATGTCCGCCTATGAAACGGCGGCGGATGCACCTACTTTGCCTTTATTTTGTTACACCGCAGCCGGTTGGCTCAATGATAAGTTTTATGTACCTGCCGTTCGCATCGAACAGGATATTCGGCAGGAAACAATTGGTTATGATGAAGAGCAAATAAAAACCGGCACGGCTCACCTGCTGGAGGCATATCCCCACAATCGCCTGGTAAAGCATTTAATGGAAAACTGTTGCATGACTTACAATTGTCCAGCTGCCAGGAATTTTGCTCTTGGCCGCTGGGAATGTCCTGTGCCTTCTTCCCCCGCGTGTAATGCAAACTGTATCGGCTGTATCAGTTTTCAACCGGTAGAAGAAACTATTGTGAGCACACAGGACAGGCTTACGTTCAGGCCCACGACTGAGGAGATCACTGAGTTTACTGTTCCGCATTTGGAAACTGCTCCGTTCCCGATCATAAGTTTCGGCCAGGGTTGCGAAGGCGAACCTTTACTGATGTGGGAAACCATTCGGGATAGCATTATAGAAATAAGGAAACATACCACAAAAGGCAGTATTAACATAAATACCAACGGCAGTAAACCCGATGCTGTAAGAGCTTTATGTGAAGCTGGTTTGAACAGTTTGCGCCTGAGCACGAATTCAGCAAGAGAAAGTATTTATACACCATATTACCGCCCCAACAATTACGTGTTTGCCGATCTGTTAGAAAGCCTGAAAATTGTGCGGAGTTACGGAGGGTGGACCAGCATTAACTATTTTGTCTTTCCGGGTATGACAGATAGTATTGAAGAATATGAAGCCTTGCGTAAACTGATAAAAGAAACCGATCTGTGCATGATCCAGTGGCGTAATTTTAATATCGATCCTGATTGGTACCTGGGCAAGATAGGGGTGACAGATACAGGAGAATGTATGGGTGTAAAACAGTTTATGGAGTTGATCCATGAAGAATTTCCCAATGTAAAATTTGGCTATTTTAATCCTTCTATCGAAAGAATAAAAGGGGATTATGAAATGGACTTTGCCCATTAAGTGGAGTGTAGCACAATGTTGACAGCTAATGATGCTCCACCGCTACTGGTATTTCTATGTTTAATAAATTATGTCCCTGTTTATCAATATTCACACTTACAGTTCCCTTTACCATTCCTATCCTGGTTTCAATATGTTGTAAAAGCATATTTCGTTCCGGTTCAAAGCCATGACTTTCTTTTCCATCATCTGTAAATTCGAGCCTGATGCTTTTACCGGTTTTGATTTTTATCGATACTTTTTTTGCCCCACAATTATGGGCATTTTTTAATTGATACTGGATGATCCTGAATAATGTAAGGCCGATCTTTGAATCGTAGCAATCCAATCTACCTTCATGCCGGAAGGAAATTTTCTTGTCATTTTGTTGGCCATATTCATTCAACATTTCTTGTATAAAACCCAGGTAATTAGCATTTTCAAAAGTGCTGGGAAGCATAGATCTTGACAGTGCTTTTATATCTTTTATTATCTGCAAAATATTGGCTTTGCTTTTTTTAATAAAATCAGTACTGAGTTCTTTAGATTGTTCTGCAAAGTCAAGGTAGAGTTTGGTAGCAGCGAGGGTTTGCGCAAAATTTTCATGTAATTCATTCGCTATAAAATCTTTCTCCTCATCCTGCCCGGTAAGCGTGAGTTGCACAATTTTTTTCTCCTCTGCAAGCAATGCGTCGCTTTGCGCCTTGATATATTTATTTTTAACTCCTAGTTCAAGCAATGCAGCGACCTGGTATGCAATAATTTTTAATGTATTTTTTTGTTGAGGGCTAAAAAATGCCTTCGGCTTTTTATCCATTACGCAAACAGATCCGATTTTAAATCCAGCGGCACTTATTATTGGCACTCCTGCATAAAAGGCCAGGCTGTATCCCGGGATTATATTTGTATTATTAAGAAAACGCTTATCCTTTTTTACATTTTTAATTACCATCACGTTATCCTGTAAGATAGTGGTGGCGCAAATCGAGTTATCCCTTGGGCTTTCTTTAACATTAATTCCTCTCCTTGCCTTAAACCACTGCCGGTTTTCATCTATAAAAGTTATTAGTGCAAATTCACAATTACAAACCTGGCCGATTAATTCAGCCAGATCATCGAAATTCTTTTCTTCAGGGGAATCCAATACATCGTATGACAAAAGATTTTTCAACCTGAGTTCTTCATCCTTTGGAAGGAGGCTTCCCTTCATATTAAGTTGTTTAATCTACAAAGCGTTGCGATAACCAATCGTTGGATTTCAGGATAAAGTAAAGGCTCTTATAGGAGTAATATCGGTTTCATTTTAACCGCAACATGCTTGAAGGATCTGGTAATAAGTTTATGAGATAATGCTGCAAATAATCGTATGTGTAAGTTAAGTTTAATGGTTGATTTGTAAAAAATAAAAATGGCGTGTTAAGGACTAATCTTTGCTCACGAATAGATACGTTTAATTGCTTTATTAATCTTGAAAGAATAAAAGTTTTCATATTGATTAGGAATAAAATAAATGCTTACTGTAATGCAAAATAAATGCGTTTAAAACTTATTGACCCAAATGTGTATGTGGTTAAACAAGGATATATTTTATCCCCATGCATAAAAAAGCCGCTGAGAACATGTCAACGGCTTTTTTTATAAAGTGTTTTTTTTAAAACTGCTCAAGTTTGCTAAAAAAGAAATCGCCTTCAATCGCAGCATTTGCATCGCTATCACTGCCATGGATCGCATTTTCACCAATTGAAGTTGCATATAACTTCCGTATGGTCCCTTCATCTGCCTGGGCTGGGTTTGTAGCGCCAATCAGTATTCTAAAATCTTCTACCGCATTTTCTTTTTCTAAAATAGCCGCAGTAATAGGCCCACGACTCATGAATTCTACCAATTCTCCATAAAATGGCCTTTCCCTGTGTACTGCATAAAATTCCCCTGCTTTTTCTGCTGACAAATGCAGCATCTTTAATCCAATAATTTTAAAGCCCGCAGCATTTATTTTTTCCAAAATTGCACCCGTATTTCCTTTTGCAGTGGCATCGGGTTTAATCATTGTGAAGGTTCTGTTACTCATATTTTTAAATTTGAGGCGCAAAGATAGGTTCAATGTCTGATGTATGATTTATGGATGTCTGATTTTTTTTAACCTGCATGTTTTATAGAAATCCTGGAATCAAACCATAATCCGTATAGTAGAAAATGAAGCGGCAAGTACATCCGACATCCGCCATCAAAAAATTAAACATCAGCCATATACTGATATTTTTATCCTACTTTTGCGCCGCTTTATGCAGCAGATCAACCAAATATATCCTTTACTTAAGGAACCAGCAAAGGTGGTAATTACCACTCACCAAAAACCAGATGGCGATGCAATGGGTTCTTCCCTTGGATTATTCCATTTTTTAAAACAACTTGGTCACCAGGTCACAGTAATCTCACCCACCAACTGGGCCGATTTTCTTGACTGGATGCCGGGTACAAAAGAAGTATTGGATTATGAAAGGTTTACTGCAGAATCCAATGCGGCAGTTGATGCAGCAGACTGGATATTTTGTCTTGATTTTAATACCCTCAGCCGAACAAAACGGATGGAGGAGAAGTTAAGCAATGCCAAAGCAAAGCGAATTTTGATCGACCATCACCAGGAGCCACAGGAAGATAAATTCGCCTATGGAATTAGTGACACTACCAAAAGTTCGACATCCGAAATGGTGTATGATTTTATAATAGATTCTGGTAATGATGACAAGATAAATGAACAGGTAGCGGAATGTTTATACGCTGGCGTAATGACTGATACCGGATCTTTTCGTTTTCCTATTACGTCGGGGGCGGTTCACACCATGGTGGCGCACCTTAAAGGCAAAGGGTTGCAACACAGCCGGATACACGAAGAGCTTTTTGACAATTACCTGGAAAACCGCTTTCGTTTTATTGGCAATGTTTTGCAAAACAGAATGGAAGTTTTTTACGAATACAACACTGCTTTGATAGCCGTGCCTCAGCAGGACCTGATAAAGTACAATATTATAACAGGCGATACGGAAGGGCTGGTAAACTACCCGTTGAGTATAAAAGGAATAAAACTTGCTGCAATAATTATTGACAGGGGAGAGGAGCGCAAGTGTTCGTTCAGAAGCAAGGGAGGGTTTGATGTAAATACCTTTGCCCGTAAATATTTTAACGGTGGGGGACATTTTAATGCAGCCGGTGGACAAAGTAAGGACCCTCTTGAAGTAGTGATAGAAAAATTCATTGCTGCTATGAAAGAGAACAAGGATCAATTAAGCAATTATCAATTTTAAACATATACAAATGAAGCATTTTTTTTATCTATTGGCAGTAACATCATTGTTATTTGCAAGCTGTACCAAACCTTTTAAGAAAACTGAAGGTGGATTGGAATACAAGATCATTTCTGATGGTAAGGGTAAGACTTTGCAAAATGGCAATTTCTTTGAAATTCAATTTGACCAGGTTTATAGTGGTGCCGGAAAAGATACTATTTTGTTTGACTCAAGAACAGTTTCAAACCAAATTGTTACCATGGATTCAGCGGCTATCCCACCTGTTTATTTTAAAATTTTCAATCAGTCTAGAAAGGGTGACAGCATAGTAGTGAAACAACTAACTGACAGCATTATGAAAGGCGGAAACACTCCTCCGTTCATGAAAAAAGGTGCTTACATTATTGCTCACTACAAAATTGTAAGTATATTTCTGACGAAAGAAGCTGCGGACAGCGCTTATCAAACTCAAATGGTATTGGCAAAGTCAAAAGATTCCGTAAAAGCCATTGAGCAATTGAAAAAGGACGATAAGATAATTGCAGAATATTTAGCCAAAAATAACATACAGGCTGTAAAAGCACCACAGGGAACTTATGTAGAAATTCTGGCTCCGGGCGAAGGCGAAGCCGTTGATACTTCTAAAGTATTGAAAGTTTTTTATACCGGTAAAACATTGGACGGAGGAAAAGTTTTTGATTCAAACAGGGATACTGCGTTTGGTCACACAGAAGTATTTCCAGTGTATATGGGCGCAATTCCAGGCACACAAGGTAGTGTTATCAAAGGTTGGACAGATGGTTTATCTCTTTTGAAAAAAGGTGGTAAAGCAAAACTATACATACCTTCTCCACTGGCGTATGGTTCACAAGGCGCTGGTGGCGAAATTAAACCAAATGCAAATTTACTTTTTGAAGTGGAAGTGGTAGATGTGGTGAATGTAGCACAGGCACAGGCTGACGCTGAAGTATTAAGAAAGAAAATGGAAGCTGAACAGAAAAAAGCTATGGAGTCTGCACAAAAAGCACCTGCAAAAAAATAGTTGATAATATGCAAAGCTGAAGCGTTCCGTATTGCGGAACGCTTTTTTTATGCTCTTTTTTTAACAGTACACCGAAGGTGTATGGTTTAATTTTATGCTTTCTTAAATTGTTCTAAAAGAGTCACCGCCTCTTTTGCCTGCTTTACATCATGTACTCTTAATATGGAAGCACCATTTATAAGTGCAATCGTATTTAATACCGTGGTACCATTTAAGGCTTCCACTACTGAAACACCAAGCGTTTTGTAAATGGTGCTTTTTCTTGACAGACCGGCCAATATTGGCTTTTCCAACATTTTGAATACTGACAGATGTTTTAGTAATTGAAAATTGTGGGCAATAGTTTTACCAAAGCCAAAGCCGGGATCTATGATTACGTTGGATATTCCTGCCTGTTTGCATTCCTCGGTTTTCATGATAAAATAATCCAGCACTTCTCTAACCACATCTTCATACGCTGCTTCCTTTTGCATAGTTGCAGGGGTACCTTTCATGTGCATACAGATATAAGGAACTTTCAAAGCGGCGACGGTGGTAATCATTGCTTCATCCATTGCGCCACCGCTGATATCATTTACAATAGATGCACCTGCATCAACAGCTTTTGTCGCCACACTGCTATGATAAGTATCTATTGAAATGATGATAGCGGGATGTTTTGATCTGATGGCCTTTATTACAGGTATAACCCGTTCCGCTTCCTGCAGTGAGGAAATTCTTTCGCTACCGGGGCGTGTGCTTTGACCTCCTATATCAAGTATTGTAACATCCTCACTTATCATTTTATCTGCGAGTGCTGTTATGCCATCCAATCCCAGGGAAACATGGCCCGTATAAAACGAATCAGGCGTGGCGTTGATAATCCCCATAACCAAAGGTTCAGTGATAGCTAATAATTTTCCTTTGCAGTTAAGTGTGTACATCAGTTAGAAACGGTATTTTTGACTGCCACAAAATTATATACTTACAGCAAACAATGAACAGGGCATTCACAGCATATACCAATAAGAAGTTGCATTCGTTACCGTATCAATCATCTGTAATTACACATTATCATCATTAATATCTTTTTATAAATGAAAACAGCAGTTCGTATTGCCCTTATCCTTGTGGGTGTTTTGTTTATTTTTTCAGGCGTAGTAAAAGCTATTGACCCATTGGGATTGGGGTATAAAATGCAGGAGTTTTTTGAAGTATGGGCAAGTGACGGATATATGCCTGGCCTTATGAACTCCTTGCATACACAGTCTTTATGGTTCGCTATTATGATGATCGTGTTGGAAATAGCATTAGGTGTGGCGTTACTGATGGTTTGGAAAAAGAACCTGACATTAACTCTTTTATTATTGCTTACTTTATTTTTTACTTTTTTAACTGGCTATGTTTTATTCACCGGCAAAATAAGGGCATGCGGCTGCTTTGGAGATTGTATACCGCTTACTCCAATACAAACTTTCATCAAGGATATCATACTCACCGTACTGATCATTTTCTTACTGGTTTTTAAAAAATACATTCAACCATTTGGAAAACCGATGCTGGGAGCGGTAGTTGTTTTTCTCAGTGTAATGGCGGCTACTTTTTTGCAATTGTATGTTTTAAAACATTTGCCATTAAAAGATTGCCTTCCATACAGAAAAGGAAATAATATACTTGAACTTAGAAAAATGCCGGCAGGTGCAATTGCTGATAAATATGACTACAGTTTTGTGTATGAAAAAGGCGGTGTAAAAAAAGATTTCACAACAGATAATCTTCCAGACAGCACCTGGCAATTTTCAGAGCGCAAGCAACTGCTTGTAACGAAAGGAAAAAATAATACCCCTTCGATAAATGATTTTTCTTTGACAGATTCGGCAGGCGTAAATGTAACAGAAGAAGTGCTTGGCCAGGCCGGTGATTATTATTTATTCTTTTTACAAAACATGAGTGATGGTATCAGCAGGTGGTCAACAGCATTCAGCGACCTTGCGCAATATGCCAGGCAGCATAACCGGCCGATTTATATTATTACATCCGATAAAGAAAAAGTAAATGATTTTTTTAACGTCAGGAATGCATACAATATACAAGTCTTAACCAGCGATGCTACTGCAATTAAAACTGCCGCCAGGGCCAATCCAACATTGTTTGTGATGAAAGGCGCCGTAGTGCAGCAAAAGTATAGCTGGGCTGATATTAAGAATGCTTTAAAATAACGCATGGGGAGCTTTACAACTGTTCCTGCACAATTTCGGGGCGGTTAATAAATTCGATTTGGTAACCAACAGTTGTTTTCAATTAGGCATCGTTGTGTCACTCACTTTTACATTTACAGCAATGAGGAGCAAGAAAAGGATCATCCTTAACAAAACGGCATTGATTGGCCATTAACCATTCACGATGAGATATTTTTTAAAAAGAACATTTTATTCCCTGCTGGTATTGTTCGGGGTGGTGGTACTCGTGTTCATCATGTTCCAGGGGTTTGGCGATCCTGCAAGATTAATTGTGGGGCAGACCGGTGATAAAAAAACAATGGAGAACATCCGTCGGGATCTATACCTGGATCAGCCAAAGTGGAAGCAGTTTGTTTTGTATTTGAATGATGTGTCGCCCATTTGTATTCACAGTAAAGAAGATATTGCAAAGAAAGAATTGCAGGGCATATTTATAGGCAAAAATATCAAAGTGGGTCTAAAAACGCCCTATCTCCGCAAGAGCTATCAAACAAAAAAAAATGTTGGAACAGTGCTGATGGAAGCCTTGCCCGGCACCTTACTGTTAGCCATAGCCGCGATGATCTTCGCTACTTTTTTTGGCATTTTATTAGGTGTGATAGCAGCCGTTAAAAAAGGCAGCTGGATGGATACCACGGCCGTTTTTTCCAGCATAGCCGGCATATCGGCTCCCTCATTTTTTATGGCGATCATTATTGCTTTTCTATTTGGCATAGTGCTGCATCCTTATACTGGTTTGAATTTAACGGGTAGCTGGTTTGATATTGATGAAGTGACCGGTGAAAAATACCTGACATTAAAAAATCTTATACTCCCTGCTTTTACATTGGGCATACGTCCGCTTGCAATCATTACCCAGCTTACACGGAGTTCGATGCTGGATGTGATGAACCAGGATTATATCCGAACTGCCTATGCGAAAGGTCTCAGCAAGCGAACGGTGATTTTTCGGCATGCTTTAAGAAACGCACTGAATCCAGTGATAACAGCCATTACAGGTTGGTTTGCCGAATTGCTGGCCGGGGCGTTTTTTGTGGAATATATTTTTGGATGGAGGGGCATTGGAAAAATCACGGTGGATGCACTTGAAAAACTGGATTATCCTGTGGTAATGGGCTCTGTATTGATCAGCGCCTGTATTTTTATCCTGATAAATATGCTTGCAGATGTGTTGTATGGTGTGGTAGATCCGAGGGTGAGAACCTGACGACTGATTTATGATGTCTGATGTCTGATTTACCTGAGAAATGCTGATTTGAATGTGCTTGTGCAAAAGGTGGACAAGATCCATAAAGATGTGAAGTACAAGAGTGCGACGCCAGTGAAGCTTAATTGAAAAACAAAAGCCTGGTACATAAAATGATTGCATTTATCCTCACATGAAGGCAAGTCGAACCAAGACAGTTACTTTATCACGACATCATTGATTACCTTATCACCGAGTGCTTCATTTACCCTTTCAATTATTTTTTCTTTTTGGTAAAGCAATTCATTTTTTAAAGGGGCCACAGTTGAACTAATAAATAAAGTCTGGTTGATGATCTGGATTTTATCAGTGTACCGTGCAATCGTTTTTCCCATTATTTGTTCCCATACGTCTTCAATTTGCAGGGCCTGAATATTTCCTTTCAAGCGGCTCTGCTTTAGGAATTGTTTTATGGCGTCCTGCATTGATAATTCTCCCATTTGGTAAAGATAATTTTAATTTATTGCGCAGTTTTTATTTGATAGCATAACCCAATGTTTTTAGAAAAATGGGGATAAATTATTTTAATTCTATAACCTGGTTTGAAATGTTTAATGAAGCAAATGCTTGCTCCAGTCTTTCTTTGTGGGTATCGGTTATAAAAACCTGGCCCTCATTTTCATTGCATACCCAATGCAATAAATTCTGCATCCGCTGATCATCTAATTTTTCAAATACATCATCCAATAAAAGGAGAGGAGGGAAGCCTTTACTTAGTTTTAATAATTCAAACTCAGCCAGCTTTAATGCGAATAATAAACTTTTACGCTGCCCCTGCGAAGCAAAGCTTTTAAAGACCTGTCCGTTTAAACGTATACCAATATCATCTTTATGAATTCCTCCGTTGGTACGTTGCAAGATGAAATCCTTTTCACGGCATTGATTCAATAAACTTTCAAAATCAGCATTGTCCAACTGGCTTTCATATTGCAGTGTTACCAGTTCCTCATTATTAGCAATTTGCTTGTAAAACCTTTGCACCAAAGGAATCATATTGCTGGTAAGATCCTTTCGCACAGCATAAATATATTTGCCCGGTTTTACCAATTGCTCATCCAGCACTTCCAGCAAAGCCCAATCCGTTTTACCTAGTTCAGCAAATCGTTTTAACAGGCTGTTTCGCTGCTGCAATACCTTTGTATAAACTATCAATTGCTGCAGGTATTCAGCATCAAGCTGGCTTAGCAGTGTATCTATAAAGCGCCTTCTTTCTTCGCTGCCACCCGTTATGAGCTCAATATCATCAGGCGCAATCATTACGCAGGGATACTTGCCAATGTGTGCTGAATATTTTTCGTACGGCACACCGTTTAATAAAAATTC
>JBDSAA010000144.1:0-81999 GCA_039922375.1 Ferruginibacter sp.
AACGAGCGATGATCCTCTGGCAAACAGAGGCAATCAGACGCTGGTTACTCATCTGCAGATATATTGCAGCAGCTTACTGGAATTTTATTGCCCTAAAACTAAAATCTACTTTTTGAGGGACGACTAAGTAGAGATTATTTTTTTTGTAAATGCTTTAAGTGCACCATTACGAGAATAACAATACCAATTAGAATAAGAAAAAAGGAAATTATTTCAGCCTGGCTAGGGTGAATACCCCAAAAATGGTATTGATTATTTACCCGGATTTTCTCTATTAGAAAACGCTCTAAACCGTTCAAAATGAAATAGATGCCTGAAATCGTTCCTGCGACTTGAATCCGTTTGCGCACGGCCCATAACATTAAAAAGAGTAACGTACAAGCCACTGTCTCATAAAAAGGTGTAGGAAAAACAGGGATCGGAAGTACCCTGTTATGATCTTCGTAATTATCAGCAATTAGCATCCCATCATTATTTACGTTTTGGGGATAATTATAAGCCACCATCCAAACGGGCATAAAGGATAGTGCCTTTACGTACCTGTGGGGAACTGTTTCCAGGCTGGTGCTTTTTCTATCAGTAACATAAGTAACAGTAGTTTTCCCTGAGTCTAAAACCGCTCCTTCTAAAAAGTAAGATTTATGTTTCACCAATTGTGCTTGAAAATCACCGGGCCTTGCTTCCACTACTTTACCGTTGTTGTCAGTAACATAGGCGCTATTATAAATACCCCAATCGCCATCGCCGGAAACCTGGCAGCCAATACGGCCCACCGCATACGCCAGCATCATAGCAATCGTAATAGAATCTATCAGATGAATTAATTTTATCCCTTTCTTATATGCGTATACGCATAAGGCAATACCAGCAGCTATCAGACCTCCATAAAAAGTTAAGCCCCCTGCGGAAAAAATTCTTTCGATGGGGTGCTGAATAAAATCATCCCAATTTTCCAGGTTATCAAAAAGCTTGGCTCCTAAAATTCCAAATATCAAAGAGATAATAACGATGTCACCTACCCTGTCGTGTGGCCAGATGCGAATACTTCTTTGCTCAGGTTCCTTTAATTTTTGTTTGTTCTTTTCCCACCATTTCAATGCTGTTAAAACAATCGCCAGAACTACTCCTCCGGCTAAACTGCCTTCCATTGAAAAAATATAAGCCTGTGGACTAATGTCGGCAGGCTTATTAAAAATGAATCCAAATAATTTAAAACCAAATACAAATCCAATTACAAAGTTGATCAGTAGATCCGCTAGTGTAGCGGGTTTTCCAACTGTAATAAACTCTTGCCGCGGAAATAACAGTCCCTGTTTTTCTTTGCGTTTTAATTCGCTCGCAATTACCATGGCTGCAACGATAAAGCCCATAGCGACCATTAAACCAAAAGTGTTCAATACTTTAAGAACCTCCCACTCAACCCCAAACCAATCTTTAAAAACGTAGTATAAATTCGGATACATTATTTTAATTTAGAAATTTGTGACGTGCAAGATATTCAATTATACGGATTCAACATTTTAGTTTGTGATTGAAGCAGTGCAGCAATTTTATAGAAGCTAGCCCCTATGCACACTAAAGGATAGTGATCATATCAGACAATAAAAAATCCTGTAGCATTCACTACAGGATCACTTACTAACTCAAAATATCTTAGTTACAATGTTGTTCAAAAGCACCCATCAGGTTTTCAGCAATCATTTGAGCGCTTCGTCCTTCAATATTGTGTCTTTCTATAAAATGCACCAATTGGCCATTTTTAAATAATGCTATAGAAGGCGAAGAAGGAGGATAAGGCATCAAATGTTCCCTTATTTTCTTAACAGCATCAACATCAAATCCTGCGAAACTGGTTGCCAAGTGATCGGGTTTTTTGGAACTATTTTGCACGGCCATCAATACTCCCGGCCTTGCTGTACCCGCACTGCAACCGCAAACTGAATTAATTACCACCAACGTGGTTCCTTCGTCTGTTATTTTTTCTTCTACTTCTGAAGCGGTTAACATTTCATCAAAGCCATTTTCGGTTAACTCTTCTTTCATTGGTATTACAATTTCAGCTGGATACATATTTTATTTTTTAGAACACAAATTTACACAAGAAATGAATAACTCATTGAAGAATTTGAATGTTTTAACACCCTACGTTAAGGTGACACAAAGTCGCTTGTTTTTAATAAAAAGAGACATTATGACGCAACTGCGGCCCATTGGTAGACAATTATGGTGGAAAATATCATCGGAATAGTGTTTGCAAAGCCTAGTATGAATTTAAATTAAAAAACAAAAAAACTATAATCACTATGACACTCGTAAAAGTTAACAACCCAGTTACAAAAACATTTGATGGATTGATGAACGACATTTTTAATGATTTGCCAGTAACATTCGCAAAAACTTTAAGACAAGATGTTTTCAGCTTTCCGCCAGTAAATATCATTGAAAACGAAAACGCTTATCAATTGGAGTTAGCAGTACCAGGTTTAGAAAAGGCAGATTTAAACATTAAAGTGGAAACAAATATTCTAACCATCAGTGCTGACAAAAAATTAGTATCCAAAAACGAAAATGAAAAAGTGATCAGAAACGAATTCACTAATAAAGCATTTAAGCGCAGTTTTACATTAGATGAAAAAATTGAGGCTGGCGCAATCGATGCAAAATATGAAAATGGCATTTTAAAACTGACTCTTCCAAAAAAAGAAATTGCTAAAACTGCCAGTAAAGAAATTACAGTTCAATAGTCCTTTATCAAAACTATCGTCTCTTTAATTTGGTGAATGATTCGATGAATAAACAATTTGCATAAATAGGTTTTGGTAAAAAAGCCGTCCTGATTTTTCAGGATGGCTTTTTACTTTTTATCTTTGTACTTTTATCGTTTAAGTTCAAATTCCATCATGGGTATAAATAAAGTGACAATTGCAGGTTTGTTTTCTCTTTTTTCGTTGGCGGTTCAGGCACAGAATTCACAGGACACCACTCAAAAAACAATAAATTATACGGATTCTACGCTTAGAATCAAAAACATAAATCCTTATTTCACCCTGCATGTCGACTCTACATTAAAGTATGCTTTTGAAATAAACAAAGATCAGTCTCAATACTATTGGTATCTTAAAAATTCGCCGGTTGGTTTAAAAATCAACAAGGACAATGGAGTATTAACTTTTAAGGCCGAGAAATCATTTTTCCTTTCCGGCAAGCTGAAATATGATTACGAATACAAAGTTAATATTGGCCTCCAGAATTTAAACAATCCTACTGAAAGGATAGACACATCTTTTATGCTGTTGTTTTACAGCACAGAAATTATTCCCTCAAAAATTAAACCTACGGTAACCAATACACTGTATATCGAAGAAGGCGATACGATTAGTTTTAAGTTGCAATGTGACAATGGCAGTTTCCCTATAGAAGAAATTAATTATTTCAGTAACTACCAGGCTAAATCGCTTACACCGGTAAGTAAATGTAATGATGATTATACCTGGTATGCACCTTTTGACTTTGTAAAAGAATCCGATAAGGAAAAACAAAAATTATTGGAATTGTATTTCGTAGGTACCAATAAATTCAGCAACAGGGATACAGCAATCATCCATGTATATGTAAGGGAAAATATTAATTATCCTCAAAGAGTATTGGAGTTTGAAAAACTTAGAAAAGATGTGACGGATTATATAGTGCAGTTAAAAAGTAGTTTCAGAATTGTAGACAGGAAACTAAAGAGAACAAAAAAAACAAGAACGGGATTTGACCTGGGTTCAGCAGCTACGGGTTTAGGAGGAACTGTATTTTCATCTATGCCTAACAGTGATCAAAAGACTGCAGGCAAAATTCTTCCAAGCGTGGGTGTAGCGCTGGTCCCGGTGAAAGAAGCTACCGCTCCTAACAACAGTTCTGACCAGAATACGGCCTCATTGATTAGAAACAGTATAAAACGATTAGAGTACCTGGTAGCAGATAATACGATTGTTGGTGACCGGGATCCTGATATATTAGTGAAGACGAAAAAACTGAAAGATGAATTAAAGCAAATGCAAATTCAACTGATTGATGTGCCTATTGCCGACGAAAATTTAAACAGTAAAGAATTAGATGACTATTTCAATAACCCGAAAGTGAATAAAAAGTATAAGGTCAGACAGAACAGGTAATCATTCAATTTCTTCAGATACAAGGCTATTTGCCTCAATCCATCAAATACATTATGAGCAGAAAAATTATTTAATTCCCTCTGCTCCGAAGTATCGGCTTCAATCATTTAATTGATCACCAACAACGGGGCAACAATTCTTCATTGCCCATCTACATATAGAAAGAACCGCTTGCTGAATCAAATGAACCGCCTACTAATCCCAGGCATTATTATTTAGTTAACCGAGCTATTTTTATTTTATAAATGCAGAACTACTAAAAGTTCGTTTTTTAAAACAATAGGTTTTCTCAAAGGATATGGAAATTCAAACGGGCCGGATTTTTATCTGGCCCTCTGCTTTTAAATCATCGGGCACTAGTAATACAAAATGGCTCAAAGTGTACCTCCTTGATCATTTGTTTTTTGAAACAAAATCCTTAACTCGGGCAATTAAGTGAACCCCAGCCGGAAGAATGAAAATTTAGGATAAAAAATGGGCCGTATTGCTACGGCCCATTTTTGGGTTACCTGTTTCTTAGCATTGTTGTCTACTTAAAAATTTAATCACCTGCTTTTTAAAGCAAGAACTAATTTTAATCACAATAAGCTTTAAATGAGAAGATTAAACCAGGTCAATAACAAGTTTGTAAACACTGAAACAAAATACGAGGGCACTTGATGCCATGATCAGTTTTACGGCGATTTTTTCCATGTTGGAGGGGTTTGAGGGTGAACGGATAAAATATTCTTGTATAGTATGAACGCTGTTATTTCAAATTTATTATGCAACACTATTTTTTTGGTTTCGATTATTACCGTTAGCAGATTTATCAACCATTTTTAAAATATCGTGTCTTTCGGTTGACTTTGTATACCCATAAAATGTATATGTAAAACCTTAAGTAACATTCTTAATGTCCAAAAATATTATGTCTTTAAAATAACATTTAATCGAATATCTACTCATTACCCCAATCCTATTGGTATTCAACAGAGGAAAAATTTCAAAAAATTAATGCTGTTAAAGAATAATTTTTGTGATTATAGTATGGTTATTGCTTTATTTTTGTAATAAAACCTCCCCAAAAATGCAATTCAAATTCACCAAAAATATTCAGTTTACAAAACTGATCAAAGCGAATGGAAGATTAAAGGAATTTAATTTTAGAAAATTAAATGATCACCAGGAAGGCATGTTTACTGTAGATGTAGTAGATGAGCGTGATTCCCGGGTATTTTTCAATATTCAAAAAATAGACAATACCTGGAAGGTTATTAAGCAGCCATTACCACAATGGGTATTGGAAAATGAGGCAATTTTTCACGAAGTAATAGTGGAAGAATTAAAATTAATTTAAACCGTGCCATAGCGCCTGAGAAATTTTAGGTAAGGTTAAAATTACTTTATCCGGCAATGTGAAACTAATACGTAACTTTCTTTCTTAATTACTGCGCAAATGAAAAAGTTATTTTATGTTTTTGTGTTTTCCATGCTTTGTGTTATCACTACCGTTAAAATGTACTCCCAGGCGATTGAAGGCAAAATAAAACCAGCGTTAAATCATATTGCTACCTATGTAGTTGATCTTAAAATAAGTACTGCTTTTTATCAAAATGTGATACAGCTGGATACCATACCAGAACCATTTCACGATGGCAGGCATACCTGGTTTTCAATTGGTCCCAAGAGTCATCTACACCTGATACAGGGAGCAAAGGAGTTTTCCAGCCATGAAAAGAATAATCATCTTTGCTTTAGCGTTTCCTCCGTGAACGCATTCATTAAAAATTTAGAAAAACATACAATCGAATACGAAAACTGGGCAGGACAAAAAATGCAGGTTACAAAAAGGGTAGACGGAGTGAATCAAATTTACTTAAAAGATCCCGATGGATATTGGATTGAAATTAATGATGCAAAGTTTTGAGCCGAATAAAACTTGAAATGTTTCTATCCTTTTTATCAACAGCGAAAACCTGAACAAAAATCATCGCCAAGGTCGTATACCTTGATATTTATTCAATAACATCCTTGTAAATAAATTACCTTACTTCGCTTCACACCGGGCCACTTACCAATTAATTTTACCTCTCATAAATATTCGCTTTCAATTTCTTCATTCCTTGTAGAATTTCACATTGTTGTTAAACTAACACTATGCAAAAGATCTACCTGCTCATCGTATTATGTTTACTATCCGGAACGGCTTTTTGCCAACCTAAAAACGGTGTAGTAAAAGGAATTATTATTTCCAACGGCACGCCTGTAGAGTCTGCTACTATAAGTGTTTTAAATATAAAAGATTCGGGCATTGTCAAAATGGAACTGAGCCGAAAAGATGGCAGTTTTGAGATTGACCGTTTAAAAGAAGGCGATTTCCTTGTGTCGTTTACCAGGGTAGGCTTTAAAAGTATCTACAAAAAGCTAACAGTGAATGCAACACCCGTAATGCTTGGTGAGATTCAATTGGAGCAATCGGGTACTAAGCTGGCTGATGTAACGGTGGTGGGTAAAAGGCCTCTTATTGAAAACCTGATTGATAAGACAGTTGTAAATGTAGACGCATCGCCTACCAATACCGGGTTATCAGCTATGGAAGTATTGGAAAAGTCGCCTGGAGTTTCTATTGATAACAATGACAATATCAGCGTAAAAGGGAAGAGCGGCGTCATCATTCTGATTGATGGAAAACCTTCCTATTTAAGCGGACAGGATCTTGCCAATTTTTTGAAAAACATGCCTGCCAACCAACTCGACCAAATTGAAATAATGACGCAGCCTTCTGCAAAATATGATGCCTCAGGAAATTCAGGGATCATTAATATCAAAACAAAGAAAAATAAGGCAAACGGATTTAATGGAAACTTCAGTACCAGCGCCATCTTCGCCAACTATTTTAAAAACACGAATAGCGTGAATTTTAATTGGCGTAAAAACAAAATGAACTTGTTTGGCTCCCTTGGATATTCCTATTGGGAAGGATTCAATAGTATTAATATTGACAGGCAGTTCAGAAAGTCAAGAAATGACGATTTCAATCGCTATTTTTCACAATCTACCTATGGAAAATTTAAAGGCACTCCGCAAAACTTTAAGGTAGGGCTTGATTATACTGTCAGTAAAAAAACAACAATTGGCACAGTGATCACCGGGTTAATCGATAGTCGTAAGTTTACTTCCTCCGGGTCCGCACTCATCTATGATAGCCTGCATAATTTTATAAGTTATAATGTGGCCAATTCACAAAATAATGACCCATGGACAAATGTGGGTTTCAATGGAAACATACGCCACCTGATCAATACAAAAGGGAAAGAATTAACTGCAGATGTTGATTATATTTTGTACCGTACCAAAGGCAAACAATTTTCTGATAATTACCTCTATGATAATGATGATGTACTTACGGAAGACCCTTATTTACTAAGAGGCTACTTGCCCGCAAATATTGATATTTTTAGCTTTAAGACTGATTATGTTCAACCAATGAAAGGTGAAGTAAAGTTGGAAGCGGGATTGAAAACCAGTTTTGTAAAAACAGATAATGATGCCCAATATACTTTTTACAATAAAACTATGGATAAATGGGAAACAGATTATTCCCGAAGCAATCATTTTATTTATAAAGAAAATATCAATGCTGCGTATGTCAATTTAAATAAGCAAATGAAAAAATGGGGTGTGCAATTGGGGTTGAGGGCTGAGCAAACTATTGCGAAGGGTAATCAATTATCACAAAACAAAAACTTTTCACTGAATTATCTAAGAGTATTCCCGACCAGTTATGTTAGTTATAAACTAAATGAAAAAAGTACTTTTGGCTTATCTTATGGACGCAGAATAAACAGGCCCGGTTATCAGGATCTAAATCCATTTCAATACCTGTTAGACAGGTTTACTTACAGGCAGGGTAATCCTAACCTTCAGCCGCAGTTCAGCAATAATATTGAGGCTAGTTATAACTACAAAGGCCAGTTAAATATTTCATTCAACTATTCAACTACTAAGGGAATAATCAATGATGTACTGCATACTTTCAAAACAGGAGACAATTATACTACTTACCTTACTAAAGAAAATCTTGCAGACAATAGAAATATTGGATTAAGCATCAACTGGAATTATCCTGTTAAAAAATGGTGGACCACTAATATTTTCACAAACTCCTACATCAACAAATATGAAGGCTTTGTAGGTAATGAAAAAATAGAAATTTCTGCCCCAAGTTTTATGGCGAATGTGAGCAATCAATTTACTTTTAAAGCAGGATGGACTGCTGAATTAAGCGGCTTTTATCAAAGTGAAAACTTATCAAGCGGTGTAATTGTAGCCAGGCCAATGGGCGTATTTTCTTTAGGGGCGGGCAAACAAGTTTTAAAAGGCAGGGGAACCGTGAGGTTCAATATGCGTGACCCTTTCTGGATCCAGAAATTTAGAGGATACACTGACCTGGATCAATTTGAAATGCAGATCAGAAGCAAGTGGGATAACCGCCGCTACATTTTTACATTCAATATTAGGTTTGGAAAAAATATGCAGCAACAACAAAGCCGTCGTCGTACCTCGGCTTCACAGGACGAACAAAATAGGGTTAACCTCGGTAACGGCCAACAATAAATAATTTATTCATACAGATCATTGATATCGCAGGATGCCAGCTCTATAAACAAATCGCCGATTTTTTCAGTAACAGCCTTAAAAAACTTTTCGCCTTTTTCACCGCTGGCGGTATGTGGATCACCTACACCTGTATCCGCTGATATTTGAGACCATTTCCTTTCTGCCCACACCCATTTTTCGCTAAAAGCTTTCATCTTCATTTTCCTTTCTTTCCCATCGCCTGCTTCGGATAACGGAAGTACCAATTCAGGTTTTAAATATAAAACCAGGCTGGTTTCCATTTCATCAGCATGGTCGCCATCATTGTCAAAATAAAGCGATTTGTCCATACTCTGAAACCAGTTACAAGTGCTCAGGAACATGTCGGGGAATTTCAAACCCAACTCCCGTAGCATTGATTTAAAATCGTTTCCACCATGACTGTTTAATATGATCAGTTTATAAATATGTTGCCGATTTAATACTTCGATTATATCCGCAAGAATGGCCAACTGTGTACTCGGATTTAAATTTATATCCAACTTAATATCTGCCTGCCCGGTATTTACACCAAAAGGAATAGTGGGCAGTACAACCACTTTCGCACCTTTCGCCCACGCCAAACGGGCTGCTTCGGCAGCAATAAAATCTGCTTCGATAATATCGGTACCATATGGCAAATGATAATTGTGCGCCTCTGTTGCTCCCCAGGGAAGAATTGCCAGGTCAATTTTGGCGTCCTTCATATGCTTCCAGTTGGTTTCAGCTAAGATAAAAGGTCTCATAAAAGAAATTTCGTTTGAAGCAAAAATAAATTATTGGAAACGCTTTAAAATAAAGTTTAGTATCTCATTTCCCGGGGAGTAAAACTGTTAACATTCGCTCGCTATTTTTAACAAAGGGCATTTATATCATGCTGTAAATCAACTATTAAATAATCTCACACCTGCAAAATTTGGATCAATAAGGCCTTGATTAAACTTTCTTGGCATGATATTATCTAATAGGGTGTAAAGTAAACTAATAAGATCGTTTATACAGGAACTCACGATGAAGTATGGTTGAAAAAATAAAGGTTGAGTTGAATTTACCTCAACGAATAGCATTGATAATAAAATATTTGAATGGCATCTGACGTTAGGAATATGCTAACGATAATAAAGATGATCAGATATTGACTAAAATTAAAATTTATGAAAAAGATTCTAATGGTTTTTGCGGTTTCAACAGTTTTGTTTGCTTGTAAAAGCAAAAACAATAAACTGGATACTGATAAGAATTTAGTGTTAACTGATACTGCGCTGTTACACAGAAGCGGAATATTAACTGATACAGGTTACGGGGTCAGTGAAACCGGCAAGCAGAATTTAAATGGTACAACTACTACCACGGTGGTTACTACTACCACTACCACAACTGGTAAGCCTAACAGTATTGCACCGATAAAAAGTGCAGCACGTAAGCCAGTTGCACGTAGTACGGCACGCCGTAGAAGCAATACTTCAACCAATAGTGCCAGCAACAGCGGTACTACGGGCAATACAGGTACAACCACTGCCCCGGTACAAAAAGACAAAGGATGGAGTGATGCTGCGAAAGGAACTGCAATAGGCGCAGGATCGGGCGCTGTGTTGGGAGCGGTGCTTGCTAAAGACAAGGTGAAGGGTGCTGTGATCGGTGGTGTGATTGGAGGTGCTGGCGGATATGCGATTGGCCGTGACAGGGATAGGAAAAGTGGACGTGTTGCCAGGAGTAGACAATAATAATTTTTGAAAATAGGATGGCAGTGATATGGAGATATTTCTCTTTTATCAACTGCCATTTTTTTTTCAAAGTATAATGGTATAACAGTGAATTGCAAACTATAAATATCCTTAACCCAAAACAAGCCAGTGTAAGTAACCAGGTTTGTAAAAATTCAATTATTTGAACATCTTAGTTGGAAATTTATTCTATCGCAAGTTGGGTAATTAGGTGTTTTGTCAGCAACCTATATTACAAAAAAGTATGATCAAAAAATGGCACTGTACATTGCTACAATTGCACCAAGCCCATCTTATATAATGTATTGACCGGTCTATTATCCCAAAACAATTCGAAGTCTGTAAGTCCTGCCGTTTCATAATTATCTTTCACTTCCTGTAACGTAAATGTTTTGTTATTATCAACCGATAATTGCTGCAGTATGCCTGCAAGCCACTCACCTTGCTGCTGACTTACTTTAATATTATAAGCCTCCCTCCTGCTTTGAAAGGTTAAAGACGCCATTTCCCAATGACTGCCTTTTTTGGATTTTGTAAAAAATTCAACGGTGGGTGGTTTACCTAACCAAATAACTTTGGCGGTGGGTTTTAGCGGGCTCAATTCCTGCGTAAGCAATACTTGTTGGATATAATCAGGCGGGACTGATGTTTTAGGCACTTTGAAATCAAACCATTTTTGCAGCGGATAATCAAAGCATGCCCCATGCATAAAATTCAACAAAGACTTTTTTAGCCCGAAACTAAACGTATCATGATCGGCTCCGGTTAGATCCTCATGTTCGATATCATTATTGGCAAAACTGCCAATAGCCGTTGTCAGTTTTTTTACTTTGTATTTGTCAGGATTCAATCCTACCGGGCTATGCGCTGTCATGGCAAACTGGTGCCAAAATGCGGATTGTAAAATACCGGCTTCAAAGAGTTGCCTTACCATCTCCAAAGAATCAATTGTTTCCTGTGCTGTTTGGGTAGGAAAACCATACATTAGGTAGGCATGTACCATAATCCCAGCTTCTGTAAAATTTTTGTTAACCGTGGCTACCTGTGCTACTGTTATTCCTTTTTGGATCAATTGCAGCAACCGGTCACTGGCTACCTCAAGTCCGCCGGAAACGCCGATGCAACCGGAGGCTTTTAACAGCAGGCAAAGATCCCGTGTAAAGTTTTTTTCAAAACGAATATTCGTCCACCAGCTAACTACTAATTTTCTTTTTATGATTTCCAATGCAAGTGCCCGCATTAACGCCGGGGGTGCCGCCTCATCCACAAAATGAAATCCATTTTCGCCGGTTTGGGCTATCATTTCCTGCATGCGGTCGCACAATAGTGATGCTGTTATTGGCTCATAAAGTTTAATGTAATCTAAAGAGATATCGCAGAAGGTGCATTTGCCCCAATAACAGCCGTGTGCCATTGTTAATTTGTTCCATCGTCCATCGCTCCAGAGGCTGTGCATAGGATTCACTACTTCAATAGCGGAGATATATTGGTCCAGTAAAAAGTCACTGTAATCGGGCGTTCCTACCTGGCCCTGCTTATAATCTGTACAAGCGGAATTGTTGATATAAGTTACTTCACCGTTCAATAAAGTGAAACATCTTTTTAATGCAGTTACCGGGATCTTTCCTTCGAGGTGAAGAATTATATTTTCGATAGGTGCTTCTCCATCATCGAGGGTAATAAAATCGAAGAATTCGAAAACACGGATATCGGATAAAGACCTTAATTCTGTATTTGCAAAACCTCCACCCATTGCTACTTTAATGCCAGGATAATGCTTCCTGATCCATTGCCCGCAGCGTAAAGAGGCATATAGATTACCGGGAAAAGGAACCGAGATGGCTACCATTGAAGGATTCAATGTTGCCATATGCTCTTTCAAAATACTGATTAATACTTCGTCTGCATACGTATATTCCTGCTGCAAAGCGTTGTACAATTCGTCAAATCTATTGGCTGACCGGCCCAATTTTTCTGCATAGCGGCTAAAGCCGAAATGGGGGTCTACACATTCCTTGATCAGATCAGATAAATCTTCAAGATACATCGTGGCAAGATGCTTGGCCTTGTCTTGTACACCCATGCTGCCAAATGCCCAAACCATATCATCTAACTGCATAAAGCGGCTGGCTTCCGGCAGCAAATTCCTTTTAGCTATCAAATGCGCAAGTGTAGGATTTTTGCCCTGTAAAAAGAGCACTACCGCGTCAATGGTGTTTATATATTCGTCCTGCAACCTTAATATTCTATCCGCGTTTTCTGAATATTTTCTTTGAGAAATATTGATTGCTTTAAATAACTGCGTCAATCCCTGTTTGGAAAATATATTAAGCATTACTTCAATGCCAAGGTCAGCCTGGTAAGAAGCTATGTTTTTGGTATTTAAAAAGCCTTTTAGATAAGAGGTTGCCGGGTACGGCGTATTGAGTTGGGTAAATGGTGGGGTTATTAAAAATACGGGAGCACTCAAGGAAGTTTATTGTTTAGAGTGCAAGTTAATTGTTAATTGACAATCGGAAAAGTTCACTGATATTTCAAAAGAACAGGGCAAGGTGTAGCATAAAAAATGAACAAATCGCTGTGTAAAATATGAAAGATGTGCTTATAAAATTGACTAGTAAAATGTCGGCCGACTTACGTTAGCCGACATTTACTAGATCAAAAAGGATTGGATCGTTTAGGTGAAATTGTTAGCATATAATTTAATAATCGTATCAATTGATTAATTTAAATGTCGATAATAACAACCAGTCTCTACTACGTTTAGGTAGCATGCATTTTGCAAATCAAAAGGTTTTAGAGTTTTAGAGAGTTAGATTTCCGAGGGGAATTTGTATTAAAAATTCATCTCGAAACTAGCTTAGATTTTGCTGTTGTCCTTGTAGAGTGATGTTATTGAGTATTCAAATCTTAACACAAAGATCATTAAATTTTGGTGAATATATGTTACATAATTTTGGATATTATTTACATAATTTACAGTGAGCCTTGCTTGTAAAGATTAAGCATTTTGGCGCTCCTTTGTAGGGCCGGTTTCAGATGATGTAGTAACTTTTACAGTTTCGACCCCTGCTGATATGTTACCTCTTATTCTTCAATTCCTTTACCTTCTGTTTCAGTTCATCAATTTGCTTTTGTTGCTCCTTGATGGCATTGACCAGCACCGGTACCAATTCTGCATAATTTAATCCCAGGGTTTCCTTTGCTTCATCCCCCGAAACCACTTCGGGTACAATCGCTTTTACTTCCTGTGCTATCAACCCCACTTTATTATTGGTGTTGGGTTCGGTTTTCCAATTAAAGCTCACCGGCCGCAGGGCAATTATCTCTTTTAAACCATATTTTAAATCAATGATGTTTGTTTTCATTCTTCTGTCAGAAGTTTGTATGGTACCGTTTGTGGCGTAAACTGCATTCCATTTATAGGTAGCTGTACCCACCGTTCCGCTACCGGATACCTTGGGAATAATATTACCACTCACGACCAATTTTTCTACCGGGTTAGCAGCACCAATTCCTACATTCCCCGATCCATCAATACGCATTCTTTCATTGGTTGCGGAATCAAGGCCGCCGGTTAAAAACATCAATGCTTTTCCACTCGTGCCGGTTCCAATCATAAAATTCTTACCCATATTATAGAGATAAGCATCGTTGGCCGTTCCCATGATATTGCTGGTATTACCGCCTCCATTGATGCCCAGGTCAACAAAGTTGTTCAATTCATCTCCATTATTAGCTGTTGCTACCACATCAGATGAGGCATTGGTACCGGCAGAGCCATTTTGAATATTTAATTGCAGGTAACTATTAATACTACCCTTTCCCACGATGGCATTTACAGAAGTAGTAACGCCTGCATCTATCAATAATTTTTCGGGGTTTGTTCCATTAAATGCCGTGGCTCCAACAGCAATATTTCCTGTGGATCCATCAATACGCAAACGCTCTGCATTATTGGTAGCAAATAACATATTAGCGGAGGTATTGGTGGCAAAATAAAAAGCATTTGCGTAAGATGCACCGCTGTTGGAATAACCAATATTACCAATTTGGGCGGTGTTACTCCATATATCAATAGACGAATATCCCGTAGCATTGGTGTTCTGAATTTTCATCAAGCCAGCGCCGGCCAAATTTTGAACTAGATCCAACGGTTTGGAAGGTGCGGCAGTTCCTATACCAACGAAACCATTAGTGTTTAAAATCCGCATTCTCTCCCTGTTGTTCGTTGCAACTACGAGATCTCTTGCATCTTCAGTTCCAAGGAAATTTTCTGATGCGCCTAAAGTAGAGGTTCCATAAGTAGCTGGAGCCGCCGGCTCAGTAGTGCCTGTATTGCCGCCTAAGGTCCAAACAGGATATGCCGAAATATTTAATCTTTTTATAACACCATTTGACACAGTTAAAACACTATCCGCATTGGTGCCGGTTTGAAGCCCCACCAGCTGCAAGGGATTAGCAGTGGAATTTACAGTTAATTTATAAGCTGGATTACCAACACCGATACCTACATTACCCGTGCCGTCAATACGCATTCTTTCATTGGTTGCGGAATCAAGGCCGCCGGTTAAAAACATCAATACTTTTCCACTCGTGCCCGTTCCAATCATAAAATTTTTCCCCATATTATATAAGTATGCATCATTTGCCGCTCCCATAATATTGCTGGTATTACCGCCGCCATTAATGCCCATATCAACATAGTTGTTAGTTTCATCGCCATTATTAGCAGTGGCCACCACATCTGACGAAGAATTGGTTCCGGAAGAACCATTTTGAATATTCAACTGCAGGTAACTATTAATACTGCCCTTGCCCACGATGGCGTTTACAGATGTGGTAGTGCCTGCATCTACCAACAATTTTTCGGGGTTGGTACCATTAAAAGCAGAGGCCCCGATAGCAACATTCCCATTCGAATTCACCGTATTTAAGATAGTACCAGCCGAGTTGCGCCATTCAGTTAAATTAGCTGATTGGGAGGCTGAATTGCTCTGAATAGCCAGGGGCACACTTGCATCCCGCTGCGCTTTTACCAATATTCCTGTATTGGCCACACCATTGATAAATGAAGGGAGCGTACCCGACTGCCGGTCTCCTGCTAACGTTATCCCCCAGTATGAGCCCATCTGCAGGTTTCTTCCCCCACCACCCTGCCAGAAAAGATCGCCACCATCGCCGCTGATTCTAAAATCGCCGCTACCGGAGGTATTTGTAAAAAGTAGTTGTGAAACAGCAGATCCTGTACGCCTTATTTCAATTGTATCTTTTACTACCAATGGATTGGCCGGATTAGTAACACCGATGCCCACCCTGCCCAATGAATCGACAAGCATTCGTTGCAAATTGTTGGTGCGAAAGGCCAGTTTTACGTTATCAGTAGTGCCTAAAAAATTAGTTAATCCGCTAGCTCCGGAATTACCGGTAAGTAGCCAGTTATTGGATGATGCAGTGAGAGCAGTCCATACCGGGGATGCTGATGTACCGGTATTTAACATCAGCACATTATTAGTAGTATTATAAATTACTAACCCTTTTGCAGGCAGGACGATGGCGTTTTGCTGTGTAGTGGTCATTCTTGGGGCCAAAAAGCCTTTATCGGTGCTTGCAATATCTACCATTGCACTGGCATCTGGCAGCGCACCCGTTGAATTGATGGCCATGTTTTGTGACCAGGTTTTATTTGCCAGGCAAAGCAGCAAAAATACACAGCAGAGGAGATGATTTTTCATGTAGTTAAATTTTATTTTTAAGGGAACGGGTCATTTATTTTAGTGTCTTATTGATGAATAATTATTTTTTGTGTTTCAACGTTGTTATCGGGGCCGGTAATTTGCAATTGGTATAATCCCGCTGGCAAAGTTTTGCTGCTCGTGAGTGTTTGCGAAGTATTACTATTGCTGATTGACAACTGTGTATTGAATATTGACTGGCCAGTACTGTTGATTAAATTAAAATGGTACAATCCTTTTGGCTGGTTGGCAAATTTCAGATGGATACTGTTTCCTTTTACAGGATTGGGGTGTACGGTAAAACTGGTTGCCTGATTTCCCAGGAGCACATGTACCATGCTGCTATACTTTATCGACCCATCCCGGTCAGTGCTTTTTACACGGTAGAAATTTTCACCGTTAAACGGTGTCGGATCTATCCACGAATAATTGCCGCCCGCATTAGAAACTGTGGTGTTTACCAGGTTGAAATTTGATCCGTTTGCAGATTTTTCTACTTCATACTTCAAAGTATTCACTTCATTTTCAACATGCCACCCTACCTGTATGTTTGCATTTACCTGGTATGCCTTTACTGTAGTGAATGTAACAGGCAAAACGGTAAGCAGTTTAAATACAATTCTAAAGCGATTGGTTACAGCAGAGGCTGCATTGTTGTCTATTGTAAAGTTTACCACGTTAGTGTCAGAAAGACTAATGGGAACAGTGGTTGCCAAATAACTGTCTTCCACAAAGGCTGACACATCCTGGCGGGAAAAATTTTCAGGGATAACCTGCAATTGGTAATTTCGCAGGCTGGTTCTTGAAAGGGTTAAGAACAGCGTATCGGTTATGTTGATCAGAGGCCTTCTTTCAATAGCCAGTAATACGCCATAACGGGTAAAACCCAACGTTTCATTTATATTGGTAAATTTTAAAGCATCTTCATTAGTTACATTATCGGAATAGCCAGGGCCAAATTCTGCCAATGCACCGTCTGCAAACAGCGAAATATTATTTGCGTTATGGAGTAGCACATTTGCCCTTATGATTTCATTTGCACTTAGTCCAGCAGCGCCGCCTGCCGGCCGGAATACAGCAAGGTTATTCGTAGCAGACTTCGAACTTTCATCAATCACCATGGAGGCAGCGCCGTTTATATTTGTTTCTACATAAAATGCCTGCGAAGATTGTATCTCTTTTGTTTGTGCGCTGGCGGATGGGGATTTGATGTAGATGCCATCATTATTTATATCATCTAATACCACATAGCCACCCACTACATTTAATGCAGGGTCCCATGTATAAAACCTTTTTACCAAATTACCCCGGGTAACCGAATTGAAATCGATGGGAGACGCATAAGGATTGCCTATTAATGTATATGCGCCCGCAGGGGTCGCAGCAGCGAATGTTTGTGTGCCCGTTTGAAGGGTGCCGATACTCGTTAGCGTGGTTATATTAGTGTTAGGTGCTACAAAATTTGACAAGTTGCGGTCGCCACGAATGAATACAAAATACCCAATATTGTCTGCATTGCCTGAGCTCCCCGACATACTGGTGTAAGTATTAGTTACCGACACAAATGCCTGGGTTGATGAATTCCATTTTTTCAGCGATGATGGGTTGCTATTATCCATACCTGTTGTGGCTCCAGGGGCACTGACAAGTAATCCCCGGCCTGCTGTGTATACGCCGGCATTTTGCCAGCTGTTGTAAATGGTTGCCGCATTGGCAACAGGTGCGGTCATTAATCGCCATGCCCTTAAAGCAGGGATGTACCGTTCTACCATAGCCGTTCCATTCACGCCTGCGCCAGCCGGTACCGCAGCCAGCCGTGCGGTATTAGAAACATCGGACAGCAACGTGAGGGTACTGTTTGAGTAGAGTTGACCTGCAGAAAGGGTTAACACATTCATTACCCCCACAGGTGATTTTAAAGCAATCCCATATACCGATTTGTCTAGTGTCAGATTATAAAAATTCGTAGTGCTGTTACCGGATACATAAGCAATGCTGGTATCAGTAGTGCCGGTAAATAAAACCGTGCCGGAACCCGCCGTAAAAGTGCCGTTATTTTTAAGTGCTGTATTATTTACCACCAGGTAAACGTTGCCGGAAAGTACCATGTTGCACCCAGAATATATGTTTACTTCCTGCGTAAGTGCAAGGGCTGCATACAGGCACATGCACATACCCAAGATATACTTTTTTTGTGCTGCCACCCTGCGGAGAATGTATCGTAAAGTAACAATGCGGAGCTGTAAGGTTTTCATAAGGATTTATTTTCTATTACGGCATTATGCTAATTTTAATATAAACAACCTGGTGGATTAGCTGAAAATATTTTGGCTGCTGGCTATTTCAATAACTCCTTTAACTTATCTTTTTGTGAGCAAAGGAGATTGTTTTTTTTGTTTGATCAGCAAGGCCCACTTTTCAAGCATACCTACCAATTCATTCAGTTCAACCGGCTTGCTGATGTAATCATTCATACCAGACTGCATACAATCCTGTCTGTCACCCTGCAATACATTTGCCGTCATGGCAATAATTATTGGTTGTGCTTCCAGGCATAGCCTGATCATCCTTGTTGCCTCCATCCCATCCATCTCCGGCATTTGTACATCCATCAGTATCAGGTCATATTGACGGGTGCTTACCAGCTCCAATACTTCTTTGCCGTTGTTGGCCAGTTCAGCTTTATAGCCAAGTTTGGATAATATTTTTATGGTCCATTGCTGATTGAGCGGGTTATCCTCCGCAATCAGGATATTCAATGGATATTCTATTGAAAATTGATCCGATAATTTGTGAATTGCTTTTTTCTTTTTGTTACCTGGTGTATCCTTGCTCCGCAACTGTGTTAAGATTGAATCTAACAACATGAGGCGCTTGACAGGCTTGGCTAATACAGCCCCAAACAGTTCAGCTTGTCCCGTAAGCCGTTCATCATTGACTGGATTTAGAAGAATGACCGGCAGTGCAGGATATTTTTCCCTGATGCCCTGAGCTAGTTCAATACCATCCATCTCCGGCATCAGCAGGTCGGTGATGACCAGGTCAAATGATACCTGTGATAAGAGATCCAGGGCTTCTTTGCCATTGGCCGTTGAAGTGGTTTCCATCTTCAAATATTCCAATTGCCTGCACAGGATATTACGAACAAGCGCATTGTCATCTGCTATTAATATTCTCTTCCCTGCCAGTTCATTTATTTCAGCATTAATTTGGGTTTGGGAAGGTTGCATACCGGCCCTGCTGTAGATGGTAAACTTAACGGTAGTGCCTTCCTGTTCCGTGCTTTCCACAAGGATGGACCCACCCATCAGCGCAACTAGTTTTTTACAAATGAGGAGGCCTGCACCGGTGTTTTTTTCTGTACTTTCCAGTGCGCTATGCATGTTCAGGCTTTTTGTCAGCGAACTTGTTTGATCTGCTGTCATTCCGATACCGGTATCCCTTACTTCAAATTCTAATTTAATGCGGTTATCTTCATTACAGGTTATCAATCGCACCCCAATATAAATTTCTCCCTTGTTGGTAAACCTAATAGAATTCTCAACGAGGTTCGTTATGATCTGGCGCAGCCTTCTTAGATCACCCACTACATGCCGGGGTACATTTTCATCGATGTAATACAATAGATCGACACCTGCTGTGGCTGCCTTTGCCCCAAACACATCCAACACTTCTTCAATGCAGTTACTTAAATCAATGTCTTTTGCCTCCAATTCTTTGCCCGACTCTATTTTGGAATATTCCAGGATATCATTCATCATTATTTCCTTAATCACTATCATCAGCTTATCTCCGGAATACACAATTCCATCTACATATTCTTGTTGTTCACTGGTAAGATCGGTTTGATTGAGCAGCCCTGCCATTCCCAACACTCCGTTCATAGGTGTCCGCAATTCATGATTTATTCTTGTTAGCAACAGGCCTTTATTCCGCTCGGCAAGCATGGCTTTATCTGATGCTTTTTGTTCGCTCTTTCCTGCGTATAACAGTAGCTCATTTCGTTCTGCCAACTGCCTCTCCAGGTCACTTTGTTTGTTTTTCATGGTGCCTATCCGGCGATAATGAAATATCACTGCAACCAATGTTGCTACGATCACCAACACGAGTTTAAACCACCAGGTAAACAAAAACAATAATATTAATATATTTAAATTGGCCATAAATTTTGTGCTTTATATTTTAAAACTTGTTTTATATTTTACAGGTTGCCTGTCCTCTTATTTGTTACGTTTATTATAAAGTAAGGTTATGCCATTACTTGTATGTGTAATTCAGCCCCAGCACCACACTACGTTCATTTCCTTTGGCATTGAATAAATACAACGGGAATTCCCATTTACCGAATTCAGCCTTTAAGAAAAGTCCCAGCTGTGAGTCTCCATTTGTTTGATACACGTTTGTTTGCTGTAGCGATATACCACCGGAAAAGCCATTCAATATATCGTACCCAAGATCTATCCAGCTATACATAAAATTTTGACACCTGTCCTGCACTGAAAAAGTATACTGCGATTGTATAGAGAGCAACAGTTTTTTATATCCTATGGTAGCATTTTCAGCAATTGATCCCCCGTTTAAAGTACCGGTTAGTACGCCTATCATCGGAGTAAACTCATATGATAATGCTGCCTTGTGTTCAAAAGTTTTTCCTGCGTACACCGAAATTGTTTTTGGCGCTTCATAATTGTAGCGGCTTTCCATGTACCAGCTGCTCTTGGATTGATACCACGCTATGGGGCTTATGGCAACGGCATATTTATCCATAGAATAATATTGTTCCAAGCCGCCGTTGGACTGCGACATTGCACTATGCCACCACACGAAGGCTATCATCAACCATATAAGTTTTTTCATTTTCAATGAGTATGTATTCGGCTGTAGCTAATTTATTTAACATGCATATATCCTTGAGAAAGGAATTCCAGTGAAATACCAACTCATCGATCGGATGCCACAACAGCACCCATGCAAAAACGTCCAGGCTGTTGATCACACCCGTGTGAAAAGCCGTTTCGCCGGTTATCACCATGGGTAACACCCACTGAAACAATATCACGACGACAATACTTATAGTGAGCAACATCCAATTGCGTTTTTTAAATTTTACAAACTCCTTTATGCGATCCTCTTTTTCGCCAACAAAATGCCGGCGAATGGCATACATCAGCGGTTCGGCATATTGTTTATCATCTTCGTTATTACACTTAAGCTTATAGAATATAACAGAATACCTTTTTGCAGATTTGACGGATTCCTGGATATATTGTTCGAATTGGTGACTGAGCTGCCGCATGTAGATGGGTGCCGGATCGTGCCTGTTGAAATAATTATTTGCAATGAGCCGGTCAGAGGTTATGAAAACGTTGATACTTTTGGCAACGGGAGGGTTCATAGCGCTTACAATTAATTATTTGCTTATCTACTGTTAAAAAAACAAGGTTTAAACTTAATTATCCGGTTGAACAATTAAACAGCTTGCCTATATATCCACATAAAAGATAAATATTGAATAGCTGGTCCGTAATAACGTAACTCCTTAATTGCGGACTTATTGAATGAGCGTAGTAAAATAGAATTTTCACTACAGCTAAGGCGATGATATTACTACAATAGTGGCTGTACACCAGCGAGGAAGTTGGCGGAAGCATTGTAGACAGATCGCTACAAAACAACTTTTTTACACGAAAAAATGGATTATGGCGTTCTTGACTGGCATAGCTGTATGATGTCACCTTAAACACGAAAGGGTAAGAATAATTTTTAATTATTTTCTATACTTAAAGGTTGTAGATGGAAAAATACAGAAGGCTGAAGAAGTATCTGAAAGAATCAAATTATTAATATCATTTTTAAAATCTTTGCTTTTTACTGTTACTGAACAAACTGATTAAAAACCACACCAACCTATTTAAATCAATATGATGAAAGCAATCCGGTATTTAATTATAATATTCTCGCAGGCAATTTGTTTCTGCGCTACAGCTCAAAAGCAAAACCTCAAATTTGAACACCTGGATATCAATGCAGGCTTGTCTCAAAATCATATTTTGTGCATCCTGCAGGATAGCAGGGGATTTATGTGGTTTGGCACAGCTGATGGGCTAAATAAGTACGATGGGTATAAATTTACCATCTATAAAAATGACGCGAAAGATAGCAATAGTATCAGTAATAATTACATCTCGGGCATTGTAGAAGATTCAAAAGGAATAATCTGGATAAGCGTTAGGGGCGGCGGTTTGAACCGGTACGATAAAGAAAAAGATAAGTTTAAGCATTTTAAAAACAATTCTAAAAACGGCAATAGCATATCAAGTAACCTGGCAACCAGCATTAGTAAAGACCATGAGGGAAAACTATGGATCAGTACGGAAGATGAACTAAACTATTTTGATCCGGTAAATAATAGCTTTGTGCATTACAACATACCCTCCCGTTATGTTTTTGAAGACAAAAAACAGCAGCTTTGGGTAGGAACTAACGAGGATGGCCTAAGCCTGTTTGACAGGAAAACTAAAACATTTTCATATTTCCGTCACAATCCAATTGATAAAACCTCAATTAGCAGCAATACTGTATCCGTAATTTTAGAAGATAGCAAACAACGGCTTTGGGTGGGTACCGTCGATGGCGGCTTGAATTTATTTGACAGGCGTACCGGAAAATTCCGGCGTTTTATGTATGATGCAAAAAATCCTAACAGCATATCAGCCAGCACCGTTTTTGCACTACAAGAAGATACCAATGGGAACCTTTGGATAGGAACAGAAAACGGTGGGATATGTATATTTAATCCGGATACAGAAAAATTCGATAGATACCAGCACGATGATATAGACAATGAAAGCATCAACCACAATTCTATCTGGTGCATATATGAAGACAGGAATGCCAATATGTGGGCAGGCACTTTTTCAGCCGGCTTAAATATCAACACGAGGAATAGCAACAGATTCGGGCATTTTAAACATACCTCCGACAAAAACAGTATTATTAATAACAATGTATTATTCATTGAAGAAAGTACTGATGGTAAAATGTGGATCGCCACGGACGGAGGTGGTTTGAGCCTTTTTGATCCTGTTACAAAAAACTTTACGAATTATATACATGAGCCTGGAAATAAAAACAGCATCTGTGGCAATTATGTATTAAATGTGTGCACCGATAGCCAGGGCAATACCTGGATTGGCACTTGGGGCGATGGCATTACCGTATTGAATAGAAAGAAAAACTCCTACACTCATTTTAAAAACAATCCGGCAGATGCTTCCAGCGTCAGCAGCAATCATGCATGGGTGATTTTTGAAGACAGGGATAAAAATATCTGGATAGGTGCTCACAACGGTGGCTTAAACTTGTTTGATCCAATTACCAGTACATTCACACGATTTGATGATGGCACAGGGGACATTAACACTAAAAGAATAAAGTCTATCACAGAAGACAATAAAGGTAACCTGCTATTGGGAACCGATGGTGGTGGAGTTCAGATTTTTAATAAACGTGGCAGGACATTTACCCGCTTTATGTACAAGGAAAATGAAAACAGCCTAAGCGATAACCGCATCAATTTTTTAAAGGAAGACAAGCTCGGCAACTGGTGGATCGGCACAATGGCCGGGTTAAACTATTTTGATGCAAAAAAACAATGGTTCACTTTCTATACAACCGCAGACGGATTACCCAACAATGTAATACATGGCATGCTGGAAGATGAAAAAGGCATGCTTTGGCTCAGTACTAACAGGGGACTATCCCAATTTAATCAGCAGACGAAAAAATTTAAAAACTTTGATATCCAGGACGGTTTGCAGTCTTACGAATTTAAAAAAGGATCTTTCTGCAAGTCGAATTCAGGAACACTGTATTTTGGCGGCATCAACGGCTTCAATGAATTTGATCCAGGTAAGATAAATGAGGATCCTTTTGAGCCACCACTGGTACTTACCAATTTTTCGATATTCAATAAAGATGTGCATGTTGCACAAAATAATGAAGATATCTCCCCGCTTAAACAAGATGTTTCAGAAACAAGGGAAATAACTTTACCATACAAAAGCTCTGTTTTTTCCTTTGAATTTGCGAGTTTGAATTACGCCGTATCGGACAAAAAACTTTATGCATATAAGTTAGAAGGTTTTGATAAAACCTGGAATGAAATAGGCACAAAACGAACCGCCACTTACACTAACCTGAATCCGGGAAAATATATTTTTAAAGTAAAAGGAATGAATAATGAAGGGCAATGGTCGGGTCGTACAATTTCAGTGGCACTTACAATTACCCCACCCTTTTGGCTCACCTGGTGGTTTAAGGTATTGGTGCTGCTAAGCTTTGTTTGCGGCGCGGTATGGTTTTATTGGTTTCGCATGAACATCCTTAATATCCAAAAAGCAAAGCTGGAAAAAAAGGTGGAGGAACAAACCCGGCAATTATTATTATCGACCAAAGAAGAACAAAAAGCACGGTTTGAAGCTGATGAGGCTAACAAAGCAAAAAGTGTTTTTCTTGCTACCATGAGCCATGAGATACGTACACCTATGAATGGAGTAATCGGTATGGCCTCACTTTTAAATGAAACAGACTTAACGCCCGAGCAACAGGATTATGCAAAAACAATCAGTACTTGTGGAGAGGCGTTGCTTACTGTGATAAATGATATCCTTGATTTTTCTAAAATAGAATCAGGCAATATGGAGCTGGAAGACAGAGACTTTAACCTGCGTACCTGCATTGAAGAAGTACTGGATGTATTTGCAACCAAAGCTGGCCAGGCGGGATTAGACCTTGTATATGAAATTGACTACAACGTACCAGCGCAGATCATTGGCGATAGCATGCGGCTGCGTCAGATATTGGTAAACCTTGTAAGTAATGCCATTAAATTTACTGAGCATGGTGAAATATTCGTGGGTGTTCATTTACTCAATACAAAGGCTGAGGGCCAAATAGAACTTCAGTTTGAAATACGTGATACAGGTATCGGTATTCCGGCAGATAAAATGGAAAGATTGTTCAAAGCCTTTTCTCAAGTGGATTCATCTACCAGCCGTAAATATGGCGGCACAGGGCTGGGGCTTATTATATGCGAAAAGTTGATAGGACTAATGGGTGGACATATCAGTGTAAAAAGTAAGGAGAACGAAGGCACGACATTTACGTTTACGATGCACTCAGTTGGGAGCTTACAATCCGTGCGTACTTATGTTACTAATTCTATAACAGGCCTGGAGGGCAAGCAAATATTGGTGGTGGATGATAACGCAACAAACCGGAGCATTCTTAAAAATCAATTGGAAATATGGAAGGCAATTCCTACGCTTGCAAGTAGTGGAGCCGAAGCAATGGATATATTGGAAAAAGGAATGCACTTTGATTTGTTATTGACGGATATGCAGATGCCTGATATGGATGGGTGCGAACTAGCCGGCAATGTAAAAAAATTGTATCCTAAAGTCCCGATCATTCTTTTAAGTTCAGTAGGTGATGAACGCAATAAAAAATACGCCGATTTGTTTAGATCGATATTGACAAAGCCTATCAAACAGGAAATGTTGTGCAAGCTGATGATTAATGAACTGAGAGGCACTACAAAACATACTGCATCTGTTAAACAGAGCGATAAGAACAAGCTTTCTATTGATTTTGTAAAGGAGCATCCCTTAAACATTTTGGTGGCCGACGACAACTTGGCAAATCAAAAACTTACCCTTAAAATTTTAAGTAAACTGGGCTATGAGGCAGCATTGGCGAAAAATGGCCGTGAGGCGGTAGAAATGGCCGACGAACAGCAATATGATATCATACTGATGGATATACAGATGCCTGAAATGGATGGACTGGAAGCGACCAGAAAAATACGGCAGGAGCTGGAGATACAACCGATTATTGTTGCTATGACAGCCAATGCAATGAAAGAAGATAAAGATGAATGTTTGCAGGCAGGCATGAATGATTTTGTGAGCAAGCCCGTAAGGCTGGAGGAAGTGGTTAATATGCTTGCAAAATGGTCTGAAGTTATCAAAGAACGGGCTGCATCAAGCCTTCCTGTTTAAAAAAATATTACTAATAATTATAAAAAAACACCTATGGGAAATACTGAAAACCACCACCAACCCGTTACCATTTGCGCATCGGAAGAATTGTACGATTTAAGTATGCTGGAAGAAATGGATGACAATGAATATGTGCTGGAGATGCTCAACATCTTGTTGGTGGAAGCGTCAGCGGATTTCACAGAAATGAAAAAGGCGATACAGGCTGGCAAAGCTGAAACAGTATGTCAAATGGCGCATAAATTAAAAACCAGCGCAGGCATTATACAGGCTGCTAAATTAATCGCACTACTGGAGCAAATAGAAACCATCGGTAAAAAAGGATCAGGAGATAAGGAACTCGCTTTGCTTGTTGAAAATGCAATCCATCAATACCACAGTATAGAAAAGGAGTTGAAAGTTTATATGGCGGCATTATTGACCGGCTAAAGTCAGACTAAGTGTTGATTTTTCAATTTAGGAGACCAAGCGAAACAGTATTCGAAATGTTCCGGTTGTGACGTACGACTCCTGCTCCATATCGAAGAATCGTTGGCAGGCGTCCCTGGCTAAGTGTAAGGCTTGCCATTCATGTACCCTCTGTATTTGCGTAACGCGGCTCTATCAATATGGGCTTCTGTTTCTTATGCAGCATTACCCTTGTCATTCCGACTCATGTGGTTTCTGTTCGTAAGTTCAAATGTTTGCCATCGCCTTATTTCAGATTCCAATCGCTATGATACTCTCGTTTTTGACTAATGATACCTGCTGCAACGCTCATTTGAGACTTACACCTTATAGCTATTTTACATGTCACCCGTAAATAAAAAAAGAGAGCCGTCGGCTCTCTTTTTTTATTTACGGGTTGTTCTATTTACTTGTCTACTGCTTAACCAATTTGCCATTATAAATCAACACTCCCTTATCATCAATTATATTAAGTATATAAATTCCTTTCTGAATATTATTTACCTGGTCAAATGTCTTGCGGCTAGTCCCTTTTGGTATAATCCATCTCTCAGTCGTAATTTTTTTACCAGCTACATCGTAGAGCGTTAAGGCCAGACCTTGCGTGGTTTTACTTAAGAAGTCAATTGCAATATTATTTACAAAAGGATTGGTTAGAACTGAAGCACTGGTTTTGTCAAAATTCATTTTAACATGCACCGTAATTGAATATTTGTATTTACCATCCAGATCAACTTGTTTAATTCTATAATAATTAATACCAGCAGCGGGCTTTGCATCATAAGCATTATACGTTTTCACGACCGAACTATTACCTCCTGCTTTAGTAGTAGTAACAAGGCTCCAGTTGGAACCATCATCAACACTTTTCTCCACATCAAAATATTTATTGTTGACCTCCGTTGCTGTATTCCAGTTGATTGCAATACCTGCCCCTCTTTGTTTAGCAGATACACTTAAAAACTCAACTGGCAATGGGCCGCCACTTGGGCAGGTTGCCAGTTTTATATCATCTATTGCATAGTCATTGCCACATCCGCTGCTGATCCCATCTCTCAAGCTTAGCCGGATATTTTGAACATTGAAAACACCGGTAGTTGGTAAGGTAAATACGCCTCCCAACTGAACCCAGGTAGGGGTGGTGGCGTTATATGCTACAGGAGTAGTAGATAACGGAGAGCCCGTTAGTGCAACCCACGAATTGTCCTGAGCTTGATATTCAACTATAAAGGTAATTTGTGGCAACAAAATATTTGGCCCACATAAATTAATTTGATTTACGTTCATAATAAACAAACTCACAGAATAGTAACCTGCCGAAAAACCTGAAGGGCTATTAATTACACGCCTGTAAAAACCATTACCGCTGCCGTTAACAACCAGCATCTTACCATTGACGGTATTAACAGTATGATCTGGGGACGCATGCCAGTCAGGTTTTTGCTGGGTATTGTTAATGACTCGGTAAACACCTTCATTATACAACTCACCCAGTGGCTGGTAAAGTAACGATGTTGGAACAACATCTGGATGGCTGCTAGGTGTGGAACCTGTTCCAAAATTTTCGGTAAATAACGTTGTTTCGTTTGCGCAGAAGCTTTGGGCAAATAGCGAATTACTTGTAATGCTTATCAACAAAAATGTTGTAAGTAAAAATAATTTAAAGCTCCCGAATTTAGGGGTAGAATTTTCCTGCATAAAATAAATTTTAGAGATAAAAAAATTATTAGCAGTTTTTCACAAAAATCAAATGGATGGGCAAGTTTTCAGAAGATTGGGATCAGAAGAAGGATAATCAGATAGGATTAAAGCATTCAGAAAACTGAAAGCTTTAGTAAATTTAGGTATACTTTTTTCAAAAGCAACTGTTTATATGTAATTTTTAAAAAAAGGAGTAAAAACCCCAGTTAATTATATCCAATGTTTAAAACAAAGAAAAGTAACAAGATCAATACTATATCGGTTTATAAAGCATTTTTCAAACAGTCATACTTCTTAACTAAACGTTTATAATTTCTTTACGTTTATAATTTCTTTGTTTTCCCTGGAGGTATTTTTCCCGGATAATTGAACCCATGGTTTTCCCGGATACTTTGCTTTCAACCCAGGATATTACATCGAGGTAAGCAAAAGAACGTGTTTGAAAGCGATTTTTCTCTAATTTCTTTATATTCAGGAGAAACTTTTCTAATTCAGGTTTTAGCCGTTGGCGGTGTACATGAAATGAGTTCCGCAAAAACTTAAACATTTCTTCCTCTACTATTGTGAGATTTTCCATTTTCGCCATAAAGCGATATACTGAGCGTGTAAGCGACTCTATGATTTCAAAATTGCCAAGTTCGTAATGAGCCATCAGGTGCATCAACCTTGCATAGCATTGCAGATCATTTCTCATTGCATCATTGCCATTGATAATCTTCTGCAGGTAATCAATGGAAGTATCAAAATTACCGTTGCCGAAATAAAGAGATGCAATTTTGTAGTTAAATACCAATAACCTGTGATTATCGATATAAAGAGCATATTCTGTTAATTTCTCTTCAATTAGTGGCACATCTTTCAATCCTTCTGCAAAAGTACCCTTCATAAAATGCTGGTTTATTTTTGCGCTGTAGATGTAAACAAATGTTTGTATCCGGTGATTATCATGTTGATTGGCCACCGGCGTTTCTGCAAAGCTTATGAAATGTTGAAGGTCAATTTCGAATTTTTCGTAATTTCTCAGGTCAAAATGGGCATTCAGTAAATTATGCCATCCCTTAATATAATAGCCTGTTTCGACCCTTATCATCAACGGCTGTTCATGAAATATGTCAATCCATTTTTGAGCATACCGGTAATACATCAGAAAATCCTGGCGGATAAATGCATACCAGCAATAACTTTGATATAAATAGAGCCTTTCATAAAACCCTGTTTGCTCGTGCGATCTTGGTGGCAAATTGTCTTTTAAAAAATTTATCACGCCGGTTTCATCCTTTTCGTTGCGGGCATGCCCATTTTTTATATACCAACTATATAACCGCATCGCCAGGTTGGATAGTTTTGCTACCATATCCACCTTCGCATTCACTTCTACCGCCTCGGCCGACAATTGCTCTCCCCTATCTTGCATGCTCCGGGTAATATGCAGGGTTTCAATTTTTTTCTCCCAGGATATTACCTGCGTCAAAAAGTTAAATTTATTATGGAGCCTTGCCGTCTCCTTTAGTTTTTCTAAAATTTTAAGACTTTGCAAGTACAATCCCTTGTTGTATAGGATACGTGCATGATCGAGTTGTTCATTCAACTGCATATCTATACTATCCGTACTTTTTAATATTCTAAGACTGGCCAGTAGTTGTTTATAGAGATGAACTTTTGTATTTGATAACTGCGGTTTTTTGATGGAAGAAAGTCGCTTTAATAACACAACCTCATCGTATTCATTCAATTTGTCAAGTGCATCAAATAATTCGATAATTTTTAAGTCTTCGTTACCTGAACTTCTTTTAATATAAAGTTTGAAATTTCTTTTTTCTGCCTTTTCAAGGGTTTTAATAAGTTGAAATAGAGTATCGGTAAAGCGTGTGGGCATCATTGTAATATTTTTCTTGAACGTAGCACCAAAGGGGATTTCGCATTTAAAAATCAACTTTTAGCATAACAAAATAACTCATAAGTTGATTATGAGGGTGTTAAAGCACACCTTACTTTTGAATAAGAAGATGTGCGATTAAAACATACAGCAGGCAATCGTTAAACAGGCAATCAATCGCTAGAAGTTGTACACACAAAGTGTGGTATTATAACTGAAGTTTCAGTAAAAGTTAAATAAGAATTTCATATAGCAAGCAATCGTTAAAGTCCTTCCGTTTCTACGGAAGGGCTATTTTATTTTTTGCAAAAATAAAGGTTTATTAACGATAAAAAAGCTTTTTTCCAGCTACTTTTTGTTCTTAGTTGGGAACTACAAAATCTGGCTTACGGATAAATGAATTGTTGTATTTAAAACGAATGCTGGTGTTTATTTCTACTTTATAACTTTTCATTACGCCGATAGGGCGTGGAAAAATATATCCTTTTAATTCGATCGTGCCGAATATAAGGTTTTCGTTGCGTGTTCGTATTCCTGCGCCCCATGCGCTATACACTTCACTCTTACTAAACGATTGTTTAACGGGCGTTACCATACTGACGTCACCAAACAGGAACGGCGCCATTCTAAAACCCCAAAACTTATTCATATTAAAGAACACCGTTTCACCCTTTAGGGTGCCCCGGAAATTGGCGTCAATAGGTCCATTATGATAGTACGGCAATCCAAACATACTTCTTAAAAACAATGGTTGGTTCAATACAGGAAGTATCTGTTTGGTAAAAGATGATCCATAAAAGTTACGGTTCAGCCACTTACTGCCCAATTTTTTTAGCCTGGTAAAATGATCTATCCCCAGGAGCAGATCGATATCTTCCCAGTGATTTTTTTTACTATAATACCCCCCGAACCTAAACGTGTATGAGCTATAAAAGCCTTTACTGTTAAAGTGACTACGTTGAGCATCAATACCATAATATGAGCGGGAACGTCGGTCTTTATTTGTCCAACCCCCAATAATGGAAGCATTAAAACCTTCCGGAACATCTTCATTTCTTCCAAAGCCGTATATAAAATTAGTCCTGTAATAATCCTGTTTAAAAATGCTAAAAGCTAGCAAAACCCCTGAAATGTCTGCGTACCGGTAATCGTAAATAACTAAATTTTGTCGAGGCAATTCGTTGAAGCGCAGATGCAGTCCCCTGATGGCAACAAATTTTCTAAGCCGCTTCGTTTCGCTGCCTGAAAGTAATTTTTTACTGCCGAAATTATAGCCAAACCATGCATCCGCATTGTAATAACTGTACTTGTAGTCACTTTGATACAAAGAGTCTTTTAAATAAGCGTTCTTCGTTTTGCTAAATGACAGATCCGCGGCACCGATCCACGGTATGTAAAGCGTAACGAGAGGTTTTTCTAAATGTGTGTACACATAGCTCTCTTCTCCCCTGCCACTATTAAACGCACTTTTATAGTTTTGAAAACCAATACTCCAATCAATGAACGAGCCTTTAATATTCCTTTTGATCAATTCGCCTCCATAGCCAAAATTGGGCGTCCGGTCCCGCTCATAAAAAGTACTTACTGCAATCCTGGACCCGCTGCCACCAGAATTCTCCTCTCGAAATCCGATCCTGGCTCTATCCACTCCACTGATATTTATATTAGCACCAAGAGAAAATACATCCTTAGTAATTACAATTACATCTACTGAATCGTTGCTGCCGGGTACACCCGTCAACAAAATACGGGCATCCTGTATGTACACCTGCTCCCGCAAATGGCGCTCATTATCTGCTATGAGGTATGGATTTATTTTGCTGCCTTCTCTAAAAAACAAGTTATTGACAATAATTTTTTGCCTGGTATTTTTATGAAAAGCATTGGCAATTACGTTACCAATAGTGTGTTTTACCTTGGTGGTATCAGTAATATTCCTTTCGAATCCCAAACTTAATATTTCGATAAAACGAATTGATTTTCCCGTATGGACCAGGTATGGGTTGGCCATTTTTACCGGTTCCTGTCCAATTGGATCCACAGAAATGCTTTTACCCAACTTCCCCAGTAAACCTCGCTTTTTGGATAAAAAAAAAGTGTCTTTTTTTTCCGATGCGTCTTGTGAAAATAGGTGAGTTGTATAAAAAAAGAATAGTACCACCAATGGCAAAACAACCGGTGAAACCCGTTTCAACATAGCTTAAAATAGATTTAATGTGATAAAGGTATGAATTGAAAAACCAATAATAAATTGATGCACACTTTATGCCAGCTAGAAATTTGGGATATGAAATTTAATCAATTGTTTGATAGCAACCTGCTGTTGACTTTACAAGCTTCCAGGGGTATCTGGCTGATCTTTATTTCCCACTAAAATAATATGGGGTGTAGTTTTCCTATCGACAAAAGAGGCTATGCGGGCAAGTTGTTTTAGTGCTTAAAACTGTGATGAATCGGTTCCCTTTCACCAGCCATTGCAAGCTGATAATAATAACTGTTTTCATCCGGTTGCAATAATTGCCGCCATTTATTAATGGAAATTTCCCAAAAATTAACCCAATTTAATTCTGTGTGTGAATCCCGTACCCTTGTATTTGAAGCCTTTAGCATGAATTTTTGTATGGTAAGATAATTTATTTAGCTACAGGAGAGTAAGAAGTTTTTGGGAAATATACCAACCACGAACGCAGAGACTGCCCTCAATATTTTTGTAGCTGTAAACCATAAGCCGTTAAATATAAATTTTGGGACAGCAACAGAATGTTTCAACAGCTTTGCAACAGTAAACTGGATTGATGTGGTTACCAGAAAGTCTTTTACGTTCATCGAAATAATCTGCTATTCTCTCTTCAACCATTTATTGGAGGTCATCCAATTAAAGCACCGATCCAGCCATTGATCGGTAACGGTGCTGTTGTTCAATGCGAAGCCATGTCCGCCAGTGGGATAAATATGCAATTCAGCCTTCACCCCATTGCGAAGCAACGACTCATAATATTTAATGCTATTTCCAACGGATACAACTTTGTCATCCCCACAATGTATAAGAAAGGCTGGGGGCGTCTTGGCCGATACTTGTCTTTCGTTGGAAAAGCGGTGCACCTGGTTTATGGAAGGAGTATCACCCAAAAGGTTTTTCCGGGAGCCTTTGTGTGCCAGGCTATCTGAGAAACTAATAACAGGATATACCAGGATCGAAAAATCGGGACGGAGATTACTATTTTCCTTATTGTCAATTACTACTTCATTAAAGTGGGTAGACGCTGTGGAGGCAAGGTGACCACCGGCAGAGAAACCAATAATGCCCACCCGTGACGTATCAATATTCCACTCCCCTGCCCGATCCCTCACGATCTTTATCGCCTGCTCTGCATCCTGCAAGGGCCCGATCGATTTATCGTTCATGATCTTATCATTCGGCAGGCGGTACTTCAGTACAAAAGCTGCAACTCCTTTTTTGGCGAATGCTTCCGCAACATCAGTTCCTTCCCTGTTAATGACAAGATAGGAATAACCACCGCCCGGACAGATAATAACCGCAGTACCATTTGATTTATTTTTTTCGGGGAAGAAGGCTGTCAAGGTCGGCCAGACAACCTGGCTTGTACGTATCCTGTTGTTCGTTGTAGTATCCGATTTTTCGGTAACTATTGCAGAAGCAACGGCATTTGGCACTGTTTGATATAAGTCGATGACTTGTTGTGAATAGCTGTTTATCCCGGCAAACACAATTGGTGCGATGAGTAGTAGTTTACTGGTCATTGATGATCTATTTAATTAGTCGAATTAATATCTCCAAAATTTTTCTCTTCAAAAACAATTCCTTCATAAGGCTTTTGATACCCTGCCTCATAAAGAAATCCAAGGTTTCCATTTGGCAATACGGTTAAACAGGAATAAGCAGAAGGGCCTTCATAAACTAATTTTTTAAACGGCCATGTTCTTCCGTTATCATAACTTATCCTGATCGCCATCTGTGTACGTGAGTTCGTGCTGGCGGGATTTGAAAAAAGAAGGCATTCTTTTTTACCGGGAAATTTATATTGAATAAGATTGCCTTCGCATACAGGTTCTACTAATGTTGTATCCGGGTAAATAGCCGACCATGTTTTACCAGCGTTCTTACTGATCGCAATTTGCCTGTTCCTGGATTTGCTGGCGTTGCGCATATTCAGCATAAGCCGGCCATTGGGAAGTTCAGCAACCGTAGATTCATTTACACTATCCTGTTGTGTGATGCCACCCAGGTTCCATGTACTACCCCGATCATCGGAATAGATCACATGCGAATAATTCTTTTTGGTACCCGCTTCTACATGATTAGAAGGAATCACCAGGCGGCCTTTATGTTTTCCCTTGCTCAACTGTATGCCACGTCCGGGGCCGGTTGCATACCATGTCCAGTTATCTTTCTTTACATTATTTGTTATTTCAGTAGCCTGCGACCATGTTCTTCCATCATCTGCGGAAGAAAGAATAAATACTCGTCTTGTATCCTTACTTGAACCATTGATAATATCCTTTTCATGATCGCTGCCGAGATTCCATGTGCTTAGTAACAAGATATTTCCTGTTTTCTGATCCACCACCGGCACCGGGTTGCCACATGTATTGGCCGAGTCATTCCATACAACCTGTAGCTTGCTCCAGGTTGTACCGCCATCTTCCGAACGTTTTATTACCAGGTCGATATCACCTGCATCTCCGCAATTATTTTTTCTTCCTTCTGCAAAGGCCAGTACGGATCCTTTCGCAGTTGTGATCAGTGCAGGTATCCTAAAACATTTATATCCTTCTTCATCATTATTATAAATATGTTTCAACTGCTGCGCAAACAACTTATGCGTTTGTGTTAATGAACACAACAATGATATGATCAGCAAAGACAATTTGAATTTAAAAGGCATCTTCATTATTTTACATGATTTCAAAAATTAATTCAACAACAACCGATTCTTTTACAATGATCAACTATTTGAAGCATCAAAGTCCTTGACCTTTGGCCGAAGAAAGGATAATTGAATAATCAATGCTGCCAAAACAATAACCGATAGCATCGCAAAACTTTTTCCTAAATTTCCTGCGTCAGTTGATTTACCTAAAAAATCGGTAATGAAAGCTCCGGCAAATATCCCTGTCATATTCATCAACCCATAAGCCGTAGCCCTGTATTTGCCCGAAACAAACTGGCAAAGAATGGGCATATTGTTGGCATCAAACATTCCAAAACCAAAGCCAAAAAAAAATGTCGCACCAATTATATGAAACAATGAATGACCGTACCCGATCAGTAAAAGTGCAGGTATTGTTAACCCCACCCCAATAGCGCTCGTGTAAATTCTCCCCCTAACATTTTTTTGCACCCACCGGTCTGATAAGATGCCGCCAAAGATCACTCCCAAAAATGACGAAGCCGCTATCGTAATAGTAGACAGCGGACCGGCCTTACTCATATCGATATGCAAATTTTCTGCAAACAAAGTAGGCAACCAATTCTTTACACCCCATCCCGGAATACTGGGCACTGCGAAATAAAAAAGGATGATCCAGAAGGCGATGTTACTGAATAATAATCCCAATCCCTTAAACACCGACGGTTTATCCATGATCATTTTATCGCCTGCTTCTATTTTTTTTGAAGCCTTCTTCTCTCTCAAAAAAAAAACCAATACCAGTGAATAAATAATACCAATGATACCAAAAGAATGAAACGCCGATTGCCATGAAAAGCTTGCAGCGATAGTAGCGCCAAACCCGCCAAGCGCCTGGCCCATGTACAAGCCTGTCATGTGAATACCGATGGCCAGTGATCTTGTTTTGCTTTGATGATAATCTGCAATCAATGATAATCCAGCCGGAATATATAAAGCCTCACTAACACCCATAAGTGCACGCAGCCAATACAATTGATCAAAAGTTTTTGCATACCCCATCGCAAACGTAACAGCACTCCATACTAACAGGCTTCCGACAATAAGCCACTTCCTGTTTACCCTGTCCGCTATCATCCCCGCCAGCGGGCTCATAAAGGCGTATATCCAAAGAAAAATAGCCATTAGCCTGCCGAAATTAGTGGCGGTTTGCAATTCAGCAATATCAATCATCATAGAGGGCTTCATGGTGCTGAGCATTTGCCTGTCCATATAGTTGAGCAGCGCCACTACCCATAGCAGGCCAACAACAATCCAGGGGTAAATATCCCTACCCCTAAAAGACAGATTAGAAGCATTTTCTATTTTATCATCACTCATCATCCTCGTTTAAACTCCTTGTTTCATATGTTAATTCTTGTGATCGGTTTTTAATGCTTCTCTATCATTATGACAATAAACGGTAAAAATAATTTCGACCAGGCTCTCCGTTAGCGGCCAGGAATCCTTCCTGCTAAAATCACCGGAGTTCGAACCCCTGCCTTTATTTCACCACTGGGTATAATTATGTCATCACCCCATTTAATAGCAGTTGTTGTGACGGGACTGCCAGACGGTAAAGGAGTTGTTTTTTTCCACGTGTCGGTGATTGTATTATACAACAGCACATCACTGGTAAACCCAGGATGCGCTTTCAGTAATGCAATTTTCTCTTTTACCAGGTTCTTATTTTTTTGTTCATCCGTTTCATTTCTAATAGATGAACTGAGCTTTTCTTCTTTACTAAATGTTTCGCCTTTATCGCCACCGAATAATAAAATATGATTTGAATCATTTGCAATACCCGTGCCTGCCGATACAGCGTAAGGAAGTGATCGTTTTTGCCGCCATTGTTTATCTTTTATATCAAACTGGTAAACCGTATTAAAAATATCGCTGAGGCCGTCACTGTTTTTTCTTCTTCCTCCAATAAGGTAAATGCATTTGTGATCACCATCAGATTGAACGGTCATTACAGCAAAAGAAATCTTTACCGGGATATCCGGTAAGGGCTGCCAGCTTGCACCCGGCATTGATAGATCCAATGAAAAAAATTTATTGGAGTTGCCGTCTTTCGAATTGCCACCTGCTACATAAATCATGTGATCGTTGTAAGCCGCTGCAAGATTGGTAAGCCGCAATGGTAAAGAATGAAGATCAGAAAAAACAATTTCATTGGAGGTTTCTTTGTATGTTACCGAAACAACTTTATCCAAAATTCCCTGTTCGTTTTCGCCGCCGATATAAACCATTCCATCAGGTGTGTTTACATTAGCGCAATAAGCCACTGGTTCAGGTAGTTTCTGGTGGCTTACTGATGCATTCACGATCCTTCCATTCTTTTTTTCAAAAAAATACACCTCATCATGGTAAACTTTTTTATTGCCATGCCAGGGCAACCCTTCCGGGAAGTTGGCGCCGCCACCCACTACCAGGCGGTTACGAATAATGCCTGTCACGGGACCTGCCAGTCCGGGTTGCTCTTCTATCCCATCCGCAGACGGCAGAACAGTAGCCACCGACCATTCAATCTCCACTTCCTTATGCACTACTTTATTATTAATACAATTTAGTTCTGCCATAGCAATAAATAATATGAAAAATAATCTTTTCACTTTTTAAAAAATTAGTCAGCAAAACATTTGACCGTAATAATCGTTTTCATTTTTTCATCCACCGAAATATAACTACCCAATCGCAACAAAGATTGTTATTGTTATCGTAAAAAAAAGGATGCTGCTGTTGATACAACAACATCCACGATGGACATTGGGTTTTATAAATTCTTTTATCAATTTTTAATGGTATGCAGAGCAGCGGATGGAACCTTTTCAAAAAAGGAAATCTCATCCAGTTCTTTATAAAATTTATCAAAGTTCTCGTCGCTTAAGGTAGTAAGCGGAAGGCGACAAGGACCGAGATCCCATCCCAGCATTTTCATAATTGCTTTCTGTCCGGGGATGGGTGGATATCTTAACAAGACCCTTATAACTTCTACCAAATACCCATGCTGCTCACGGGCTGCTATTAAATCACCCCGGTTAAATGCTCCCATTGTTTTTAAATAAAGCGGGGCGGCAAAAGTGTACGTGCTGCCGATAGCCCCTATTGCACCAACAGAAAGTGCAGGCAATAACAATTCATCAAGGCCGTATAAAATATCAAACCTTCCTTCTTCAAAATTTAAACATGACTGGTATTCCTGTATAGTCGAAGAAGTATATTTTATCCCTGCAAGATTCGGTATACTATTTTTGGCCGATTGCAAAAATTCAATCATATCCATACTCATGCCGGTAAGATGAGGAATATGATAATAATAAAAAGGAAGCCCTGGTGCTGCACTGGCAATATCCGCCATGCAATCCACTAAGTTCTGAACCGAAACGGGTTTAAAATAAAATGCAGCCACCGAAGAAAAAGCATCAGCGCCAATTTCAGCAGCGTGAGCAGCCAATATTTTTGATTCGGTGATACTGCTATGTCCTACATGTACGATTATTAGCAGCCGCCGGTTAGCAGCCTTTACAAATTCTTCAGCACATTTCATCCGTTCGCCGGTCGTCATGTTCGGCCCTTCGCCATTACTGCCACATACAAATATTCCTTTCAAACCATCATTAACCAGCTTATCAACCAAAGCTGATATCATGCTACAATTTAAAGTGCCGTCTTCATGGAAAGGCGTAAATGCCGCTGCTATCAATCCTTTAATTTTCATCATATTTGATCATTTAAAAATTCGGGTACTATTTTTTTTGCGATTATTCTTACTTGTTTTACTTCTTCTTCGTTTATCCACCGGTATGGCCAGCGTAACCGGGGTTGTATATTCATCCACCCGCCAACAGCAGCCATGAATTTATCTGCAGCCTGGTTGGAATATCCTTTATCACGGATAAAAGGAACGATACAGTCATTCATGAACAGTTGTATGCGTGACTGAATTTCCAGCGCCGATTTCATATCTTCTTTCATCAAAGCATACCATCGTTGTGCAGCTGCCGGATGAAGACAGGCAACGTTGGAATAAGCCCCATGAGCGCCCAATGATATCCCGGTTGCCAATTGATGCCCCGGTATGAACAGGGAAAGTTCCGGAGCATATTTTTTCATAGCCTGGTACCAGTTCTCATCGCCTCCCGCCAATTTGCATCCCTTAAGCTGAATGCCTGCCTGACTTATCTTTTCAAAATCGGCTGGTTGCAGTTTTCGCTTAGCGTGTGGCGGATTATAAAGTATTATGCCAACAGGTCCGGCCAATGCTACAATGCGTTTTAAAAAATCAATGATCTCATCCATCACAGGCGGAAACCAATCAGGGAGGATCACTTGTACTGCGCCGGGTTTGAGTGCAATCACTCTACGCAATCTTTCCAGTGATACTACCGGGCTCGTATGGTTGCAGCCTATCTGGAAAGGCATCCCGGCTGCATTGCATTTATCAGCGAGTATTGAACTGATTGTATCAAATTCTGCTTCTGTTTGATTATAAAACTCACCAGCAGTACCATTCGAATAAATCCCATTCACACCCATGCTGATCAATCGGTCAATTTCCTGTTCCAGGCATTTATAATCAATCTGTTCTTCTTCATCAATTGGCAATAGCAAAGTAGCCCAGTTGCCAAAGATCTCGTTGCTCATCAAAGGATTCATAGTTACGATTGCTATTAATACCCGGACGTCTGTTGAAGGTTGGTATTCTTCGCCAATACAGATTGCGCCAGCGGCCAGAATAAAGGTGTTGCTTTACCAACCAGGTTGGGCACAAAAGCATATACATCTATGGTTCCTCCTTTATGAAACCTAACCAGGTCGTACCAGCGCTTATTTTCAAAATATAATTCGCGGCCGCGTTCATCCAGTATTGCTTTTTCTACAGATAACTTATCTGCAGCGCCTGCGTAAACGGCTATGCCCGCCCGTGAGCGCACTTTGTTCAGGTGAATGATTGCTTCTGTTATATTATTCAAAGCTGCATAGGCTTCGGCTTTCATCAAATAAATATCGGCTAACCGGTAAATGATGACGTCATTATCGGCGACCCTGTCGTCTGCATATTTAGTGCCGGGCAGCTTTGTAACCCAGGTTCTGCTGCCATAGCCTGTGGCAAAACGTTCCGTAATAAAAGTATATGGTATTCTCTTGTCGTTAGGGTTATCAAATAATGCTTTTGATTTGGGACTCATCAGATAACCACCCTGTGCAAAACTGGGAGAGATCGCAGAAGGAATGCTGTCCCTGTTTAATATCTTCGGATCTGCTACAAGGCTTGTAATGGCGATGGTATTGAGAGAATAATTTGAAACATTTTCATCTCTCAGGAAGAATGCAGCAAATATCACTTCAGGATTGCCCGCAGATATTCTTTTTCCGATCACATCTTTGAAATCCGTATTCAGCGCTACACCACTTGCTTCCACTTCGGTAAGCGCAGTGAGGGCAGCAGTCAGGCTGGCGTTGCCACCGCCTAATACTTTGGCACTCCACAATTTTGCGTCGGCTTTCAAGGCCTGGAGACCGGCATAACTAAAACGGTATTTGGTGGAAGGGAAAGCTATTTTTGAAAAATTGCCCGCAGATGTTAATTGGGTTAAAGCTTCATCGATATCAGCCTGAACCTGTTTCATTACATCGGTAGCTGGTGAACGGGGCAACAGCGGAACATTGTCCGAAGTAACTGCATCGAGCATCAATGGCGTATCACCGATAATTCTCAGTAAATGGAAATAAAACCAAGCCCGAAGACCAAGGGTTTCTGCGACAATCCTCCTTTTTGTATCAGGATTTGAAGCAAAATCAAAGCTCTTTATTTTTTCCAACAACAGGTTGCAATGCCCGATAGCAGTGTACCAGGCACCATAATCAAGTGCGCCATTGTTAGCTGAAAGGTTTTGTCCCCATACCGCCGAGCTTAGCCGGCTATTTGGTCCGTTTACCAGTTCTTCACTTCTTTGCTCACCATAAAAATCATTATTGGAAAAGCTGCGCAAATAGGTATAAATACCGGTAACATTCGGTTCAAAGTCACCTTCATTTTTAAAATAAATCTGTTCTGTTATACTCGACTCTGATTTTATATCAAGTATCTTTTTGCAACCCGGCAATGCTGAAAGGAGTAATGCAGGTATCGCTATTTTTATTACTAAATTTTTCATCACCATATTTTTTATTCCCAAATCTTTTTCCTTAACAGGCAAAAAGCCCCGGGGTATTTTCAATAATATTAAAATTTCAATGTTGCTCCCAGTGAAAACTGTCTTGGTCTTGGGTAACCTCCGGGATCATAACCGGTGTATGCTTCCGGGTTCAGTCCTTTGTATTTAGTTAAATAACCCAGGTTATACACGCTTGCAAAAACATTCATACCGGTTGAATGAAATTTTTTGAGCAAAGTCTTTGGCAGGTTATAGCCAACCGACAATTCCCTGAATGCAAGAAAATCTCCTTTTTCAATCATAGTAGATACATCAGAACTATATGACTGTGCTACCCCTACTCCACCTGGGGCTTGCCTGATAAAATTGTTCTGGCCTACATCTGCATCACCCAGGGAGAAGCGTGCATATTTTTTACCAACATCGCCTTCCTTCTGCCAAATATCATTACCCAATGCCTGAGACGGGGCGCCTTCGTTAAAAGCCCGGCCCATACCAAGCGAACGGGCCAGCGCCCCATCTTCAATCATGTGGCCCAACGCATAGTCCATAGTGAAACGAAGCGATATGCCTTTGTAGCTAAAAGTATTCTGCATTCCGCCCGTTATTTTCGGTGTGCGGTACCCTGCAAATACAAGGTCTCTAACATCAATAATTTTATCGCCATTAATATCTGCAAACATATAATCACCTGCATGTTTTTTTACAAGCTTTCCGTTTGAAGACATTCCCGGGAAAGCATCAGTGTATTGTGCATTCCATGCCGCGGCATCTGCCTCCGTTGAAAAAACGCCTTCTACCTTGTAAACCCAGATACCAAATGGACGCTCGCCTTCTGCCAGCCCACCTACTTCTTTGTCGGTCTTGGAAGCAGGGTCGTAAATGATGCCGCCACCCTGTCGGTTCTTCAATCGGCCATTGTTGGGCAGCTTGGTTATTTTTTGGTTGTTAATGGCAAAAGAGAAATTGGATCGCCAGTTGAAATCTTTTATTCTTAACACGTCAGCACTCAGCTCCACTTCCACACCCCTGTTTTGAAGGGTTCCATTATTGAACCGGATAGCAGAAAAAGGAGCTTCGCCCGGAAGAGGTTTTGAATCGAGCCTGTCCAGTGTTTGCTTATCATAAAAATCAATACTCAGGGTTACACGGTTATTGAACAACCCGGCATCGATAGCGAGATCTGTAGCCATTGTTCTTTCCCACAACAGGTTCGGGTTGGCCAGGTTGCTTCTTAAAATACCTGCACCAAAAGCATATTGTGTACCCCGATAGCCGCCATAGGTATCAGTAACATCCAAATCGCTGGAACCCACATAACCCCAACTCGCCCTGAGCTTTAATGAGCTAACCGGCCTTAAGCGGAAGAAATTTTCTTTGTGAATATTCCAACCGGCCGAAAGCGATGGAAACCAGGCGTATTTATTTTCAGGCGCAAAATTGGAAAAGCCATCATAACGCAGAGAAGAGCCGAACAGGTATTTTGAACGATAATCATATAAAACCTGGCCAAAGAAGCTGGCGGATTTTCTTTCAGTCAACCTGGTGCCAAAATCAGTAACGTTGGAAGTTGTTATGCCATTTACAATAGCGGTGGTAGGTTCGTCAATGGTAAATATATAATCGTTGGCAGCCCTTTGCGAACCAATGTCAATTGTGTTGACCCTGTTTCTTTGATAGTTGAACCCACCTAAAATAATAAAGTTATGATCCTTATTTATGTCAAAATCATACTGCAAAATCTGGTCAATCGTTAACTGGCGGGTGGAGCTGATAAATTCATTTTTTTGCCTTTGGGTAGGAGGTTTTGCGTAGTCGGTAGCCGGCACACCCTTCCTCATAAAAAGGTAGTTAAGATCGTTCATAACATAAGAGAAAGAAGGCTTGAAATGCAACCCTTTTATAATGGTGTAATCACCGGCAAGGCGGCCTACAATGCGTTCGGTAGTAGAACGAACGTCATCATACTGTACCGTGTGCAATCTGTTGCGGACCGTATAGCTTTCGCCTGATGTAGGATCTCCATCATCTTTAAAAATACGGTGCAGCGGCGTAATGCGAACGCCCCGTATTAATTCATCCTGGAATTTTTCTATATAATTCGGCTGCAGGTTCTGGTAATTGATCATTGCATCAAGGCGAAATTTTTCAGATGCTTTAAAACCAAAATTCCCCAATACATCATACCGCTTATATTGAGTACCGACAAAAGTACCAGCCTGCCTGGTATAACCTCCAGAGATATTATAATTAGCTCTGTCGCTGCCACCATCAATAGAGATATTATCATTGTTGGTAATGCCGGTATTCCAGATCAGGTTTTGGTATTGGTTATCATAGAAAATCAATTTAACTCCGGGGTTAATGGGATCATCCATCGTTTGCCATCCATTCTTTAACAAGTTGTCAGTATAAGCCTGGCCCTCGTATTTTACAAGGCTGTCGTATATCGTTGTGGTGTAATTTGAAATACCGAAATCACCTTTTTTTGTAAATACCATAGTACTCATTCCTGCTTGCCCGCCAGATATAAGGCCCGTCCTCCTGCTTTCGATGGGGTCGAAATCATGCGTATTCTTGAGTGCGGTCCGGGCCACTTTTAAGAATTGTTCAGCATTCAGATATTTGTACTGTCTCGCCGCTGTTTCCCAGGTAGTTCGGTGATTAAGGGTAATATTCATTTTGGTGTTGAATTTCCCACCCTTTGTTTTTACCACAATAACACCATTGGCACCACGTGCACCGTAAATAGCAGTAGATGCAGCATCCTTCATTACCTGGAGAGATTCTATATTATCGGGGTTAATATCATTTAATGATCTTTCTACTCCATCAATAAGCACAAAAGGGTTGCTGTTACCGGATGTCGGTCCTAAACCTCCGCCGCCGCTATTGGTTTGGCCCGTACCATATACATCCGTTTTGGTACCGCCACGAATGATAATATTATTTGCGCCGGCTCCGGGCTGCCCTGAGTTAATAGGTATAGAGACACCGGCAATCTTTCCCTGCATAGCTTGCACAGGATTTGGATTGGAAGTGTTCTTTAGTTCTTCAACATTGAGCTTCGAAATAGCCGCCGTAGTTTTGGCTTTTGACTGTTGGGTATAACCTATGAGCACTACATCACCCAAAATTTCGTTCGCTCTTTCCAATGAAATATTAATCGTTGTTTGTGAACCTCGCTTTACTTCCCTGGTGACATATCCAACACTGGAAAAAACCAATGTAGCATTAGCAGAAACAGTAATTGTATAACTACCATCAGCAGCAGTTGCAGTACCTGTTGATGTTCCTTTGGCCTTTACACTTACCTTTTCAATACCAGCTCCGGTACTATCTATCACCTTTCCATTAATGGTGGAAGCCTGCGCCAACACTATAACAGGCAAGAGAAATACAATGGCAGAAATTGAAAGCAGCCGAAGTGTTTGCAAAGAGATCATCTTTTTCATAAGCAATAAATCGTTTTAAAAGCAGTAAACAAAATAATTTAAATGGCCAGGGTTCGGAGAAAATCTGAACAAAACTTTATCTGTGTTATTGTTCTTTTGTAGGACATATCAAAAATAGCCATAAATTTTAATCTGCCAAATTTTTCTAAAAAAAATTTACTACAGGTAGACAGAAATGGAGACGGGCAACTACAAAAATTGTTGTTGCATTTGTGTGCATAAGTTTACTGGAAAGCTTAACGAACCCTTGATGAAGTATGGGGGAAAATTATTTTCTCAACTTATCGAAATGGTGTTGAAGATGTTGGAGCATGCCCTGCCGGAACTCTTCCTTGGTGCCATTTTTCAAAATATTTACGAGGTCCATGTGAGTAACTTTGCCAATGATGGGAACTTTTTCAAGAGAAACCAAATAACCAAAAATAGGAAGCAACATATTTTGAAATCGTTTCAATGTATCATTACCTGTCATCTGGTAAATTTTTCCATGAAAAGCTATTTCATTTTTTATCCTGAAGGTTAATTTTCCACTATCCACTTTTTGATTTTTAGCGATCTGCTCCAGCTCTTCAACATCTTTCTTCGTTTTCCGCAGATATAAAATATCAGCCAGCCCTACCTCCAGTGTCAGTCTCAATTCAAAAATATCCTGCAATGTAGTATCGTCAATGATCAATGGATCAAGCACCCTTTCAAACGATCCTAAAATATCGGGGCGTGAAAGCAGCATGCCTCTTTTCTTTTTTGTTTCAACCATACCAAGCATACGCAGCCGGCTTAATGCCTCCCGTACTACATTTCTGCTAACTCCTAAAGATGCTGCCAGTTGCATTTCATTCGGAAGAGGATCACCTGGTTTGAAGGATTTTTTCTTTAGATAATCTCTAAGTTGAACCTCCACAACATCGGCCATGGTTTTCTGATCAATCCGTTTTAATTCTGAAGATAGGTTGGTTAATGGCATAAAATAATTTCTGGAAATTTGTTTAAATGTAGTACAAAATAAAAAAACCGGGACAAAGTTTCCAAAAAGGCTTATCAGGAGGGCATTCAAAAATTATGAAAACTCATTTGAATTTGCCGTGGCGTTTTTTTCGAGATGGGTATATTGTAAAGTCGCAAGTTGTAAGCAGATTACCACTTTTTAAAATTTTTGATCGGTGGGCCAACCCGCTTGAATCCATGTTCTTCCCTGAATTTATCCTGCTCTGCCTCCGTCATGTTTTTTGCTGCTCCCGCAGCAATTTTATTGAAACACTCTTCCATTTTGCCTGCCGGCTGAAAGAACATCAATAGCTTGCCCTCTCCTTCTCCAATTTTTGCAAAACTATGGGGAATCATTCTCGGGCCAATTACGCTGTCACCGGCCTTGGCCTTGTAGGTAATGTCCCCGACACGGATCAGGAATTCACCTTGAAGAATATACCACCATTCGTCCTGCTCAAAATGATAGTGATGAGAAGGGCCGCCTTCTTTCATACGCCTTGATTCAAATACATAAATGTCTCCATCGCTGTCTTTTGTTGAAACCTTACAATCAAATGTATCTCCTTCAAATAGTGAAATACAGATGTGTGGAAAGTTTAAAGCAGGCTACTGTTAAGCTTGTACGTCAAGCATGCCCACACACTTAAGCCATCCGACATACGCCAATGGTAAACGGCACAAGTCCGTTCATTTCGGAGAGATGGCTTGCGTCAAAGGAGGGTCACGTTAAAAGAGATGTTGATCGCTGAATGAGTTGATCCAACAGGGCTATATCTTCAGCCGCGGGCATAGTCAGCGGGGCTCTCGTATCGCCGGCACTACGACCGATGATATTTGCACCTGCTTTAATGAGGCTGACAGCATAACCATTCTTTTTGCTTCGCAATCTAACAAAAGGAATAAAGAAATCTTTGATGATCCTGGTAACGCTTTCCTTGTTGCCGGCTCTTAAACTGGCATAAAACAGGTTGGCTAATTCAGGTACAAAATTGAACACAGCCGAAGAATACGTATTGACGCCAATTGACAAATATGCTTCTGCAATAATTTCAGCGGTAGGTACGCCACCGATATAAGACAGTCGATTGCCAACAGATTTAATGGTGTCGTTCAGTTCCTGGATATTTCCCGTCCCATCTTTTAATGCAATAAAATTATCACAATTGTCAGCTAACTGTTGAATATACTTACTCGACAAAACGCCATTTGCACGGTTGTAATAAATAACCGGCAGGCTGGTATTGTCCATTATTGTTTTGGCATATTGATACGTCCCCTCTTCGGGGCATTCAGTTAAGTAAGGCGGCATCAACAGCAAAGCATTCATACCTGCTTTTTCTGCTATTTGCGCATAGGCAATTGCATCGGGAATACTCCTGCCAACACTCGAAATCATAGGGATTTTTTCCTTTACTGTTGCAGCAGTAACTGCTACAACTTGCTTGTATTCACTTTCCGATAATGAAAAAAACTCGCCTGTTCCACCTGCAACAAATACGGAAGACACCTTGTGCGAAACAAACCATTCTAACCGTGCCGCGTAGCTGTCAGGATTAAATTTTCCGTCTTTGTCTAAATCTGTTATAGGAAAAGATAATAAGCCATCTTCGAGTGAAGCTTTGATTTTTTCTAATGGTAACGACATTGTTAAGATAAATTATGGATGATAAATTTTTTGTTGGAAAAGGTTGCTGTCAATATGTTACGTTAAGGGCCCGGGGTTAAACAATACCAAATCATTGTACAAGCCCAATTTGTCCGTCGCTACTTTTTTGGTGCCACTGGCTACATCAAGAATTAATTGAAAAAGCTCCCATCCCATTGCTTCAACGGTTTTGGTTCCGAATGCGATCGGCCCTGCATCAAAATCGATCAGGTCAAACCATCGGCTACTCAATTTTGAATTAGAGCTTACTTTAATTACTGGTACCATTGGTAACCCATAAGGCGTACCTCTGCCAGTCATGAAAACATGCACATTCATACCCGCTGCAAGTTGCAATGTGCCGCATACAAAATCGCTGGCTGGCGTAGCAACAAAATTCAGTCCTTTGGTACGAATTTTTTCTCCCGGCGGAACCACATCCACAATGGGGCTGGTGCCGGATTTAGCAATTGAGCCTAATGCCTTTTCTACGATGTTACTCAATCCTCCCCGCTTATTTCCAGGTGTAGTATTGGCACTCCGGTCTGCCTGTCCGTTCGTCAAATAAGCGTCGTACCAGGCCATTTCATCTTTTAAGGCTTGCGCAACTTTTTCATTGACGGCCCGGGGCACCAGCAAATGAATCGCATCCCTCACTTCTGTAACTTCTGAAAACATCACCGTTCCACCGGCACTTACAATTAAATCGGCAGCAAAACCGGCAGCGGGATTAGCTGTCAGACCGGAAAAAGCATCACTGCCTCCACATTGCATTCCCACCACCAAATCAGCTGCAGCACAGGTTTCACGACGCCTTTGATTGAGTTTTGTCAAATGTTTCTCTGCCATTTCCATAATGCCCGCTACTATTTCTTCAAACCCCGAAAAAGCTTCATCCTGTAAATACAATATGGAATCTTTAACGTTTTTATCTCCATCCCGCATTAGCCGTTCGGGCCTTAGTTTTTCGCAGCCTAAACCAATGATCATGGTGTCATCACCAAAATTTGGGTTTTGTGCAATGTGTTTAATCGTTCGGATTGGTATCACCGCAGCAGGTGCATCTATGGCAATACCGCAGCCGTAACTATGGCTAAATGCTACTACGTCGTCAACATTTGGATACAGGGGCAACAACTCCTTTTTTATTTTATTAGTAACATAGTTTGCAATCCCCGCTACGCATTGCACGCTCTCAGTGATGGCCAGCACATTTTTGGTACCTACAGTGCCATCCGCATTTCTGTATCCCTGGAAGGTATAACCTGTTAATGCAGGGGTGGATGGTGCAGGGGCTTTTTTGTAGGAAATATCTTTCAGTTCGGGTGGCAGCGGCATCTCAATATTGGTTTCATTTATCCAACTGCCCCTAACTATATCAGTGTTGGCATGTCCAATTATTTGACCATACCGAATCACGCTACTGCCTTCAGGCATGTCTTCCAATGCTACTTTATGCCCCATGGGAATATCCTCCCTTAAGACAATACCTTCCGAAACAATTGTTCCTTTTGTTAAACCCAAAGGATTGCATACAATACCTACATTATCCAAAGCGGTTGTTTTAATAATTGTAGGTAGTGAATTATCGCTCATTACTGTCTTTTTAAATTAATGGAAAAACTTTCGATAAAATCATAACAGCTACCAATCCTGCTACCCCCATTACCGTAAGCATATAGGAGAAAAAACGGATCGTTTCTTTTTCTTTCATCCCCGACATCTCGGTTATGATCCAGAAAGCACTGTCATTCATCCACGAAAATACTTTAGAACCGCAGCCAATCACCAATGCTAAATATACAGGATGGAAGCCTAAAACTGCCGCACTGCTAAACCCTTTCATTACTCCAATAGTGGTCACCATAGCTACAGTTGCTGAGCCTTGTGCGGTTCGAACAACAGCAGTTATCAGGAAGGCTAAAGGTAAAATAAAGCTTTTGTAAACAGAAGCCATTTCGGCTATTTGCACGCCAATGCCGGTTTGCTGCAGCATCTGTCCAAAAGTGCCGCCTGCAGAAATGATGAGCACGATCGTGCCCGCACTCATAACCGCTTCAGAAACAATTTTCTGGAAATTTTTGGCATTTTTTATGCGCCGCCAAAGCAACAATAATGCAAAAGAGGCGGCAATAAATAGCGCAATATTACTATCCCCAGCTAATTTAAAAAAGCCTACAACCACGGCTTGAAATGAATGTGGATTGGCAACCTGCTTATCAAATAACAGGCTGAGAATTGTGTTACCTGCTATTAAAACAATCGGCAATACAACAGGCACAAGGGAAATGCCCAAACCTGGCAAAGACTCCGGCTCTAATGCTGCTTTTTGTTTTAATTCCTCAATGGATACGTCTGGTGTATCCCGCATGGGCAATTCCCATCTTTTATTGGCCCACAGGGCATATAGATAACCACAAATTATTGTAAAAATTCCTACAACGAGTCCCATCACCATCATTATCCCGTGACTAACATTCAATTCATTTGCTACAAATGATGGGCCCGGCGTTGGAGGAATCATAGCATGCGCCATTACTCCACCTCCAACACCGCAACTCAAATAAAGACTGAATTTTCGGGGATTGTGAATCCCCATCGATTTCACCAGCGGAATCATTAAGAAGTAGACCATATCAATAAATATGGGAATTGCCAGTGAAAAACTGCCCGTTATGAAAGCAAGTGCTGCATTCTTCTCTCCCACTCCTCTTAGTAAACTGCGGATAATGCGCTCCGCTGCGCCACTTTTTATTAACGCTGAACCAATGATGGAAGCAAAAATCACAACTAACCCAATTTTAGCTGCGGTGTTACCAAATGCATTTGACAACCTGGTCCCGATGGTTTGAAGAGAAAACTTTACAGCATTAACGTCTGTCATGCCACTGTGTAAAGCATACTGATAAAGCTGGCTTTGAGAACATAAAACACCTGTTACCAGTGCTGCAAACAATAGCGAAATCAGCACGTGAAGGCGCAACGCTATTATACAAAAAAGTACAACGACAATTCCAGTGGCAACAATCAGTAATGAATTCATGATACAGTTAGCTGGCGCATTTTTTTGTTAAACATGTAGATAAGCAATCACATTCCGGTGCCGAAGTTAAGTTTAAAATTAAAAGCTCATTGTTTAAAAACAATTCCATCTTTAATAATTGTCTTGCCGGCAAGAAAGTTTTTATAATTTTCGAATGGGCTTTTGTCCCAAATAAGTAAATTGGCTTTTTTCCCTTTTTCTATAGAACCATATTTATTGTCTAACCCCAATGCTGTTGCCCCGTTAATTGTTGAAATTTGTAGAATTGATGGGATTGAAAATCCATATGCTGATAACAGCAGTTGCTCAGAAATGATCGCCTTGCCACCACTTGGCCAGTCAGTGCCAATCCGAAGTTTTATTCCTTTGTCAAAGGATTGTTTTACATAGCCCATAAATATTTTAAAGTTCTCCTTGCACCTGGCTAGCTGTTCCGGCGATAATGAAGTGTCAAGCTTAGTTGTAAAATAGGTTAATCCGAATGGCTCGGCCATAATATGGATCGATGTTGAAAATGTGGCATGGCTTTTTGAAAGTTTCTCAATCAAAGAGTCTATTGCTCCGGGCTTTTTGTCGTGAATAAAACGAAACATCTCCAATCGTTCCAACTGACGGTTTGCAGTACCAGGAGCATAATATTTTTGCATTTCAGCATTAAACGCTTTGCTATCATTTTGCACACGCAGAACGCTATTGACTAAAGTTAAAATATGCTCATAGTTACGCAAACCAATATCTAACGCAGCATCTATAAACATAATATTCTGGTCCACATGCCCATACACTTTCATTTTTAGGCTATCAGCAGTCTTAAAAGCTGCTTCAAATTCCGGGCTTCGCAGTTTCCAATAAAGCTTTATATGCCTTATGCCCAACTTGTAATATTCTATCACTTTTTGTTTTGCGGCCAGGGGAGAATCCACAATAATGTGGTTAATATACGGCTTGCGGCCTTCGTTTGAAACCAATGCGCCGCCTACGGTATAGATGTCTATATAATTTGGCTGAGGATCGGCATGCCAGCTAAGTATGGGCTGCAACCATTTTTCACTATGTCCCATGATCATTGCGATTGTTACACCATAAGGAAAAAAAATGTCGGAAAGCCGCTTTCTATAAAGGTCTAAAGAATCTTTTGGCAAATACTCCGGTAACGCTCCATAGTTGCGATAAACATCAGTTGGGTGAATATGAGTGTCTACAAATGAGGGTGTCAATAATCTCCCCTTTGCGTCAATAGTTTTTGCAGCAGCATGGTTCTTTTGATTGCCTGTTACTTTAACAATGATATCCCCCTTAATCAGAAGGGTTTGGTTTGATGACAGCGTTCCTGTTCTGCTGTCAAACACTGTTGCATTCTTTATAACAAGGTCAAATTTTTCTGTCTGCCCAAAGGAAGTAAGTGTGGCCAAAAAAGCCAGCGCAAGCATAAATATTTTCATAATTGTGCGGTATGTTTCGCTCTGAAATAGATTGAGCATCTTTTTATTAAAATTGGATTGCATTCTAAAATTACCCCTCAACATTGATAAGCTTCAAAAAATCTTAAGGGATTTTTAAACCTTGGAAATTTTAAAGCAGGCGCCTGTTCAGCTTTTTGGAGTTGCCGGAGTTGGTTGCATAGCAATATTGGTTGTACAAAACCTGTTGGATTTTATGTTATACGGGATAAGCATGGCAACGCACTTGACCCACCCGATATGCTTGCGCCAAAGGGAGAGTTAAAAAGAAGTATACCGGGCATTAGTGAAAGATGCTAATGCAGGAATTGAACTTTTTAGTAGAACATAAATTTATTTCCAAAAAATCGTATACCGAAATCCCCCCGAGAGTTGAATACCGGTTGACAAGTCTTGGCATCAACACTTTACCAATTATTGATAAACTGGCATCATTCGGGTTAGAAAATTTAGTTTGAAAAAGGATTGGTTGTACCCACCGCCCGTATCTAAAATATGGAGCCGCACCATCAGCTTCTCCTTATCAGTAATTTGTTTCCTTTTTCCCGGTAGTATGTACTCTTCCGCTGTTTTGGCGGCTTCTACCTTTGAGTGGTAATAAAATATAACACAATGAAGGAAAGTAAAGTTTGGTTAATAACCGGTGCAGGCAGTGGTATTGGATTGCAAATTGCCAAAGCGGCACTTGCCGCAGGAAATAAAGTTGTTGCTACAGGTAGAGATGCAAGCAAAGTAACAAAAGCTTTGGGTGATGCTTCCAGTGATTTATTGGTGGTGAAAATGGATATAACAAATTCAAACGAAATAGGTACAGGAGTAAATTCAGCCATTGAAAAATTCGGAACAATCGACGTGCTGGTTAATAATGCCGGCAACTTCTATGCAGGTTTTTTTGAAGAGTTGAGCCAGGCACAGATAGAACGTCAAATGGCTACCAATTTATTTGGGCCAATGAATGTTACCAGGGCTGTGTTGCCGGTTATGCGAAAAAATAAATCCGGACATATCATTTCCATTTCATCTACGGCCGCATTGGTTGGGTACGAGCTATGTTCGGCCTATGCCGCATCCAAGTTTGGGTTAGAAGGTTGGATGGAATCTTTACAATTGGAAGTTGAACCCTTTGGTATACATACCACCATTGTAGAACCCGGATTTTTCAGAACAAACTTATTGGAACCATCCTCAACAATATGGTCGGAGCTTAAGGTGGAAGACTATGCTGCCCGTATTGCAGCACTGAAACCCTTTTGGGAAAGCATGAGCGGACAACAAGGTGGCGACCCCGCCAAGTTAGCGGCAGCATTGCTTAAAATAGCAGGTGAAAACAAACCTCCAACACGGTGGATGGCGGGAGCAGACAGCATTGCGGAAGCTGAAAGAAAGGCGAAGGAATTACAGGATCAAGCTAATGCTTATCGTGAATTATCTTCATCGCTGGCATATTAATTACCAGCTATAAAAAGCGCCGGCTCTCAAGAAACCCCCATCAAAAATGTTTAACTTTAGAGGATGACATTGTTCAAAGACTTTGAGTCATTTAATAAATACGTAGGGTTGCTGCATCCTTTAGACAACAACATCGACATGGGTTACTATGACGTTCCTAAAATGCGTTTAAAATCCGAACCAGTAGCAATTGACTTTTACCGGATTTCCATCAAGAGCAACTTCCTTGACAAATCTGTTCCCGGCTTTGATCCAAACAATCTCAAACCCATTACAGCCGCTTTCTTTAACAGCCCCGGAAGATCAAACGGCTGGGATGTAGAACCTACATTCAATGGAATATATTTACAGATTTCTAAAAAACTGATTGAAGAAAACCGCTTTCTGTTCAAAAACTATCTTGACTATGGCGAACACGAACCATTGCAATTAACGGAAAAGGAAGAACAGGAAATCAGAACCATCTTTGCCTTGATGCTGAAATATTATGACAGCAGAAAAGAAAATTTCGAAGTATTACTTTCTTATGTTCATGTTTTAGTTTCGTTGGTGGAATCATTTTACAAAAGACAGTTCTCATCAAATCCCGTACAATACAGTCCCATCGTATCCGGCTTTCAGCAACTACTGATAAATTATTATAATCAACCGGCTACTCAAATTCCCACAGTTCAATTTTTTGCAGACAAATTAGGCTTAACCGCAAACTATTTGGGCGACATTATTAAACACTTTACCCAAAAGCCGCCTCTTGAAAATATTCACGACTTTGTAATTAAGAAAGCAAAAGAAATGCTTGAAACAAGAAGTGATTTAAACAATACAGAAATTGCTTATGAGCTTGGTTTTGAATACCCAAATTACTTTGCCAGGTTTTTCAAGAAGCAGGTTAATCTAACTCCTAAAGAGTACAGGCTGCAGGTAGCCGATAAACGCTCGAATTATCAACGCCTTTAACGGGCGTTTTTTATTATCAGTAATTTGTTTCCTTTTTTCTAGTATTTTCTACCCTTCCGCCATGTTGGTGCCTTCTAATTTTGCCTCATCAAATAGAGACACTTTAAAATAAAAATAAATGGCAGAAGCTAAAAAAGTATTACTCATCAATTCACATTTAACTTATCCTAACTGGACCGAGGGAACATTAAACAATGCTTTCTATCAGGTTGCAAAAGATTTTTTCACTTCAAAATCGTTTGAAGTTCTGGAAACAATAATTGAAGACGGGTACAATCCCGAAGAAGAAGTACAAAAGCACCTGGAAGCGGACATTGTTATTTTGCAGATGCCTGTAAATTGGTTTGGCGCACCGTGGATTTACAAAAAGTATGTTGACGAAGTATTCAACTTCGGACTGCTTAACAAATCGTTTTTAGTGGGTGATGGCAGAACGAATGAAGACCCAACAAAGCAATACGGGTCAGGTGGGCTTTTACAGGGAAAAAAGTTTATGACCTGTGCAACCTGGAATGCACCAGCCAAAGCATTTAACAATCCGGAAAATAAATTATTTGAAGGAAAAGGTTTGACCGACATTTTCTTGTCGATTACAAGCAATTACCGTTTTTGTGGTTATGAAATTATGGACGGCTATAACTGCTTTGATATATTCAGACGCAGCGACATAGCTAAAGACCTTGAAAACTATCCCAATCATTTAGAGAATGCATTTAATTTGAAAACACATTTTTTGCAACCTCAGGTTCAGGTAGCCTAACAAAAAAAAAACAATCATGGAAGATAATAATTCAAGAAGAAAATTTATTCACCAGTCTGCTGCTTTAAGTGCAGGAGTTATGCTTGCAGGTTCGTCGCAGCTTTTTGCTGAAAATAAAATAAATAGTAAAGGAAAAACCAACATGAAAAAACGGAAACTTGGAAACCTGGAAGTTTCAGAATTGGGAGCCGGGTGCATGAGCATTAGCGCCAACTATGGCCCACCTGCTAACAAGACGCAGGGCATTAAAGTAATTCGGGAGGCTTATGAAAAAGGCGTCACATTCTTTGACACTGCCGAAGTTTACGGACCTTATACAAATGAAGAGCTTGTTGGGGGAGCATTAGCACCGTTCAGAAACAAAGTTTCTATTGCCACAAAATTTGGTTTTGACATTGGTGGGGAGCAGGTTGGTTTGAATAGCAAACCCGATCACATCAGGAAAGCAGTTGAAGGATCATTGAAACGACTGAAGACTGATCGTATTGACCTTTTATATCAACACAGAGTTGATCCAAATGTACCAATAGAAGATGTTGCAGGAGCGGTAAAAGATTTAATTAAAGAAGGAAAGGTTTTGCACTTTGGTTTATCCGAAGCAAGTGCAAAAACCATTCGCAAAGCACATGCGGTACAAGCAGTGTCAGCGATTCAAACCGAATACTCATTTATGGAAAGAAGTGTTGAGAAAAATGGTGTATTGGCAATTTGTGAAGAGTTGGGAGTTGGATTTGTTCCATGGGGCCCCATGGGAATGGGGTATTTAACAGGAAAATTAAATGCTCAAACCCCATTTGAAAACAAGTTGGATTTGCGTTCTACATTCGAACGTTTCAGTCCTGAAAATTTAGCCGCAAATATATCCATCGTAAATTTGTTGAACCGTTTTGCCTCTGGCAAAAATGCAACAGCTTCACAGGTTGCCCTGGCTTGGTTAATGGCACAAAAACCATTCATTGTGCCAATTCCGGGAACAAGAAATAGTCCACATTTTAATGAGAATTCAGGAGCATTAAACGTTCAGCTAACAACCGACGATTTGCGGGAATTGGAAGCAGCATACGCTAAATTAAAAGTGTATGGTGGACGAATGAATGCAATGCAAATGACTTTTTGTGAATGAAAATGGCAGCTAACAAAGTAACCTTAAAACAGTGGATTATAACATAACTAAAATAACTTGCGGATAAAAAATTACACGACTACGGACGATGTTAATGAAAATACTAAAAGCATGAAAATATTAAAACCAACCAGTAAAGTGCAATTAAAACAAACCAAATTGCTGGCAGTAGTTAGCTTATTTATGTTAACACTTTTATTTAGCAAGAATGCTATAGCACAGGAAAAAATTCAAATGGTGAGATTGGCGAAAATTAAAGTTGACCCATTGCAGTTGGACAAGTATAACATTGCGCTAAAAGAACAAATGGCTACTGCTGTTAGTGTTGAGCCAGGTGTATTAACGTATTACGCTGTTGCCGACAAAAGCGACCCCTCACACATCACTATACTTGAAATATATGCTGATACAGCCGCATACCAATTACACATAACAACAACTCATTTTAAGAAGTACAAAGAGACCGTTAAGGATATGGTTAAATCATTAGAGCTTGTTGATGTCAATCTAATCGCTTCAGCCCTAAAAACTGACTTGTAATTTTAAAAAGTCAAACCCAGGATCACTCACCACCCACAATGGAGTGTATTAGTAAGTACTTACAAAATAGCTTTCATACATTGTGACGATTTTATAGGTTCATAGGTTCAGCAAATTATATATCTTTCAATAGCGTATCAGGTGTATGCGTTCCTTGTAGCTTAATCTTCTCAATTGCTGTACGGATGTCTTTCAATTCATCAGCCGTAAACTTTACATTAACTGGTCCAATATTCTCTTTAAGATGTTGCGGATTGGTTGTACCTGGTATTGGAACGATCCAAGGCTTTTGTGCTTGAAGCCACGCAAGTGAAAACTTATTGGGTTGTTGTAGTGTGGGGCTTTTAGTTGTGTAGTGCATTCAACGCCGGGGTTTCACGGAAGAGCCTAAGAAAGAAGCATTTTAATAATCCCGAAGGAATGTAATTATTATAGAAGCGGATAGTTCTTAATTTTCGTTAACCCCGGAGGGGCAATGTCATTAAGAGCAAACCTCGTTCCGTAGGAACGATATATCGGTAAAACAATGAAGATCGTTCAGCCGTTCCATCGGAACGGTATGTGCGAACTTCGGTATCTGAAAATAAAAAAAAGTAGTTCTGTCTTGAAGATCATTTACGTACCGTTCCTATGGAACGAAATGCACTGGCTTTCTTTTACCAACATGCCGTCCCTCTGGGACGAGGGACAAATCTTAACTTAATGACATTGCCCTGAGGGGTGAAATTTCACCCCTCAGGGGTTTAAAATACTTCAATCTCTTGCTCTATAATTATTTCAGTCCTTCAGGCTTTAAAAATTTTAATGCGTCTGCCCTGAGCACAGCTGCAGAAACAGGCACTGCCCGGGGTGTGGCGGCATGCAGCAGGCGCAATGGATAGATGATAGAAGAGTGTATTGAATGGATCCCCTTGTTTTAAACATCAGCTATTAAACTTTATCAGGCATTTGCTGCTGCAGCACGGGTAACTTTTAGTTAAGTACAAATCATCAGGTTTTATTTCTATTTTCATCATCAGTTACCCGGACCTGCCGGATGTTATTTTCTTAGCAGCACAAAATCCTGAGCATTACCTCCAACCCTATGGCGACACGTTGCAACAACCAAACTTATATTTTACAAACCCAAAATAATCCCAATAAAATTTTATTATGACAGCAATCACTAAAACCAGGATAGAATCTATTGACCTGTTAAAAGGTTTAGTGATGGTGATAATGGCACTTGACCATGTAAGAGATTATTTTCATTATTCCGCTATGATGTTTGACCCTGGTGACCTGGGGCAGACTACTTTACCCATTTTTTTTACCCGATTTATAACCAATTTTTGTGCACCGGCTTTTAGTTTCCTTGCCGGCCTTTCTGCTTTTATGATTGGCAAAAGAAAATTACCTGCTGAGTTATCAGTTTTCTTGATCAAGCGTGGGCTTTGGTTGGTTTTTGTTGAAATAATAATTGTAAGTTTTGGTTGGAAATTTGACGTTCATTTCAGACATATCGGTTTGCAAACCATTTGGCAACTGGGCATAAGCATGATAGTTTTAGCAGGTTTGATACATCTTCCAAAAACATTCATTTTAATCTTTAGCTGTGTTATCATTTTTGGTCACAACCTTTTGGACAACATTCACTTTGATGGCAATTATTTATGGGCCCTACTTCACGAGCGCCGGCTTTTTGAATGGACCGAAGGATATTATTTTCGTACAGCCTATCCTTTATTGCCATGGATCGCAGTGATGTCGTTAGGGTATTGTTTTGGTTCGCTTTATGACGCCTCTTTTGATCCGGTTAAAAGAAAAAGAATATTGAATGGTTTGGGATATGGCAGTTTGGTACTTTTTATTATTTTGATTGGCATCAATAAATATGGCGACCCTGTACCATGGACAAATTATGGCGATTTCTCCAAAACCCTGATGTCAATTCTTAATGCAAATAAATATCCCCCTTCCCTACTCTATTTACTGATCACATTGGGAGGAACATTTTTATTTATGGCAAACTCCGAAAAATTAAAAGGAAAGATCGTTGACTTCTTTTGCGTATTTGGAAGGGTGCCCTTTTTCTATTACATCCTACACATTTATCTCATTCATATTATAGCGGCTTTCGCTGCTAACTACACAGGATTTGGCTGGCAAGCGTTGGTGCTGCCAAAATTTATTACCGGGGTAGCATCGCTGAAAGGCTATGGTTTTAATCTTATAACGGTTTATCTTATTTGGATATTTGTTGTTCTATTACTTTATCCAGTTTGCAAAAAGTTCGACAGATATAAACAAGCTCATAAAGAAAAATGGTGGTTGAGTTATTTATAAAAGGTCTCCTCAATCCTTTTTAAAATGTAGTTTCTGCGCATTCTTTTGTGCCTTCAAAGACAGTTCTGTAGCCAGGAAACAATGCTCCTGCGTCATGGCTGTTTCAGTGCGGTTCAGTACATCGTCCACCAGCAGGCGGCCGTAAGGAAGTACCACATCTTTACAATCTATATACTGTGTGTCTTTGCCATTTACAACAAAGAGATGACTGCCCCCTTCCCTGCCGGATACATCAATATTTTTACGGATCTCCATGTACCCTTCCGTACCAAGAATGGTGAGCCTGCCATCGCCCCATGTTTTGAGTCCATTCGGACTGAACCAATCCACCCGTATATATCCTGTGCCTCCATTGCCCCTCACCATCACATCGCCAAAATCTTCGAAAGCGGGATATTGCGGATGTGCAACATTGCCCGTTTGGGCCGATACGATATCGGCTTTATCAGAGTTCGTAAAAAAGAGAAACTGGTCAAACTGGTGCGAACCGATATCGGTGATAATTCCGCCGAAATATTTATGATCGAAAAACCATTCTGGGCGTGTAGCGGCATTCATTTGGTGAGGGCCCAGGCCAATGGTCTGTATCACTTTACCAATAGCGCCTGTCTTTACCAATTCACCTGCCTTTACGGTAGCCTTATTTTCGAATCGCTCACTGTACATGATAGAATAAATGCGGCCTGTTTGTTTTTGCACACGGCGAACTTCTGCAAGTTGTTCCAGGGAAGTAATGCCTGGTTTGTCGGACATATAATCTTTTCCACGCTGCATTACACGTATGCCAATTGGGGCCCGGTCAACCGGTATGGCCGAACTAAGAATTAACTGAACAGATTTATCATCCAGTATTTCCTTTTCGCTACCAGCAACCTTTACCTGCGGATACCGTTTGGTGAAGCCAGCTACAAGATCTGCTTCTTTGGCATAGAGGGAAATCAATTGTCCGCCCCCTCGTACCACAGCCTCTACCTGCGAATAAATGTGTGCGTGGTTAATGCCAATAACTGAAAACCGGATACGTGGATCAGCATGTATTACCGCTCCTTTTTCTCCCGCATCAAATGTTCTTTCATCTAAGAGAGGTGCAGGCGCAGCCAAAACATTGTCTGGTAATACGGAGAGCAAGCTCAATCCGGTAGCAGCGGCAGTAGTATATTTAATAAACCTGCGGCGATTCATATTGGCTTCGTTCATGATTATTTTTTAAAGATTAATCGATTATAAAAAGGTATCCTTCTTCGCTATTGACAAGTCAATAGCGTTTAGTTAAGAAAATGATTTGTTTACAAGCATTTGTTTTTCAATTTAACATCGTTGTGTCACTCACTTGTACATTTTCAGCAATAAGGAGCAAGAAGCGCATGATCCCTAATACCAGCTGATGGCCTGGCATTTCAACACAGCCATAAATATAATCTCCATTTCCGTTTAAACAATCAAAGCACTTGCAAATAATATTACAGCTACTTATCTTTTTCGTCATTGACAGCCATTGGTAAGTAAAACTGATGAAGAAGCCAGAAATCTTTCGTTCCGTAGGAATGTCATGTGGGTAACCAATAATGATCGTTCAACCGTTCCGTAGGAACGATATGTGCTGAACTTTTCTATCTACAAAGACAATTTCATCTTGAACACCCGCTTACATACCGTGCCTACGGAACGAGTGTGTAGTGACTTATTATTTACCAATATATCGTTCCTACGGAACGAGTGACAATACTTAACTTAATGACATTGCCCTTCGGGTTAAAATACCTTCGGATTACCTATCTCTATAATAATGTCAACCTTTCAGGCTTTAAAATCCCAAAGGGATGAAATTATTATAGAATCAATCTCAAATACAAACCCTGAAAGGGTGACATTTTTACAAAAGTAAATGACATTGATTTACCTATTGTGTTTATTGTTATAATGACAAATATTTTTTGAATAAGAACTAATATTTATTGTTTATCAATAAATATTTATTATGTTTGCGACCTAAATAAACTTATGTCAAAAAGAAACAACTTCGTATTTACTGGTTTAAAGATTGTCGCCTGGGTCATCTTCGTTGGCTTGTGCATTGAAGCCGGGGGCTTAATAGTCAATTTTTTTTTCAGTCTGTACAAACCTGAATTTGTCCAAAACTTATATCAAAAGCTGGACTTAAGTGAAATGTATGAACGTAGTAAATCGGCTTTTTTCGGTGTGTATAGTTTTATCCTGGTCATTTCGATTTTGAAAGCAGTCCTATTTTATGCACTCATCATACTAGTGAGCAAAATCAATTTATCAAAACCCTTCAACAGCTTTGTTTCGAGACAGATTACACAAATTAGTTACTACACTCTTTCGATAGGACTATTAAGTTACTTAGCACGACAAACAGCCAAAAATTTACAACATCGTGGTTATGTTATCGACACCCTAAACCAGTTTTGGGCAGATAGCGAAGCATATATTTTGATGGCGGCTGTAATCTATATTATTGCAACAATTTTTTCAAAAGGAGTTGAAATCCAAAACGAAAACGATTTAACTGTTTAAACTATGCCAATCATTGTAAACTTAGATGTGATGATGGCAAAAAGAAAAATCTCTCTGAATGAACTATCTGAAAGAGTTGATTTGACATTATCTAATCTTTCTATCTTAAAAACCGGAAAGGCTAAAGCAATCCGTTTTAGCACGTTACACGCAATTTGTAAAGCCTTAGACTGCCAACCTGGTGATATTTTGGAATACATTAATGACGAAAAAATAACAACGACCCGCTAATCGGGTAACGCAGGTATTTCACCTCCAGGCCCTCACGGAACCTTACTTGATACGCTGTGCCCTTGTTGGTACCAGCCAGAAATCCCGGTAAGCCACTGACATGCCGCGAAGGCAAATGCCTTAGCAAACCGGGTAACAAGATGATTGCTAAACCGGCAATCAAGCCTGTTTGGATAAATTGTTGCAATGGATTATTTTAGTTCCGCAAACTGGTGCTTCATGTGCAATGCTTTAGCGGCAGTGCAAAACTTGAACCGCCAGACATGAAAATTGACAATTGATTTAAACAAAATAAAATGAGAAAACTAATTGCAGCAATCAATATGACCCTTGACGGGTTTTGCGACCATACAGCAGGAATTCCCGACGATGAAATACATCAACATTACGCTGATTTGTTAAGTAACACCGACACTGTTCTATATGGCAGGATAACATTTCAACTGATGGAATATTGGCGAACTGTGGTAGAAAATCCTACCGGCAACAAAGCAACGGACGAATTTGCTTTGATAATGGACAACGTTCCAAAAATTGTTTTTTCCCACACGTTGAAAAATGTAGAATGGAAAAGTGCAAAGCTGGCAAACCGGGCCATTGATGAAGAAGTTTTAGAACTCAAACAACAATCGGGTAAAGACATTTTTGTTGGCAGCCGGAGTTTAATTGTACAGTTAATGAAACTTAATTTGATTGATGAATTCCAACTTTGTGTTTACCCTATTGTTGCAGGAGGAGGTTTACCATTATTTGAAAACGTAAACGACAGGACTATTTTTAAACTCATAAAAACTAAAACCTTTACTGGTGGCGCAATTATACTTTACTATGAACCGACAAAATGATTGACAGATTGATAATGGCAACACATTCGGCAGACAAGGTTTTCACCGCATACGGCGCAATTGTAAAAGCATTACTGTGAAACCCCAACGCAGCATAGTAATCAAAACCTGCACCCGTTCTTTTTTAATTTAGCTCAATCGTATGGCAATAAAATGAAATTATAGCAACAGTTTTTCCCCATGAGTTATAAGGCCCTTCCGTGAAACCCCGACGTTGAATGCACTACACAGCTAAAGCCCTTACTCCAACAACTCAATAACAAGCATCATCCGGCAAAAAATCTCTCTCCGGCAGTTGGCACCCGGAGTGTATTGGCGTAATGAAGTAATTATTTGACAAAGAATGGCAATAAATAAATAATTTATCGCCATCATTAAACAAATAATGGCCGTAAATAAATAATTTAAGGCCATCCTTCAACAATTTATTGGCTGCATGAAACAAGTGATCGCTATAAATATTTTTTTAGAGCCATACCTCTTTCAACACATTTTGATATTAAGACTACCAAACGTGTACGTCTACCTGCGTATTAACCCGAAAATCTGTATAGGTAATGTGGCCGTTGATGGCTTAATTGGGTAAGCATGTAACCGCTGTGAAAAAATAGTAACTAATAACAATACAAAATGTATAGCACTAAAATATTGATACTGAGTATCCGTTACTTTGAGGAGGGGTTTATTATATCGTCTATATTTGTATTGGCTGTAATGCCTAACAAGCTTTTCGTTTTTTTATTTAGAAACCGGCAGAGTTGAATCTATTACTAATGTACAACTAAACGGAAATCGAATTTAATCTAGGTTTATGAGTTATTTATTGGGTTGCTCACTATTATTCTTTAATGCAGCCTTTGCACAAAACGATACACTAAAAAAGTATAGCTATCTTATAATAGCGAAGACAAACGGCAAGGATATGCCTTTCGGTACTTGCTTCTTCGTGAGGACTAAAAACAATTTATTCTTAGCATCTGCCGATCATGTAATACTCAGGAGGGATGTAAATGGCAACGATTACGAATTCCATCCCGATTCTTTTTATGTAAGGTGTTGTGACAATAAAAACAAAAAGTTCTGTTTAGGAATAGATACAAAGGAGTACAAAGAAAACACTCCCAGAGTTCCAAAGTACATGAAGACCGACATCTTTCTTTTTAAAGTAAAGGCTCCGGCAGGTGCAAAAATACATTCAATCGAAAAGCTAATTGACTATTCAGAGGACTACACAAAAAAACCAGACTCAGTTATTGTCTACGGCTATGGCGACGATTCAATAGAAGGATCGCTGGAAGACAATAATTCTGCCACCGCAGTTCCCAATCTACGAGTTGGTACAATAGTAGATGAAATAAAAAAAGGAATTTATTTTAGTGTGTATAATGCAGTAGATACAACCCTTTACTCAACTACTTCCGAAATAGTTACTGGTTACTCCGGATCTCCTGTTTTTCTCAAATACTTATCAGCAAAGAAAAAACCACGCATAATTTTTGGCGGAGTAGGTCAAGGGGCGGATTTGGTATACCACAAAGGATATATAGTTAGACCAGATATTTTTCTCAAAATTCTAAAAGCTAAAGACAAATAATAATTGAATGAAGCTCACCGATAGGCACTAACAGCCAATATTATGCTGTATAGCCGACAAGCCCCCGAATTTAAAATCGCATAAAATAAAACGCAAAAACCCCGAACCATCAGGGATCGGGGCTTTCGGCTATACGCTGTTCAGCGACACCCGGCCTTAGGTGGGGCTTTCGTCCCGGCGGGGTTTTCACAGCCTACGACCGCAATTGTAAAAACTTTACCGTGAAACCCCAACGCAGCAAAGTAATCAAAACCTGCACCCGTTCTTTTTTAATTTAGCCTTATCATAAGGCAATAAAATGAAAACATAGCAGTAGTTTTTCCTCCTGATTTGCCACCTTCACTTGTATTGAATGAATCTCCCTGTCATCCCTGCGGGCAATGTCATTAAGTTAAGAAATCCTTCGTTCCATATGAACGTCATGTGGGTAACACAATAATGATCGTTCAACCGTTCCGTAGGAACGATATGTGCTGAACTTCTCTATCTACAAAGACATTTCATCTTGAACACCCGCTTACATACCGTTCCTACGGAACGAGTGCGTGGTGACTCGTTATTTACCGGTATATTGTTCCTACGGAACGAGTGAGAGTGAGGACTTTTAGCAGTGTAGTGCCTTCAACGTCGGGTTTCACGGAAGAGCCTTATATTTCTAAGTGTATGCGGTGAAAACACCGCCGGGACATAAGTACAGAGCGGCCGGTTTTACTAATCATCGTTCTACAGGCTCCCACCATTGCTATCAAAAAAGTTGTACCAGTTGCAAAAAGATAAAGATCATTCTTTGGGTAGTAGTAAAAAGATTGTACGTGGCCGGATCGTTGCGCCTACGTTACCATGCTATCCCCTGCAAACCATTCACACATCATCCCTGGCCAAACAAAAAATGGCCACCCTCCCCAGGGCAGCCATGTATTTATGAAAAGTGGACAACTACTAATAATTATTGTGCAACACGAGTGGTAGTATCGCTGTACGTTACCTGGCCACGGGAACCGATAGCGCCTACACGAAAAATATAATTGACCCCTTTGCTAAGGGTTTTTATACTATTGTTACAAGTAGTAGTATTGATGCTGATCCATACATTGGCATCAGTAAATGGCTCAGCCTTATAATCAATCACAAATGCTTTCGCAAATTTAGTTCTGTCAGAAGTCAGTACAATTTCACCCAGGTTAACACCATCAAGGCCCTTATGTTGACAGGCGCTTCAAGCGGCGGTGCGGTAATGTTGGTTTTGCGTACCTCAAACCTTGAACTTAATAAAATATCCGTGTCGCCAAGCGCCACCATGGTAACATAGTTTGAAAGCATAATCAGGTTGTCGTTAACGAGCCGCCTCATTTTGTTTTTAGTTATTATTGCCACAGAATCTCTTGAGCTGGCATTGGCCATAGCATCCTGAAAGAGATTGACAACTTTCGCAAATTTAGGCTGACATGTCCATGTAACTTTTGGCGCAATCAACCTCTTTTTTGACGCGACGACACCTTATTTATTTTGTAGTTAAGCAGTACGTTTGAACCTTAAATATAAACTTAATAACTATGGCACTAATCAATCCTCACATCAACTTCAACGGAAATGCCGAAGAAGCATTTACCTTTTACAAATCCGTATTTGGCGGAGAGTTTGCAAAAATTATTCGTTTCAAAGACATTGCAAGTCCCGAATTCCCGGTAGCAGAAAAAGAAGAAAATAAAATTATGCATATTGCTTTGCCTATCGGTAAAAGTAATATGTTGATGGCAAATGATGTTCCGGAAAGTATGGGAAAAACAAACGAAAATGAGAACAGAAGTAAAATTGTAATAATTACGGAAAGTAAAGAAGAAGCAGACAAATTATTTAATGGGCTTTCAGTAGGAGGACAAATAGAAGGGCCTATCGGTGATAGTCCCTGGGGTTCATACTTTGGTTGTTTTAGAGACAAGTACGGTATTGAATGGATTGTGGAATTTGACCCAACATATAATGGAAAAGTATGAGTATAAAACAACAAACGCCTAACAGTGTTTTTATAAAATTGTAACCGGACATTAAGCATTCAACTTTAAATCGCTATTTTGCTTTTGTAGTTAATTGAAACTGACGTGTTTCAAATGCCACAACTTAATAAACACTTTAACGTCATGCTTTGAAGACCCTGTCACCTCTAACCCACTTCAAAAAAATATCAACCTAAATCATCTGAGGATGAAACAGCGTTTAATCGTAATATTAATTGCGTCGTTGACCATTTTGAGTTGTAAGAGTGAGAATAATTCAACTAAAGCTAATTCACATCAAATGAAAGTGACTGTAGATACTTTAAAGCAAGTGCTTAACGCATTTAATCGACATGACCTCGATGCAATTATGCAATATTTCTCTGATGATTGTTCCTTTGATTTTCCGAGAGGACCTGAACCATGGGGACAGCGTTTTATTGGTAAAGCACAAGTACGTGAAGGTCTCGCTAGTCGATTCAAGGGAATCCCTGATGTTCACTATGGGGATGACCGACATTGGATCTCAGACGATGGAACTCAAGGTGTATCAGAATGGACGCTTACAGGAACGACTACCTCAGGTGTTCGATTGAAAGTACGAGGTTGTGACCTTTGGGAATTTCGTGATGGCAAAATTATTCGAAAAAATTCCTATTGGAAAATAGTGGAACAAACAAACGAATCTACAACAAAATGAGCCAGCATGCTAACGGGAATAGCACGAAAGCACAACAAAAGTATTTGCAAAAGCAGGGCTGCACAATGTTACTTAAGCTATAAGCAAACGTCAGCAGCAGTTCAGGTTCAACTCAGCAATTTCCTTTTGAGCAAGTCGGTTTATACATAACTTTAATGGATGAAATCTGAAAAAGAAAAAATGCTTTCTGGTGAGTTATACAATGCTCTTGACAAACAACTTACTGATGAACGGGTTAAGGCCAGGCTTTTACTGAAAGAGTTGAATGATAGCAGAGAAGACCAATACGAGCAAAGGGAAAGTATTCTAAAGCAGCTGTTGCCGAACGCTGGCATTGGCTTGTGGTTGCAACCGCCATTTTATTGCGATTACGGGACAAATATCATACTTGGCGAGAAAGTATTTTTCAACTTTAACTGCGTCCTGCTTGATGTTGCAAAGATTACTATTGGGAGCAGAACTTTATTTGGCCCCAATGTTCAAATATACACAGCAACTCATCCAGTGAATTATTTTGAAAGATCTTCTGGCCTGGAGTATGGAAAATCCATTCTAATTGGAGAAGACGTATGGATTGGTGGTAGTGCAATTATATGCCCGGGAGCTAAAATTGGCAATCGGTCGATAATCGGAGCAGGTAGTGTTGTTACAAAGGATATACCTGACGATGTGATAGCGGCAGGTAATCCTTGTCGGGTAATCAAAGAGTTGACGGAAAAATAATAAACTAAAAGAACAGGCATCATAACATTTATAACCTGACTACCGCTAACAATGGTGGCTGATGCACAACTAATTTTTGTAGGGAAATCACTCTGCTGGCCGGGCGGGGACTGTCACAGTTTATATTTGAGTAAGCGGTAGTAGTACAACGTGACACAACGAAAACAGTATTTATTTTTGCAAGCCCGTTATTTCTTTTTAACCATTAATATATTTTAGAATGCAATTGGATCATTGTGGATTCCAGGTAAAAAACCTGGACATCGCTATAAATTTTTATACTGAAAAACTTTTATTCAAACTGGATTACAGGGCTATCAATGAAGAAGAACAGGAAGAGTATGCTTTTTTATCATTAGGAAAAGCAAGACTGGAATTGATTCAGGATTTAGTAAATGAATATGACATTCCTGCAATCAAAAAACCTTATTGCCCTCATTTTTGTATTGAAATTGATGACATGGAGAAAGCAGTTTCAGACTTAAAAAGTCGGAATATTAGAATTGTTAAAGGACCCTTGAAAATTGAGAACGAGGAAACCTGGATTTACTTTGCCGATGAAGATAATAACATCCTGGAGTTTATTCAATGGTTCAATAAAAAATAGACCAGTAATTAAATAATTTGTATACAAGGGTATCTGCCAAAACAAAAAGAGAAGGCCTAAAACTCTCTTTATTATACTTTTTACACTAAAACAACTTTACACATTTTCCCGCCCCATTGCAGCCTGCTTCATTGATATTGCAGTCTCATGTCCTACATAACCTTCTATCCATTTTTCGGCGAGGTATATCAAAGGCGTTAATACAATCGCCATTACAAACTTGTAAGTATAATTGAGCAGGCAAATAGCAAGTACCAATTGCCAGCTCCACCCCTTCCCTATTTTAAAGGCAATGAAAAGAACGATAAAACTATCTACCAACTGTGATATAAAAGTGGAACCGGTTGCCCTGAGCCACACTTTCCTTTCGCCTGTATACCTTTTAATTTTATGAAATACGGTTACGTCTACTATCTGGCTCACCAGAAAGGCTACCAGGCTTCCCACAATGATCCACATGCCCTGACCGAAAATGCCATTGAAGGCTTTGCTCATATCAGGAATACCATCCTGTACGCCGCTGCCATACCAGAAATCGGCAGGTGGCACGGCCATCGCAAAGTAAAACATAATGAAGCCATAAGCTATCAGGCCCACCGCGGTATATGAAATCCTTCTGACCGCTTTTGGACCGTAATATTCATTGATTATATCTGTCATCACAAACTCCAGCGGCCAAAGCAATACACCACAGGTAAGGTTATACGATAAATCTTTTTGGCCAAACAAGGTAAAGCTGGACGGGGATAGCCCAAATAATTTTTCGAGGGAGAATATCTTACCACCAATACACTCAGCTATCAATGCATTGGCTACAAAGAATGCGGTGAAAATAACAAACAGCTTTGCGGGCCTGTCCTTTAATATATTCTGCATGATCTTATTGCTAGTAGATAAAAAAATAATATACCTGTACCAGTAGAAATATGAAGTTAAAGATAACGAGCCATTGAGGGATCTGTATCATTTTTTTTTGAAGCCGTTGCGTCAAAACAATTAAACAAAAGATAAGGTTAATAAAAACAGCTAGCTGGCCTAAAATAACCAACGTGCCTGTAACAAACGGCAACGGGATAATATTGTCGCCAGTTTTATTTTTTTTATTATTTAATTCAATATACCCGAGGATGATAAATATTACAAAACTGATATTGCAGATAAATGCGATCCTGGAAAATAATTTCATTAGGTTGTTTTGCTGTTATCGTTTGAAGGTTATAATGACCAGCCTATAGCTACACCACTTAAAATAATCTATCTACACATTTAACTATCACATTCGTTCATTTTCACATTTTAAAATTTTCGAATTTTCACATTAGCAAATCAGCACATCAGTTAATTAGCTAATTGTGCCTTTATCCGTTTCTTCCAGTAAGCATGGGTACAAAAGAAAAATGGTGAAATGCCTCTTCGCTAAGGGAGCCATCTGGATTTTTGGTAATGCGTAACATACGTTGGTGCACGCCTTCGTCTACCGGTACTACCATTTTTCCACCCGGCTTTAATTGCCCCACTAACTTTGGCGGAATAAAAGGTGCAGCGGCTGTGATAATAATTTTATCAAATGGCGCATAGGTTGGAAGCCCTTCGTATCCATCGCCAAAAAAAAACTTTAAGTTGGGATATTTGTTTTTAAATATGTAACGCTTTGTTTTTTCGAACAATACTTTTTGGCGCTCAATAGTGAATACTTTAGCGCCCATTTCTGCCAGCACTGTTGCCTGGTAAATACTACCGGTACCTATTTCCAGAATTTTTTCATGTGGCTTTATCTGTAACAACTGCGTTTGATAAGCCACGGTATACGGCTGTGAAATGGTTTGCCCTTCGCTAATAGGGAAAGCCCTGTCCTCATAAGCGATCTCATCAAAAGCACTGTCTAAAAAGAAATGGCGAGGGATATTATTCATGGCAGCAAGCACTGTTTCATCTGTTATGCCTTTGTCACGCAGGATGCCGATAAGTTTTTTTCGCAGCCCCTTATGGCGGTATGTATCCTCGTAGTTTCTCATTAATGTGGCGCTGTTTATGCTGCTGAAATTCCTGCTAAAATACAAAAGGGAGATTAGTATTCAAACTAAATTTAAACACTCATTCAATATGGTATTGAAATACAAACAATTACATGGCGTGTTTATTTATTGGCAATAATAAATACAACACTGGGGTAAACAATACCGATTAAGTTTACCCTTGTACCATTTAATTATAGGTGGGCATATGATTGTCAAAATAGGCATCTACGGCACTGTTCCAATTATTGAGAAGGCCTGACCTTGATTGATTGAGAAAATTATTATTGGTATTATAAGTTTTTACGGCATTATTTATTTCTTTCACCGCTCTATTAAAAGTAGCTACTTCATCTGCGGTAGGTGAAGATTTTTTTTCAAAATCTTTATTCATTTTTTCAAAGGCTTCCTGCTTTAAGAAATAATCCGATACAGCAGGGATTTTTTCTGTTGCCTCGGTTATATAAAATTCAAGGATGCGTTTGCAATTTGAAAGCAAAGAATTATCGCCTTGGAAAGAGGATATCTTAGCAAGCTTTACCAGACCGTCCTGTGAAAATTGTAAAAGGCTATTTTTGTTTTGCTCAATCCCGTTGATATTTTTTTTGCTGATGGCGTCTATCATGTAGGCCTCCTGCTTGAAACTTTTAAAAAAGATAAGATAGATGGGCGAGTAGTAGTTGCTGGTTTCATTTACCTTTTTCATCATCTCCCCTATCTCATCGGTGCTGTTTATTAAATTGATGTTATGAGTTGCTGCAAATTGTTTTTGCGCAGCATGCAATGCCGCACTGGCATCATCCATTTTTTTGTCCACCATTTCTTTTGCCAGCAGGTAAGCTTCCATCAGGTCATAGGACTGCTCAGCAATTTCCTCCATATTTACTATTTTACTATAATCCTCATTTAGGGCATTGTAATATAATTTCATAAACGAAACTGCTGAATCCCTGTATGCTTTGTCTTTTTCAAACGCTGGCATGCCACTTATGTTCATCCTGCTTTCCTGTATTTCATCCAGCAATTTTGCTTTCAGGGTTTCTACTTTTTTTGCTTTTTTGCCATGAGATGAGGCACTGTTATAAGCAAGAAATCTTTTGGCAATAGTTTGATGTTGCTTACCGATAAATGACATGTAAGCTCCGGCATTTTCAAAATCCTGGGCAGCCAATTTGTTTTCTGTAAAAATTAGTGACAATGCAAGGACAAGTAGGGAGAAGAATTTTTTCATGCTTGGGTAGGTTTATAATTGTTAAGGGTGTTATTTTAAAATTCGGATCGTAGCGCTCATTGCTGGAAAGTACAAGTGAGTCCCGATTCGGCACACAAGCCTTACTCGAGATTCGGATGACACAACGATGTTCAATATAGATACAAATGTTTGTAAACAAAATAATATTAACTAACATCTACAATTCCTTTAGCCAGTCCTGCATGATCTTATAGCACTCGGCAATATAATTGTCTTTTTCAATTCGTTTGATACTTACCTCATTAATCGTTTTGCTCTGTTCAGTAATTACCTGCCGTCTCTCCATGTCCATACTATTGTTGACCGCCTTTAGCAAGTTACCTGGGTCTTGCGGGCCAGGCAGTAGCGAATTATAGTAGCCCGTAATTTTTTTATAATAGCTGAGGTAATTTGACCACTGCAGCGGAATGGTCCGTACGCCACTCATGGTTTTATACCAATCAAAAAAGGAACTGACTGCTTTAAACGCCTGACTTCCATTTACCCTTGCGATACTTTGATCTTTAATGCGGGCAAAAGGTATGGGAGAAAGCGGACGATACATTGCGGGCTTTGAATAATCAGGCTGCAGTGCAGATACAACGCCTTTTTCTCTAAATTTATCCATGGCATACATATCGGGCAACTCAATATCAGGTATCACCCCTTTCCATTGCGTGGTGCTGCCGTCTACGCGATAAAATTTGCCATGGGTTACTTTTACATAGCTGTTATACTTTGCCGTTTCTGAAACTTTGTCTGTGGTATCCATCGGCAAAATTACCTGTGCAGAACCCTTGCCATAAGTAGCGCTTCCCACTATCAAGGCCCGGTGGTAATCCTGTAATACGGCCGATACCAGTTCGGATGCAGATGCGCTCATTGTGTTTACCATGATCAATAAAGGGCCATCGTAAATAATCCCCCTGTTCGGGTCCTTTAAAAAATGTACCTTACCACTTTTGTCCCTGGTAGAGGTCAGCGGGCCCTCACTTATAAAAATCCCTGCCAACTCCAATGCTTCGCCTAAAGAGCCGCCGCCATTGTACCGCAGGTCTAATATCAAACCGGCAATAGAATCTTTTTTTAATTTCACTACTTCCTTTGCCACATCATTAGAGCAACCATTTGCGTTATCCTCATCACCCTCCTTTACATAAAACCCCGGCAAGGTGATATAGCCTATTTTTTTTGAACCGTTTAAAAGGTAACTTTTTACTACGCCTTCTTCATTGGTTATTTTTTCTTTGCTTAATACCGCGGTTTTTATTGCACCACTAATGGTCCGGACTGTAATAGTAATTTTTTCATTGCTGTTACCATCAAACACTTTATCCAACTGACCCGTGCCATCTGCCAACACAACTTCAGGCTTATCACCCGACTTTATTTTTAAGATCACATCTCCTTTGTGCAACTCTCCATTGCGCCAGGCAGGGCCGCCGGGTACCAGGTGACTGATCACCCATTCCCCTTTTTCATTTTCATCCATTTCGAAGCCAGTTGTAAATTCCACACCGCTCATTTCAGTATCAAATTCACCTTTTTCTTCAGTGTTCATGTACTCGGTATGCGGATCATAACACCAACTGATAGCCGACAGATAGTTGTCTTCCATCTCTTTACTTTGTAAATCTATGGCTGCTAATTTATTTTGAACCCACATCAGCTCCTGCTTTTTTACCTGCTCCCTTGATTTTTTTTCAATGGCTGCGAATTCTGCAGGCGCCAGGGTAGTGCTTGGTTTATTTTTGCCAGCCGTATCCAACGCGACATCTGCCATTGCACGTAATATTTTCCACTTTAAATATTGCTGCCATACCTTATAAACATCTGTGCGATCGTTAGCGAATGCAGTCAATGGCCAGTTAAGGTTATCCGGTTTTGAAAAGTCTAAAGGATTTGCAAGTATATTTTTGACAACGCTATCCACCCTAAATAAACTGGTTTTGTACAACGCCATTGACTTGTTAAAAAAGTTCCATTGTTTACCCATCATTTCCTCATCCAACTTTTTGATGTATACATTTAATTGAGTTATTTCTGTTTGGGAGAAAATGAGTTTTTCATCATCCAATAACTCCATCCACCGATTATATAGCCTGGCAGAAGTTGTATCGTTCCACTGCAAAGGCTGGTAATGATTTTGTTCCAAAAAGCGGCGAAGGACGATGGTTTTTTGACGCAATGCTTCAGTATTGGGTTGCTGGGCAATTACAATAGAAGAAAACAAAACGAACAATGGCGTTAAAAAATTTCTCATATCGGGAGGGCTAAATAAGCGAGTACAAATATTACGGGTATGACTTGCAATATAAAAAAATGTCAGGAGTAAAATCCTGACACTTCAAACAAAAGCGTTTTTATTTATTTCAGCGACATATCACTTACGATCCTGGCAATTTTATCCTTACAAATTTTTTCTGCCTCCGCAAAACCTTCCGGGCTTGCCAGTTTGGTATTTACCGTAAAATAAAATTTGATCTTAGGTTCCGTACCGCTTGGCCGGGCAGATATTTTGGTGCCATCATTCAGTACAAATTGCAACACGTTGCTTTTAGGCAGGTTTATTTTCCAGCTTTCCCCTGTTTGTAAATTTTTGCCCAGTTGCAGGTCATAATCCAGCAATTCTGCTACCGCTACTCCATCAATAGTTGCCGGTGGATTATCACGGTAGCCTTGCATCATGGCGGCAATTTCTGCTGCGCCATTCATGCCTTTTTTAGTAATGCTGATCAGGTCTTCTTTATACATGCCGTACTCCACATACAGGTCGATCATTTTTGCATAAAGGCTTCTGCCCTTATTTTTTTCGTAGGCTGCCATTTCGCACAATAACGCAACAGCGCTTATGGCATCCTTATCCCTTACCTCATCACCCACCATCAGGCCAAAACTTTCTTCTCCCCCAATGATGTAATTTTCTTTGCCTTCCTTTTCTTTTATTAATGAAGCAATCCATTTAAAACCTGTAAGCACATTGTAGCAATTAATATTGTTTGCTTTGGCAATGGTATCGATCATCTCTGTGGTAACAATGGTTTTCACCACCATATCGTTTGGCTGCGAAATACCTTTCGTCTTCCTGGCCTCTATCATGTAATTAAAAGCAAGTACTGCCGTCTGGTTGCCATTCATCAACACCCAATCACCTTTGTCGTTTTTTACGCCAATGCCTACACGATCGCTATCAGGGTCGGTACCCAGTAAGATATCAGCGTCCAGTTCCATCGCCATTTTAAGTCCGATGCTCATGGCTTCTTTTTCCTCAGGGTTGGGATAAACAACTGTTGGGAAATTACCATCCGGCATGCTTTGAGCTTCTACGATGTGTACATTATCAAACCCAAACTTTACAAGCACTTGTGGTACCAATGTGATGCCGGTTCCGTGGATTGGTGTATACACGATTTTAAGATCATGCTGTGCCGCACATATTTCGGGATACACGCTCAAGCCGGCAACCATGTTCAAATATGTTTCATCCAGGTCTTTTCCAATGATCGTTATGTTTGCTTCGCCACCAGTCCATTTCACATCATCCACAGATGCGATCTTCTCTACCTCTATGATCACATTTTCATCGTGCGGCGACACCATTTGTGCGCCATCATCCCAATAAGCTTTATAGCCATTGTACTCTTTGGGATTATGTGATGCCGTACACACCACGCCGCCCTGGCATTTTAAATGACGGATCGCAAAGCTCAGTTCAGGAGTAGGCCGAAGGGCTTCAAATAAAAAAACCTGTATGCCATTGGCAGCAAATACATTGGCAGTGGTTTCAGCAAAAAAGCGGCTGTTGTTGCGGCAGTCGTGCGCTACAGCTACTTTCACATTATCGCCAAAACATTTCTTTAAATAGTTTGCATAGCCTTGCGTGGCCATCCCAATAGTGTATTTGTTGATACGGTTGGTGCCGATCCCCATAATACCCCTGAGCCCTCCTGTACCAAACTCCAGGTTCTTATAAAAGGCATCAGCCAACTCATCAGGATTATTTTTTTGTAATTCAGTGATGCCATCTTTTACAGATTGCTCATAATTACCGGAAAGCCAGTTGTCTATTTTTTGTTGAATGTTTTGATCCATATCTGTTTTTTTTTACAACTTCAAAAATAATTGTTTCGTTTATAATAAAGCATATAGTGGTAAATTTGTTTTTTATGAGCCAAACATCCGGACAAAGCCAAACTGCATTGGCGTCGCACTCTTGTACTTTAAAATTATTATTGAGCTTTTACCTGCTGCTAATTTTCACCGGCCCTTTAGCTGCACAGGACTCAACGTCTTCAATCGGGCCCGACACTTCCCGAATTGTTCCGTTAATTGACACATTAAAACAGAAGCAAATAAATGATACACATTTTCGTTTTGACATACCTCTGACCCGAAAACAGGTAAGATCAAGGGTGCGGCTGGTTACAGCAGTTAATGTAACAGGATATGCAGCCATACTTACCAGCTTAAGTACTGCATGGTATTCAAGCTATAAACAAAGCAGTTTCCACACATTCAACGATAACAAAGAATGGTTGCAAATAGATAAAGTGGGCCATATGTACGGAGGCTATATTGAAAGCCGTGTAAGTATGGAATTGTGGCGCTGGACAGGCATTGAACGAAAAAAGAGGATATGGTTTGGAGGATTGAGTGGTGTAGTATACCAAACAATCATAGAAACACTGGATGGATTTAGCAGCGGATGGGGCTGGAGCTGGGGTGATATCGGCGCTAATATTACAGGCAGCACCCTATTGATTTCGCAGGAACTTGCGTGGGATGAACAGCGGATAAAATTGAAGTTCTCCTTCCATAAAAACAACTATGATGAACCGATGTTAAATACCCGTGCCGACAAAATATATGGCAAGTCTTTGGCAGAGCGGTTTTTAAAAGATTACAATACGCACACATTCTGGGCAAGTGCAAACCTTAAGTCTTTTTTACCCAAAACCAACCTGCCGCCATGGCTTGCAGTAGCAGTTGGATATGGAGCCGAGGGAATGTTTGGAGCAAGGGACAATACAGGTAAAGATCTTACAGGCGTTACCACCTTCGACCGAAGGGATATCAAACGCTATCGCCAGTTTTACCTGGCACCTGACATCGATTTAACCAAAATAAAAACTAAGAAAAAGGGAGTGCGTTTTTTACTGGTTGCTTTAAGTGCCTTCAAATTTCCTACGCCAAGTTTGGAATTTTCCAATGGAAAGTTTAAAGTAAACGCATTACATTTTTAATATTCATCAACCTTGGTTCAGCTCTTTCGCCTCCATCCATGCACCGCCTATTTCCCCATCCTCTACCTGCACATAAATATGTTCATCTAAAGTGGTAGAAATTGAAAGCCCAACATAATCTACATCAATGGGAAATGACTTATGTGTTCTTTCTACCAGTGCAAGGGTTTGTATTTTTTTGGGGTAGGCCTCTAATAATGGTTTTAAAGCATATAGCATGGTACTGCCGCTGTTGGCAACGTCGTCAATTAATAGGATGGTTTTACCGTTAAAGTCAACCACCGGTTCCAAGGTAATAACGCCAGGCTTCTTTTTATTCATTAGAAGCTCCACCACCATTATATCTCCATTATATACTTCTCGGAGGTAGTTACTTATTTTATTAGCTATTACAAGGCCATTTTCTTTGATGCCTATTAATACTAACTGTGGCTCATCGTAGTTTTGCTCAGCCACCTGCAATGCCATCCGGCGAAGCTTTTTATCAGCCACTTCCTTAGATAAAATGTATTTTTTTTCTGCCATGCTAAGCGGTTAAAGTATTTGCACGAATGTATATCAATAATCAATAACACTACATAATTCGTGCAATTGAAGTTTGATAATTACCTTAGCGGAGTGATGATGAATGGTCAATGGTGAATGGGCAATCGTGAATAAATGTCATTCAGTTAAGGATCGGCATTCACTTGTTCCTTATTGCTGAAAATGTACAAGTGAGTGACACAACGATGTTAAATTAAAAAGCAAATGCTTGTAACCAAATAATTTTCTTATTAAACAATATTGATTCATTCACCATTCACCATTGACCATTCACGAAGCTATTCACCATTCATCTTTCACAAAACATTTCACTTATGAACCTGCTTCCGCAAATTATTTTCATAGTATTAGCTGGTTTTGCTGTATGGTTTTTTTCAAAAAATATATTGGCTATACGCCGAAATATTTTTTTGGGTAAAGCTGAAGACCTGAGCGATAATCCATCTCAACGCTGGAGAAATCTTTTACTACTTGCTTTGGGGCAAAAGAAAATGTTTAAGAATCCGCTGGTGGCTGTAATGCACTTTATCATTTATGCGGGCTTTATCATCATCAACCTGGAAGTACTAGAAATTGTGCTGGATGGAATTTTGGGTACACATCGCCTTTTTCTTCCTTTGCTGGGCGGGGCTTACATTTCTATGATCAATTTTTTTGAAGTGTTGGCCGTAGGTGTTATCACAGTATGTGTGGCTTTTTTATGCAGAAGAAATTTGCTTAAACTCAAACGTTTCATCAGCAGGGAACTGGATGGCTGGCCCCGTAGCGATGCCAACTATATTTTAATAGCGGAAATTATTTTGATGAGCCTGTTTCTCACCATGAATGCTACCGACCGTGCCTTGCAATTACAAGGCAGTGCGCATTACCAGGCTACAGGCAATTTTGTTTTTTCAGGGTTATTAGCGCCACTGTTTAGCGGGTTAACCGAAACAACATTGATCGCCATCGAAAGAACTAGCTGGTGGTTACATATCCTGGGTATATTTACTTTTTTAAATTATTTGCCTTATAGCAAACACCTCCATATTATGCTTGCCTTTCCCAATGCGTATTACGCCAGGCTGGCTCCGCAAGGAAAAATGGACAATATGCCAACCGTACAAAATGAGGTAACTTATATCATGCAGCCGGAACTGGCTCCTGCAGTAGATGCTAATGCCCTGCCCGCTAAGTTTGGGGCTAAAGATGTTTTTGATCTTAGCTGGAAAAATTTACTGGATGCATATAGTTGCACCGAATGTGGAAGGTGTACGGCTGCATGCCCCGCCAACCTAACAGGCAAGCTGCTAAACCCCAGGAAAATAATGATGGATACGAGGGACCGTTTGGAGGAGGTGGGTAAGAACATTAATATAAACAAGGAGTTTAAAGACGACGGAAAAATGCTATTGCACAATTACATTACCGTGGAAGAATTAAGGGCTTGTACCACCTGCAATGCTTGTGTGGAACAATGCCCCGTTAGCATAAGTCCGCTGGATATAATTTTAGAATTGCGCCGTTCCCTGGTCATGGAAGATAGCAATGCCCCGCAGGAATGGAATGGCATGTTTGGAAATATTGAAAATAACTTTGCTCCATGGAAATTTAGTCCTGAAGACAGGGATAAATGGACTGAAGATTTGGTTAAATAAATAACAGGTTGATGAAAATATTGCCGTTTCCGTTCCAGGCATTGGATTGGTCTATTATTGAAAAAGAAGAACACAAGGGCACAGTTGGCTTTGCGACCTGGCAGGTATTTCAGATGAATGATATACGCGTCAGGATGGTTGAATATTCAGCAGGCTACTCCGCAGATCACTGGTGTAGCAAGGGGCATATTATTTATTGCATTGAAGGCGAAATGAAAACGACCTTGCAGGATGGCAGAGATAATATCCTTTCGGCAGGCATGACCTACCAGGTAGGAGATAACAGTGAAGCTCACCGCAGTGAATCAGAAAATGGATGCAAGTTGTTTATTGTGGATTGATTTTCTACGGTGTTGCTGTAGTTTTAAAAGTAATTTACAAAAATGAATCTCACTCGCCTTTTGAAGGGGGAGGCAGTGAAACTTCAACATCTCCCGGCACTTCATTATTTTCTACAAATTTAGAAATAGCATCTTTGTGCCGCAGTATCTTTATAAATTGTATCAGGGCTGTTATGGTAAATATTCCTCCAATTACCCAGTTCAGGTACTGCTGACTGTTAGCAATGCGCTCGACCATCCATTTGCCGCCAAAAATAAAAGTACAGTTTCCCATCAAAGTGCCGATACCTATCCCTAGAATGTAAATGTTGTAATGTGAAGGTATAGGTTGTAGTATTTTTTTGGTAAACAACACAGTGCTCCAGCCAAACCAAAAGGGAATTTGTACCGGGTTGATAGCACACATAAACATACCTAATAAAAAACGATGGATATTGTTGTGAAGCAACACATTTTTTGCTTCCGCGTGTTTAGCGGCCGCAATAAAACTGCCCACAGCCAGCGCAGTGATAATAATCAGGGTAATCCATTCCATTGCTTTCATCAGCTTTTGCCGTTTACGAACCCAGTCGATACCTACCAGCGAAATGCGCACATAGATCATTTCAACTACTAAAGATCCTACTGAAAACCAGACGGCATCCTTGATACTTTCCTGTATGCCGATCTGCATCGCAGCAATATTCAAAGTGCCTAACGGCAACGAACCAAGGAAACTGATCAGCAATCCCCAAAAAAATATATTAATCATTTTTGACACCGGGCAAAGATAGAGTTTCTCTCTATTTGCTTTTAAAAACATAACCCTTAAATCAGCGATTATCAGATAATTTGTTGACCGGCTTTAAGTATGTATATTTCAGGATATTTAATTTAAATGCTTTATCCTTCTACTATACAATTGCTGCGATTCCATTTTTCATTTTTTCTGATGCCGGTGTATTGGTTTGCCTTAAGCCAAACCTCGTCCATTAATACACCCGATGCAATACTGATATTTATTATACTTCATTTGTTGGTTTACCCCGCAAGCAATGGCTACAATAGTTATATGGATAGGGATACCCAAAGTATCGGTGGAATAAAAAATCCAATGCAACCGACCAAACAATTGTTTTATGTAAGCATCCTCCTGGATGTTGTTGGTACTGCATTGAGTTGTTTCATCAGCAAATGGTTTGTATTGGGAATTGTATTGTATATTTTAGCTTCCAGGGCCTATAGCTATCGGGGAATACGTTTAAAAAAATATCCCATTATGGGGTATCTCACGGTAATTATTTTCCAGGGGGCAGTTACGTTTTTTTTGGTGATGCATGGAAGCAGCATCGATAAAAGCTTGCTGGTTCCTCCTGCGGCAATGATTGCAGCATCGTTACTAATTGGCGGATTTTATCCCCTTACTCAAATCTATCAGCATCAGCAGGATAAAGAAGATGGCGTTACCACACTTAGCATGCTGTTGGGTTACAAAGGCACATTTATTTTTACCGCAGTGGTATACGTTTTTGCCGTCTCTGCATTGGCCTATCAACTCATCTCCAACCATCAACAAAATAGCTTTCTTATTATTCAGATCTTTTTTATCCCGGTGCTGGTATATTTTATATGGTGGTTTAAAAAAGTAGCGGCGAACAATAGCGGCGCAAATTTTGTCTATACTATGCGTATGAATGTGTTGGCATCCGTTTGTACCAATGCGGCATTTATTGTATTATTTTTAATTGAAAAAAGTTGAGTAAAATCGTTTCGATCGCCACAGGAGTGCCCACTTACAAACATCGGCAGGAAGATATTTGTTGCTTTGCTGATACCATTTATTGCAAAAGCAGCCCGGATACCCGAAAAATGAAATTCCTATACCGCCATAGTGGTATAAGCACCCGGTATTCTGTGATACCGGACTATAGTTCAGCCGAAGCGGACCGGCAATTTTATGAAAAAACACCCGATCTTGAGCCGTTTCCAAACCTGGAAAAACGCATGAAATGTTATGCTGAAAATGCAGCCGCACTTTCGATAGATACCATTAACAACTGTATCAAAGGCAAAATTGAAAGCAATGATATCACACACCTGATCACTGTCAGCTGTACTGGTATGAGTGCCCCCGGCTTGGACCTGGAAATTATGGAAGCAATGAATTTACCTTGCAATATTTTCAGAACCTCAGTAAACTTTATGGGATGTTATGCAGCAATTCATGCTTTAAAAATAGCAGATGCAATTTGTAATAATAACAAAGATGCAAACGTAATAATTGTTTGTACCGAACTCTGCACGCTGCATTTTCAAAAAGAAAATTCAATAGATAATATAACTTCTACGCTGTTATTTGCTGACGGCTCCGCTGCCATACTGGTTCAACACAATGATGCTCCGGAGAAGGGATTGATTATTAAAAACTTTTATTCAGAAGTTGAATTTAAAGGGAAGAAGGACATGAGCTGGAAACTTTCCTCCAAAGGTTTTTTGATGACGCTTTCCGGCTATGTACCCGATCTGGTGAAGGAAGACTTTAATTTATTGGTTGAAAGATCACTTCAAAACGCCTCAATAAATAAAGAGGAAATAACTCATTGGTGTATTCATCCGGGAGGAAAAAAAATATTGGA
>JBDSAA010000145.1:0-85776 GCA_039922375.1 Ferruginibacter sp.
AACGAGCGATGATCCTCTGGCAAACAGAGGCAATCAGACGCTGGTTACTCATCTGCAGATATATTGCAGCAGCTTACTGGAATTTTATTGCCCTAAAACTAAAATCTACTTTTTGAGGGACGACTAAATAGGATACAATGGTAGCATTCTTTAGATACCCCTTCCGGTACACGGGCTCAAAATCCGCTTTACAATATTCCCACAAAGATGGGTTGGACTAAATTGCCAGGATCAGTGTATCCACACACGGTAATCTCAATTCTTAGTTTATAAGGAGAAATAAGTTGGTCAAAAATATTTCGTGTTACCCTACTTATACAGTCAATATTTTTTTTAAAAGCAATTTTTTCGTAGAAATCCAAAAAAGATAGCTACTTTGTTAATATAGTTACTGATTCAAATTAATTTGATATTTCTTTACAAATCCGCCAAAAAGATTGGAATTTTCATAAATTAATGCGGAAAATAGAGAAATTATTTAATCTTTTGTCCAAATCATTCAATTTACCTTTATATATTATAAATATAAAAATATCTAAAAATATGTCATTTGCTTTATAAAATATGTATTTTTACAACAAGCATCTGGCATATAAATAAAATTTAATGTATAAATAATCATTTTTTAAAACCTACAAATCAAATCAAGAATGAGAAAAATCACAACGAAATCAATTATACCTTTTGCGGTATTAATTGTTCTTGCTTTAGCTGCTGCCTTCATTGCACCTGAGGCAGATTATGTTCCGGGTGAGAAGGATCCCCAATACAGCGCCTCGGATATGGCCTGGGTGTTAATCTCAACTGCACTCGTATTTTTAATGACACCAGGACTGGCATTTTTTTACGGTGGTATGGTAAACCGTAAAAATGTAATCTCCACGATGATCAAAAGTGTAGTTGCTGCAGGTATTGTTGGCGTACTGTGGATCGTTGTAGGTTTCAGTTTAAGTTTTGGTGATTCCATTGGAGGTTTTATTGGTGACCCAACAACATTTTTATTTTTTAAAGGTGTAAAATCGCACGCTGCATGGCCACTTGCGAACACGATACCGCTTACTTTGTTCGCATTATTTCAACTCATGTTTGCTGTAATTACTCCAGGCCTGGTAGTTGGAGCTGTAGCAGAACGTATTCGTTTTACTTCTTACGTAGTATTCATAGTTTTATTTAGTTTATTAGTATATGCACCAGTAGCGCATTGGAGCTGGCATCCCGAGGGCTTCCTCGCAAAAATGGGCGCCTGGGATTTTGCTGGCGGTACAGTAGTTCATATTACTGCCGGTTGTGCAGCATTGGCTGGTGCGTTGGTTTTGAAAAGACGTAAGTCGCACCAGGAAAGAGCAGAAATACCACCTGCAAACGTGCCGTATGTTTTAATTGGTACTGGTCTGCTGTGGTTTGGATGGTTTGGTTTCAATGCAGGTTCTGCTGTGGGAGCTTCCCCATTGGCTGTAAATGCTTTTGGCACTACTACTACTGCAGCATCAGCAGCAGGTTTGGCGTGGATGTTTTTTGATGTATTGAAGGGTAAAAAGCCATCCGTACTTGGATTCTGTATCGGAGCCGTGGTAGGATTGGTAGCAATTACTCCCGCTGCTGGTTATGTAGGCATCCCTCAAAGTATAATTATCGGTACTGTTGGTGCGATCATTTCAAATATTGCAGTTAGTATTAAACAAAAATCAAGATTGGATGATACTTTGGACGTGTTTCCTTGCCATGGTATTGGTGGTATGGTTGGTATGCTAATGACGGGTGTTTTTGCAAGCCAGGTGGTGCATGGCATTCCGGAAGGACCAAATGGTTGGGCTTATGGAAATTTCCCTTTCTTTTTAACCCAGTTGAAAGCAATGTTGATCGTAGTGGTTTACAGCTTTACCGTTTCTTTCCTGATATTCAAATTCATCAACTTCATTTTACCAATTCGTGTTAGTGCTGCGGATGAAGAAGAAGGGCTTGATGCATCACAACATGATGAAAAATATTTGCAGGGAACATTGCTGGTAAAGAATGGTGGGACAATGGAAGAGAAAGATAATATTTAGCATTCAGATTGAAAATACACCAGGGTTACAAACCGCAACCACCCTGGTGTACTTTTTACCTCAATAACAAAAATAGCAGTTCAATGAGGAATCAGATTGGTTCCCATTGCGGAGAAGCAGGTTTAACATTGTTATCAAAAAATTTAAACCGGTATTCTTACCTGTTTATTTGAAACCAATTAATTAATTTAAAATTTTAAAAATGAGAAAACTTTTTTTAGCTGCTGCGGTAATACTAGCTACATTTTCAGGTAGTTTATTTGCACAGGATTCTACTAAATCACTAACTATTTCCGGTGGGATAGATGCTTATTACCGGTATAATTTTGCCAATAATAAAGCCAATACAAACAACTACACCAGTTTTACCAATTCACAAAGTTCTTTCGAATTAGGTATGGCTTCTGTTAGGGCGGATGCGTCTGCATTATCTGGCAAAGTAACCGGCGTAGTTGACCTGGGATTTGGCCGGCGTGCGGAAGAATTTTCTTACAATGATGGCGTTTCTGCCCAAGGTAAAAACGGTTTTTTTACCCTGGCGAATGTTAAACAATTATATGTTACTTATGCACCTGCCAGTCAGGTAAAATTTACAATGGGTAAATTTGGAACGCATATAGGTTACGAATTACTGGATGCACAGTTGAACAGAAATTATAGTATGTCGTATATGTTTACCAATGGACCTTTCTTTCATACTGGTTTAAAAATGGATGTTACTGCCGGCCCGGTAGGCTTTATGCTAGGTGTTGCTAACTATACAGATCAGACAACTGCTACCATTGCCACCAAGACTTTGCTAGGCCAGATTAGCGGGGCATCATCAAATGGAAAAATTAAAGCTTTTTTTAATTATGTAGGTTCTTATGGTTCAAAAGCAAAAGCCATTCCTGGTGGCTTAAAAAGCCTCAGCCAGTTTGATCTGGTAGTAACTGCAGTGGTTACCAGCAAATTTAATATCGGCCTGAATGGTACTATTCAAGATCGTAATAATGGTGTAACTGCCAGCAGTGGTAGTTGGAAAGGTGCTGCTTTATATTTAAATGTTGATCCAACTGACGCGTTTGGTCTTACTTTAAGGAGTGAATATATTAGCGACAGCAAGATGATTTATTTTACCACAAAAAATATTTTTGCAAATACTTTATCATTTAATTTTAAAGCAGGCCCGCTTACAATCATTCCTGAATTCAGGGTTGAATCTGCCCAAAGTGGATTTTATACAAAAAAAGATGGCACCACTTCGAAATCAACAGCATCAGCCTTATTGGCCGCTGTTTACAAGTTCTAATTTTTTTCACTGTAAAAATTAATTACAGTTACTTTTTTTTCATATGGCAAGCAATCGTTAAGGCCCTTCATTTCTATGAGGGGCCTCTACTTTTAGAGTTGATACAGTATGTTTACACGGAAGAAATCAGTTCATTTTGTAACAAGTTTACCGCTCACAAAGGAAAAGCCATTGTATACAGTATTCGTTGCATAAACAATATTTTTTCCAAAAATATTTCGTCTCCAAACTATCATTGCATTAGAATTTGCATTGGTGTGCGATAAATACAGGGCCAGGTACTAATTTATTGCTATCGTAACGGCCTGCACCTGGGCATTTCAATAATCAAAAAAATAGTGTTGTTGAAGAATGTTGCCTCAGTAACTCATTATTGCGCTAAAAAGGAAACCTCCATTTGACTAAGTTTAAATGGCCTAAGCGATAGCTTTATCGGGAACACAGTTTATGGTTTTTTTGATAAAAAAAGCCACTAAAAAATATACCTTAACCCAAATTGCATCTGCCATCGTGAGATAAGATCAGGGCTGGCTGTGAAAGTGTTTTTTTGTGACGGGTCGAAAGTAAATACAGGAACTCCGGCATTGCTGGCCACGGACAACGGCTGATAAAACCCTGCTGTAGTAGCATATTTACGCACGCCCCATTTATTGTTGAGCATGTTGCCAAAATTTTGAATGTCGATGCTGAACTGAACTGTACTTTTTTTGCCTCCGATAATAAAATTAAAGTCTTGCAAAATTCGCACATCTAATTGCCCAAACCAAGGTGTTTCACCCGCATATTTTTCGGTGTACATTCCGCGACGGCCGCTCAGATAATCATCCTGAGCAATAAAGCTTTTAAGAGCAGCTTTCTGTACTGCCGGGCTTTGTATATTTCCTGCTATATCCCTGTAGGCAGCATTAAACAGCATGCCATTGATTTCTGCATCTGTTGGCACATACATCAGATCATTACTAGCTGTGCCGTCATTATTGATATCCCCGCCATATACATATGCAAAACGGTCGCCGCTAACCCAGTTGGAAAAAAAAGACACTGTTGTTGCCAGGCTTTTGTCTTTGCCATATTCAAACCTTTTAATTCCGGCTAATACAAAGCGATGGGTATTGCCATACAATGAAGTGGAATTAACAGCAGCGTTGGCATTATTTAAAATAGGATTTCTATCAAAGGCATCGCTTGATATTTCCGCAGAAATAGAACTGGCATCTTTAGAGATTAAATAATTATAAGATGCCTGCAGGTACAATCCTTTTCGGAATGTTTGCTGAGCCTGCACGCTTGCATTAAACTGGTATCCCTTGTCGGTATTGGTAAATACGTACGTGTTATTCGTAGTAAATGGACCGTCAGTTCCCTTGTCGGTGGATTTATAAATACTTCTTTTATCCCCGGTGCCGGAATTAAGAGTGCCCGTGGGAATGCCTAAATTGTAATTACGGACCATCATTGCTTTTTGATCTTTCGAATATGCCACATCAGCAGAAAAAACGGTGCCATAAGGTATTTTAAAATCAATTCCCAGGTTGCTTCTCCATATTTGCGGCCATCTGAAATTACTTGCTGTTACATTATAAAAACCAGTATATGGATTAGCCTGCTGATTGCCAAGCCAAACAAAAGGGAAGCGGCCGGTAAATAAACCCGACCCGCCTCTTAATTGCAGTGTTTTATCTCCTCTTACGTCCCAGTTAAAGCCAACCCTGGGAGAGAACAAGGGTTTTTTGGTAGGGAATTTTGTATTGTCGAGTTGTTTTGGTACACCATTAACAGGTTGTCCATTGCTTACAGGCTTTCCGTTTTCGTCAAATAAAACCTGGTTTGTATTGTTCGGAAAAGTGGGAGAGCCCTCATTATAGTTTCCCTTAAAGGTACCATCACCATTAAATTGAGGATCTTTAAAACTTGTATTGCCATAATTGGGCAGGTCCACACGCAATCCATAGGTTAACCTAAAGTTTTTACCAACTTTCCATTCATCCTGTACATAGGCGGAAATTTGGGCTACCGTTAAATAATAAAATGTCCATTGGTTAGCAGCAGCCCTGTTCTTTGCATAGTTCACATCTACATCCAACGGATATGCGCCAAATACATACGGTCCGCTAATTGGAACATACTTCTTGAATGTATCAATATCCGCGTTGGAGAAAAGAGTGGGGCCGTAACCAGTCAGGTTGAAAGAATTAGCAAACTTGAAAGACTCGTATGAAGCCCCAAAAGTGAGTGTATGATCCGGTAGGATAATATTAAAATTATCTGTTGCTTGGAAAGCATCCTGGTTAAGGATATTATTTATTGAGAATGGTTCGTGCCCTGCAATAATATAACGCACATCATTTTTGGTAATGTTAACTACAGGAAAGGGCGATGAAAAGGGATCCCGGGTATCCCTGAATCGGGTATATACCAACCTTAATTTGTTGGCATATTTACTACCAAATGAAGATTTTAATTCAGTTCCAAAAGACTGAAGTTTATTGTTGATCTTATAACCGGAATTACGAAATTGAAGCGTAGTAAAATCAGGGCCCCGGCGGCCAATCGCACTTGGATGTGCAGGCTTTTCCTTAGAGGCGTCCAAACCATTGTACGTAAATGATAAATTATTATTGTTGTCAATTACCCAATCCAGTTTTGCCAGCCATTTGTAACTTTTTTGTTTAAGGTTGTAACCCTGGTAGTCGCCGGTTTCATAATTGAATTTGTTTTTCAGAATGGTTCGTACTGCATCAAGGTCCTGCTGCAATACCCTTGACGTATTATTTTTACCTGCGTTACTTGCGTTTTGAGCCACATAACTTGTAGGAGCATCACTTCTTTGTTCTGTTTCAAAGTTTACAAAATAATAAAGTTTATTTTTTGAGATCGCTCCTCCCAAAGCCATACCCGCCTGGTATTGATCCAGTTTTGGCACAACCACTTCATTGCCGTCTACTTTTTTTCCAGTCAATCCTTCATTTCTGTAAAAGCCATAAACGGTACCTGCAAAAACATTGCTGCCGCTTTTTGTAACTGTATTAATGCCTGCACCGGTAAAGCCAGCCTGGGTTACGTCGTAAGGAGCAATATTAACTTGTATCTGATCAATTGCATCCAGCGATACTGGTTGGGAATTTGTTTGGCCACCAGGCGTTGGTGCATCCAATCCAAAGGGGTTGTTAAATACTGCGCCATCTAGCGAATAATTATTGTATTGACCGTTTCTACCAGCGAAAGAAGTCCCATTGATGGTGGCTGATGCGGATGGCGTTAGCCGGGTATAATCATCTGCTGACCTTGAAATGGTGGGCAACTGCCTGATTTGCCGGGAACTGATATTGGTGGAGGCCCCCGTACGTTGATTGTCGAATATGCTGGACCTTGCGCTAACTACCACTCCTTCCAGGCTAACAGAAGAAGCCTCCAGTTTAAAATCGACCGGTGTATTCTGCCCCAATTCAATAGAAATATTATCCTCTGTCTTTTCCTGGAAGCCAGTATGGGTTACAGCTACAGAGTAAGGACCTCCTACACGAAGATTGGGAACCAAAAAAGAACCATTGGACTGAGTAGTGATTACCTTATTGATGCCCGCATTGGGAAAAGAAATTCTAACGGTAGCGGAGGGGAGGGGTTTGCCATCAACGGTTGTAACTGTGCCGCTGATAGTGGCCGTGGTTACCTGGGCTTTTGCTTGCAAACTTATGATGAGCACAATTAAAGCGACAATTACTTTAGTAGGTTTTAGCTTTCTCATATTAGTAATAGTTTGCTTATAAAATTATAACAAAAACTTTTAGCTAGTATATTAAATCCCGGGGTTTACCACAAAAAAGTCTCCATGTTTAACGCTATAATTAACAGTTGGGCATAAAAAAACCGAAGAATAATCTTCGGTTCTTTTATAGGACAAAATAATCTAGCTGCTCATTTCCGTAAAGTATTGATGAAAATATGGAATGGTTTCAATGCCCTTGTAAAAATTTTCTATGTTAAATTTCTCGTTAGGGCTATGCAAATTATCACTATCAAGCCCAAAGCCCATAAATACAATTTTAACGCCCAGCTCCTTTTCAAACAAAGCGCAAATAGGAATACTTCCACCCCCACGCACAGGGATAGGCGCTTTTCCAAAAGTAGCTTCCATTGCCTTAGCTGCAGCCTGGTATGCTTTGCTATCTATCGGTGTCATATATGGTTCGCCACCGTGATGTTCAAATGCATCTACTGAAACTCCTGCAGGAGCTATTTCTTTAAAATGGGCCAGCAGCATTGCTGTAATTTTAGCGGATGACTGATTGGGCACCAGACGGGCCGATATTTTTGCCATGGCTTTAGCTGGCAATACAGTTTTAGCACCCTCTCCCTGGTAACCACCCCAAATGCCATTCAATTCAAGGGTGGGACGAATACCAGTTCTCTCATTTGTTGTAAATCCTTTTTCCCCCCACAATTCTTTTACACCCAGATCATCTTTATACTCCTGTTCATCAAACGGTGCAGCGGCCATTAATTTTCTTTCTTCATCCGTTGCCATCACTACACCATCATAAAAGCCGGGAATAGTGATATGGTTGTTTTCATCATGGCAGGAAGCAATCATTTTTGCAAGCATTGTGATTGGGTTAGCCACTGCTCCTCCATAAACGCCACTGTGTAAATCACGACTGGGGCCCGTTACTGTTATTTCAATATAACTAAGGCCACGTACACCAATGTCAATGCTGGGAGTATCTAAACTGATCATAGCTGTATCGCTGATCAAAATAACATCTGCTTTTAATAATTCTTTTTGTGCCGCAACAAATTTGCCCAGGTTAGGAGAACCCACTTCTTCTTCTCCTTCAATACAAAATTTTATATTATTTGTAAGCGTGTTTGTTTGTATCATTGTTTCCAGCGCCTTTACATGCATATACACCTGCCCCTTATCATCGCAACTGCCACGGGCAAAAATTTTACCATCAATAATTACAGGATCAAACGGGCCGCTTTTCCAAAGCTCCAGGGGTTCCGCAGGCTGTACATCATAATGGCCATATACCAATACTGTTGGCTTGGATGGATCAATTATTTTTTCTGCGTAAACAATCGGATGTCCGTCGGTGGGATAGATTTCTACCTTATCTGCGCCAGCTTCCAATAACCGCTGTTTCACACTTTCGGCGCAGGCAACCATATCTCCTTTGTTTTCGCTTTTTGCACTAACGCTGGGTATACGCAACAGGTCCAATAATTCTTCTAAAAAACGATCTTTGTTTTTTTGCTGATAATCCTTCCAAACTTCCATGTTACACTATTTTTTTATGAGAAAGATATAAATGTAGTGAACGAAATTAGGCCTTTTTCACTATGATATTTTTAACTATTTCAACACCTGCATTTCAAAAATATAAACCAAAATGTTTGGTGAAGTTGTAAATACCTTATTATATTTGTATCAGATTGTTAGCCAATTTATCAGCCTTTGTTATAGTTGTATTTAATCAATACTTCTGAACAAAGGCTGAGTCCATTAAAGACAGACCCAATGGTCCTATTGCGAGAATTTGGTCCAAAGGGTTTTGGAAATTCAACTAACTTTTTTGACGGTACAAAAGAAATAAACCGCCAACTAAAAGATACAATACAGCGGCTAAGACCAATATCCATTTTGCTATTGAAAAAACAAAAGTCATGAGAGTAGTATCATTGCTGACATGGCCATTTAAAGTAAGCAGCATCCCTATATTCTCAAATACATCGAGCACGCCTGCGGCAATCGCTCCACCAGCTATCAAACGGCCTGTTTTGAATAAAAACCCATTGTATGAGCCAGCGATTAACTTGCATGAATAATATAAAAAGCCGGCGTAGAAAAAAAGGAAAATAAAATCGAAGAGCGTATTGTTTTTTGCTTTGTTGATAGTATCCTCATAGTTTTTACCAGTCCACGCATTTATCACAACCAAAGCTTTTTCAGCATTATTAGCAAATTCAAGATCGACGATTCCTTTTGGTGTTGCTGAAGTTTTTAGTGCGGCACCGGAATTCATCATAACCAACGTCATCATCAATGTGCCTGCAAAAAAGAAACTAAGGATTGCTCGTTTAGTAAGATCGAACTTGCTCAAATCAAAGGCTGTTTAACCGTTCGCTTACATAGTTCCAATTGACAACCTTCCAAAAGTTCTCAATATAATCTGCCCTGCGGTTTTGGTATTTTAAGTAATAAGCATGCTCCCATACGTCTAACCCTAAGAGTGGGAATCCTTTTACTTCGGCTATATCCATCAAAGGATTGTCCTGGTTAGGCGTAGAACTTATAACAAGCTTTTTGTTGTTTGCTAAAACAAGCCATGCCCAGCCGCTCCCAAAACGGGATTTGGCAGCGTCGCTAAATTGTTTCTTCATTTCCTCAAAGGAGCCAAAGCTTGTTTCGATTGCAGTTAATAATTTACCGGTGGGTTTAGCATTGGCGTTGGGCAACATACATTTCCAGAATAACTCATGGTTGTAATGGCCGCCACCATTGTTGCGCATTTTTACAGAATATTTTGAAATCTTTTGGAGTACATCTTCAAGGGGTTTTGTCATATCCACTTTTTCCGCCGCTGCGGCTTCTTTCAGATTTTTGCTGTATGCAGCGGCATGCTTGCTGTAGTGAATGTCCATTGTTTGCGCATCAATGGTTGGCTCGAGAGCATTATAGGCATAAGATAGTGGCTGCTGGTCAAAACCGGTTTTTATGCCCCTGGAAAGTAAATTTATAGGGGTATCCAGCTTTCTGTCGGCTGCCATCAATTTATTTATTGAGGGCAATACTATCAATGAAGCTAAGCCGGCTTTTGCCGACCGCTCAATAAAATTTCTCCTTGTAGACTGTTTCATAACTAATTCTTTTATATTATAAATTTAGCTAAACTTTTTTATCGGTTTTAATATATTGCCCAAAGGTTGAAGAAAAGGGCGGACGCTTTTGAAAAAACGGTAATAAAATTCCTTATTGAATAACTGTGAATCATGCATTGCTTTGTACGTAAGCAATGTACCCAAGGGCGCCAGTACCAATATGGATAACCACATACCGATAAATGGTGACGTAATTTCATCCTTCACAAATTTTTCGCCAAACATATTGAGTAAATGGAACAACAGGAAAAATATGATGGCTACTACCAATGGCATACCTAACCCGCCTTTTCGGATAATGGAGCCAAGCGGGGCGCCTATAAAAAATAGTACAAGACATGCCAAAGAAAGAGAAAACTTTCGGTGCCATTCTATTTGGTTATTGCGCAGGTCTCGTTTCTTATTGTCCAGTTCTACGCCAGAAAACTGGTAAGTATTTTTCATTGTATTGGCGATGGCAATGGCATTGTCATAAACAGCATATCTTGCTGAATCAGGGATAATATTTTCAAAATTTTTGATGTTTTTCTTGACGGCCCCAGCTTTTTTCCAAATGCTGTCAGGGAGATTAGCATAATGGAGCTGGCCGTTCAACTCAGTCACCAATCTCTTTGCAAGACTGTCTTTTACTTTTTTTATTGAATCAATGGAAGTATTTAGTTGCCGGATGCTGAGCATCTTGTAATCATTTTTGAAGATACTGTCCGGTGTGTTCATCATCTGCAATGCACTAAGGTCAAACAGTTTTTTATACTCTTTAAAACCCAACCGTATAAACTCAGTGCTTGTATCCATCGGATTGCCACGTTCCTGGTACCTATACCCATTGTATAAGGTAAATTCAAGGAATTTTTTGTCGCTGGAGATACCCATAATTCCCTTTTCTGCAACGATACTGTTATCCTGTAGCATGGTTTGTTGTTCGTAGATCAAAACGTTGTGGATCGTTTTTCCGTCATTGTCTTTTTTTCCCACTTTTATAGCATAGCCTGGAATGTAATTATAAAAAGTACCCTGTTTCAGATTCAGCGCAGGTTTTTTGTAAGTGATATCATAATAAAGAGTCTTGAATTTTAGATTCGCATAAGGGATCACGTAGTTGGCAAAAAGAAAGGTAATGCCACAAAGTAAAGAAGCTACGATCATTAGCGGGCGCATAAAACGTAGTAAGGAAATACCGGCGGATTTAATAGCCACCAACTCAAAACTCTCGCCTAAATTTCCAAATGTCATTATTGAAGATATCAGGATAGCAATCGGCATGGCCAGTGTTAGTAACGAAGCGCTGGCATACCATAGAAATTTGCCGATGGTAACAATGTCAAGATCTTTACCTACCAGGTCATCAATATACTTCCATAGGCTCTGCATCATCAGCACAAAAAAGGCGATAAAGAACGTTGCAATAAACGGCCCGATAAAGGATCGGATAATGAGTTTATCTAATTTTTTAATCATATACCCATGGCCACTTCTGGTGAAACTTTTAATAAATTATACTGCTGCATAGTATGTTGTAACTGCGGCAAAGCTATGAACAATTTAAGCTATGCGCCTACCTTTGTTTAATTGTATTAGCACAATCTGTAACTTGCAAATCATGACCGGCAAAACAAAAATATCCCTTTCTAGTAACGAACTTGAATTGGTAAACAACAAAGAATGGATATTAACAAAACAAATTATTATTGAAAAAACAACCAGGTTTTTTTCATCGTTGTCCATATCCATGGAGGAATATATTCACCAAAAAAAAGGGAATTTACCTGTAGAAGTAACCAAGTCCAATGCGAAAATATCAAGAGGAGAAAACTATAAAGGCCTCCCTTATGTAATGCTGGATTACCCACGGCATTTCAATAAAGAATCAACACTGGCTATACGTACCTTGTTTTGGTGGGGAAATTTTTTCAGTATTAATTTACAACTGGCGGGAGCCTGTAAAGAAAGGGCAATGCCTGCATTGAAAGCGGGCTTACTGGCTTTACAACAAAATGACTATTGGATATGTGTGAATGAAGATCCGTGGCAGCATCATTTTGAAGAAGATAATTTTAAATTGTTGAAAACTTACAACGCAGCATCTTTTGCAACCTTGCTATCTTCCAAGCCTTTTATAAAAATAGCAAAACGGATTTCATTGCAGCAATGGGATGACGCACCGGTATTTTTAGATCACCATTTTAAAGAGATGATAACGTTTTTGCAAATTAATTACCAAGCCGATGAAAGAGGTCTTTCACCTGGTATTCCCATAGCTGGCTTTGATCTTTAATATCTTTCTTTTCAGCAAAATCTTTAATTACCAAAATTGTTTGATTGGTCACTTCTGATTTTTCAATACTGAATTCAAAATATTCTTCTTTGGGTGCGTGTAACCAGTGGTAGCGAATATACTTGTCCTCTTCTCCTTCCAGTAATTCTGCCTGCTCATCCGAACCGCTCCATGAAAAGCTGAATATTCCGTCTCTTTCATCCACTTTGTCTGCAAACCATTCCTGCAATCCTGCAGGAGTACTCAAAAAATCATATAAAATGCCTGGCGAACATCTAACGGGGTATTCCAGCGTATACAAAACTTTCTTGCTCATCCAAATAATTTAATTTCATACAGAATACTGCAATAATAACAAAATAATCAAGGCAACAAAATATTTTTTTATTTAGCGATGCTAATCTTGGCGGGATCAATTATTATACTTCATTGATTTTGTAGTTACCAGGGCTTAAAATTTCTAAATCTTTTTTTTGGTAACGTATTTTAAAAGCTATAAATTACGTTTAATAAGATATGTACCTCTTATTATCATCTAATCCTTCCTAACCTTAACACTTAAAACTACGGCTTATGAGTATGCGCCAACTCAAGATCACCAAATCTATCACCAACCGTGAAAGCCAAAGTTTAGAAAAATACCTCCAGGAAATTGGAAAAGTGGAATTAATATCTCCCGAAGAAGAAGTTAAACTGGCAATACTTATTAAACAAGGTGATCAGTTTGCTCTTGATAAATTAACAAAAGCTAATCTGCGTTTTGTCGTTTCCGTTGCCAAGCAATATCAAAACCAGGGGCTTACATTACCTGACTTGATCAATGAAGGAAATGTAGGATTAATAAAGGCCGCCCAGCGTTTTGACGAAACCCGTGGGTTTAAATTTATTTCCTATGCTGTATGGTGGATCCGCCAAAGCATTTTGCAGGCTCTGGCAGAACAATCAAGAATTGTGCGCTTGCCGTTAAATAAGGTCGGTCTTACGAATCGTATCAGTAAAGCTTATTCGCAATTGGAACAAGAGTATGAACGTGAGCCTACATCCGAAGAGATCGCTAATTTGTTGGATATGGAAACCGAGGAAGTGGCTGCTACAATAGGAGCCTCCGCACGCCATATCAGCATGGACCAGCCCTTTACAGATGGAGAGGAAGGATCGTTGATTGATGTACTGGAGAATCCAAATGCAGAAAGCACTGACATGCATCTTTCCTTTAAGGTGTCACTATCTACTGAAATTGACCGTTCATTAAGCACGCTTACGGAAAGGCAAAAAGATGTAATTCGGTTTTTCTTTGGGATAGGCGTAGACCATCCGCTAAGCCTGGAGGATATAGGTGAAAGATATAGCCTTACCCGTGAAAGAGTCAGGCAGATAAAAGACAAGGCAATTACTAAATTACGGTCTACTTCCCGTTGTAAACTTTTAAAAACATACCTGGGCTAACTAGCCGGGGTGTGATTTTTTGATACCTCATTTTTACTGGTATTAATGAAACTTTCCTTCTTTCATAATTTCCTACATTTGCAAAAAAAATTAAGAGTGAACTTTTTTGGTTCACTTCTTTGTTTGTAATCATTTAATTAAATGTAAGTATGTTCAATTCATTAAGCGAAAAACTGGAAAGCGCCTTTAAAAATATAAAAGGCGAGGGGAGAATATCTGAACTAAACATCGCCAATACTGTGAAGGATATCCGCAGGGCCCTGGTAGATGCGGATGTGAATTACAAAATAGCTAAAGAATTTACTGATACTATTAAAGAAAAAGCATTAGGTGAAAAAGTTTTAACAGCTATCAGTCCTGGCCAATTGATGGTAAAAATTGTGCAAGATCAGTTGACAGAACTGATGGGTGGAAGCGAAAGCGAATTTAATATCAGCGGCAATCCTTCCATTATTTTAATAGCTGGATTGCAGGGTAGTGGTAAAACAACCTTTAGCGGAAAGCTGGCCAATTATCTAAAAACAAAGAAAGGAAAATCACCTTTGCTGGTTGCTGCCGATATTTACCGGCCTGCGGCGATAGACCAGTTGGAAGTATTGGGAGGCCAGATTGGTGTGGATGTGTTTAGTGAACGTGAAAATAAAAATGCTGTAAGCATTGTACAAAATGCTATCAAAGAAGCTAAGGCTAAAAATAAAAATGTCATCATTATAGATACTGCGGGACGATTAGCCATAGACGAAGTGATGATGACAGAGGTTGCTGATATTAAGGCAGCAGTAAACCCACAGGAAATTTTATTTGTGGTGGATAGCATGACCGGACAGGATGCAGTAAATACGGCGGCAGAATTTAATGAGCGTCTCGATTTTAGTGGTGTGGTACTTACCAAATTAGATGGTGACACAAGAGGCGGAGCTGCATTGTCTATTAAGTATACCGTAAACAAGCCGATTAAATTTGTAAGCAGCGGTGAAAAGATGGATACGCTGGACGTGTTTTATCCTGAGAGGATGGCGCAGCGGATATTGGGTATGGGTGATATTGTAAGCCTGGTAGAAAAAGCCCAGGAACAATTTGATGAAGTAGCAGCAGCCAAACTGGAAAAAAAGATTCGTAAAAACCAATTTGATTTTGAAGATTTTAAAACGCAGTTGCAGCAGATAAAAAAAATGGGTAATCTAAAGGATCTGATGGGAATGATACCGGGGGTAGGAAAGCAAATTAAGGATGTTGATATCAATGATGATGCGTTTAAAGGCATAGAAGCAATGATAAATTCCATGACACTGGAAGAACGCAGGAACCCGGATATTATTAATCCTAACCGTAAAACACGCATTGCCAAAGGAAGCGGAAAAGATATTGCAGAATTAAACCAGTTTTTAAAACAGTTTGAGCAAATGAAAGGCATGATGAAAATGATGAATAAAATGCCGATGGGAAAAATGCCAGGAATGGGTAAACGCTAACGCCCCTGATACTACAACCTATTGCCACTTTGCATTTGCAAAGTGGCTTTTTTGTGCCGGCTTCTACAAGGGCCTTGGCATAATTGTTCGGTGTTATTGAATTGTACTATCTTTTCAATTATAAAAAACCTGCGCACATATTACTCCTGTTGCAAAAGAAAGCATCTTTTTTTATTACTACTGCCTTCTGTGTTTTACTGTTGTTCAGTTACTGCACAAACAAGTTACCACCTTTCAACCAGCCATGGGTTAACTACCAACCAGTTAACCGTTTTAATAAAAGACAGGCAAAACAATATGTGGTTTGGAAGCTATAGTGGACTGTATAAAAATGAAGGAACCTCAATTAAAGTTTATACAAAATCAGGTAGCGGTGCCTTATCGCTAAGCAGTAGAGAAATGCATGCGGTGTTTGAAGACAGGCTGGGGTTTATTTGGGTGGGTACCACAGGAGGACTGGATAAACTTGATCCAAAGACTGGCGCCATACTGCACTACGAATTGAAAGGCAACAGTCAGATGCTGGTTCTGGTATTAGTGCTTGTAGTGGTTGCCTTCGCTGCGTATTCAATCACGGCCGGGAATAAGGCCAACTGGGTTAAAGTGCTACAGTATATTGTTTTCGCAATTCATTTTTTTGGTTTTGATAGCTGGATTGATTTTTATGCTCATTTTTAAAATGAACAGGCTGATTTGACGGGTTTGCATTCTAACACACTTGTATTTTTGTACAGCTCATATTCTAAAAAAAAAACGCCTTTTTTTTCCACAAAATAAAGTAAGTATACCACTAAATACTTTATACCGGCCGCTACCTTCCTGGTCAGAATAACACATCAGCGGCTGTTAATTTTACAGTATTAATTAAGCGTAGAAATATTCAGCGTTGGGTTCTCAGTGTAATAAAAATAGCAGTGTATAATATTTGGGATTGTATGATCTTTAAAAATCAGAGACGCAGCAATATTATTTACAGCTATAAAGTTTTATCTTTTGGCTAGTATTAAATATTAAGTAACACGATAGACTTTAATTTATAGGCCCTTATTAAATTTCCCCTTTAAAAAAAATAAAAATCATGTCAAACATTAAAACAATTATTGACGAATGGGCAGTGAAAGACCTGTAAGATGGCAGTTCACCAGGCATAAGTGTAATAGCCTGCACCGAACTTGGCAATGGCTCCAGGCCCGGCATACAGGTTTGCTTATGGGTAACACTATTAATTACGAACCCTTGCATGTGGAGCGCTGGGCCTACCAGGCGGGCAAAGCAGGCGTTGCAGAATATTTGCTACAGGATCATTCGTGGCTGGTGCATGAAGATCAATATGTAAAAAATTACCTGGTAGCAGGCTCGCCATTAAAAGCAAAAGTTGAGGTGAAAACCGGCAGTTCAAAATCTGTGGTTAAAGAGTATGTGCTCCCTTTTGAAATGGGGGGATAATAAAAATTCATTATTAAATACATTAAATAAACGCATGAAAAGATACAAGCCCTTTTTGTTTTACTAACAGCAATTGCCTTATCCAGTAATGCATTTGCACAAAAAAATAAACCTGTTGCTGATTACCTCAACGTGCCAGGCCCCTTGCTATTTGAAAACAAAATTTTCAGTTTAAACTGGAGCAGTCATCCCTCAGCTAATTTTTATAAGCAGGAATACCTTACAAAAGGACAAGATGCTAACAGGTATAAAATGATGCTAATGATCGACGTCATTACCGGGGAAACAACCCTCCAAAATATAGTATCAGCAAAGGTTGAGGAGATCAGTAAATTGAAAGAAGGTAACCCCATAGTGAATTATGAAATAATTAAAAACCCCAAAACAGGGGAATACCTGCTTGATTTTTTATTAACTGCTAATGCCGCTGATGGTACAACCAGTATTGTGGAAAGAATTGTTTACCGCTATAAGGCATTTACTGACAAAGCCGGTAATAAAGGCGTGATGTTAGTTGCCGTAAGCAGCAGGGCTTATGCTAAAGAGGTAAATAATTTTTTTGTTGCATTAAAAGCCAACAGGAAAGTTTTAGTGAATGAAGTAACGCAGTTTAAAATGCCCGAAATAAATATCAAATAGCGTACAATTTCCCTACCTGTTGAAATGATTGCGTTATTGCTGGATGCCGGCATCGCTGTTTGAAATGATTGGGCGTGATAAAAATAATATTACTATTTTACTGAAAAAATAAAGGAGTATGAGATTATTATTGCTGCTATTGTTGACAGGTTGCTGTTTCCTTTCTCAAAACGTAAAGGCCGGTGAAAAAGACAGGACTGTCATTATTATTAAAGAAGATCCTGCACCTGTTAATAAAGTGATCATTGATTTTTTGAAATGGTATAAGGCTAATCTTCACAAAGCCAACAGCTTTCGCATTTTAATAAAAGATAGTGCTGGTAATTTTATGATAAACAGAAAGGCTGTTACCGCATATTTAAATTTTATGAGAAGTAGTAAATGCCTGTCTGCTAACTACCTTGCTTACTGGCAAACTTACTTTGATGATAAAGCAATTCAGCTAAGTAAGGATAAGATACAATCCGATATACCCGAAGGTTTTGATTTTGATTTTGTTTTGATCACCCAGGAGCCTGAAATAATTTTAAACAACATCAGCCGTTTGAAATTAAAGACAGTGTCAATCAGCAAAACCGTTGCGTTAATTGGCGTAAAGCTGCCATCGGATAATTCTGTTGAATACGAATTTGAAATGTATAAAAGTAAAGATGGCTGGCAGATCGATTATATCTCAACACCCAATTACGACTGATAATTTTTTAGTGCAGAAATAATTTCGAAAAAAACATGGTATGTTCAAATTTATGAAGTGGATTATTAAAACTATCCTTGTAATATCTGGTATCATTCCATTGTCAAAATGTAGCAGTGGTTATAAGGAAAAGAATGGCAAAACAACATTCAACGGCAAGGAAATAACTGATAAAAATTTTGTTATACTAAGTGACGAATTTGCCAAGGATTCAACCACAGCATACTATAAGGAACATCCTTTTCAGTATGCGGATATTGCTTCCTTTAAAGCGGTGGATGACCATTACGCAAAAGATAAAAACAAGGTATATTATTGCGACGAATACAGGGAAGGGCAGAACTATTATTTAACCAAACGCCAGACAATCCTGGAAGTTAAAAAAGCTGACCCCGCTTCATTTATAAGTTTGCACAATGGTTATGGCAAAGATAATTTTAACGCCTATTTTCAAGGCGTTGCTTTTAATGTAAAGGATGTTAAAAGTTTTAAGAGCATCGATCCCCACTTTGCTAAAGACGATGTGTCAGCATATTTAAATCTTCGCCCAATTGCCGGTAGTGCCGGTAAGACCTTTGAAATTATCGATCGAAATTTTGCAAAAGATACGGCGCATATTTACTACTACAGCTATACAGGTGAAGCGCAACATAATATTTGCATTTTGCCCTGCGACAAGCCATCCTTTGAAATGTTGGATTACAGATATTCGAAAGATAAATTGAAGGTTTTTTTTCTCTGTTTCAAAATAAAAGATGCCGATGCCGCTACATTTAAAATACTTGAAGAGGGTTATTCAAAAGATCAGCATGCTGTTTATTTTGAATCAAAAAGAGTAGCCGGTGTTAATCCCGCAACTTTTGAGGTTTACAAAGAAAATGGTGTGTATGGCCATGATGTTAACTACGCAAAAGACAATGCCGCCGTATACATGGATGATAAAAAATTATCCAATGCCGATGTTGCTACTTTTAAAGTGTTGGGCGAAAACTATGGCAGCGATGGCAAGCATGTCTTTTATAAAATGACTATTATGAAGGATGCCGATCCTGCAAGCTTTAGGGTATATCCACACGATGTTGGAAATGCAGATGCAGAAGACGCAAAAAATAAATTCCATGAGGGCATTAAAGTGGTGGAGGAATAGTTTATATCAGATAAAAACAACTTCATGAAAAAAAGCATCTTCGTTTTATTAATGATCGTTAATTTAAAAGCAATGTCCCAAGCTGTTGTATCGGGTGAATATTACTTTAGAAAAATGGAAATGGTTGCGGCCTTTAATTTTTCCGCGGATGGTAAATTCCAATTCTTTTTTTCCTACGGTGCGGTAGACCGAAATGCCACCGGCACCTTTATGGTGAAGGGTGATACACTAAAGCTTAAAAGTGATAAAGTGGCGGGCAAGGATTTTACGATCGCAAATCAAGCGAAGGCTGGTACCGGGTACACACTTAAATTTGATCATCCCAATAAATATCTACTAAAGCACATCCGGTGTATCTTTTTTATTGGCGACAAGCAAAAAGAAGAATATACAGACAGCGAAGGCAAAGTATATATTGATAATCCCCGCTGCGATTCCATTTACGTGCAGCACAGTTTATACCCCGATATTTTAACCCTGGTGAAAGATCAAAAGAACGATAATAATACCTTTAAACTTTCCCTCAACCCATCCCTTGAACAGGTTAGTTTTAAAGGAATTGATTTTAAAATTGAAAGCGATAAAAAAATCACGTGTATTCCAAATTATTTTTTGGAAATGAGCGGGATTGCATTTGTAAAACAATAAAATATTTCCACGGCGAATAATTGGTCTCCCTGATCGATATTCATCAAAATTTAACAATGTAATTTGGTTTTTGAAGGTGAGCTTAGTATCTTCGCCTTCCTTTTTTAAGGAGATTAAAGAAACCCTATTTATTAACAACCCAAAAAAATTTCTATTTTTTTATGGCTGTAAAAATGAGACTGCAACGACACGGGTCTAAAAAAAGACCCTTCTACTTCATCGTAGTAGCAGATGCCCGTAGCCCACGTGATGGCAAATTTATTCAGAAACTTGGTACGTACAATCCTTTGACTGTTCCTGCAACTGTGCAGATCGACAGGCAAAAGGCATTGGACTGGTTACACAAAGGTGCTCAGCCAACTGACACCGTACGCCGTATCCTTTCCTTTAAAGGTGTATTATTCCTGAAGCATTTGTTAAGAGGTGTAAGCTTAGGCTTGTTTGATGAAGCTGTTGCAATGCAAAAGTTTACTACATGGAGTGCTGAGCACGATGCGCATGTTGCAAAACGCCAGGGAGCCCATAAAAAGGCTCGCACGGATAGCCGTAACCAACCGGTTGTACGTAAAGTGGCTGAAGCACCTGCAGCAGTAGCTGTCGAGGCTAAAGCTCCTGTAGAAGCGCCAACTGAAGAAACTAAAACAGAAGAATAAACACCTCTGTTCCGTTAATTCTTTTAAGCAATTTCGATTATTCGGAATTGCTTTTTTTATGTCCGGGCAAAGAAGAGCAATGGTCATCATCGTTGTGTCACTCCCGTATACCTCATACCAATGAGCAACTTTCATTACGTTTTAAGTGTAAAGAATGTAGCTGTATTTCAATTAGACATAAGCACATTAGCACATCAGCAAATTAGCACATTAGCATTAACTTGCAGCCACATGAGTCAATATTTTAAAATAGGAAAACTAGCCGCCAGCTTTGGCCTGAAAGGTGAGTTGGTACTGCAACATAGCCTCGGGAAGAAAACCACTTTGAAGGGACTGGAAACAATCTTTCTTGAAGAAAGGAGGGATAATTTTATGCCGTATTTTATTGCCACGACTAGTATAAAAAATGATTCCGAGGTCTACATAAAATTGGAGGGCATCGATTCAAAAGAGACCGCCCGTAAACTTACCCCCAAGGAAGTGTGGATCACTGAAGAAGATTTTAAAAAGTTCGCTGCAAAGGCGGCGCCTATTTCCATGCTGGGCTTTCATTTGATAAATGAGGAAGAAGACCTGGGAGAAATTATCGAAGTAATAGAACAACCCCATCAGATTTTATGCGCCATCTTGCTGGATGGTAAAGAAGCCCTGATACCCATTCACGGCGAATCGCTGGACAGAATTGATCAAAAAAGCCGGAAAGTATTTGTGACTTTGCCGGATGGGTTATTGGATATTTATAGATGATCATATTATTTGTAAATTAGTAAAGTGAACAATAATCCCCAACGCATCATCGCCCATTTCGACCTCGATTCATTTTTTGTGTCGGTAGAGGTGTTGAATGATCCTTCCTTAAAGGGCAAACCAGTGTTTGTAGGCGGCGGCGAAAGGGGAGTGGTGGCGGCCTGTAGCTACGAAGCAAGAAAATTTGGCATCCATTCGGGCATGCCGTCTAGAAAAGCTTTATTGCTTTGCCCTCATGCCATTGTAGTTAAAGGTACCCGCGGCGAGTACAGCCGCTACTCCCGCTGGGTTACACAGATCATTGCCGCAAAAGCGCCGTTATTTGAAAAAGCCTCTATCGATGAATTTTATCTCGATCTTACGGGAATGGATAAATTTTTTAACCCAATGCAATGGACGATTGATCTGCGGCAGCAAATTATTGATGAAACAAAACTGCCCATATCATTTGGAATGGGCAGTAATAAAATGATTGCTAAAATCGCAACAGGTGAAGCTAAGCCCAATGGTTACCTGCAAGTGCCGCCGGGAAAAGAAAGGGAATTCCTGGCGCCTATGCCGGTGAATAAAATACCGGGAGTGGGAGACCACACTTACGAAGTATTAAAGGCAATGGGTATTTGGACCATCAATGATATTAACAGCAGAACCAAAGAAGAACTGGAGCAAAGACTGGGTAAATGGGGTATTGATCTGTGGCATAAGAGCTTTGGCCTGCATTTGGGTGAAGTGTCTCAATACCATGAAGCTAAATCCATTTCTTCTGAAAATACCTTTGACGAAAATAAAACGGACATGCATTTTCTAATGGCTGAAGTGGTTCGGCTTTCTGAAAAAATTGCCTTCGAATTAAGGCAGGACGGCAAGGTGGCAGGCTGTATTGCTGTAAAGATCCGTTATCCTGATTTTGAAACCACCTCACGGCAAACGACGGTTCCTTTTACATGCGCTGATGATGAAATCATCCCTGTAGCGAAAGACCTGTTTCACAAATTATATAAAAAAGGGAAGCCCGTACGGCTGCTGGGTGTTCGCTTAAGCGAACTTACTAACGAAGCAATACAAACCAACTTGTTCGATGATGCAACACGAAAAAATGATTTATACAAGGCCATCGACGGTGTTAAAAACAGGTTCGGAAAGTATAAGATAAAAAGGGCTTCTTCTAATTGAAGGTTGAAGGTTTGTGTTTGAATCAAAATTGTAAACCGGTACATCCGTTCAACATCATGTAAATCATTTAATCACAAAAATCCTGGTTCAGACAAAATAGTTGAAGGCTGATGGTTTGAACCTACTTTCAATATATTATTAGGCTTGCAATCTTTCAAGTATTTAGTCTAAATACTAAATACCAAATACTAAGCCCTCAACCATCAATCAATTCTGCTAACGTCTTTTTCTCTAATATTTTTAATGTAGCATCCCTGGTTTGAAGCATTGCTTTATTTAAACCACAAACAGCCTCATCACAATCCTCACATTTTTCATAAAAATTCAGGCTAACACAGGGTAGCAGTGCAATGGGGCCACCAACTATCCGGATGGCATGTGCAAGAGAAGTTTTTTTCGGAGACTCAAGAAGATAATATCCTCCGCCTTTTCCTTTTTTACTGTCTAAAACATTTTTTTGTTTCAGTTCCAGCAATATGGTTTCTAAAAATTTGATAGGGATTTTTTTTTTCGCAGCAATTTCTGAAATAAGCACCGGCCCCTGGCCGTATTTGCCGGCAAGATATCCCAGTGCCTTCAATGCATATTGTGTTTTTTTCGAGAGCATTCAAGAAAGTTAAGCTAAAAATAAAAATAAACACAAAATTAAGTCTATATAATCAATAGACTATTATATTTGCGGTATAAAAATTATAACTATGAGCCTACGATTAGGGGACATTGCTCCCAACTTTACAGCACAAACCTCGATTGGGGAAATTGATTTTTACCAATATTTAGGGGATTCATGGGGGATTTTGTTTTCCCACCCCGCTGATTATACACCGGTATGTACTACTGAGTTGGGTAAAACGGCAGCTTTGAAGGAAGAATTTGAAAAGCGAAATGTAAAAGTGTTGGCTTTAAGCGTTGACCCGGTTGATAAACACCTTGGCTGGATTAACGACATCAACGAAACACAAAATTGCGATGTCGATTTTCCCATTATTGCAGATGAAGACCGCAAGGTTTCGGAATTATACGATTTCATTCATCCCAATGCATCAGCGACCGCTACTGTTCGGTCACTTGTAATTATTGGCCCGGACAAAGCTGTAAAGCTGATTATAACTTATCCGGCATCTACAGGAAGGAATTTTGTGGAAGTACTAAGGGTAATTGATTCTTTGCAGTTAACTGCCAATTATAGTGTCGCTACACCTGCCAACTGGAAACATGGTGAAAATGTAATTGTAGTACCTGCAGTAAGTACTGAAGACGCTATTAAAAAATTCCCTAAAGGGGTGGAAATTATAAAGCCGTATTTGCGTTACACACCGCAGCCTAATCTTGATTAATATTCTTGATAAAGTTTACACCTTTTGAAAAAGGTGTAAACTTTATCTTAATTGTATAAGTTCTTCTTCAGTTGTTGTATCAATGCTCTGATATCTTTGGGCATTTCAGCTACGAGGTCAAACGCTTCACCCTGTGCGTCTTTAAATCTTAACTGGCACGAATGCAATGCCACCCGGTTCAACATCGGCCTTTCCTCCATATCATGCTTGCTTAGTTTATATTTCTTTTTGATAGACGAAAGCAAGACTGGTTTTCCATCGCCATACAGAGGATCGCAAACAATCGGATGGCCGATGTTTTTGCAATGAACCCTTATTTGGTGGGTACGGCCGGTATGTATTTGAAATTTCACCAGGCTGTATTTGCCCAATTCTTCCGTTACGGCATAATCGGTTAAAGATGGTTTTCCTTTTGCATTGATCACCATCTGACCCTTAAATACCGGGTGCTCCATAATAGCGCCGTCCATGCTGCCCGTTTTTTCAGGCATTGATCCATGAACCAACCCCATGTAAAATTTTTCCACTGTTCGTTCTTCAAACTGTTTGGAAAAGTATTTATGGGTGGCCTCGTCTTTTGCAAAAAGGATAATACCGCTGGTTTCCCTGTCGAGGCGGTGAATGGTAAATATGTTGCCATATTTTTCCATCAACAGATCTTTTAATGAAAGCTCGGACTGAGTACGGTCAGGGATCGATAATACACCGGCTGGTTTATTCAGCACAATAAACTCATCATTCTCGAAAACAGTTACAATTCCTGCCAACACTTTATTGGAAGCAGCCGCAGTCTTATTATTATTGTTTGGTTCAGTCGTCATTTGCTTTCTGTTGCGGTGTTTTCGGTTGTACTTTTTTATGCGAAGCATTCAGGTATTTCAATAAGCGTATTTCTTTTTCGCTAAGGAAACGCCACTTGCCTCTCTCCACATTTTTCTTAGTTAGTGTCGCATACATTACACGGTCCAGCCCCTTTACATCATATCCAAGGTGCTCAAAAATGCGGCGAACAATTCGGTTGCGGCCACTATGTATTTCAATGCCAATGACAGATTTATCTTTTGCATCCGCATAAGCCAGCGAATCTGCTTTTATTTCGCCATCTTCCAGCTGTACGCCATTTAAGATCTTATCAAAATCAGCCTTGGTAAGGGATTTATCGAGCCTCGCCTCGTACACTTTGGTAATGTTATAACTGGGGTGCGATAATTTTTGCGTTAATTCGCCGTCGTTGGTAAGCAATAAAACACCAGAAGTGTTTCGGTCCAGCCTTCCAACGGGATAGATCCTTTCTGTAGTAGCCATTTTAGTTAATTGCAATACAGTTTTTCTTCCTTGCGGATCGTCGGTGGTGGTGATATAATCTTTTGGTTTGTTGAGTAAAATATATACCAGGTTTTTACTTACAAATAATTTTTTGCCGTTGAATTGAACATCATCCCTTTCAGTTACTTTATGTGCCGGTTCCTTCACCACTTCACCATTCACTTTCACTTTACCGTCTTTGATAATGGTAACCGCATCCCTTCTGCTGCACACGCCGCAGTGGGCTACAAATTTATTCAAAGGCATTTCAGCAGTCACTGGTGACGATGGCCTTACAATTCTTTGTACTGGTTTAGCAGGTGCGGGTGCATATTCTTTTTTGATGCCCACAATTTCCTGTACCTGCTCAAAATTATTTTCAATTGTTCTCACTTTTTCTTCTTTTCTAGAAGCGCCTGGGCTCCCTCTCTTTTGGAGAGCGCGGGGGGTGAGGTCGGGTTTTGCCGCAGGCTGAGTCGCTGCATTTCTTGCGGCAGCTTTCAACTGGCGTTTTTCTTCAAAACGTTTGTCAATAGCAACAGCCCGTGCTTTTTTTGCTTTCTTTTTTGCTTGCTTAAATTCTTCTTTAATTAAACTGTTCTTCTTTTTGGGAACAAATTTCTGGAATGGCACCTGGCTCATTTTTGTAGTGTTTTACTGTTATTTCAACAGGGGTGAGCTACGAAGGTAGGAATAATTTAGCGTGGAAGGCTGCAACCCATGGCTACTGCCCCGGCCTCACCCATATAAAACACACGCAAGGATTTCATTTCAACGCCATCAATTCATCTTTTTGATGGCGATTTCAATACTTTTTTTGTCCGGGCTCAGAAGCATTGACAAACATCGTTGCGTCGCACACTTGTGCCACATACCATTTGGCAACTTTGTTACCTAATAAACTAATATCTGCGAAAACAGCGTCAGCTGTTATAACATGACGAGGCTGATATAAAATCCAAGTGAAATTTAAAGTAATGACAAAAAGAAAGCGGCAAACCAATCAGGCCGCCGCTTCAGTAATAGGGATTTATCGGGTTACTTTTTGCCCTCTTTATTCTTGTGGGCTTTCTTTTTTTCTTCCATCTTGTTCAATTGTTCAGGTGTTAAAAGCTGTTTCATGCTTTCCTTTTGCGCCTGCTTCAATGCCGTCAGCTGCTCTTTCTTTTCGGATTTACTCAATTGAGTATTTTCCTTAATAGCTTTTGCTTTTGCCTTGTTGGCTTCCCGGTTGGCTTTTAACATACTCACTTGCTGTTCAGACAGGTTTAATTCTGCCTTCATTTTGTCGGGATTATTTCCCTTATCCATCTTGTGTTTTCCTTTCCCGTTCACATTATTTTGTGCCAACCGGGTTTTCTGTTCTGGTGTCAGCAAATTTTCCATTTGCTCTTTTTGTGATTTCAGGATAGCTGCTTTGCGGGCATTGTATTCTTTAACTGTTATTGATTCATTTTTTTTGAGTTCTTCCAGTTGGTTTTTAGAATTTTCCCTGTTAGCCTTCATTTGCTGTTTTTGGGCTTTGCTAAGGTTAAGCTCTTTCATCATGTTTCCTCTTTCATGTTGAGCTTTGTGGGGCTTCACTTTCCTGGTTTCCTGTGCAGTAGCCGTAAAAATAAATGAGGCAACTGCCATCATTCCAATCAGTATTTTTTTCATAATCTTCTTTTATTTTGTACAGTAATAGACCGGAAACGGTTGGCGGGGTTTAAACGGCTTTCATAAAAAAAAGTTAAAGGGGGATTGATTCAATGTAATGAACCTTTGGGTATTGGCATTCAATCCGTAGCATAACTCTAAAGTTTACACCTTTTTTTAAAGGTGTAAACTTTACCAATTACAAAAAGGCCGCCTCACAAATGGAGGCGGCCTTTTTTAACAGAATAATTAGCTTGACTATTTCCCCTTATTGGCCAGTTGTCCACAGGCCGCATCAATGTCTTTCCCGCGGCTTCTTCTAACCCGTACATTCACCCTGTTTTTTGCCAGGTGATCGGTAAAGCGTTGCGTGGTTTCTTCATCCGGCTTGGTGAATTTTGCGCCGTCAATAGGGTTGTATTCAATTACGTTTACCAGGTGAGTAGGTATTTGACGGTAAATTTTTGTTAACGCTTCCGCATCTTCAATGGAATCGTTCAGGTCTTTGAACAGGATATACTCCAGGGTAATATCATTCTTCGTTTTATCATAAAAATAGTTGAGCGCCTCTACCAAAGTAGCGATGCTGTTACTTTCGTTGATCGGCATTATCTGGTTGCGCTTTTTATCATCCGCCGCATGTAAGCTGAGGGCAAGATTGAACCGCACCCTGTCATCGCCCAACTGCTTTATTTGCTTGGCTACCCCGGCTGTGGAAACAGTAATGCGTTTAGGGCTCATGGCCATGCCATCGTTGGAGATCAGTTTGTCAATCGCTTTTAAAACGTTTTTATAATTGAGTAGCGGTTCGCCCATTCCCATAAAAACTACATTGGATAATTTTTTATCAAATGTTTTTTCGGACTGCTGGTTGATAAAGGCTACCTGGTTGTAAATTTCATCATAATCTAGATTTCTCTTACGTTCCATGGTGCCTGTGGCACAAAACTTACAACTCAGGCTGCAACCGATCTGGGATGAAACACAGGCGGTATTTCTTTTTTCGGTGGGGATAAGTACGCCTTCTATCATGTGGCCATCAAAGGTTTTAAACCTTGATTTAACAGTGCCGTCACTGCTGAATTGAGTAGTATTGACGGTAAGGGCAGGTAGGTCAAATTTGTCAGACAGGCGCAGGCGCAATTCTTTTGAAAGATCGGTCATGTCCTCAAAACTTTGGGCATTTTTTTTCCAGAGCCATTCGTGCACTTGTTTGGTGCGGAACTTCTTTTCACCGATGGTTTCAAAATATTTCATCAACTCATCCATGCCCAGGTGGCGGATGTTCTGTTTTACTGCTATCATGCCGCAAAGATACCTTAAGTAAATTTATTGCCAAATGCAGTGGCTTCAGGGGGCTAAGTGGGTTGCAGTAAACCGTTATCGTAATCCACTATTAATTTTTTTGCCACGAATGCACGAATGAAGAATTTATGATACACGAATGAAAATTTGTTTTGCGGGAAACCCCGCATTCGAAGTTCAACTGGTTTTTGAGCTATATTTTTATTTGTTCTTATTCGTGCATTCGTGGCAACTCTTTTCGATATCTGTAAAAAACTTATGTTTGTTTGTCGATATCACTTTCAATTGTACGTTTTTTTAACCGTATCAATAAAAGTTGCCCAATGGTATGCTGTTGAACCGAGCGTGGCAACGATGCTGCCATGAAAGTAAATGCTTGTAACAAAAAAAAATTTATGCAAACAGTTTATGTTATTGATGCGCTGAGAACACCCATTGGAAAATATGGCGGAGCATTGAGCACTACCCGGCCCGATGACCTGCTGGCGTTGGTAATAAAAAGCCTGGTGAATAGAAATCCTTCCATTGATGTGAATGCGATAGAAGATGTGATAGCGGGGGCCGCCAACCAAAGCGGGGAAGATAACCGCAATGTGGCAAGAATGGCTGCATTGCTGGCGGGCTTGCCTGTGACAGTTGCCGGCACTACTGTTAACCGGCTTTGTGCTTCGGGCTTGCAGACAATTATGGATGCTTCGAGGGCCATTATGTGCGGCGATGGCGACCTGTATATTGCATGCGGCGTGGAAAGTATGACGAGGGCGCCTTTTGTAATGCCCAAAACAAGTACTCCATTTGCACGGGACCCGCAAATATTTGATACCACAATGGGTTGGCGTTTTGTAAATAAACAATTGTCGGTAATGTATTATCCTTACGCCATGGGTGAAACGGCTGAGAATGTGGCCCGGCAATGGAACATCAGCCGCCATGCACAGGATGGGTTTGCAGTGGACAGCCAGCAGAAATATTTTAAAGCGCAGCAGGGAAATAAATTTAACTCAGAGATCGTACCGGTACCCGTGCAGGTGGGCACTGATGTTTTTGATTTTGATAAAGATGAACATCCCCGGGATACTTCGCTGCAAAAACTGGCGCAACTGAAACCGGCATTTATGAAAGACGGAACAGTAACGGCAGGTAACAGTAGTGGCATAAACGATGGCGCCGCTGCCATGTTGCTGGCTAGCGAAGCCGCCGTAATTAGATACAAGCTGCAGCCAATGGCGAAAATTGTAAGTATGGCCGTGGCCGGGGTTGATCCGGCGGTAATGGGTATCGGGCCGGTGCCAGCTACCCGGAAAGCCTTACTGCGGGCGGGAGTAAGTGTAGCAGACCTTGACCTCGTGGAATTGAACGAAGCATTCGCCTCTCAATCTATTGCCTGCATCCACGATCTGGGCTTTGACCTTGAAAGGGTAAATGTAAATGGAGGCGCCATCGCATTGGGCCATCCGCTGGGATGCAGCGGCGTGCGCATTGCTACTACCTTGCTGCATGAATTAAAGAAACGAAAAGGAAAATATGGGTTGGCCACGATGTGTGTAGGAGTGGGGCAGGGGGCAGCCATTATTTTTGAGGGCGTTTAGGCTTTTTTGAAAACAACTCCTTCATAAACCTGCTTTACTTTGCCCCGGTAATTGATCGGTGCAAGCACCCATTCATCCTCGGGGTGCTCATATTTTTTTGAAAGCCATGAGTTATCCTGTTGTTTTGTAAATACCTCAATCAATATTTTTTGTGAATCAATCAGCACATATTGCTGAAGGGTTGTTATGTTTTTATAAAACTCAAACTTTATTGTACGGTCATATTCTTCCGTGGCCGGTGAAAGAATTTCGAATAAGATGGAAGGATTGATGATGGTATCAAATTCATTGTCAACAAAAGCAGGCTCACCGCAAATGACTACTGCATCCGGATAGGTATAAAAGGATTGGAACCAGGAGTGAACCCTTAAATCACTGCCGAAAATATTGCATTCTTTCCCGGTAAGATGTGTTCCAATATCTTTTGCCAAAAATGCGGCAATTTGATTGTGCTGAAAAGAAGCACCTGACATAGCAAATATTTCGCCGCGGTAATATTCATTTTTAGTTTTTGACATTCTTTCCAATATCAAAAAATCTTCTTCGCTGTAATATTTTCTTACTGCAACCGGCATTTTTTTATTTTAAAATTACAATTTTTTTAGCCCAGGCCGTACAATAATTTCCTTATCAATCTGTAGTTGGTGATGATGGATAATACCAATAAAACGGCCGCTACAATTACCACTATCCAATGTAAAAAGGGTGACAATTCTTGCCGGTCATACATCACAAAGTGCTGGAAACAGAACTGCAATATTGCAGTCAGCAACAATGCAGATAATACAATTATGATATACACAGGAATCCATTTTTTCGCCACCGTTTTACTAAGCCAGCTGGGTGAATAACCGAGTGTTAACAGCAGTTGCAGGTTATCCTTACTTTTAGCAATCATTAATTGCAGGTAAAAAGAAAACAGCAGCATTGCCAGTAAAATAACCAAGACGCCGAAGCCTGCCATCCCGCTTACAATGGCTTGCAATATTTGCTTTACCCTGCCAAATTTTGTTTTGTCTTTATTAACCCTATAGTCTTTTTCTTCAAGAAAGTTTAGTAGCTGCGGGTTATTAGCATCGGTAGTTTTTATATAAATGCGGGAGGGGTTTACTTGCGATACGCCACCAAAGTTTTTATTGGCCCATTGCATAAAACTATTGGGAACCAGCACTGAATTGATGCGGTCGCTTAAGGCAACAATGCGTGCCTTAAAATTTTGTACACCATAAGGCGTATAGCATTCTAAAATTATGCTTACTGACGACATTGTTTTATCAGACAACTGCGGAAGATCCTGGCTGGGAGCAAATACGTTGTACATCTCCATAAAGTCCGATGAAAAGATAATGGGCACATCTGCCTGGCCTTCCCTCCAGGTGAAAGAAGGAGGTACTGTATCTAAAAATTTTTCATCCAGTGATTCCAGGAAAAGATCTGTACTAAAAGGTATGATATTGCCTGCACTGGCCTTTACCCGAAACTGGTTTGAGATCAATGGGGCAGCATCTGTGATAAAGGGCTGCGATTTTATTTCTGCAAGGTCAGCTCCTATGAAACGGTTGTCCTTGCCCATGTTTTCATTGGTAATTGTTTTTGTAACCGAGATAAAATCAGCGCCATCTTTACGGCTGTTTTTCTCTTTTAGCAACCCATTGATATTAATGAACATTTGAATAGAACTCAACAATAACAACACACCCACGCCCAGCCCAACATAACTAAGCCACCGCGATACTTTATTTTGACCGGCAGTTAAAAAGGGAGCAATGTTTTTGTAGGAAGACATTAGACGGTTTGAGGTTGAAGGTTGAAGGTTGATGGTTGATGGCTGAAGGTTAATGGTTGATGGTTGATGGTTGATGGTTTGGGTGAAGGTTATATATTAATGGTTATTGCCTGGCATGGTAGTTAGGTTATTAAGAACTCTACAGTAAGGGTTTCTAATTTTCCTCGCCGCTCCAGTAGCGTAAAACCTACGATGCCGTGCGACTAAACTTTAACCCCGTTCCTTCAACTCCGAACCATCAACCATCAACCTTCAACCTTCCACCGTCTCACAAGTGCAGCATTCTTTCACTTTTAAAATAAGTTATTTCTCTCAGGTCGGCTAAGATGATGGTGGCATTTCTTTTTTTGCTTTCCTCCTCCATCAATTCCATTGCTTTTTGCCGGTTCAGTTCGTCCAGGTGGCTAAAGGGTTCATCAAGCAATAAAAAATCAAACGGTTGTTGTAATGCCCTGATAATAGCAATTCGTTGTTGCTCCCCATAGCTGCAGGTTTTACAAAGTTTAGTCAATTTACTTTCTATGCCCAACCTTGCCGCCATGGCTGCGATATTATTTGTGGGATGAAAAGGCGATAACATTCTTTTTATTTCCAGGTTTTGCAAAACAGTTTGCTCAGTAAACAGTCTTAGATCTTGAAACACAATGCTGATATGTTGCCTGCGCCAGATTGAAAATTTTTCTGCATCAAAATTTTTAATGTCATTCGTGTCATAAGATATGTTGCCTTTGTAATCATTTCTCAACCCATACAAAAAATGTATCAGTGTCGTTTTCCCACTTCCACTGGGCGCTATTATGTGTATGTTCTCACCTTTATTAAATGATAACGTATTGTTCCATAGCTGAGAATTATTCACTTTATCTTCTTCAAAAAAAACCGGTAAGACTTTCTGCAGTAAAATTTGCATGGATGGAAATTAAAATGCTGCCAATTCATTATAAGAACTGGCAGCAATTATTTGAACGAACATTAATTAGAATCGGTTGAAGGTGTAGCAACTGAATCTGTCATATCCTGGAACGCCATATTTTGTTCCTTTTGTTTTCTTCTTTGTTCTTTATATAGTTCGCTGAATTTTGCCGTGTAGGCATTCAATTGTTTCAGGCTATTGGTGTTCTTGTCTACGAGGTTAATTTCCACAGTTTGCTCAATGCCGCCATCGCTGTAATTCCCGCCCTTCCAAACAACATTGTCCCACATTTGTAACGAAGCGTCGTATGCAATTTTTGCCGTGCTATCCTGGGTAGCCATGTTGCCAAATGATCTCAATAATGTTTGAATGTTTAAATAGCCCCCAAAAGGGTCCCCGCTTATTTTGTTGATGAAGTCAAAACTGGTGTTAGTAGCAGCAAGGTATTGATTTACTTTTTGTTGATCGTTTCCAAGTACGAAATAGGTGCCATTTAAGTTATAGGCAAAAGGTGCTTTACTACTGTCGCTAAATTGTCCACGGCCCAAATTTTTTCCTGCGGTAACAATTTTATTAAAAGATTCTTTATCGCCAATAGATGCAGCGAAAATAAAATTGAAGCTTGGCTTTTGTGCAACCGCCATGTTCGGTACCTGGTCTTTAAAATTATAAGTAGTTGTATCTGTTTTCAAAACAAGATCGGATACTCCAAAGAGTATATCTCCTTTGTTGGCTTTGATAAAATCATTCATGCTAAACCCTAATTTCTGTACGCCCATGTTGATCAACCCGTCCAGACCCGTCATTTTAATTATATCCCTGATTGCCTCCGGTTTAAAATTCAAAGCCATAATAGCTACCACATCTTTACCCGGCATGCGCTTGATCATGTCCTCATTTAACTTGCCGCCACTGTATTTTTTAAACAGGTTCAGCATTTCATCACTGGCATAGGTTTTTGCATTCATCAACATTTTGCCCTTATCAAAATTCATAGTGGCTGTTGTGATATTTCCTTTGTAAAACTTTTCAAGATTAACCATTGCCAACGCAGCCGATGTTGACCCGCCTTTACTCAATTCCTCTCCGTTCATCCAAAAATGAACATCGCCTGTTTCTTTCATAAGGCCGGTAAATTTTTCGTCTTTTGCAAGACTGCCGCTTTCTTTTAAGGCAAAGATCGCTTTGCAGGCAGCTCCGATATCCCTGTTGGAGGTACTGCTAATATTTATAGAATCCCTCATCATCCTGCGGGACAGGTCATCCATTTGTGATAGCTGCGGAGCATCAAAAACATACACAAATTTTTCTTTTGTCCAGCCTACGCAAATAGGGGATTTGCTTATGAACTGCACACCATCTTTTTCACTATCGGCACCATTTTCAGTCATTTGCTGATTAAAACTTTTAAACGTTTTCTCATCTTTTACATTCCCTTCAAAGCCAATGTAACCGCCAATACTGTCTTTTATAACGAAAAATAAGAGGTCTGCTTTGCTATCAATACCCGCATTATCGGGATTGTTCATTAAGCTTTTCAACGTAGGGGGCAAACTTGAATCGCCGTTGATCTCGATAAAAAGGGCATTTTGTTTTATTTCATCCCACGGTAGTTTGTCAGCCAAAGATTTACCATCTATTTGAATTACAATGGATGCTTCTTTAGGTATTAATTTACCCTGTGTATTGGTTTTCGAACAAGAAGCAAACAGTATTGCTGACACACCTACAATCATAAGCCTGGAAAGATGAATAAGTTGCATATTTTATTTTTTAGATTTTATTTTAAGCATGTTCTTTTCAACCAAGGTTAGTTGCTATTAAAAAATAAAAGAAGTTTCTGGCCCGGCCAGATTTCTTTGTTCAGCTTCATTGGCGCACTCTTGTGCATTTATATCTATGGGCAACTTTGTCCACGTTGTTTATGCACTCGTAGTTTACAACTAAGGGACTAACAATTTATTTTCTCCTGGTTTTGCTTTGTCAAAGTAATCAAATAATCTTTCAAATACCACTACTTCCTGCAAGCCTGTGGAAAGATCTTTTACCAAGCAATAATTTTGTTCTATTTCTTTACTACCAATGATCACCGCATGGCCGATCTTCTTTTTTTCCGCATAGGTAAATTGCTTGGTGATCTTAACAAATTCATGGTACATCTCGCATGACACCCCTTTATCCCTGAGTTGCTGCATAATGCGAAACGCAAACTTACTTTCCTCTTCACCCATGTTGAAAAAAATGGCCCGCGTGCCTGTATGCACTTCGGCCGGAAATAAATTAAGCTCCTGCAACACATCATATATTCTGTCCACACCAAAACTGACCCCTACACCGGCAATGCCCGGCACATCAAACAATCCCGTTAGATCATCATACCTGCCACCGCCGCCAATGCTACCCATTTGAATTGTAGCAGGCGCCTTTGCTTCAAAGATTATTCCTGTATAATAATTTAGTCCTCTCGCCAGTGTAAAATCAATCTCAATATTGATGTTGGCAGCTTGTTTATATACAAATTCAACTTCCTGTATCCCTTCCATTCCGGATTTGATATTTCCCAGGAGTGATTTTATTTGGGTTAATTTTTCTTCGTTGCTTCCTTTTATGTTTAAATATTTTTCAATAACACCTATCTGTTGCGGGGTAAGTTCACGCAACAGCAGTTCCTCTTTTACTTTATCCAAACCAATCTTGTCCAGTTTGTCAATGGCAATGGTAATGTCCATCATTTTTGCGCTGCCTCCGCACAGATGCGCCAAAGCCGTTAGAATTTTTCGGCTGTTAATTTTCAGCTCATAGTCCAATAGTCCAAGCTTGTTGAAAACAAGGTGATAGATGTTTGCAAGTTCTACTTCATTTATCAGTGACGTACTTCCTACTACATCTGCATCGCATTGAGTAAATTCCCGGTACCGGCTTTTTTGAGGCCTGTCTGCCCGCCACACCGGTTGTATCTGATACCGCCTGAACGGGAATGTAAGCCTGCCACTATTCATTGCTACATATCTTGCAAAGGGGATGGTGAGATCATATTTTAACGCTCGTTCAGTAAGCTCGCTGGTATTTTTACCTTCTAATGCTTTTTCAAATCCGGCTTTAGCCTTATCAATGTTTTTAGGATTACTAATGCCGTTATTTAAAATTTTAAAGATCAGCTTATCGCCTTCTTCTCCATATTTGCCCATCAGCGTTTCCAGGTTTTCCATTGCAGGTGTCTCCAATGGTTCAAATCCATATAATTCAAATGCGGCTCGTATAGTGGATAAAATATAATTCCGTTTTCGCACCACCTCTGCGGAAAAATCTCTTGTGCCTTGTGGAATACTTGGTTTGGCCATGATGCTTGCTTAATTAATAGTTTTTAAATATAGTGTACTGATGCGGATTAAAATTGTTTATGTTATGACCGGTTGTGGTGAAGTAGCAGGGCAGTTAAAAAAATTAAGCAGCAGTTATGTGATAACGTAAAAAGCTTAAAATTGCTGCAAATATGGATAGTTTTTTAATCAGCAGAAAGCTTTCTTATTGATAGTTTTTTATTATTGCTTCACAGGCTTCTTCTATTAAATTATACACTTTGTGATATCCTCTTTCAGTGCCAAACCATGGATCAGGTATATCCATGTTTTCTCCAGGATAAGCCTCATTCATTAACAAGTCAACAATGTCAGCATTGTATTGATCCTTCGCAATCAACTTCATTTCATCAATTACATCATCAGCCATTGCATAAATTTTGTCAAACCTGTTAAAATCTTCTTTTGCAAAATGCCTGCAAACCTGTTTGCTGATATCAGTTCCTTTCAACTTTGCAACTTTCTGAGAAAAATGGTGAGGAGGCCCCCCTACATGAAAGCCATTGGTACCGGCACTTTGCACTTCCCAATCTAACCCCGCCTTATTAATCTTTGCTCTTAAAATTCCTTCTGCAAGCGGGCTACGGCAAATATTTCCCAGGCATACCATCAAGATTTTCATGGCGCAAATATAAGACGTTAGAGGGAAGAAAATAGCTACCTGGCAGCTATCATATGTGGAATAAGCTGGCAATTGAATCTCATTGTAAACTGGCCGGTTTTGCTTCAAATTTTCTCACAACAAAACCAACAAACATGAATAGTGAACTGATTATGAAAAGTGATCTGTTAGACATCCTTTTCGAAAAAAGAAATAAGGCCTATGGTGCATATACTCTTCGTAAATTTTATAACAATCGACTAGTGAAATCTGTATGTGTAATGATACTAGTTGTGATTATATTCTCAGCCTTTACTTTTCTCCCTGAAAGAAAGCCAATTGAAATTTTCGTAGTTGAGCCTGGCTTTCGCTCAATTCCTCCTGCCCCAAAAGTTCCCGAAATAAAGCCTAAGCCCCCAAAGGCTGTACCCGCAAAACCGGTGGCATCTGTTAAATTAATATCTGCCATCAGGATCGTGAACAATATGGATTCCGCTGACCTTTTACATGATTTGAAAAACATGGCTATCGGCAGCAGTACAAATATTCTTCCCGAGGGCGGAATTCCACAGGAAATAATTGGTGCTGGCAATGGTGGGCCGGTTGTGACCGAACAAACAAACATAGCTGAACCTGCAACAACCGAAGCTGCTCCAGTGGAAAATGCTGAAATTATGCCGGCATATCCGGGTGGCATGAAAGCACTTAGGGCATTTTTGATGCGGCATTTGTCTAACCCTAGGGAATTAGGAGAGGGGGAATTGATAAGCGTGAAAGTTAGGTTTGTAGTTGGCTACGATGGAAAGCTGCAACGGTTTGAGTTAGCGGAGGATGGCGGCAGCGAATTCAATAACGAAGTAATAAGGGTATTGAAGAAAATGCCAACCTGGATCCCAGGTAAATCAAATGGACGTAATGTGTCAGTATATTACACTATTCCAGTTAAGTTTATTGCGGAGGATTAATTTCCGTTTTTATTTTTGTAATTTGCCAGTCCGCAAAAAAAGTGGATTATTATTTTTACAGAATTTAAATTAAAATAAATATGGCCCTTGAAGAATTTGAAAGAGAGCAAATAAGCGAGAGAGAGAAAGGCATCATTCGTATGCGTACTATCACTAATTATGGCATGGGTGTTTTTTTAATTTTGGTTGGGTTCTTTTTTATGTTTCCGATTACATCAACCCAGGGATATATTAACCAATACGATCCTGTTTTAATTAAAGTGTTTGCAGTGGTATGCTGGTTGTATGGAGGGTTCAGGATATACAGGGGCTATAGTAAAAACTATTTTAGAAACTAATGAACATAGCCAAAGGAAGAGGGAGAACCCTAAGCATCGGATTTTCAATTATTTTATGTATAGGATTAATAAGTTGTAAAGCAAAAAAGCAGCAGGCTGTTGTAAACGATACGCTTACCACCGGTACTATTCATATTAGTGTGGATGAATCTTTCAAGCCGGTGATCGATGAACAAATAAAGGTGTTTGAGAATTCTTATCCCGGAGCAAATATTATAGCACATTATAAACCGGAAGCGGAGTGCCTGAAAGATATTTTAAGGGATTCGCTTACAAGGATGGTGATTGTTACAAGGGGGCTCACCCGAAAGGAGGAGAATTATTTTAAAGATTCGCTTAACTATTATCCCCGCTGGGATGAACTTGCCACAGATGCTATCGCTATAATTGTAAACAGCAATAGTAATGATACCATTTTTACTTTCGAACGGTTACAGCAACAGTTATCTGGGAAAAAAGGCAAAAAGGAGCAAATAATATTTGACGGTTTAAATGCTACCAGTACAGTACGATTTGCATTGGATAGTATTTTGAAGGGCAAAAAGTTTGATACAGGAGTAGTAAGAGCAGTAAGTAGTAGCCAGGCTGTATTGGATTATGTGGCCACCAATGAAAATGCCATTGGCCTTGTAGGAATTAGCTGGATCGGGAACCCTGAAGATACTGCGCAGGTAAAAATGTTAAATAAAGTAAAAATGGTTTACGTGAAATGCGACAATTGTGGTGATTCGCCGTACGTAAAACCAAATCAGCTAAACATTATGACGAGAAGATACCCTTTGGTACGCGGTTTGTTTTACATACTCAAAGAGAATTACTCGGGCCTTGGTTCTGGTTTCATGAATTTTTTACAATACGAAAGGGGACAACTTATTTTCCGCCGTGCCTATTTAGGATCGAGTAAAATGGGGTTTGCTATCAGAAATGTAAAAATCAATGAAAAATTAAACAAAGAATAAAAGAATAAATTACCTGCCCGATTTCGTTTTAATTATATAACATTGTAAAAGACTAAACAGTTAAAAAAATGAAGAAGATCAATTCTGTATTGCTGATTTTAACCGCGTTGTTCCTTTCAAATTCCATGAAAGCGCAGACAATTGAGGAGGGGAAGAAATTTATGTATTATGAACGTTATCAGAGTGCAAAAAATTCATTTCAAAAACTGATAGCCGCCAATCCAGCTAACACTGAAGCAGTTTATCGGTTAGGTTTAGCCACTATGGCCGAAAATGATTATGGTGCCAAAGGCCTGAACGAAGCAAAGGAATTGTATCGGAAAGCCTTAGCAGCAAATCCCAATAATCCTTTGCTGATAGCCGGTATGGGTATGATAGAGTTGCGTGAAGGTAAATCGCAGGATGCCCGTAATCGTTTTGAAACAGCGCTTTCATTGAGCCAGAATAAAGATCTGGAGGTACTGTTGGCCGTGGGTATGGCTAACTCAGACTTCGATAACAAATACGGCGATCCAAACTACGCCGTCGAAAAATTAAAACTAGCCGCTGCCTTAAAAAAGGTCAAGGAGCCTGCTGTATATATTTATATGGGGGATGCATATCGAAAATTAATGGACGGTGGTAATGCACAAATATCATATCAGTCCGCATTGGGTATTGATCCCAACTATGCAAGGGCCTTGTACCGTATTGGCAAGATATATCAAACCCAGGGTATGGGTCAGGAAGAGATATACATGAAATACTTCAATGAAGCTATTGCGAAAGATCCTGCTTATGCACCGGTTTATAAAAATCTTTCTGATCTATATTATAATACTGACGTAACAAAGTCGGGCGCCTACCTCGATAAATATTTAAGTAATACAGATGAGGACCCTAAAAATTGCTATTACCGGGCGTCAATGAAATATGCTCAAGGCTTATTTCAAGAGGCTGTTGCAATGGCAGACAAGTGTATAGCGAATACGCCTAACCCATATCTAAAATTATATGGCATCCAGGGATATGCGTTAAACAGGTTAGGTGATTCTTTAAAAGCCAAAGCTGCTTTTGAAAATTATTTTAAAAAAGCGGACTCATCTCAGATAGGTATGGGTGATTATGCAACTTATGCTAATGTGTTGCTAAAATTCCCCGGCAACGATTCCCTTGCTGGCATGTATGTAACCAAAGCTGTTCAATTAGATACGCTTGAAGCAAATAAGATTACCTATTTAAAGAACGTTGCTTCCTACTACGAAGGTCAAAAGAAATTTAAAGAAGCGGCTGATTGGTATAATAAGATTATTAAGATTAAAAAGGAACCCTCTAAAACAGACTTGTATTATACAGGGTATAATTATTTCCGCTCTGGCAACTACCAGCCCGCCATTGATATTTTCAACATATATGGACAAAAATTCCCCGATGACGCATTTAGTTATTACATGATCGGTAAGGCGTATTGGGCGATAGATTCTACAATGGCACAGGGGTTGGCTAACCCGTCTTTTCAGAAAGCTATAGATGTAGGCCAGGTGGATAAAGTGAAATATAAAAATCAGTTAATTGGCAGTTACAAATATTTCGTTGCTTATTTTGCTAATATTAAAAAAGATAAAGCAACTGCTATAAGTTACTGCGACAGTGTCTTAGCAATTGATCCGGCTGACACAGAAGCATTAACTAATAAAACTGCCATTAGTTCAATGAATATGAATGCACCCGCACAGCAGCCTAAGCAGACTAACAAGCCGGCGGGTACCAAACCTGCTGCAGAAAAGAGCACCGCTACTACTAAACCGGCACCGGCTGCAAAAAAATAGTTTATAAAAAAGTTGATAATATCTTCCCCATTCTTTTATGAGAATGGGGATTTTCTTTTTGAAAACCTAAGATTGTTTTTCGCTCACCCTGCCCTATTTTTGCAATATGCAATTTTTTATCCTTCAAGCCGATAATATAAACAACGCATCAAATTACCTGCCTATTGGTATTCAATTATTTTTCGCCATAGGGTTTATTGCCACCATGATGGTGCTTACTCATAGTTTTGGACCTAAAAGGCAAACTGCAGAAAAACTACAAAATTTTGAAAGTGGTATCGAAGTAAAAGGAAATGCCCGGCAGCCGATGGCTATAAAATACTTCTTAGTAGCAATTCTATTCGTATTGTTTGATGTGGAAGTAATCTTTTTCTACCCCTACGCAGTTAACTTCAGGGCCTTGGGATGGCATGGGTTTTTAGCTGTTGTAATGTTTGTGGGCTTATTTATTGCAGGTTTTATTTACATCATTAAAAAAGGGGCTTTGGACTGGGAGGATTAGAAAAAGATGAGCAAAATTCGCCACGTGCAAATTTGAAAATCACTGGTGGCAACAATCTTTAGAAAACGTTGTTTACAGTTTGACACTTTTAATTTTCGAATTGCGTAATTTTCAAATTTTCAAATTAAAACTATGCGTCCGGTACAATATAATAACAAGCTGAAAATGGTAGAAGCACCCGAAGGGATGATGGGTGATGGTTTTATGGCTACCTCATTTGAAAAAGTGGTAGGGCTTGCACGTAAAAATTCTATTTGGCCACTACCATTCGCTACATCTTGCTGTGGTATTGAATTTATGGCGACGATGGCGAGCCATTACGACCTTGCGAGGTTTGGTTCCGAAAGGGTTGGGTTTTCTCCACGCCAGTGCGATCTTCTCATGGTGATGGGGACGATATCAAAAAAAATGGGGCCGGTTTTAAAACAGGTATACTTACAAATGGCGGAGCCACGCTGGGTATTATCAGTTGGGGCCTGCGCCTGCAGCGGAGGTATATTTGACACTTATTCTGTGCTTCAAGGCATTGACCAAATAATCCCTGTAGATGTATATGTACCGGGTTGTCCCCCCAGACCGGAAGCTATACTGGATGGGTTTTTAAAAATACAGGAGTTGGTGGGGCAAGAGAGCCTGAGAAGAAGAAATGGAGACAAGTACAAGGAGTTACTGGCAAGCTATGGAATACAATAATATTTGAGCGTAATTAAGTTAACAAAAAATGCCCCTAAATAACGAAACAATAAAACAAAGGCTGACGGAAAAATTTGGTGATCAGCTCACTGACTGGTCTGAACCTTATGGTATGCTTACTTTCATTGGCCCGAAGGACCTGAACTTAAAAGTGTTACAATTTTTATTTGATGATACCGAACTGAGGTTTCGGTTTTTAACCGACCTGCAGGCAGTACACTATCCCGATAGAAAAGGAGAAGAATTGGCGGTGGTTTACCATTTGCATAATTTAAATGACAATATCCGTATTCGGTTTAAGGTGTTTACTGATATTGCGCAACCTGATGTTTATAGCGCCACAGCTTTGTACCAGGCAGCTAATTTTATGGAGAGAGAAACCTATGATTTTTTTGGGATTAATTTTACCGGACACCCTAATTTAATAAGAATTTTAAATGTGGATGAAATGGATTATTTTCCAATGCGGAAGGAATTTCCGTTGGAAGATCAAACCAGGACGGATAAAGATGATGAGATGTTTGGAAGGTAACGTATATAATGAAGCCAACACGTTATAAGTTCAATTATTAAAATACAGCTGATAAAAATATTAAAGGCAAATAATGAGTGATCATATTCTTTTACCGGAAGGAAGTATAGAAAGACAAACGACTACACTTAACCTTGGACCCACGCACCCGGCAACTCATGGAGTTTTTCAAAATATTCTAGAACTGGATGGTGAACGGATTATGAAGGCAACTTCTACTGTGGGCTACATACACCGTGCTTTTGAAAAATTGGCCGAAAGAAGACCGCTCTACCAAATTACTCCGCTAACAGATCGATTAAATTATTGCTCTTCGCCTATTAATAATATGGGGTGGCATATCACCTGCGAAAAATTGCTGAATGTCAAGTTGCCCAAGAGGGTTGATTATCTCCGTATCATCATTATGGAACTTTCACGGATTTCAGATCACCTGATTTGTAATTCGATAGTGGGCGTGGATAGTGGTGCGTACTCGGGGTTTCTATACCTGATGCAGTTCAGGGAACTGATCTATGAAATTTATGAAGAAGTATGTGGCTCCAGGCTTACCACTAATATAGGGCGTATCGGTGGTTTTGAAAGAAATTTCACCAATAGAGCTTTTGAGAAGCTTGAACAGTTTTTGGCTACCTACCCAAAACAGTTAAAAGAATTTGAAGCCATGTTTACCCGTAACCGAATTTTCATGGAACGTACGATTGGGTGCGGAGCAATATCTGCCGAAAGGGCATTGAACTACGGCTTTACCGGCCCCAACTTAAGGGCTGCCGGCGTTGATTATGATGTACGAGCACATACACCTTATAGTTCTTACGAAGATTTAGAATTTACAATACCAATTGGCAAAACCGGGGATTGCTACGACCGTTTTTTAGTGCGCCAGGAAGAAATGTGGCAAAGCCTGAGCATGATTGAACAGGCATATAAAAAAGTGCAGGAATTTAAAGGAGCAGAGTCAGAAGTGTTTCATGCAGATGTGCCTGCATACTATTTGCCCGAGAAAAAAGACGTGTATACCAAAATGGAAGCGCTCATTTATCACTTCAAGATTATTATGGGCGAAACAGATATTCCAGCCGGTGAGGTTTACAGCTCTGTGGAAGGAGGTAATGGGGAACTAGGTTTTTATCTTATCAGTGATGGGGGACGGACACCATACAGGCTACATTTTCGCAGGCCCTGTTTTGTTTATTACCAGGCATTTCCTGAATTGGTGCAAGGTGGAATGTTGAGTGATGCGGTTATAACTATGAGTAGTTTAAACTTAATAGCGGGAGAGCTGGATGCATAAATTCTATTTTGTATGGATGAAAAAAGAAGAATAACAATGGAGGCAAAAAAGGTTTCTTTTGCTGCGGCTGAAGATTTGGAGATTGAATATTATGCTGGGATTAGTTGGAAAGAAAGCGTATCAAATGTTGAGGAAATGAGGAGAATGATATGGAATGAAGAATATAAGCTTGGAAGGGTTAGAAGTATTTCTATAGCAAAGTTAAATGACGATAGCGATGAATTTAAATGAAAACTTCGTTGATTTCATTACACTTCTAAACAAATATGAAGTTAAGTACGTGTTGGTAGGCGGTTGGGCGGTTATATTCGAAGGTTATAGCAGAACGACCGGGGATATGGATTTCTTTATTGAAGCACAAGAGATGAATGCCCGTAAAATAATGAAAGTTATTAAAGAATTCATGGGTTCGTCCGTTGGTTTTGTTGTTGATGATTTTCTAAAGGAAGATAATGTAATAATGTTGGGCCGGCCTCCTTTTAGAATTGATATTTTAACAGCTATCTCGGGAGTAACCTTTAGCGAAGCTTATAATACGAGTAACATTTATAGTGACGATGGAATTGAAATAAGATGTATTCACATCAATGAATTAATACTTAATAAAAAAGCATCCGGCAGATTAAGGGATTTAGCAGATGCAGAAATGCTTGAAAAAATTTTAAAAAAGAGACAGAATAATTAAAAAAATGAGTATTCAATTTTCATTAGAAAATTTAAACAAAATTAACGCGATAATAAAACGTTATCCGGATGGCAAACAAAAAAGTGCTTTGATACCTGTTTTGCATATGGCACAGGACGAGTTCGGTGGCTGGCTCGATACTGCGGTGATGGATTATGTGGCAACTTTGCTAAATATCGAAGCTATCGAAGTATATGAAGTAGCCAGTTTTTACAGCATGTACAATCTGAAACCTGTAGGTAAATATTTGTTTGAAGTTTGCCAAACCGGACCATGCATGCTCAATGGAAGCGATGATATTATTGGTTATATCAAACAGAAATTAAGCATTGGAGTAGGCGAAACGACTGCTGATGGCTTGTTTACATTAAAAACGGTAGAGTGCCTGGGAGCATGCGGGTATGCCCCAATGATGCAGTTAGGACAAACTTACAGGGAACATCTTACCAAAGAAAAAGTAGATGCGATTATTGAGGAGTGCAGGGCAAAATCAAATTGATAATGGGAATAACTAATGCAATATTGAAAATTAAAGAGCACCGTAAATCAGAAAAAATAGCGGAGGTTAACTTTTTAATAGATAGTGGTGCTGTGTATAGTTTGGTGCCGGGAAAAATTTTAGATCAGTTAAAGATTGAACCTTATAAGGAAATGATTTTTTCTTTAGCAGATGGAACTACCATAAAGAAAAGAGTATGCAGTGCGTATTTTGAATTTGAAGGAGAAGGTGGCCCGGCGCCTGTCATATACGGCGAAGAGGGCGATGAACCTCTGCTGGGCGCCACAACATTGGAGTCTTTGGGATTGGTGCTAAACCCCTTTACTAGAACATTGCACCCGATGAGGATGCTGATGGTATAAATACAATAGCACAACTGAGGTATATCATTGTGGCGGAATTTGAGTGTAGCGATAAAAGATTGAATCAATTAAATAGATGTCAAAAAAATTATTATTAGAGAAGGCACATGTTGAGGGCATTCGAAGCTACGAAGTATATCGCCGTGAAGGTGGCTACCGCAGTGTGGAGAAGGCATTAAAACTTAGTCCCGCAGAAATTGTGGAGGAAGTAAAAAGAAGTGGCTTAAGAGGCCGTGGAGGCGCTGGTTTCCCTACGGGCATGAAGTGGAGTTTTTTGGCAAAGCCCGAGGGCGTAGCTCGTTACCTGGTTTGTAATGCGGACGAAAGCGAGCCCGGTACTTTTAAAGACAGGTACCTTATGGAATTCATTCCTCACCTGTTAATTGAAGGAATGATCGTTTCATCATTTGCGTTAGGCAGCAACGTAAGTTACATTTACATCAGGGGAGAATATGCCTGGATAACTGATATACTGGAAAATGCAATTGCAGAAGCCAGGCAAAATGGATGGCTGGGGAAAAATATACTGGGAACTGGTTTTGATTGTGAAATGTATGTACAAAGGGGAGCCGGCGCTTATATCTGCGGCGAAGAAACTGCGCTGATAGAAAGCCTTGAGGGCAAGAGAGGCAACCCGAGAATTAAACCACCTTTTCCAGCGGTGAAAGGTTTATGGGATTGCCCAACTGTAGTGAACAATGTGGAAACATTGGCGGCTATTGTCCCAATTATCAATGAAGGAGCAGATGCTTACTCAAAAATTGGTGTCGGAAAAAGTACCGGTACTAAATTAATATCTGCCTGTGGCAATATTAATAAGCAGGGTATTTACGAAATCGACATGACCATTTCTGTAGAAGAGTTTATTTATAGCGATGAATATTGCGGGGGTATACCCAACGGAAAAAAATTAAAGGCATGTATACCCGGTGGATCTTCCGTTCCGATTCTTCCTGCTAATTTATTATTGACAACTGCTAAAGGCGAGAAGCGCATGATGAACTATGAGAGCCTTGCAGATGGAGGCTTTGCCACTGGTAGTATGATGGGTAGTGGTGGATTTATTGTGCTGGATGAAGATCAATGTGTCGTCAGGAATACTATGACACTGGCAAGGTTTTATCACCATGAAAGTTGCGGACAGTGTAGCCCCTGCCGGGAAGGTACTGGTTGGATGGAACGGATATTAAAAAAGATTGAAAACGGTAAGGGAGAGATGAAGGATATAGATTTACTGTGGGATATACAAAGAAAAATTGAAGGCAATACAATCTGTCCTTTGGGGGATGCAGCCGCATGGCCTGTCGCAGCGGCAATCAGGCATTTCCGCGATGAGTTTGAATGGCACGTGCTAAACCCTGATGAATGTTTAAAAAGAAACTTTGGATTAGCGCATTATGCTGATCCGATACATGTGCCGATAATGGCTTAATAACAGTGTATTAATTATATATAGAACGCCTTTTGGTAAACTAGTCCCTGGCGGGAGAAATATATGGCAGACGAAATAAAAACTTTCAAAGTAACGATCGACAATATTACCATCGATGTACCGGTTGGCACTACTGTACTGAATGCTGCCCGTATAATTGGCGGGGAAGTAGCACCGCCTGCAATGTGCTATTACAGTAAGCTGCAGGGAAGCGGCGGAAAATGTCGTACCTGTTTGGTGGAAATAGCCGCAGGTTCTACTGTTGATCCAAGGCCAATGCCCAAATTGGTGGCCTCTTGCCGTACCACTGTAATGGACGGCATGATCGTAAAAAATATTACAAGCGAAAAAGTAAAAGATGCAAGAGCGGGTGTGGTGGAATTCCTGTTATTGAACCATCCGTTGGATTGCCCCATTTGCGACCAGGCCGGTGAATGCCACCTGCAGGATCTTGGATATGAACATGGCAAGGAAGGCACACGCTATGAATTTCCACGGAGAACATTTGAAAAAGAAGATTTCGGGCCTTACATTCAGTTGCACATGACCAGGTGCATACTCTGTTACCGCTGCACTTACGTTGCTGATCAGCTAACCGAGAAAAGGGTGCATGGTATCTTAGACCGGGGAGAACATTCCGAAATCTCTACATACATTGCCAGAGCCGTGGATAATGATTTCAGTGGTAATATGATTGATGTATGCCCCGTTGGGGCATTAACAGATAGAACATTCCGTTTCAAAAACCGGGTGTGGTTTACAAAGCCTGTGGATGCACACCGTAACTGTGAAACCGAAGGATGCTGTGGTAAAGCTACTTTATGGTTACGCGGCGATGAAGTGTACAGGGTTACGGCCCGTAAGGATGAGTGGGGAGAAGTACAAAGTTTTGATGGTAAGCCGGGATGGATATGCAATACCTGCCGGTTTGATAAAAAGAAGACAACCGACTGGATAATAGAAGGAGTTACAAAAATAAACCGCCATTCAGTTATAAGTCAAGGTAACTATGAGGGATTGGTTGTCCCTAAAGAAATGCTTAACGAAGTAATGGGAGGCAGGGATCCCAAACTATTGATGGATATCCATGATGAGAGCGAAGTGAATGACCCAACTATTTTTTTGAGTGAAATTAATGGGCCGGCACACTCGGAAGATTTTAACCATACAACCTAAAGTTGAAATCGTAATAAGTACGAGTGGCGTGTTAAAAAAGTTCCACATAGAGATATCATTGAAGGGAGTGACACAACGATGCTGCACTTAGATACGAAGCCGGCTAAAAAAATATTTATAAAAATTTATGTTATTAACCATTGGCCTTTCTTTAATTGTTGAAAAATTGGTTTTAATTGTTGTAGTGGTAATGTCATCATTGGTGATTGCTATGTACGCAACTTTTGCGGAACGCAAAGTGGCGGCCATTATGCAAGACCGGAGAGGCCCTAACCGTGCCGGCCCTTTTGGCTTATTGCAACCTGTAGCTGATGGGTTAAAATTGTTTTTTAAAGAAGAGATCATCCCCAATTTATCTTCCAAATTTTTATTTATTCTTGGGCCATGCCTTGCAATGTTAACGGCTATGATGACGGGTGCTGTAATTCCCTGGGGCGATAAAGTTCATTTTTTTGGCCGTGATATTCCACTGCAGATCGCCGATATCAACATCGGTATTTTATACGTTTTTGGCGTAGTGAGTTTGGGTGTGTACGGCATTATGATTGGCAGCTGGGCGAGCAATAATAAGTTCTCGCTAATGGGGGGATTAAGAGCAGCTTCCCAGATCATCAGCTATGAATTGGCGATGGGAATCGCACTGATCGCCTTGCTGATGACAACAGGTACGCTTAGCCTTAAGGAAATTGTGGAGCAGCAACAAGGAGGGTACTGGTATAGTTGGAATTTTGTAAAACAACCGTTGGGCTTTTTAATATTTTTAATCTGCGCTTTCGCCGAATGCAATCGTACACCTTTCGATTTGCCGGAAGCTGAAAATGAACTGATCGGCGGATACCACACTGAATACTCATCCATGAAACTGGGGTTCTTTCTTTTTGCAGAATACATCAACATGTTTCTGAGCAGTTCAGTAATGGTGAGTTTGTATTTTGGAGGATACGATATACCTTTTGTGAACGATGCGTCCCTTGCCGAAAGTATCGGCATAAATTGGGTTGCTCTGATCCATACATTTGTGTTTCTTTTAAAAGCCGGCGCATTCCTGTTTTTATTTATGTGGGTGCGGTGGACCATTCCAAGATTTCGTTATGATCAGCTAATGAACCTGGGCTGGAAAATTTTGATACCACTGGCACTGATCAATATGCTGGTGACAGGAGCCTTTATTTTATTTCAACAAAATAACTGGCATTTCTAAACAATAAAAATATATTTGCGCAACTTTTTGTGTTGCAACAAATACAACATACATGGAACCATTAACCAATAAAGCAAAACAAGTAGAACGTAAGCCGATGAGTTTGCTGGAGAGAGCTTACCTGCCTGCCATCTTTAAAGGAATGGCTATTACGTTTGGCCATATGTTTAAAAAACGGCCTACCATTAATTATCCCGAGGTTACCCGCCCGTTTAGTCCTGTGTTTAGGGGATTACATATTTTAAACAGAGACGAGGAAGGAAGAGAAAATTGTACAGCTTGTGGCTTATGTGCCGTAGCTTGTCCCGCCGAAGCGATCACTATGGAAGCCGCTGAAAGAAAACCGGGTGAAGAACAATTATACCGGGAAGAAAAATATGCAGCTAAATATGAGATCAATATGTTGCGCTGTATATTTTGCGGACTATGCGAGGAAGCTTGCCCTAAAGATGCAATTTATTTAAGTGAAACATTTGCCCCGGCTAATTTTCAGCGCAAAGGATTCATATACGGCAAAGAAGACTTATTGATTCCAAATCCTGTAACAGAGCCTGAAGCGTACGCAAAGGCGAAAGGAGGAAGAGTAAAAATAAAATAGTCATTATAAATACCTTCCTGCCTGCAGGAAGGAATACAACGGCTTATGAGTATAATTGGAATTTTGTTTTGGTTTTTAAGTGTCCTCGCTTTGGGTTCTGCCGTAATGGTGGTAACCAGCAAAAGCCCGGTACACTGTATCTTATATTTGATCCTCACCTTTTTTGCCATTTCCGGGCATTATATTTTATTAAATGCACAGTTTTTAGCCATCGTCAATATCATTGTTTATGCAGGGGCTATTATGGTATTGTTTTTATTTGTGGTGATGCTGATGAATTTAAATGCAGACTCAGAACCACATCAAAAAAATAAGTGGCTGTTGTACATTGGCGGCATTGCCGGTGGAAGCCTTTTGCTGGTAATTGTTGCTGCACTAAAACAAACAGCCGCCACTACCCAGGTAGTTCAAATGAATACCGGTGACGTTGGCCTGATTAAAAATCTGGGCATACTTTTATTCACAGACTATGTTTTCCCATTTGAAATAAGCAGTGTATTATTTCTCAGTGCTATGATTGGAGCCGTTGTTATTTCAAAAAGAGAGGCCCGATAATTATCAGCTTGCTTGTACAGATTAAAGTTCATTTTTATGCCGGTATATTACTACATATTTTTAGCCACCGCATTATTCAGTATTGGCGTAATCGGGGTATTGGTTCGGCGCAGTGCGATCATTATATTTATGTGTGTTGAACTGATGTTGAATGCAGCTAATTTATTGCTGGTTGCATTTTCAAAAATGCATCACCAATCTATAGGAATGATCAATCCACGGGCGGCAAGCGATGCCCAGATATTTGTGTTTTTCATCATGGTGGTAGCAGCGGCAGAAGTGAGTGTTGGTTTGGCAATTATTGTAATGATGTATCGGAATACGCGTTCTGTTGATGTTAATTTTTTGAACAGGTTAAAGAATTGATGAGGTTGGGGAATTAAGTTTTTTATAAATATTTTGATACCGGCATTAGTATTTCAATTAAACATCGTTGTGTCACTCACTTGTACTTATGCAGCCATGGGCAACAACAAGCGAAAAGTATAAACCAATGATATTTTACTAAGAGCAAGTATTAACTCATTAAAATCGAGAGATATTTTTTTCATCAATACAGCTACATAATAATAAGATGTAGGTAAAAATCTCCTTTAGGGGTTAGGGGCTTATGAATAATATTTTGCAAATAGTTTGGCTGATACCGATGTTACCATTGATTGGTTTTTTAATCAATGGTTTGGGTAGAAATAATTTATCAAAAACCATGACCGGCATTATCGGAAGTGGTGTGATACTGGGTTCTTTCTTAATCAGTGTGTATGTTTTTTTTAGCGTAAAAGAAGGCAATACGTATGTTGCACATTACTTCGATTTTATAAATACTGCTTCGCTTAAAGTGGGTTTCGATTTCCAGATCGATCAGCTCTCTTCTTTATTTTTATTGATCATCACCGGCGTAGGATTTTTAATACATGTGTATTCTACGTCTTATATGCATGAGGAGGCACCAAAAGATTTCGCCAAATACTTTTCCTTTTTAAATCTGTTTGTCTTCTCCATGTTGTTACTGGTAATGGGTGGCAATTATATCATCATGTTTATTGGCTGGGAAGGTGTAGGATTATGTTCTTATTTATTGATAGGCTATTGGTTCAAAAACAATGATTACAACAATGCAGCAAAGAAGGCATTCATCATGAATCGCATTGGTGATTTTGGATTTTTGCTGGCGGTATTCTGGCTATTATCAAAATTAGGTACATCGGATTATCACCAGGTATTTACCAATGTTTCAAAACTCACAGCCTTTGATATTACGGGTATAACTTTATTATTGTTTGTAGGAGCTACTGGTAAAAGCGCCCAAATTCCTTTATACACCTGGTTGCCGGATGCCATGGCCGGCCCGACGCCCGTTAGTGCATTGATACATGCGGCCACAATGGTAACTGCCGGCATTTACATGATAGCACGCAGTAATATTTTATTTACAATGGCGCCTGCCACTCAAACTGTAGTGGCTATTGTTGGCCTTGCAACCGCAGTGCTTGCTGCTACCATCGCATTAAAACAAAACGATATTAAAAAGGTACTGGCATATTCTACGGTTAGCCAGTTGGGCTATATGTTTTTAGGCTTAGGCGTTGGCGCTTATACCGGCGCCGTTTTTCATGTAATGACACATGCATTTTTCAAAGCTTTATTATTCCTCGGTGCAGGTAGTGTGATACATGCCATGGGCGGCGAACAGGATATGCGAAATATGGGCGGGCTGAAAAAATACATGAACATCACCCATATCACTTTCTTGCTGGGTTGCCTGGCAATTGCTGGCATGCCGCCTTTCTCCGGCTTCTTTTCGAAAGATGAAATACTTGCAGGTGCGTTTGCAAAGAATCCTGTATTGTGGGTAATTGGCGTCTTAACAGCCTTCATGACCGCGTTCTATATGTTTCGTTTATATGCAATGACTTTTCTTGGAAAGTTCCGCGGTACGCACGAACAGGAACATCATTTACATGAAAGCCCGGCAGCAATTACTTTTCCATTAATTATCCTGGCGGTTTTGGCAGTTATTGGTGGATGGATTGGCATTCCGGAAATTTTTATGCATGGTGGGCATAGACTTGAGGCTTTCCTTGAACCAATTTTTGCACAAAGCAACGCAATTGCAGCAAAGCATGAAATGAACCATACGACTGAATATACATTGATGGCTATATCGGTCGTCGGAGCTCTGCTCGCTTTGTTATACGCATGGCACAAGTATAGCAAATATCAAAGAACAGATACACAAGAAACTGGTATTGCCAAAGTGCTGGCCGATAAATGGTATGTGGATGAACTCTATGATGCGGTCATCGTAAAGCCATTGCATTCTTTAGCCACGCTTTTTAGCAATGTTGTAGAAAAAGGTATAATTGATGGTATTGTAAACGGCGTTGGCAAAGCAGTGAATTATGGCAGCCGGCAGATTCGGTTATTGCAAACCGGCCAGGTAGGTACTTATGTGCTGCTGATGGTTTTTGGTATTTTGACATTATTTATTATTCAATTGTTTTTGTAAATATATCCCTGATGTTTGGTAATGACATAACTATTCCGCATTTATTAATTTTCGTCCCATTAATTGCTGGGTTGATTACTTTTTTTATAAAGAATGATTCATCAGTAAAAGCATGGAGTTTAGTATCTGCTGTCATTACATTATTTTTTTCTGTTGCAAGCCTTTATTATCGTAACAACCTCGAATTAAGTGGGTTGGCTTTTAATTATGAATGGCTCAAATATATGGGCGCCAGTTTTTCTGTTAGCCTTGATGGGATGGGACGGTTACTTACTTTCTTAACGGCGTTTTCTTTCCCCGTTATTTTTATTGCTACCTATAAAAATCTATATAAAAATTCAAAAGTATTTTATGGCCTGATGTTATTAAGCCAGGCTGGCTTAATGGGTGTATTTCTTTCAACTGATGCATTGCTGTTTTATTTCTTTTGGGAATTGGCATTGATACCTGTTTATTTTTTATGCAGTAGGTGGGGTGGCGAAAAAAGAATCCAGGCTACGTTTAAATTTTTTATTTACACTTTTACCGGATCATTGCTGATGCTTATCAGCATAATTTATGTCTACCTGCAAACAGGTGCCACGCCACATTCCGATCATAGTTTCTCTATGCAGGCTTTTCATTCAGTAGCATTGATCCCATCTCAGCAAAATTGGTTGTTTTGGTTATTCTTTTTGGCCTTTGCGGTAAAAATGCCCATTTTCCCTTTTCATACGTGGCAGCCGGATACTTACGAACAATCACCTACGGCCGTTACGATGGTGTTGAGTGGGATCATGGTAAAAATGGGCGTGTTTGGTGTGGTGCGCTGGTTATTGCCCATATTTCCTCTTGCTGTTGCAAAATTTGATAATGTAGTAATTGGCCTGTCAGTTATCGGAATGATCTATGCCAGTTTAATTGCCATTAAACAGGATGACCTTAAACGTTTAGTGGCGTATTCATCTATAGCCCATATTGGCTTAATGTGTGCCGCAATTTTTACTACTCAACAATTAGCACTGGAAGGTGTGATGATACAAATGTTTAGTCATGGTGTTAATATTATAGGATTGTGGATTGTAATTGATCTTATTGAAAAAAAGTTAGGCACCAGAAAAATATCACAGTTGGGTGGACTCGCACATAAAGCCCCTGTGCTTACTATTCTGTTGGTAGTAATCGCTTTTGCCAATATTGCATTGCCACTTACCAATGCCTTTGTAGGTGAATTCATGATGTTTAGCGGTTTATTCAAATTCAATATTTGGTACACTGCTTTTGCATTGGTAAGTATTATTTTGACAGCAGTGTATACATTAAATATGGTACAAAGGGTATTTTATGGGGAGGCAAATACTTTAACGGCCGGCATGAAGGAAATTTCCTGGAATGAAAAAATGATATTGAGCCTTATTGTGATATCGATATTTTTGGCAGGAGTGTACCCTCAGCCTTTTTTTGATTTAACAAAGGATACCGTAGCTATGGTGTTAACAAGATTTAAGTAACGAAAACTAAACAACTTTCCTTTAAGGAATAGGAATATGAATGCAATTATATTAACAGCAGTCTGGGGAATAGTCATGATGTTTGGAGGTGTATTCTTCAAAAGCAAAGCCACACCAAAATACTGGGCTATTACCGGCCTGATATTGACCATTATAGCTAACTGCCATGAGCTATACTATGGTCAGCCATTGTTTGATGTGGATGTTAAGTTCATGCTGTCGTTCAATAGTTTTAATCTAACTTTTATTACAGTTGCTTTAGGCTGTACCTTGTTATTCTTTTTGCTAAGTGGAAGAGATATTGAAAAGGTAGGGGAGAATGTTTCTGAATATTTTGCTTTGATTTTTTTTGTGCTATGCGGGGTTTGCCTGGCCGCTACCTTTAATACGCTGTTGATCTTATTTATTGGCATCGAGATAATGTCGATACCGCTTTATATCTTAACAGGTAGCGACAAACGAAATTTAAAAAGCAATGAAGCGGCCCTCAAATATTTTTTGATGGGTGCCTTTTCCACAGGCATCATGCTGATGGGGATTGCTTTTATTTACGGGGGTAATACTGAAGGTTCTTTTTTTATTAACAATATTGCTTTAGGCGAAGGCAAAATGCCGGCAATGATTGCAATAGGGATGGTTTTCATATTGATTGCGATGTCGTTTAAAGTTTCAGCTGCGCCCTTTCATTTCTGGACACCAGATGTGTATGATGGGGCGCCCACCGTTTTTACTTCTTTTATGGCCACGATAGTTAAGGTAGGGGGCTTCATTGCTTTTATCCGGTTATTCGAAAATTCTTTTGGTAAAGTACATGGGCAGTGGCAAATGTTAATTGCCCTTATTGCTGCGGCAACTTTATTAATCGGCAACCTGACAGCAGTTTTTCAGCAGAGCGTGAAAAGGATGCTTGCCTATTCAAGTATTGCGCAGGCTGGTTTTATGCTGTTGGCTATTTTTGCACTCAACGATGCTGCCAAGGAAGGCCTTATTTTATATTCTGCTGCTTATAGTTTAGCTACCATTGGCATATTTGCTATTTTAATAAAAATGGATGATTATACAATAGACGGCTTTAATGGTTTAGGAAAACATGAACCAGTGTTGGCGGTTACTGCAACTGTATTTTTGTTATCCCTCACCGGCCTCCCCCTTACAGCAGGCTTCCAAAGTAAATTTTTTATGTTGATGGCGGCTCTTCGGGATGGTCACCAGCATTGGTTGGTGTTGTTTGCAGTATTATGTGCCGCAATCAGTGCCTATTATTATTTTAAAATCATACAGGCCATGTTCTTTAAAGAGAAGGCCCTCGATATAAACAGTAATGGTTCTCTCGCCATCACAGAAAATATCGCACCTGCTTTTAAGCTCCTGCTTATTCTTACCGCTGTGTTGATCATAGTCTTAGGTATTTTCCCCTCATTAATTACTGACTGGTTACATTACTATTAACCTCTTAATATTTCAAGTAATAATTACGTCTTACCAGTTTTATACATTGGCTTGAAACCTTTACCATTGGTACAGGCATCTGTATTTTTCTCAAACAGAAACTTTACGATTCAAAAGCGATTTACCTCTTCAAAGCGTATGTGTTTTCTATTTTGCCGCTTGTAAACATTTTATGTGTAAAAAATTTTTCAGCCTAACTTTATATTCAATTATATTTTCATGAAAACAGCAGACTCCATTGCGCTTTCTTACAGTACCATTAAGAGCAACAGGCTACGCACAGCCATTACTGTAATCATCATTGCATTGGGCATCATGGCACTGATAGCAATTATTACTGCAGTTGAAGCAGTTAATAATAGCCTTACCAAAAGCTTTTCTACCATGGGGGCCAATGCATTTAGCATCAGGTTCAAGGAACGCAATATTAATTTCGGTGGAGGCAAGCGGGAAAGAACGACGAAATCAAATCGAAAATCATTGGTAACTAAGAAATCAAGCGAAGGGAAATTTATCACTTTTGATGAAGCAAGAGCCTTTAAAAGAAGGTATGGATTTCCTGCAACGGTAGGCATTGCATTACCAGGGCCGGGCGGGATTATTGTAAACACAGATAATAAAAAAACGAACCCTGATGTTCGAATGATTGGTGGAGATGAAAATTACTTGCAACTAAACGGGTATGAATTATCTTATGGTAGAAACTTTATTGAAACAGATGTGGAAAGCGGACGAAGCGTATGCGTCGTAGGGAATGTGATAGCCCAAAAATTATTTGGGGAAAATACGCAACGTGCCATTGATAAAATCATTAGCGTGGCAAATAATAAGTACCGGATCATTGGGATTTTGAAAGATAAAGGAAGCAGTGCTTTCATGAATGCGGATAAAGTAGTAATTACAACCTACAACAACATACGCCGTGTGTACGGTTCAGAAAATAAGTCGTACAATATTGCTGTCATGGTTAATGATTTAAAGATGATGGATGTAGCTATTGGAGAAGCAAAAGGCGCCTTTAGGCCCGTAAGAAAATTAGATGTGAAAGAAGATGATAATTTCTACATAGATAAAAGCGACAGTATTGCTCAGTCATTGATGAAAAACTTAGGATTTTTAAAGTATGCAACACTGGCTATTGCTCTGATCACCTTGGTGGGAGCGGCCATTGGCTTAATGAATATCATGTTGGTAGCCGTAAATGAACGAACTAAAGAAATTGGTTTAATCAAATCATTGGGTGGAAAAGCAGCGGAAGTAAGGGCACAGTTTCTTTGGGAATCTATCCTAATAAGCATGATGGGAGCCGTTGTAGGAATAGTTTCAGGGATTTTATTTGGGAACATAGTCGCCATTCTTTTAAAAACTGGTTTTGTCATTCCCTGGGTCTGGATAATTATCGGTGTATTGGTCTGCTCTTTGGTGGGGTTGCTGGCTGGGCTTTACCCGGCTTATAAGGCTGCCAAACTTGACCCTATTGTAGCTTTGCGGTATGAATAACAACCGTTTTTTTTACTCAAAGACGGTCGTTAAAACTTTAGAATTTTGCGATCAGGAGAAGGCTTTTTAAAAAAAGATGATTTTTTTATTTGATGGGTTGCTACATTCAATTATTTTATTAACTTGTGCTTCACGAAAAAAAAAATCTAATCATTTGTTGATTGTAGAATTTTTTTTTGCTTAGCATTGTATATCGAAATATTTAATCAACCGCATTCACTTAACTCACCAAAAAATTGAACGTTATGGCAGAAACAAAATCAACTGCAAATGTAAAACCATCTACATCAGTACAAGTTAAAAAATCCAGTAATGCAATATCATGGGTGGCCCCGTTGGTGTGTATACTCGTCGGATACATATTTTGGAGATTTATCCTTGGAGACCCTGCTGGATTTACGAAGCCAGGTACGGGTGCGTTTTGGCCTTCTCATGAAGGTCCAAAAGGAGCTTTGCATAAGATGTATTTAGGTGGTATAATTGTACCTATTTTGATTGGATGCCTTCTAACGGTGGTAACTTTTGTAATTGAAAGAATGCTGACTATTTCCAAAGCTACAGGTACTGGAAGTAATGCTGATTTCGTTCGTAAAGTACAATATCATTTAGCCAACAAGAATGTTGATGCAGCTTTGGCTGAATGCGATAAACAAAAGGGCTCCGTGGGCAATGTTATGAAGGCTGGTTTGCACCGGTATAGAGACATGATCAATAATTCCGAACTATCTACTGATCAAAAAGTGTTGGCTATTCAAAAAGAAGTTGAAGAAGCCACTTCACTCGAATTACCAATGTTAGAGAAGAACCTGGTATTCTTATCAACGCTTGCATCGGTTGCCACATTGATAGGTTTATTGGGGACGGTTGTTGGTATGATCAAAGCGTTTTCTGCTCTAGGAGAAGATTCTGGAGGAGGTGCGGCTGCATCTCAATTATCTGTTGGTATTTCAGAAGCATTGTACAATACAGCTTTAGGTATTGGCACCTCAGCGTTAGCAATTATATTTTATAATGTGTTTACTACCCGTATCGATGGGATCACTTATGGTATAGATGAATCTGGTTTTACTTTAACTCAAAGTTTTGCCTCGCTATATAAATAATTGTATGGAAATCGTAACGATTTGCATCTAAAAAGTAAAACAATTAAAATATTTCAAAATGCCAAAAGTTAAATTACCAAGGAAGAGTACGGCTGTTGATATGACTGCAATGTGTGATGTGGCTTTTTTACTGTTATCTTTCTTTATACTGGCAACAAAAACAAAACCGCCGGAAGCTGTGGCCGTGATGACTCCATCTTCAGTATCTAATAAAATAGCCAAAGAAGAAGCTATATTGGTAACGCTTACTAAAGACGGAAAAGTTTATTTAATGTTGGGTGACAAGGCAAAGAAAGAAGCAATTCTGGAAGACATTAATACAACCAAAGCGCTTGGATTGTCGCCTGCTGAATTAACCAAATTGAAAAAAATGGAATTCATTGGAATGCCTTTTAATAAACTAAAAAGCATGCTGCAATTGTCAGAGCCAATGGAACCTAGGAAAATGGATGGCATCCCTACAGGAGACAGTACTAATAATGAGCTAACAGATTGGATCGGTAGTGTTGTGCGTTCATATGCCGGGGAAAGTATGGACAACCTTAATCTTTTGGTTAAAGGGGATAATGCGGCTAAATATCCTGCTTTTAAAAATGTGAAACAATCTTTCAAAAAGAATGACATTTTTAAGTTTAAGATTGTTACCAACCCTGAGGGTGTTCCTGCCGATTCAGAACTGGCAAACACAGCGAAAGGTGGCGAAAATAAATAATTATCAAATTTGCTCGAATTATATAAGAGCAATTAAAAATTATCGATATGGCAGAAATGGATACATCGTCCGGTGGCGGACATAAAAAAGGGCCAGGCGTCAAAAAGTCAAAGAAAATGAGCACCAGGGTGGATTTAACACCAATGGTGGATCTGGGTTTTTTGTTGATCACTTTCTTTGTATTTACTACTACCATGAGTACGCCGACGGCAATGTCAATGAATGAACCTAAGGATGATTCAACTAACCAGTTGAAAGTTAAAAACTCCGGTGCAATGACGTTGCTGCTGGGTAAAAATGATCAGGTGTATTATTATTTTGGTGAGTTATCTCCTACGGAGGCATCTACACAGTTTAAGAGTAGTAATTTTAAAGAGATTCGTAAAATAATACTGGATAAAAAGAAGGCTACGCCTATTGGGGATTTAATGTACATTATCAAGTCAGACAAAGAGGCTACATTTAAAAATGCAATAGATATACTTGATGAAATGTCCATTAGCGCTGTGCCTCCAGGGCACTATGCAGAAGTAGATATGAGTGAGACCGAAGCTCAGTTAATCAAAATGACAGAAGATGCCAATGGCATCAAATAATTTATGGATTTGGTTAAATTTTGAATCTAACTAACAAAGCATTTACAATGGAAACAAATAAAATTTTAACCGCCGATATACTTGATATTATCTTTGATGGTAAGAACAAGGAGTATGGCGCTTATGAACTTCGCAAAACCTATAATAAGCGGTTAACCAAGGCAATTATTGTAACCGTTGCATTGGTGTTATTCGCCTTTTTAGGAAGTGTATTTTCGAGTATGATTGGAAAAAACATGAAAGAAGAGATTGAGGTTTTGGATACACAAATGGCGGAAGTGAAAAAGAATGATGCTCCACCACCTCCACCTCCTCCGCCACCTCCACCGAAAGCCCCACCTCCCCCGGAAATCAACCAGGTTAAATTTACACCTCCAAAAATTGTAAAAGACGAAGAGGTAAAAGAGGATGAGAAAATTGAAGAAATAAAGGAAGATCAGGTAATCAGTACTAAAACGGTAGAGAGTGAAAACAAAGACCAGATAGTACAGGCGCCCGTGGAAGATAAAGGAACTCAGGTAGCTGAAGCTCCAAAAGCTGATGAAGAAGATAAGATCTTTACTAAAGTTGAAAACGAAGCACAATTTCCAGGTGGTCAACAGGCATGGATAAGATACCTGCAAAAGAATCTGAATGCCAATGCCCCTGTTGATAATGGCGCACCTAGTGGCACTTACCAGGTAATCGTTAAATTCATTGTTAGTAAGGACGGAAGCATCAGTGATGTGAATGCGGAAACTAAACATGGATTTGGTATGGAAGACGAAGCCGTTAAAATTATTAAACGTGGACCAAAATGGACCCCTGCCCTTCAAAATGGGCGAAATGTAAATGCTTACCGCAGGCAACCAATTACATTCATTGTGGAAGAGCAATAACTATAATATGATTAAATTTTTATCCCTTTGCATTGGCAAGGGGATTTTTTATGTCCCTATCATTAAAGCATAGATTAATTTGATTTCTGTGCAAGGTATTATCGCTACTGACGAAGCCTTTCACCTATCTTTTTTAAATTTCACCTTTAGTTTCGGGACAAAGTATCTTTGCACCATGACAAATAATCTTTCCGGATGGGATGATACTATTGTTGCTTTGGCTACGCCGCCGGGCGTTGGCGCAATAGGCGTGATTCGTTTAAGCGGTAATAATGCATTTGAAATTACCAATGAGTTGTTTCCTTCTAAAAACCTTCATAAACAAGCCTCGCATACAATACATGTTGGCGTCCTTAAAGAACAAGGGCAAAATATCGATGAGGTAGTCGTATCACTATTCAAAGGCCCTAAAAGTTACACGGGTGAAGATGTGGTTGAAATAAGTTGTCATGGCAGCCCATATGTGCAGCAGCAAGTAATACTTGCTTGTGTAAAAAAAGGAGCCAGAATTGCCAAATCGGGCGAGTTTACGCAAAGGGCATTTTTAAAAGGAAAATTAGATCTTACCCAAGCAGAAGCAGTAGCGGACTTAATAGCCAGTAACACTTCAGCTTCCCAAAGAGCTGCATTGAATAATATCCGCGGCGGTTTTAGTAATGTATTGAAAGCCTTAAGAGAGCAGCTTATAAGTTTTTCAGCATTGATGGAATTGGAATTGGATTTTAGCCAGGAAGACGTAGAGTTTGCCGACCGCAAGCAATTTTATGCCATCATTCAAACGGCGCAAATTACCACACAGCAATTATTAGAATCGTTTAATTTGGGAAATGTCATTAAGAACGGGGTAAGCGTGGCTATTATCGGAAAACCTAATGCTGGGAAAAGCACACTATTAAACACGCTACTTAATGAAAACCGTGCGATCGTTAGTGAGATAGCAGGAACAACAAGGGATACAATCGAAGAAGTAATTAATATCAAAGGCATATTATTCAGATTGATTGATACCGCAGGGATACGGGACCACAGCACTGATGTGATTGAGTTAGTGGGGATTGAAAAGAGTATGGAGAAAATGAAATCTGCCGATATTGTGCTCTATATTTATGATGTAAGTGAAATGAGAGATGAGGAGTTGGAGGAAATCATTAAGGAATTTATGAAAGTCAATAAGAAATTTATACTTGCCGGAAATAAAATTGATGCCGCCACCGCATCCCCTGCTAAACCCCCCTGCAAGAATGCCAGCAATAATATTTTTATATCCGCAAAAAATAATGTAGGAATTGAGGATATAAAGAATACATTATTTGCATCTATTGTTAATGAGTTACCCCCTGCCGAAAATGCGATGGTAACCAATGTCCGCCATTACGCAGCCCTCCAACAGGTGCGTAGCTCGTTGGCTGATATCAAAACAGGCATGGATAATAATATACCGGCGGATCTGATTGCTTTGGACATCCGCCATTGCCTTCATTTTATTTCTGAAATAACAGGGGATATCTCTAATGAGGATGTACTGGACTTCATATTTTCCAAATTCTGTATCGGGAAGTAAATACTAATATAGTTGTTAGGGAATGCCCACTCCTTATTGGTAAGGTCCTCCAATTAATTGCAATATTCAATAATATTGAAAATAATTTTCAGATGCCTTGAACATAATAAAGCATAATGAAGCAACGATTACATTCATTTTAGAGTGGATCCTTATTTAGTTTATTTTTTGAGTTTCAGAGTATTCTATGGGGTTACAGTGCAATAAAATAAGACATCATTAAAGTCATGATCACAAGCTGCGAGCGTTCTATCCACATCTTCAAATCCGATAAGAACCTTGTTTTCACCAGGATAATTAATCAAAACAGTGTGCTTTTTTAATTTTGGATCAACTTCGGGATTCAACACATCGTTTGAGCAAAAATGCACAGCCTTATTATTAATCTGGTGGGTATTAGGGTCCCATGATTTTTGTAACAAGACAAATCCGATTGAAGTGCCAGGGTCAAATCTGCCAATTTTCACCTTGTCGCCAATGCTTAATGCTGTACGCTCTCCAACGTTAGGGAAAACATAAGTAATAACTTTGATGTCGCTTGTACTGGATGGTGGCTGATTAGTGGGGTATGTATAAAATGCAAACGTACTTGTGTACTCACCATGCTGAAAAACGTAAGTTATAAACACGTCTGATTGCTGTGTAATTGCAATATCAGCAATGGCTTTAGTGGTAAGTAAGTCAGGATGGGTACTTCGCAAATCTTTTCCTTCGGGTAGGGTATTAGTAATATAGGAAAGTAAGGCGGGAGAAACTACGTCCCTCGGTAGCAGAAAGCCCGGTTTACCTAAAGAATCATAGGTACCTAAAGCTTGATAGCTTGTAGAAGTAAATTCAACAACCGTGGTTAAAGGGGCTGGATCTTTCTTTTTACAAGAAACTAAAATTAAAAGCACAATAAAAAGGGAATTGTATATCCTGATGTTCATAACGAATGTGGTTTAAGGTTGAATGAAAATACTTTATCCAAAAAGCGTGCTAAAAAAATGGGGCTATAATGCCTCAATTATTCCAGGAGGTTGAATATTTATAAACTAAAATCATTTATACGGGCAATCATGGTTAACGCCATAGGAGACGGGTCCAACATTTAGTAACCAGTTTGCTCATCATTACGCTATAGGTGTGTGAAGCTACAATTGAGTTATTTATTTTATTAACTTTAAAGAAATATACATTCTGTGCAAAAGGCTTTGCTATAAAATTTTTCATAAGAGTGCAGTGAGACGATTCGAGTACTCACGTAATATAGTTGTATCGATAAAGCATTTGCGTAATAAGACGAAAACTTGCTATAATATGAAATACTTGTTGTCATTTTTTTTCCTATTTATACTATCTGGGGCTTCCTATATTTCATCCTTCGAAAAGTTATTTAATGGAAAAGACCTTAGCGGCTGGACAATACATGGCACAGAAAAATGGTATGTAGATAAAGGGGAACTGGTTTGCGAAAGCGGTCCCGATAAAGGATATGGCTATCTATCCACTAATAAATTTTATAAGAATTTTATTCTTACTTTAAGCTTCAGACTTGAAGCGAATGGGAATAGCGGCGTGTTTATCCGTTCAGGAATTGAGTCAACGAAAATTAGTGGCTGGCAGGTAGAAGTAGCACCTCCGGGTAATCATACTGGAGGTATTTATGAATCATACGGCCGTGGATGGCTGATACAGCCTAAGCCGGAAAATGAAAAAATTTTGAAAGCAACCGACTGGAATATTATGAAAATCCAGGTACTGAATGATGAAATTACTACCTGGTTAAATGGAAAAAAAATAGTGTGGCTAAAGGATGAGTTGATTGGAAAAGGCGAAGGCTTCATCGCTCTTCAAATCCATGATGGAGGAGGCATAAAAGTGCGATGGAAAAACATCCGAATAAAGCAACTGAAATAATAGATTTGAATTCCAACATTAATTATTTAAAATTTAAATGACCCAATGAATAATTCGAATGAATCATCACGCAGGAAATTTTTAAAATCACTTGCTACGTCTGCAGCAGCCGTTACAGTAGGAGCAGATGTATTCGCAACTGACCAGATTAAACATTTTGAACGCCTTACCAGGAATACTGTTAGTATCAACGATAATATAAATATTGCGCTGATAGGCGCAGGAGGGATGGGTACTCAAGATGCCCTTACTGCCCTGAAAGTGCCGGGCGTTAAGCTGGTAGCCATCTGTGACCTATATGATGGGCGCTTAATAGATGCAAAAAAAACATGGGGCAGTGATCTTTTTACAACGCGAAGCTATAAAGAAATCTTAATCCGAAAGGATGTAGATGCGGTAATTGTTGGCACACCCGATCATTGGCATCAACAGATATCCGTGGATGCAATGAATGCCGGAAAGCATGTGTATTGTGAAAAACCAATGGTTCATAGCATTTCTGAAGGGCCTGCTGTGATCAAAGCCCAGGTTGACTCTGGAAAGGTATTCCAGGTAGGTAGCCAGGGGGTGTCATCTTTAGGGAATGAAAAAGCTAAACAACTATTAAAAGATGGGGCAATTGGTGATTTAAATTATGCAGAAGGATTTTGGGCCCGGCATTCTCCCACCGGCGCCTGGCAATATCCCATTCCCCCCGATGCATCTCCGGCCAATGTTGATTGGGATACTTTTATAAGCAATACTACTAAACGCCCATTTAATCCAACACGCTTTTTTAGATGGCGTAATTACATGGATTATGGAACAGGAATGTCAGGCGACTTATTTGTCCATCTATTTTCCAGCCTGCATTTCATTACCAACTCATTGGGACCAAATAAAATTTATTCTTCGGGAGGATTGCGCTACTGGAAAGATGGAAGAGAAGTGCCGGATGTATTATTAGGAACGTTTGATTATCCTCAAACTCAGCGTCATCCTGCCTTCAACCTGTCGTTGCGGTGTAACTTCGTAGACGGTACCAGCGGCACTACCTATTTAAAATTAGTCGGCAGTGAAGGGTCGATGGATGTAACCTGGGACAGCGTGACTTTAAAGCGAAATAAGTTGACCGAATCAAACGATCCATTTTACATTGAACAAATGAAGAAAGCAGGTACACCCGTTTCTGAACGCAAAAGGATACTACCTCCGGCCGAATACACTTTTGAAGTAGAGAAGGGATATCTGGGAGGGCCCTATGACCATTTTGTAAATTTTTTCAACGCTATTAGAACTGGAGGAAAGGTTACTGAAGACGCTATATTTGGATACAGGGCATGCGCCCCTGCTCTCCTTTGCAATGATAGTTATATACAGGACAAAGCCATTTTATGGGATCCTGAGAAAATGAATTTAATTAAAAAATAAGTCAACAATTATGAAAAAGGGATTACTAAAATGCGCACCTGTTTTATTACTTATTTTTAACCTGGCGGCTTGCTCCAATTCTTCGGAAAAAAGAAACGACGAAGAAGTAAAAGCATCGCCTGACTCAACCGCTACCGCTGTGCCTACGAAGAACACTGTTAATTTGTTTGATGGTAAAACCCTTACCGGCTGGCACGGGTTTAATAAAAATGGCGAGGTGAAAAACTGGAAGATAGAAGATAGTGCATTAGTATGCCTGGGGGCGGCTAAAGATGCTTCCGGTGGGGATTTGGTATCAGACAAAGAATATGAAAATTTTGAACTAAACTGGCAATGGAAAGTTACCAAAGGAGGTAACAGCGGGGTAATGTACCATGTGATTGAATCTTCAAAATATAAAACGCCATATGAGACCGGTCCGGAGTATCAAATGATTGATGATATTGGTTTTCCTGAAAAACTAGAAGAATGGCAAAAGTCAGGTGCTGATTATGCTATGAACCTGGCAAATGATAAGAAAAAATTAATGCCGGTAGGAGGGTGGAACACCAGCAAAATTGTTTTCAACAATGGGCATGTTGAGCATTGGCTCAACGGGGAAAAAATTGTAGAATTCCAGGCATGGGATGAAAAATGGAATAGAGAAAAAAAAGAAGGAAAATGGAAAGATTATCCTGACTATGGAATAGCCAAAAAAGGAAGAATTGCTTTACAGGACCATGGCAATAAAGTCTATTTTAAAAACATATATATTACCGAATTGTAAGCTAACGTTATTCCGCCAACATTCGTCAAGAACTCAGCTTCAATGATCATTGGGTTGGCATTATTCAAGCCCGCACATCTATTTTAAAAGCCAGGCTAAAATAGGAATAGGACTGCCCCTTCTGATCATTGTTAGTGAACTTCCATTCCTGGCCATTAACTAAGGGAGGTGTTTGATAACTTCCGATAGTTTCTCCAACACCAATATATGAATTAGAACTTTCAAGCCGGAAACCATACGCCTTCCCCCTGTTTAAATGAAGCCCTGGAATATTGAAAGTTTTCCACTTGCCATTGTCCGCCCGGTTTAAATCTACGGTTGCGGAGCCAATAACAGGGCCCCAGCTTTTCAGTTCGGGATCAAAAGTATGCACTGTCATCAACACCTCTCCCGGTGTAGTTACAATACTGGTAAAAACCTCTATCGCCTCCAAATCCTCTTCAGAAGGAGCAATAAAAGTTTGTCCACCAATGATGGTCTTATTATCAATTTTATGATGACCAATCCAGCTGGTAGCATTATTTGTTATCTGCTGGATCAACGCTTTTACTGATTTATTGTTGATTGAATTCATGATGCAGGTTTTAATGATTTTTTTAGAGAGATGAAGCCCTAACCATATATTAACTCTTTGCTAAATCAAATATTGTGCGAAAATTTCAACCATTTTGTTAAAGAATCGTGAGTTTTATTCAATTGAGCAGAAGTGGTATAGACCTGCGTGGGCAAATCAAAATAAGTTTTCCGTCAATTAATCTTACCTTTAGAGTCATTTAATATATTTTTCAATAGTTTATCCTCTTCCGTTACCCAAGGAATTATAAAAATTAAATCTATGTATACTTATATTTGGAACAAATACTTGCCGGTAATAAGAATTTTATTGAAAAAATCATCTGTTGGCGATCAGTTGCTAAGTTTAAACCGCGATGATTTTGAAAGAGCGGGTACGGGACGAAAGGCTGGTTATAAATTTGTAATTGAATATACCGAAGGAAAAGTAAGTAATGTTATCAGTGGTTCAGACCTGGCCAGTCATTTAGCTGCCGCGATGCTTGAAGATGCTGCGACTAAAACGGTGCTGCAAACCGGCCATTTCCTGGTAATCTTAAATACCAAATTTCAGTTGACAATAAAAAATATAACACCACATCCTATTGAAACCGAAGCAGTAGCAGAAACGGTCAACGGCTAATCTGTCTCAACAATTCGATTTTTTATAATTTAACCAGCAATCCGCATTTTGAAGTTTAAAGATTTTGGTTTCGACGAACGTCTGCTTGAAGGAATAGAAGCATCCGGATATGACGTTGCAACCCCCGTACAAGAACAAGTTATACCCTTAGTATTAGCCGGAAAAGATGTGATAGCATCAGCACAAACCGGTACCGGGAAAACGGCAGCATTCTTACTGCCTCTAATTAATAATATCATATCAACTCCTGTAAATCATCATAGCATAACTGCGTTGGTTATAGTGCCTACCCGGGAACTGGCAATTCAAATTGCGCAACACATGGAGGGGCTTTCTTACTTTACATCGGTGAGTTCGATCGCAGTATATGGGGGTGGAGACGGGAATGCTTTTATCCAGGAAAAAAAAGCATTAAGCGCAGGAGCAGATGTAGTGATTTGTACGCCTGGAAAAATGTTAGCGCATATTAATATGGGTTATGTAAAGTTTCAGGGGTTAAAGCACTTGATTTTGGATGAAGCTGACCGCATGCTCGACATGGGGTTTTATGACGATATCATGCGTATTATCCATGCCCTACCTTCCAAAAGGCAAAATCTTTTGTTTTCCGCAACAATGCCTCACAAAATACGGGAGCTCGCAAGAACGATACTTCACAAACCCGAAGAGGTTAGTATTTCGATGAGTAAGCCAAATGATAAAATTACCCAGTTGGCATATGTGGTATATGATACTCAAAAAATCCCTTTGGTTAAATTTATCCTCAATCAAAAGAATTTTTCATCGGTATTGATATTTTGCAGCAGCAAGATTAGTGTGAAGCAATTAACCCGTGATTTAAAAAGAACGAATCTACCTGTAGATGAGATACACAGTGACCTGGAGCAGGACAAACGAGAAGAAGTATTGATGCATTTTAAAAGTGGCAGGATCCAAATTCTTGTGGCTACAGATATACTAAGTCGTGGCATTGATATAGATAACATAGGATTGGTTTTAAATTATGATGTACCGCACGATGGTGAAGATTATGTGCATCGGATCGGGCGGACGGCGAGGGCGGCAGCAGAAGGTACCGCCATCACCTTTATCAGTGTGAAGGAGCAACGCAAGTTTGCTGTAATTGAAAGGTTATTAGGCAAACCAGTACCTAAAGCTATTGTTCCAGAGCAGTTCGGTGAAGCCCCGGTTTACAGTCCGGGAGCATCCAGACCCGAGGGCGGCAATCGAAATTCAAATAGGCCCAAAAAGTTTTCCGGTAGGGTGTCACGGTAAACTGATCATTTATGGTCAAATAAAACAACCGGCTTTTATTTCAACTTTTTAAACAAACAGGATATGATGATTTTATCAACATATCCTGTTCTTGTTTTAAATAGGAAATGCTTGCACAGCTAACACTACAATTATTAAATGCGGTTGTAATAAACAGACAATAAATTTGTAAAAATTAATATTATCAACTTCAGCAATTACATACTAGCATCTCCTATTGAATACTTAAAAGGTGTAGGGCCTCTAAAGGGGGAAATGTTGAAGAAGGAGTTAAACATTTTTACCTTCAAAGACCTACTCGAATACTATCCATTCCGGCATATAGACAAAACGAGGATTGATAAAATTGCGTCACTGAAGGCTGATACAGAATATGCACAGGTTGCAGGGAGATTAACGGGTATTGAGATAATTGGAGAAAAAAGATCCAAACGGCTGGTAGCCTACTTACAGGATGACTCAGGAGAAATCGAACTTACCTGGTTCCAGGGAATAACATGGATTGAAAAGATACTTCATCCGGGCCAGCCTTATTTAGTTTTTGGGAAGCCTGGTTTTTTTATGCATAAAGTTCAGATGGTGCATCCTGAAATAGAAGCGTTCACACCCGAAAAAGCAGGGGGTAAAAAGTTTTTGGAACCAATTTATTCGTCTACGGAAAAGTTAGGGTCACGTGGCCTTAGCGGCAGGGCGATGGGGAAGTTAACACAGGCCTTATTAGAAATGTTATCTCAAAGAGACCTCCCGGAAAATATGCCGGAAGCTATCTTAAAACAATATCGTTTTATTTCTCGATGGGAGGCATTTTGTAATATTCATTTTCCTTCTTCGGACGAACTGTATACACACGCTGTAAGGCGCCTGAAGTTTGAAGAACTATTTTTTGCCCAGTTACGTTTAGGGCTTATTCGCAGTACCCGCCATCGTTTTAGCAAGGGTTGGATATTTGATAAAGTAGGTGAATTGTTTAATACATTTTATAATACATATTTGACGTTCGAATTAACGAATGCTCAAAAAAAAGTTTTAAAAGAAATCAGGAAGGATGCCGGATCGGGTAAACAGATGAACAGGCTGTTACAGGGTGATGTAGGCAGCGGTAAAACAATTGTTGCGTTGCTAAGTATGTTGATCGCTGCTGACAATGGTTTTCAAAGCGTATTAATGGCTCCTACCGAAATTCTGGCCCGTCAGCATTTTAACAGTATAGCTGATCTGCTAAAGGATATGCCTGTATCTGTCCAACTGCTTACGGGTTCATCACCTGTTAAGAAAAGAAGGGAAGTTTTAAAAGCTTGTGAAGACGGTTCATTAACCCTTTTAATCGGTACGCATGCAGTGATTGAGGACAAAGTTATTTTTAAAAATCTTGGGTTTGCCGTGGTGGATGAACAGCATAAATTCGGGGTAGCACAGAGGGCCAAATTATGGAAAAAAAATTCGCTGCCTCCCCATATGCTTGTTATGACGGCTACGCCTATCCCAAGAACGCTTGCCCTCACTGCTTATGGCGATTTGGATTACAGTGTAATTGACGAATTGCCTCCTGGCAGGCAACCGGTTGAAACAATCCATCGTTTTGAAAATAAGCGGCCTCAGGTGATGGATTTTATAAAAAAAGAAATTGTAAAAGGGCGGCAGGTTTATATAGTTTATCCTTTAATAGAAGAATCAGCCAACCTTGATTATGAAAATTTGAGGAAGGGTTTTGAAGAGATTAAATCTTTTTTTCCTGAACCTAAATATTGGATAAGCATGGTTCACGGAAGACAGAAACCAGAGCAGAAGGAAACTAACATGAAAAGATTTGTAACCCGTGACACTCAAATAATGGTGAGTACAACCGTAATTGAAGTAGGAGTGAATGTGCCAAATGCGTCCGTAATGGTAATTGAAAGTGCAGAAAAATTTGGATTATCTCAACTCCATCAATTAAGGGGAAGAGTAGGGCGGGGGAATGAAAAAAGTTTTTGCATATTATTAACAGGGTATAAAATATCAAAAGAAGCAAGGGAACGTCTTAAGATATTATGTGAAACCAACGATGGTTTCAAGGTAGCCGAAAAAGACCTTGAAATACGAGGCCCGGGAGATATTGAAGGCACAAGGCAAAGTGGTCTGTTAAATTTTAAATTGGCAAATATCGTACAAGATCGTGTGATGCTTGACGTTGCAAAAACCATAGCGACGGCGATTATCGAAGAAGATCCTGATCTAAGTCTGGCAGATAATTTGCCTGTTAAAAATCACCTCCATTTGCAAAAAAGTAAAACAGTATGGAGTAAAATATCGTAGTTGTTTTAACGATTGGATGCACCGAACATTAGCATTGTTTATTCGTTATGATTTAGTAAATTGTAAAAAATCTCCTCCTTGAAAGTTTTTAAATTGCTCACCTTTTATCTGATTATTCTTGTGCTTGTTTTTGGTATTGTAAGCCCATCAATAGCGCAGTTGCAGTTTATTGAAAACAAAGGGCAATGGGATAGCAAAGTAAATTTTAAAGCGGATATTCCCACCGGTGCATTCTTTATGGAGCAAAGAGGATTTACTGTTTTACAACATAATACAGAAGACCTTGATAAGCTAGCCACTTTAACTCATAACCATTCGCACACAGAGGCAACCTCAGTGTCCGCTGCAAAAAAAATTGGACCCGCCGATAAAAATTTCACCTTACGTTCTCACGCCTATCGCGTAAGTTTCATGAATGCCACCAAAGGAGTTACCATTTCACCAGACAAAGCCTTGGCTACTTACAACAATTATTTTTTAGGGAACGACAAAAGCAAATGGAAAGGGGAGTGCAAAATATACCAGGGCGTTACTTACCGAAATATGTATCCCAATATCGACGTAAGATATTATACTGATGCCGGCACACTAAAGTATGATATTATTGTGCGTCCTGGAGGAAATGTGAATGATATTGCATTAAAGTATGATGGAGTAGATAAACTGGAAGTAAGCAATAAGGAATTAGTAATAGGCACTTCTGTTGGCCAAGTAAAGGAATTATATCCTTATACTTATCAGGTACAAAATGATACCCGGCAAGTGCTGGATTGCAAATATGATGTGAGTGAAAATGTAGTTAGATTTAAGATAAAGGATTATTTACCCAATCAAACTATTGTTATAGACCCTACCTTAATTTTTGCATCCTTTACGGGCAGCTCCACTGATAACTGGGGATACACTGCCACACCGGGGCCTGATGGTAGTTTTTTTGCAGGTGGTATTTCTTTCGGAAGCGGTTATCCGGTATCTGTCGGTGCTTTCGATCAAACTTTTAATGGGGGGGTCGATGAAGATTCAAATGGCCCTTATGACATTGCAATCATCAAATTATCGCCAGACGGAGTGAATAGAGTTTTTGCGACATATATAGGCGGCAGCGGTAACGAGCAGCCACACAGTATGATAAGCGATGCGGCGGGCAACCTCGTAATTGCAGGTCGTTCCAATTCGTTTTCCAATTCCGATGCTAGCAAAAATTATCCTACAGTTTTACCAAGAATTGGTCCCATTGGTGGATATGATATTGTTATCACGAAATTTAATGCAGCTGGATCTGCCTTAGTTGGATCGGTTGCCATAGGAGGGAGCAGTGATGATGGTGTGAACATCCGAAAGAAATTTGATACGCCTGATGGCGCTGAAACAACAAGACGGAATTATGGAGATGATGCAAGAAGTGAAGTGATACTAGATGGCGGCAACAACATTTTTGTAGCATCCTGCACACAATCTTCTGATTTTCCGGTGGCTGGTTCTCCCATTCAAACTGTATATGGAAAGGGAAAGCAGGATGGCGTAATTTTAAAATTTACCCCCAATCTGTCTGCAAGAATTTTTAGTACTTTTTTTGGCGGTACGGGAACGGATGCATGTTTTGTTTTATCCATCAATCCGCTTACGGGCAATTTATATGTTGCCGGAGGTAGCAGCAGTACCGATTTACCTGGTAACAAATCGGGAGTAATCAACCCGGCATACCAGGGCGGGGAGGTAGATGGTTTTGTAACACAAATTTCACCTGATGGATCAGGAATTATAAAAACTACATATTTGGGTACTGGCGGCAACGACCTGGTCTATGGTATTCAATTTGACAAATTTGGGTTCCCATATGTTACAGGTACTACATCCGGCAGCTGGACCGTCGTCAACGCGGCATTTAGCAGTACCGGTGGAAAGCAATTTATCAGTAAATTGCAACCTGATCTCTCCGCATTTGTCTATTCAACGGTCTTTGGTACCAACTCACCGATCCCAAATTTATCCATCACAGCTTTTTTAGTAGACCGTTGCCAGAATGTGTATGTTTCGGGATGGGGTGGTAAATTTAATCATGACAGAGGTTATCCAAATGCAGGAACAAACGGCTTGCCTGTAACCAGCGATGCCATTCAATCAGCAACAGATGGAAATGATTTTTATTTTTTCGTTTTAGAAAAAAACGCGGTACGTCAGTTATTTGGTAGTTTCTATGGCCAGAGGGGCGGCTTTGACGATCACGTTGATGGAGGTACGAGCCGTTTCGATGCAAACGGAATTATTTACCAGGCAATATGTGCGAATTGCGGCGGACGGAGTAATCCAGGCGTTGTATTTCCCACAACACCGGGCGTATGGTCGCCTAGAAATGGGTCTAATAACTGCAATGAAGCCGCTGTAAAAATAGAGATGAATTTCGGCGGAATAGGTGCCAGCGTTAAGGCCACGATTAATGGCGTAACAGATACTATTGGCTGTGTCCCCCTAAATGTAACCTTTACTGATACATTGGCAAAAGGAAAATCATATGTTTGGAACTTTGGAGACAATACCCCCGATGTAATACAGACCTCGAACACAATCAATCATACCTACAACCTGGTAGGTACTTACAGAGTGCGGTTAGTTTCAATTGACTCTGCAACATGTAATGTAGCTGACACGGCATATACTTCCGTTAGAGTGGGAAACAATATCGTAACGCCCGATTTTATACCTTCTAAAATAGGTGGTTGCCAGAGTTTGACATTTCAATTTCGAAATACGACTACGGCTGTGCTACCAATTTATACAGCTACCTCCTTTTTGTGGGATTATGGGGATAATACTCCCCTGCAGCGAGCAGGTTTCGTAACTACCACGCACACTTATGCCGCTCCAGGCACTTACAATGTAAGGTTATTGGTAGATGATTCTACTTTTTGTAATGCACCCGATAGCGTAAAAAAGACGGTTAGGCTGGCTGTAAATGTACAGGCACGTTTTGATACGCCAGATAAAGGCTGTGCACCTTATGATGCGAAGTTTACCAACACCTCATTGGGTGGCCTGGATTTTTTATGGGACTTTGGCGATGGTACTACATCAACCAATGTTAATCCAAGCCATCTTTTTGTCAATCCCGGTACTTATATTGTGCGATTAACCGCTATAGATACCACTACCTGTAATCGAACTGATACTTATAGCTTTACTATTACTGTTGTTCCCATACCCTCTGCCGGGTTTAGTTTTTCACCTAATCCTGCTGAAGAAAACAAGCCTGCCAATTTTAACAACTTTTCCAGTGGAGCCATTAGTTATGTTTGGAACTTTGGAGACGGACAAACTTCCACACTTGTAAATCCAAGCCATCAATTTAATGCGACAGGTTTATATAATGTTTGCTTAACAGCGATAAATGTTGCAGGATGTCCCGATACTTTCTGCCTTGATGTACCTGCAGTGGTGCTTCCATTGCTTGATGTGCCGAACGCATTCACACCCAGAAAGTTTGGCACAAATGGCGTGGTAAAAGTAGTTGGGTTTGGTATAGGTAAAATGGATTGGAAAATATATAACCGGTGGGGGCAAAGAATGTTTGCCAGTAATAACCAGGCCATTGGGTGGGATGGTACATTCAATGGTTCTTTACAACCAATGGATGTGTATACCTATAGCCTGGACGTAGAATTTACAGATGGAAAAAAAGTTAGGAAAACGGGCGACATATCCTTATTGAGGTAACATCATTGGTATGATCTTTAGGTAATTTAAAAAGGATGAAGATAAAAGGAAAAATATTAATTCTGTTTTCGATTTGTTTGCAGGTTGTAGCTGTTTCTGATGGCCAGGATTTGCATTTTTCGCAATTCTTCAACTCTCCGCTTACCACCAATCCTGCCAATACAGGTTTTATACCTGATGCTGATTATAGAATGGGCGCTCATTACCGCAATCAATATTCTTCTATCCTGGCTTCTCCTTATAAAACTATCAGCGTTTTTGCAGATGCACAATTGTTACGCAACCAAATTGAAAATGGATGGCTGGGGCTTGGCGGTGTAATATTGAGTGATATAGCAGGAAGTGGAGGGTTGCGGTCTACGAAAATTTACGGCTCGCTGGCGTATCATCAGCAGCTAGGTAATAGCAGTTTGCTAAGTGCTGGCTTTAATGTGGGCTGGGCCAATAAACGCATTGATGCTAGTAAGCTTACTTTCCCTGACCAGTTTGACGGGAAGTTTTTTGATAATACGCTTCCTTCTTCAGTGGTTCTCACCAACAACAATATCAGTTATATGGATATCCAGGTAGGTTTAAATTATGCCTATTTTCCAACTGAAGATCTTTACATAAATGGTGGATATTCTATTCACCATGTAAATAGCCCGCACGAATCTTTTTTTAGCGGGGCACCGGACAGCAGCAAAATTCCGATCCGCCACATCGGATTTTTAAATGCTTTATTAAAAGTAAATGATAGGGTAATCATTAACCCCAATATCTATTATACCAACCAGGCAAAATCCAGTGAGTTGGTATTGGGTCTGAATGCTAACTATAATCTATCTGGCGAGGGGGGGGATAAACAATTAATTGCGGGATTATACTATCGTGTAGGCGATGCAGTTGTGCCAATGGTTGGATTTGAATTAAAAAATATACGGTTCACTTTTAGCTATGATGTTACAACTTCCTCCCTGGGTAAGTTTAATAATTACCGCGGTGCAAATGAATTCAATATTATAAAGAAAGGGTTTTATGGTGAAGTAAATAGTGATTCCCGCCAGGTTTTCTGCCCGACATTTTGATAATTAAAACGCCTGGAGTTTATGATTCAGGTGGGCACTACTTCCTAATATTCTCTATCTCTAAGCGATCTTTTTATCTTATGTCATGAAGGTAAAAAAATCAATTTAAAACATCCAGGTACCCTGATATCATTTTTCTATTCTTTACTGATACTAATTTTAAAGGAATCTCCTTTTATATATTGCTCGTATTTGTTAGTGATTTTTTCATTTTGTTTTTTGCCATTTATAAACAACGTTTTGTTTTTATATTCGATGGTAAAACCTTCTTTTTGATTGATCAGCCCATCCTTCTCCATTTCATTAAACATTTGCTTAGTTAAACGTAACTCGTCTTTTGCATTGGCAATTCCGCTATGTGCCTTATTAATTATTTCATCAACATTGATCTTTTTAATCTCGTTCTTACTTTTTTCAAGTTCCAGCTTTGCTTTCTCCAGTTGGGTTTTTAGCTCTGTCATTTTTACTTTCTCTATTTCCTTTTTTGCATTTTGTAGTGAAATCTTTAATTCACTATTCATTTTATCCCAATCTATTTCTTTCAATGCCGATTTAATGCTGTTCTCTATTTTGACTATATCGATTTGATTTATTGCCTTATCTATGTCAATTTTTATTTTATCAAAATCCACTTTATTTAAAGAATTCGTTATTTCATGGTGGATCTTATCGAAATCAATCTTCGAAATTTCTTTCTGTATTTTAAGCGACTCATTGTCCATGTTCAGTACCAGGCGATCAAAATCCTTTATGGTCATTTTCGTTTCATTATCTTTTGGTTTATCAGGAATAGTATCCTGAACATCTGTTAAAGAATCCACTTTGTCTAATGGACCAAAAGGTATATTTTGAAACGACATGGTTATACCTCCAATCAGCAGGCAGGCGGCTATTCCTCCAATAATTTTTTTGTTCTTTTTAATAAGCTGGTACATGGCTTTGATGTTTATGATTAACGTTTACGAACATTTTCGTATCAAATATAAAAATGTCTTTTAACTTTTTTAACTCTTTATTTAAATTTAACATTTTATAGTGTCACAGTTCTAATTGGTATTTTATTAACTGATCAAATTATACGATTTTTACATGCATAATCATACTGAAACACTTATAATTAAGTACAATGAAAAAGTTAATCCTGGTAGCACTCCTATTTAATTTTATTTTAATTACAAAAGCGCAGGAAGATGATTCGGGAGTAACCGGGGGATTTAAAAAAGAGAATTTGTTTACTGGCGGTAATGTAAATGCCTCCTTCTTCAACGGTACCACTGCTCTTGGAGTGAGCCCATATTTTGGTTATAGTATTACGAAGTGGTTAGACGCTGCCGTTAGCGTCAATTTTAATTATATATCTCAAAGGGACGTTTATACTTATGGCGATAAAATACGGCAAACCATCGTAGGACCAGGTGCATTTGTAAGAGTATTTCCAATTAAATTTTTATTTGCCCAAGCTCAATTTGAGCATAATTTTTTAACGGAAAAATATGTAAAGGCTGACAATAGCAGTTACACCCGGGACAAATTTAAAACAGATGTGAATAGTTTATTATTAGGTGTGGGTTATGCATCTGGAAGGGAAAAGGATAACAATACCTACTATTATATTTCGCTTTCGTTTGATGTATTGAAGCTTGCTAATTCTCCTTACGTCGATAATTTGCAACGCACTATTCCAATCATTAATGCCGGGTTTAATATTGCGTTATTCCAGGGAAGAAATCACCGGGAGTTCTAGAAGGATGTAAAGATTTCTTCAGGATTTGAAACGACCGTAAATGCATTTTCAAGGCTGCCATAAAGAAAGTTTTCCTGCAGCATTTTATTCATATGCGCTAATAGCGAATCATAAAATCCATTGGTGTTTAACATATAGATCGGTTTATCATGGATGCTTAACTGGTTCCAGGTAAGTATTTCAAATAATTCATCCAGCGTACCAAATCCACCTGGTAAAATAATGGCAGCGTCACATTTTTCATACATCATACGTTTGCGTGCATGCATGTTGTCCACTACTATCAATTCACTGATACCTTCATGTTGTTGCTCCCAGCCAAGGATCACTTCGGGTATGATTCCAATGACCTGCCCTTTTTTTTCCATTACGGCATTGGCAACGGCCCCCATTATTCCTTTGTTTCCTCCACCATAAATTAAAAGAATATTTTTCTCCGCCAACAGGTATCCCAATGCAGTGGCGTGAGTTGCATATAGCTGATGATTGCCGGTTTTGCTACCACAAAAAACCGCTATTGATTTAAACTCCATATAGCTTTACAAATTATTTATAAGCAAAGACACAAAGTTTTTTTATATTTTCAATTTTATTTTACATAAACCAACCTTGCATGTCTCCAATACTCTTGTTTTCTTTTGTTATAGGATATTTTATCTTACTCTTATTGGTAGCATGGTTTACCAGCCGAGACTCAAACAATGATTCGTTCTTTATAGGAAATCGCAATAGCAATTGGATGTTGGTGGCATTTGGAATGATTGGCACTTCTCTCAGCGGGGTTACATTTGTTAGTGTGCCCGGTGCCGTGGGAGATGTGGCCGGCAATAGCTTTAAGGGTTTTGCATACATGCAGGTTGCCATCGGTTATCTAATCGGGTATATGGTGATTGCTTTTGTATTGTTGCCCATATACTATCGGCTCAATCTTACTTCCATATACAATTACCTGCTGCAGCGGTTTGGAATAGTTGCTTATAAAACAGGTGCATTGTTTTTTATTATTAGCCGTACTGTAGGTGCCACGGCACGCTTGTACCTTGTAATAAATATATTGCAGTTTTTTATACTTGATAAATTAGGAGTGCCATTCGTGGTTACCGCTGCAGTTATTTTATTGATGATTCTGTTATACACATTTGAAGGAGGCGTTAAAACAATTGTTTATACAGATACTTTACAAACCACATTGATGATCTCAGGCTTGATCATTTGTATTATCTACATATTGAATAACCTACATCTTTCACCTGGCGAAGCACTAACGGAGTTGAACACACAAGGCTACCTTAATATTTTTAATACGGATGTAAATAGCAAAGGGTTTTTTCTAAAACAAATTATTGGTGGAGCATTTATTACAATTGCCATGACCGGCCTGGACCAGGAAATGATGCAAAAAAATATTAGTGTAAAACGGTTGGCAGACTCTCAAAAGAATGTAATTACGCTTGCTGTTATTTTAGTATCTGTATTATTTTTGTTCCTGCTTCTAGGGGGGCTTTTGTATTTGTATGGCAATGCAAATGGAGCGCTGTACCAGGATGTAATAGTAAATGGAAAAACGGTAAAGCATTTTATTTTAAACAATGCCAACGTGATTGGTGACAAAGCATTTCCTTCCATTGTGCTTAACTATTTTCCCACTGCCGTTGGCATTATGTTTATAATCGCACTGATATCTGCCTTGTTTCCAAGTGCAGATGGGGCTTTAACAGCTTTAACTTCTTCCTTCTGCATCGATATTCTTGGTTTAAAAGAAAGAGATGACCTGGATGAAAAACAAAAAAAGCGATTACGCCTAATGGTACACCTTTCATTTACGATTATATTTTTATGCTGCATTATGGTATTCAAAGTGTTAAATGATAATAGTATAATAGATAAGATACTGGACCTGGCAGGGTATACCTATGGCCCGTTGCTGGGCTTGTTTGCATTTGGCATTTTTACACGCAAGCAATTGCCCAATACCTTAATGGTTACACTGGTATGCTTAATAGCTCCGGCGCTTTCTTACATTCTCAGCATGAATGCAAAGAACTGGTTCAATGGATACCAGATTGGCATTGAACTGCTGATCATTAATGGGTTCATTACATTTATAGGACTTTGGGCAATATCATTGACGAAGTCCTCCGTTGCAAGAATATAATTTATGGAACTAATCAATCATTTAGCGGAAGAATATGCAGGTGCTTTTACATCTGCTGAAGATGAATTAATAAAAGAAGTATCTGCATATACAATGCAAACACATCCGCAGGCGCATATGCTAAGCGGTCATGTGCAAGGGCGATTTTTAACATTATTGAGTACTTTATTGCGGCCCCAAAGAATATTAGAAATCGGTACCTTTACAGGGTATAGTGCATTGTGTTTGGCTAAAGGATTGCAAAGCGGAGGAGTATTGCATACCATCGAATTAAGAGAAGAGGATGCAGTTACTGCCAATGGATATTTTCAACAGTTACCCGATAAAGAAAAAATAGTTTTGCACGTCGGCAATGCCAGGGATATTATCCCTTCCTTAAATGAGACATGGGATATTGTTTTTATTGATGCGGATAAAACTGGGTATATTGATTATTACGAATTAATTTTGCCCCAGGTAAAGCAAAACGGCCTTATAATCGCCGACAATGTTCTGTTTCACGGACAAGTGCTGGAAAATCCTATCAGCGGAAAAAATGCTATAGCTATTCAGGGTTTTAACATGCATGTTTTAAATGATCAAAGAGTAGAACAGGTAGTATTAACAATGAGAGATGGGTTGTTGATGATAAGAAAACTATAAAATTGGCGTTATATCTGTATTATAAGGAAATCAATAATAAACCTATCAGATCAATCTTTATCCATTATAGTATAAATGATTAAACCAGCTATGATAAAAAAAATATTTCAATTCATTTTAGTTCTGAGCTTTTTCGTATTGTCTACCAATGCCCAGACTTTATCACCTGAACAATATATCGAACTTTATAAAGATTTTGCTATTAAGGAAATGAAGCGTATGGGCATTCCTGCTGCCATTACGCTGGCGCAGGGACTATTGGAAACTGAAAACGGCAACAGCGTTCTGGTAAAAAAGTCCAACAATCATTTTGGTATCAAATGTAAAAACACATGGACGGCCGGTGGCGTATCGCATGATGATGACGCACCAGGTGAATGCTTTAGAACATATAAGAGCGCTGAAGACTCTTACCGGGATCACAGTAATTTTTTGCGGGGGAGCGAACGCTACGCTTTTTTGTTCAACATAAATCCGACAGATTATAAAGGCTGGGCAAATGGATTGAGACAAGCGGGATATGCTACAAATCCAAAATATCCGAATATCCTTATCAGGCACATTGAGCAGTATAATTTACAACAATACTCACTTGCGGGTGCTGCCGGTGTACCGAAATTCGAATCTGGAAAATTTAAAGATGATCCCATAGTTTTTGATAAGGAAGGGGCAATAAAAAGCAGTGAACAAATCAATGCATCGGTTTCAAACAAAAATAAGGAGGATGAAATAACATATCCCCTTAAGGATAATTTGTCTGAAATTATTTTCATTAATGGCAGCAAATGTGTGAATGCAGCCAAAGGCACGTCACTGTTAGCCATTGCGTCCCGTTACAATATTAGTTTACATAAGCTTTTAGATATTAATGAACTGGAAGAGGATGGGATATTGGAAGAAAGCCAACTAATATTTTTACAAAAGAAAGCTAAAAACGGCGACAGGGATTTTGTTATTGTAAAGAAAAAAGAAACATTGTATGATGTTGCTCAACGACAAGGGATACAATTAGAAAGCCTGTTGGAGTATAATCAATTAAATGAAGACGGAGATGTGTTTCCCGGAACAAAATTATATTTAAAGGCAGTAGCGGAATCAGATCAGGCCAACGCTGTTCAAAACGCCGTTACAACCCGTGCTGGTCCTGCCCGGTTACACAAGGTGCAACCTAAAGAAGGTTTGTATACGGTTGCAAAAAAGTATAGTGTAACTGTTCAGCAATTAAAAGAATGGAATAATCTTACCACGAATGATTTAAAAGCAGGCCAACAATTAATCATCGGGAAGTGAGTCTTAGCCTCTACCAGATTTCAAATCATGGTTTGCTTTCCAACCTAAGGTTCCTTTAAAATTGTGCTGTTACAATACAAGATTTGGTGCGATGGATGCATCGGGTCATTGAAAGACTTCGTCAAAAGAACCTGCTGCTTACAATCGTTTGCAAAAGCAGCATCATTAAGTTTAAATAAAATACCAACATCGCTCATGTCAGTTATCCAGGTTAATGAAAAAAAATTTCAACCTTATATCGGTGCAGCCGAAATACAAAAGCGCATCGAATCCTTAGCCGGTCAGATCAATATTGACTATAAAGGAAAGCGCCCTTTGTTTATAGCCATTTTGAACGGATCATTTATGTTTGCGTCCGACTTGTTCAAGGAAATAAATATTGAGGCTGAAATATGTTTCATTAAACTGGCATCATATAAAGGGACCCGTTCTACCGGAAATGTTATTACCTCTATTGGCCTTGATGAACCCTTGCTCAACCGTCATGTGGTGATAATAGAAGATATCGTAGATACAGGTAATACACTCAATAAATTTTTACCACAGCTGTATAACCAGCAGCCGGCATCTTTAAAAATTGCTGCCCTGTTGCACAAGCCCGAAGCCCTTGAACATCCAATCGTCATTGATTATTTAGGCTTCAATGTTCCCGATAAATTCCTCCTGGGTTTTGGGCTCGACTTTGACGGCTTGGGTAGAAACCTTGCCGAGATATATCAGTTGATAGAAGAGTAATTGCCTGGGGTAATGTGTGATATGTTGAAGTAGTAGAATATTTATTATTTGACTTAACTTTAGCTTGTTGAAAAAACTGATTGCATATACTTTTACTTATTCCTTCTTCCTCACTATTACCGCTCAATATTATTTAAGAGGCGAAATACTGGATGAAAAAAGGCGTCCCCTGCAAAATGTGAAGATACAGCTTCATTCTACCCACATGATTTACTACTCTGGTACCTCCGGCGGGTTCGGCATTAGTACCCAGGTATTACGCGATTCTGTTACTTTGAGCCTGGAGGGTTACGAAAAAAAAGTAGTGGATGTTAAAGCCGATGTTTTTCAGTTGATAACATTGACCGCTTTATCTCTCAATGCAAGCAAATTTCGCCAGCACTTAGTTTCAGTTACCCGGGACCCAACCCAAACTTATAAATTGAGTTGGGTGGTGAGTGATGAATCCTATTTTTCCCTGGTTGAAAATGAGGAAGTAAATACCTCCAAATTTCCCAATACATCTTTTTCGCTCAATGTAAATAAAGCCTCCTACAGCAATATCCGGCGGTTTCTACACCAAAATAGTACGGTGCCTCCCGATGCGGTTCGAATTGAAGAGTTGCTAAATTATTTCAATCTCCACTACAAAGAGCCTGAAAAAAATGAAGTTTTTAAAATTGAAACACAATATTCAGATTGCCCGTGGAATGCGAAAAGTAAATTGCTTTTTCTTAATATCAATGCCCGTAAAATTGATATGGCCAATGTACCTCCCTGTAACCTTGTGTTTTTAATTGATGCATCAGGCAGTATGGATATGCCCAACCGTTTGCCACTCGTAAAAGCGGCCTTTCAAATGCTGGTCAAAAACCTGAGAGCTGAGGATACAGTGTCCATTGTTATTTATGGCGGTAGTGTCGCTGTTTGGCTTCCGCCTACCAGTGGCGACGACAAGCAAAAAATCATTAAATCTATTGAAGAACTGAGTGCAGCAGGTGATACCCCGGGTGAATCCGCTATAAGAAAGGCCTATAATTTAGCTGAAAAAACTTTTATTAAAGGGGGTAATAACAGGGTAATACTTGCCACAGATGGGGATTTTAATGTAGGCGAAACTACAGAAAAGTCACTGGAAGAACTGATTACCCGGCAGCGGCAAACCGGCGTGTACCTTACTTGCCTCGGTGTAGGCATGGGTAATTTTAAAGATTCAAAGTTGGAAACCCTTGCCAAAAGGGGCAATGGCAACTACGCTTATCTTGATGATATCAGGGAAGCAGAAAAGGTATTGGTAAAAGAAGTTACGCAAACTTTTTTTGCAGTAGCGGATGATGTTTTTTTGAATGTACACTTTAATCCGGCAATAATAAAGCAATACCGGTTAATAGGTTTTGACAATAAAAAAGACGCGATTGCAGACACCATTGGCAACCTTGAAGGCGGGGAAGTGGGTAGTGGAAATAGTGTAATGGCTATTTTTGAAATCGTGCTGCAAGACACAGATTCTATAAATTCGCTGCTACCTGCTAAAGAGCCACTAGCCAGGGTATCACTGAATTATAGTTTAAATGGTAACAATAAAATACACCATGAAATTAAGTACGACTGTATAGACAATTACAAAAGCTTTTCTGCCATAGATAAAGATTATCAACTGGCAACCGCGATAGCTATGTTCGGAATGAAACTGAGGGATTCAAAATATATTGAGCATACTAAATGGGCCGATATTGAAACAATTGCATTGCAGGCATATGACCCTAAAGAATATCTTCAGAACGAATTTATCAAGTTAGTTGCAATTGCAAAAAAAATGTATCCCAAAAAGAAAAAAAGCAAAAGGCTTAAGTAGGGGCTGCTGAAAAAGAAATATATCCGGTATAATCAATCGTTCGGAAGATGTATGCCTGCCGGGTTTGCAGGTTACTCCGGCACATACCACCGGGCGGCCAATGCCGCTGATACCTGCACGCGGCGGAGCAAATGAGTACGGAAAAATTCAATTTCAATATTATTATTCTCACTTTTTCTCTGTGCATTTATTTATGCAGATTCATACTTTGTACCGATAAAGTACGAAGGAGAGATAGTAGTTAAAAAATCTTATTTCTCGCAATCAGGTAGAACAAGGAAAAACAAAACTTATGAACTTGATTGTAGCAGACAGAATTTGGATGTAATGGAAAGAGCTTATAATTGCCTTGATACCGACGACTCAGTATTGATTGGGAAATCTATATTTACTAATTCGCCCCAACTCCTAACCGTTATTAAAAGCGAGGCCAGGTCATCAATGATGGATGCTCAATGGTAAAAGTTTCTGAGCTCCTGCCGTGGTTCGTGTCACCATAGCCGTCAACCTAAGGAATTAATGCTTTCAAAAACAGACTGGCACAACCATGCATTGCTGCATGGCTTTAAATTTCTTTTTTTATTTTTATTGCTTCCGTGGTTGGTATACATCAGCTACATTTTGTCTCCTTGTCTCCTGGGGTCGGTGGACACCGACCTGTAGCAAAGTAAATTCTCTTACCCAAAAAATGCAAGCTAACCACTATACACAAAGACCATGCAATTCATATAAGGAAGTTGGGGTGGCTTGCTGATTTAGGTAAAGTATGCGCATGGAGTGGCCGGGACACTGGCCATGAGAAAGATTAAATATATTTACTTACAGAATCGCTGGTAATCGTTAATTCTAATCTAACAAGCCTATATTACATGTTCATCTAAAAAATCGCAATGAAACATTTTATTTGGCGTTCAGCTGTAAGAGTTACAATGATCTGTACCACTTTTTTTTACTACACTAACAGTAATGCACAGGACAATCAGTTTAATTCGAGCGGCAATTTAAAGACTACCAAACAGTATTATGACGACAAAGCTGCAAGTGATGCAAAGGCGAAACAAAACAATGTATCTACAACAGGAGGAAGTAGTATCAATAGTGGCGGAACCAGTGCTGCATTTAGAAAAGAAGTGCGTGAGATAAAAGCCAACAAAAAAAAGTCTCATGCTGATTCAAAGAAAAAGATAAAAGGGTATGATTATGTGGGGCCATTTATTTATCTCCCCGGTGGTCCCGGTGGTTTTAAAATAGTAAGCAAAGGAGGTAAATTTGGTTTAATAAGCTGGATAGATGATTTGGCGCGGGATCAGTTACCACTTGTTTACGATGAAGTGAAACTTACTGGTAATCCTGAACCTACTTTCAGTGTAAGAGTGGATAAAAAATGGGGTATAATGTCATGGGCTAAATTTGCACTGGTTCCTATAGAATACGATGAGGAAATAAAGCTTTATAGCAATGAGATGGCAGTAATAAAAGATGGAGAAAAGTTTACTATTGATAAAAACGCTCATCGTATTATTCCAAAGTAATAGGCTAATAACCAGATCAGATCACCAGTAGATTGATATAACTCATGCAGTTTGATTAAGTGTTAGCCTGGCGCCACTTAAATTATTAACTGTTGAAGGTCTGTGACATGCAGTTACGTTATGCTTCCGTTGTTGGTATGCATCAATTACATTTTGTCTCCTTATCTCCAAGGCCTGGGGCCTCCTTATTACTAATCATTACTCCACTTAATTGTCAGCATTTGGAACAACCCAGTCAGTAACTATAAAAAGGGTTTTTCTATTTCCGTGACTAACGATAAAGAAGTTTTAATCTGCCTGATGCCCAAAACAAATAGTCAACCTATTTCTGTACAACACCCTTCTATTCGACTAACAATGTCGTTCTTGAAAATAATTTTTTAAGCTCATCCTGAGTCAATTTTAATAAACTAATACGTTTTTCAATATTCTTCAATT